>CBDBJK010000037.1:0-374547 GCA_965206395.1 Dehalococcoidia bacterium
CGGTGAGCCTGTGCCTACTCCCATTCCAACCAATACACCTCAGTCGGCTGCACAAGTAGCGGCGACGCCTACATTGACTCCGGTGCTTGCAAGCACGCCAACATCCACTCCAGAACCAGCTCACACGGCTACCCCTACGAGCACTCCAATACCAGTAGCTACGGCGACCGCTGTCGTTGCTCTTTTCGGCCCCCCGAATGTGATCACCACCGACGCCGACTTCGCCCGTTCGGTGTATGCTGTGGACGTTGACGGGGACGGTGACATCGATGTCCTTTCCGCATCATTCTCCGACAACAAGATAGCATGGTACGAGAATACCTTTGGCGATGGCTCGTCCTGGTTGCCTTTCACAATAACTACTGACATTGACAGCGCCACTTCGGTGTACGCTGCGGACATGGACGGCGACGGCGATATTGACGCCCTCTCCGCTTCACAGCTTGACGACAAGATAGCATGGTATGAGAATACATCAGGCGACGGCTCATCCTGGTCGACTCGCATAATCACAACTGACGCTGAAGGTGCCTTCTCGGTGTATGCCGCGGACGTGGATGGGGACGGCGATATGGATGCCCTCTCCGCCTCTATCGATGAAGACAGGATAGCCTGGTACGAGAACATGGCGCAAGAGTAACGAAAACTTACTGCTTGGGCATGCGACATCAGTCACGCTAATGGAAAGAACTTTACCCTTTCCCTCAATTTTTGAGAGACGGAATCGAGATGCGAAGAAGAGGATTTCCCAGAATGTCTGCCTACCCCTCTATGAGGCGAAGTTGCTCCAACACCTGTTGAGTGGAAGGGCGATCGCCTGTGGACTTGCCGACGTACTTGTACCTTATGACTCCCTTTTTGTCGATGATAAAGGTGGAGGGAGTGGCGAGACCATCGCGTCTCAGGTTGTAGACTTCGTAATCGCGCACCACGTCGGCATCCGGGTCATACAGCACTGGAAATGGGATGCCGACTCGCTCGGCCATGTGCTGAGCCTTGGACAAGTCATCGGTGCTTATCGCCACGACCTCTGCATCGAGGTCTCCTATCTGGTCGTACTCCTTTGTCAACTCAACGAGCTGGGCGCAGCAGTGGGTTCACCAGAAAGCTCTGTAGAACACGACCACGACGTTCTTATCCCCAAGCTGAGCGTCGAGTGAGAACGGCGACCCTGATACGCTGGGTAGGGTAAAAGAGTAAGCAAGGTCGTCCACATCGCTGCCCAATTCGGCTGCCAGCGAAATGGGCACATCGGAAGTAATATCAGAAACCAGGGGTGCTCTCGATTCCTGCGCAGGCTGAGTCTCGCCAGATGTCGCGACAACAAGCGGCGCAGACGTTTGATCCAGACTAGCCGTCTCGCTGCCGACGCTAGCCTCCTGGCTCCCTGCAACCGCATTACAGGCCGCCAGCGCGAATCCCATAAGGAAGGCCGCTAATAATAGCCAGAGGCGCGAGTTATTGGCAATTTCGCTGGGCCGCAATTCTTCCACGGAAAGATGGGAACGTCTCTGGGCACCATTCATCGGGTCGTCCATTTGGCAAGCGGCAACAAAGTCACGAGGTTCGTCCTCTTCAAACTCGCGCCAAGCATATGCTGCGCATTAGGATGAAACCGTCGCCTCTTGTAGTGGACTTGCAAGCGTGCGCCTTGAACTTGAACTCTCTGAGAACAGGGCGAACCCTCTATTCAGTGGCTTTGCCTATCCTGAAAACGACCGCTGAACAGACCGAGCACTTGCCCCTTGTCGCTGGTCTGCCGTTCTTCAACGTAACCTGCTCTGCTTCATCAATATCGCGGTGGGCACGGCATTTGAGGCAGTAAGCCTGCATAGCAAACCTCCAGAGGTGAGTGGCGGGTGGACCGCCCAAGTTGGATTAACCAGGTGATGCTTCAAAGGATTAGGCGATGAAGTGTCTCATTCATCTACCATGTCAGGCTGTCGTGCATCACGACTCGACGAATGCGACACCCGACTAATGAGATACCTTCGCTATTATAATGGGAAGGTCTTGGCTCGACAACCCTATTTCTAACCAAAACCATGTCATCGCAAGAACTGAGGAAATCAGTCACACGTATTGTAATGTCTGTTGGCATCGACCGTTCCCCACCTGCCAACCACGAACTACGCTGGCCCAGATTATTCGTTGACGTAGGGCAATACCTCATTCACCAGGCGCTTGTATTGCTCCTTCTGGCGCCATGAGGTAATGCGCAGTGTAATCGTCTTGGCCCCTTCAGCAATTAGCCCTCGCAAGTGCTCGATGCACTGCTCTGGCGTTCCGGTGGCCGTCCAGCCGTCTACCACTTGTGGCGAGAACACCGGGCCATAGTATTCGTCCAGAAACTTCTTGGACTCTTCGAACGCCGCCTGCTTATCAGAATTGATGTTGATGTTGTGGTAGGCCATATTGGGAAAATCGTCAGGGTTTCTGCCGCGCTCTTTGAGGAACTCGCATATCTACGCCCAGTTATCGGACATAGAACCCGGAATCATGCGGACGGTCATCCAGCCATCGGCCCTTTCTGCCACTCTTCGCATAGACCTGTCGGCGAATTTCGTTCCAGGTCGAGGATTTGCCGCGATCCAGATAGGGCATGGGTTTTGAACAGGTTTTGGCTGCACAGTGACGCCTTCGAAGGAGTGGTAGTTGCCTGAGAATGTAACGTCATCCTCGCTCCAGAGGCGTCGGCAAATCTCGATGTTCTCCTCCAGGCGAAAGGCCCGTTCCTTGTCGATAACGCCCCAGTGCGAGCCTTCTCGTGCACTCGCTCCTCCTGCCACGATTCCCGTGCAGGCGGCCAGTAGCATACGCCCCTCGGAAATCAGGTCGAGGTTTGCCCATTGGTAAGCGAATATCATAGGATCGCGCACCGGAAAGCTCGCCATGCAGCCGACGCCGAGTTTCAACGTGTTCGTGACACTCGCTAACGCGCCGAGCAGCGTTAGGGAGTCCGGTCTCGGTTTCGCAAACAGGCTATCGCCAACCCATACGGACTTGAAAACGCCGGAGCGTTCGGCATCGATGGTCATATCTAACATGTCTCGTATAGTGGTAATACCGAAGAAGACCCCGCGCTGAGGAAGCGTGATGCCGAATTCCACTGATGAAGTCACGTCAAAACTCCTTTCCGATTGTCGGGCCGCTAGCTCATCCGCGCCTGATGTTCGTCGCGGGCGGCGGCTAGAAGGTCGGGGTTCGACAAACAGTTCACACGCGGTAAGCCCCAGAACCTTGGCGACGCCGATGGCGCTGTCGCTGGCAAAAGGCGTTTTGGCTGCCTCTGCCAGGAGAAGCGAGTGACCGGGCACCGGCTCTTCACTTACGGCAAATCTCATTGCGAAAGAAGGCACTACCTGGCTTACGTTGCCGAAATCGGTAGACGCTCCACTTCCGCCACTAGCACCGGGCGGAAGCGCATCAAGATGCATACCTATGGCCTCTGCGTTGGCGTGGGCAGCCTTTGCCAGCGTTGCGTTGGGAATGACATTCTCGTACAGCGGTTCATTCGGCAGAATTTCAAGGCGCGCGCCGGTAAGCTGTGCGGCTCCTTCAGCGACCTGTTTCACCTTCTCGATCACCACTTCCAGATACTCGCGGTCTCGACAGCGCAGCATGAAGTTGGCGGCGGCGAATTCAGGCACTACGTTAGCGGCTGTACCGCCGTCAGTGATAATGCCGTGAATGCGTACGTCCTCTCGCAAGTGCTGGCGCATCGCGTCGATGCCAGTGAACAGATGCACGACCGCGTTGAGGGCGTTGATGCCAGCCTCCGGCGCCGCCGCCGCGTGGGCCGACTTCCCGTGAAAGGCGTATCTGTAGCCGACCATCGCCAGACTCCAGCTTTCGCTTATTGGGATTTCGGTTGGTATTATGGTGACGTTGGATGAGGGATGGGAGGATAGTGAAATGTCGATGTCCTTGAAGATTCCCGCTTCAAGCATTCGCACCTTTCCGCCGCCGCCCTCTTCGGCAGGCGTGCCAAGCACCACCAACCGACCCGGCAGAGACTCCATCGCAGCTTTGACGCCCAGGACCTGCGCCCAGATTTGAAATTGCGATAAGGTTGTGGCCGCAGCCGTGTCCTACGTCTGGCAGAGCATCGTACTCAGCTAGCAGAGCGATCGTTGGGCCGTCCCCCTTGCCGCCCTCTATTGTTCCTCGAAACGCCGTCTCCACTCCGCCAACGCCGCGCTCCACCTTGAAACCGTGCTGCTCCAAAGTGTCAGCCAACAACTTCGCAGCGCGGTGTTCTTCGAAGTTTAGCTCGGGATGCGTGTGTATATCCAGGCTTATGCCTACCAGTTCCTCTCGCAGCGATTCTACAGCCTGCGTCACCGCTTCATGAATATCCACTTCGTTGCCCATCATACTCCCTTCCTTTCCCTCGCCTCTCTAATTACGATTGTCAACACATGGCTTTATGCTTCGCAGCAATTTTCGGTCCTTTCGTAGAAGGACGGGTTGCCCACGCATATTTTAGTAAAAAAGAAGGCGGGCTATTGAAGTGTAACCCGCCTGATAACTCGCTCCTGATTGATAGAGACTATTACTATCCTTGGGCTGACTTGCTCAGGTCCGCGCCCGCCGTGAAGCCCACCCGCTTGTGCGCCGGAACTGTTATCAAATCCCCTGCGCTGCCGCCTCTAATGGGCCGCACTCTCCGGGCTTTTACGTCCCTCACCTCGAAGGAGCCAAAACCGGTAAGCACCACCCGGTCTCCGGCTGCGATTGCTTCTTGAATACTGTCGAGGACTGCCTTGAGGGCCGCCTCACCTTGCGCTCTGGAACTCTCCATATTGGACGCGACCCTCGACTGATGTCGCTCTTTCTCAGGGTTGCCATAGGTTCTGCACCTCTTCGTTATTGTGATTTCAGATGAGATTATCTCAGACTCATCCATACCAATACGAAGATATATAATGCCATTCCCCGCCGATGTCAAGCCCCTGACGGAAATTAAGCGTAAATTCCATCTAAATGCGTTAAATACTCTGGCGATTCTCAACTTTTGATCGATTACGCCAGGGGCCTGCCTGCCATGTCTTCGGGGACAGCCACACCGAGGAGATTCAATATCGTGGGGCCAATGTCCACGAGTTGCGCGCCCTCTATCCGTCCCTCTACATCAGCGTTGTTGAGTATAATTATTCCCTCTCTGGAATGCACCGCATCGTCTGGGCCGGTATCGTTTTCCTGTAGATACTGGCTTTGATGCCCGACAGTGCCCGCGGCCCTCCACAGCAGATCATCAAAGTACACCATTAGATCGGGCGGGTCGCCGTTGCACTGGTCGTAGAGTTCCTGGGGCCGGTTAACGAGGGTATCCCACGCCTCCCCGTTGGGGCCTTTAATCCCCTTCAGCTTTGCTATCAGTTCTTCGAGGAATCCTTCATATTGCGACTCGCCGACCACGCCTTGTGGTTCTCGACCCTGCAGATTCACGAACACTCGCGCGTAATAGCCTCCCCACGCCCATGCCTTCGTTCTGGCCCAATCAACACTGGCCTTCTCAAGCGGGCCTATTTCATTCGGCTCCTCGCTGAAGACCAGGTAGCCCTCTTGCGCAAGCCATTGATTGACGCAGAAAGCGCCCTTCATTCGCTGAGCGCCGTGGTCAGACGCCACCATAATAGCCGTGTCGTCATCGAGCAATTCCAATAGCTCGCCGACCTTCCTGTCAATCATCTTGTAGTAATCTGGTATCGCCGACTCGTACTTGGAACCTGGCTCGTAAAGGTGGTGGCCGGTATCGAAGTACTTCCAGAAGGTGTGCTGAAGCCTGTCGATGCCGATTTCGTGACCGATGAAGAAGTCCCATTGTCGGGTGCGAATCAGGTGTTTGAAAAGCTCGAACCGTCGCTCGGTCATGTCGTAAAGCTCTCTCAATACCGCGTCTCTGTCATCGTGGCGAAACATGATGTCCACCGCGTAATCGCCTACGGCCTCGCGTATCTCGTCCTTGAGCGCGCGCGGATAGGTATAGGGCAGCGTGGTATCCGGCGTCATGAAACAGCCGACCATCTCGCCGTTGACGCGCCTTGGAGGAAAGCTCGGAGGTACTGCAACGACGGTAACGTGCTTGCCCTGCCTGCCGAGAATGTCCCACACCGTCGGCTCGTGTACTGCTGCTGTCGTGGGCAGCGAAATCTCGGTGTACGAGTTATCGCGCCGATGTCTGAAGCCATAAAGTCCCAGGCGGCCAGGCGACTTGCCCGTCATCATCACCATCCACGCGGGTATGGTTATTGGAGGGTCACAGCTCCAGAGAGTCCCGTACGCGCCTCCGTCCATGAGCGAGCGCAGGTTTGGTAGGTCTCGCTTGAACTGATCGAAAAGCAGTGGCGCGGGAACAGAATCAAGCCCAAGAACAAAAACCCTTCGTTTGGTCATAAACTCTCCTCGGCCTTCCGGTCGTGTATGTAGCAATGAATTCTCGCAACATTTAGGCTACAGTATGTGCCAGGCTAAAACAACGCCGTCAGCTACCCATGAAACGCCGATCCACCACGTAATCGGATGGTTTGACCGCACAAAGTCGTAGTGCTAATATCCGCAATGTAACGCCAGCAATACCAGAGCGCAGCAGCGGGTTCAGGTCGCGAAGGATTACTCAGCCAGTCTCACGGTTGCGCTACGTGATGAAATTAAGGGTCATAAAAAGAGAGGTGAAAAATGCCGACCTACGATCTTCTAATCACCAAGGGAAAACTGGTTATCCCCAAGCAGGGCATCATCGATGCAGACCTTGCAGTCAAAGATGGCAAGATTGCCGCCATTCTAAACAAGGATTCGCAAGCCGACGCAACAGAGACCATAGACGAGGGAATGGATCTCAAGGGCTGGCCGGTTTACACTCTTGTCAGGGGAACTATCGTTCAGAAGGATGGCGTAGTCGTCAGCGAACTGGCAGGCGCAGCTTCCTAAAACATTTTCGAACTGGGTGTACCGCAGGGGTCAATATACAGCATACTGACCTCCGCATATCTCAGCTATTGAAGCCTTCGCTCATGCATCAGATGAAGCCGCGCTAGTCGCAGCTCTTCGAATGAATAGCCAACGCCGAGCAACTCTTGCACGGGCGTAAGCATCATCGTCTTTGCATGATGAAACGCTGCCTGTATCTTTGCGAACCGTTCTGGCGGTAGCGCGACGTGGCTGAGGTCGAGATCGTCGCCTGACTCGATTAGCTTTTCCAGATGGCTGAAAATGGTGTTCAGCGCGAGGTTGCGTTCTTTGGCAATCTCCATGACAGACTTTTTTTGCGCGAATAGTTGCCTGGTTACGTCGTAAGTCGAGCCTTCTCGCTGAACTCTGGGGGTTCTTTCCCGTCTTCGCCGCGTAGGAATACTTCGCTCCGCCAGTCCATGCAGGCGTGCGTGCGTGCGAATAACGGTCAGAAAATCCTCGCCCAACTCCTCCAGCTTCACCGTTCCTACCCCGCTGATGCGAGAAAGGCTTTCACGACTCTGAGGAAATGAGGACGCCATCAACTGAAGCGTCGTGTCGCTGAAGATCATGTATGGCGGCAGACCCCTTGATTGGGCGATGGTCGTTCGCAGATCGCGCAGCTTGTCGAATAACTCCTGATTGTGATCAAGACTTTCTGCCTTTTGCGGCGCATCGAATTCAGGGTCGCTCACAGGTTTTGCGAGCATCAATTGCTCGCGCTGGCTGAGGAATCGTCGTCCCGTTTGAGTTACGGCGAGCGTTGGATATTCGCTGCCACTTTTTGCCAGAAGTTCTTTTGTCAGCAGAAGGCTTATCACCTGCTTCAAACCATCGTCATCGAATTCGCGCACTATGCCGTACACTGATAGCTGGTCGTGTCCCAACTCGCGAACCCTTCTGGTTTTCGCACCTCGCAGAACTTCGATAACGTGGTTCACGCCGAACCGCTCGTTGGTGCGAATCACGGCAGATAGAATCTTCTGGGCGATCACGGTGGCGTCGAACTCCTCGGTGGGTGTCAGGCAGACATCGCATCCTCCACAGTATTCCTCGTCCCACGTCTCGCCGAAATACTCAAGTACATACCTACGTCTACACGTGTTTAGCTCGCAGAACTCGATTATTTGCGCAAGTTTTTGACGAGCGTTCTCGCGTTCTAGATCGTCTTCAACCTGGTCAATGAAAAAGTCTTGCTTTATCTTGTCGCCATACGAGTAGAACAAAACACATTCGCTCGGCAGGCCGTCGCGTCCGGCGCGCCCCGTCTCCTGATAGTAGCCCTCAAGCGATTTCGGCAGATCGTAATGAACCAGAAGGCGTATGTCGGGCTTGTCCACACCCATACCGAAGGCAATCGTAGCAGCGATGATGGACACCTCGTCACGGATGAACTTTTCCTGCGTACTCGTGCGCACGGAAGGCTCTAGCCCCGCATGGTATGGCAAAGCATTGAGGCCTTGCGCTGACAGGTCTGCGGCGAGGTTTTCGGTGTCCTTCCGCGAAAAGCAGTATATGATCGCGGGGCCGCTTTCGTGCCTTTTCAGTAGACGGAGGAGCGTATCGAAGGCATTCCTTTTAGGCCGGACATTGTAGTTGAGGTTGGCGCGGTTAAAGCTGGAGATAAAGACGCGCGCATGTTCGAGATTTAGTTGCGCAACGATATCCTCGCGCACTCTCTCCGTGGCCGTCGCGGTTAAGGCGATTACTGGCACGGCGGGGAAATCGCGCCGTAGGGCTTTCAGGTTGCGATAGTCGGGGCGGAAGTCGTGACCCCATTCCGAGATGCAGTGGGCCTCGTCGATGGCAATCAGGCTGACTTCGAGGCTGTGCAGGAAACTGCGGAATCCTTGCAGCGCAAGTCTTTCAGGCGCAACGTACAAAATCTTGAGCCGACCGTTATTGGCCTCTGCCTGCACCCGTATGATCTCCGCGTTCGAGAGTGTGCTGTTGATAAATCCCGCCGCAATACCGTTGGCTTTGAGTGCATCAACCTGATCTTTCATGAGCGCGATTAGCGGCGAAACCACGAGTGTGAGGCCATCGAAAGTCAGCGCGGGCAACTGGTAACAAAGCGACTTACCCCCGCCCGTAGGCATCAGCACCAGGGCGTCCTTTCGGGCAAGCACGTTGTCTATGACCTCTTCCTGCATCGGGAGAAATTCGTCATAGCCGAAGTGTTTTTTGAGAAGAGTCAGCATTGGTCTATTTTAGCGCATCAGCGAGTCATGTGCCGCTGCGTGACTTCTCGATACGAATCGCGGCGGGCTTCAACAGAGCATAGATGGCGCTGTTGACTGGCGTGGACACGCCCAGCTTTTCGCCGATTCGTACTGCCGTTCCGATGAGACCCTCAAGCTCGACCGGGTTGCCGTTTCTGAAGTCGTTTGCCAGGCTCGCCATGCCATCCGCGGCGAAACCATCCAGCATGGCTATGCAAGATTCTAACACGTCGTTGCCGAGAGAAGCGCCGCTAGCCTTTCCCACGTCGATCATCTCCCTGTATGCAGAAAGAATAAGCTCCCGTGTCTCCGGGACGGTGCGCATCTCGCCATAGGTGACCTGAGTTACGGCGTTCACTCCAGCAGCCCCTGTGATGAAGATGAACTTCCGCCATAGTGCGCCGAGAGCGTTCTCGGACAGCTCCACGTTCCAGCCGCCCTTGCGGAAGACCTCTAGCATTCGCTCGCCTCTCGGAGTAATGCCCTGGCTCATCTCCCCGAACACAATGCGTCCGACCTGGCCTAGCTGCTCGACGACGCCCGGCTCCCTGATGCGGGCCTGTACAGCGGCCGTGCCTATCATAACGTGGCTCTCGCCTAGCGCCGCCGCGAGCCTGTCGCCATTGTCTATGCCGTTTTGCAACGTCAGGACAACGGTATGCTCGCCAACCATCGGAGCAATCGCAGGAATGGCCTCGTCGTTGTGGTACATCTTGACGGTATAGAGAACGAGTTCTACTGGCCCAACTGTGCTGATGTCGTCCGTAGCATTCGAATGGACCACGAATTCTCCCGACAGGTCGCTCGCTACTCTGAGTCCCTGGCTTCGGATGGCGTCGAGATGCGCGCCTCTGGCGATAAAAGTCACGTCCTCGCCAGCATTCGCCAGAAGTCCGCCAAAGTAGCCACCGACACCGCCTGTTCCCATGACGGCTATTTTCATTGTTTGCTAATCCCTCCCAAAGAATCACGCGCCTCGCACAGCGCCAAGACTACCGCGTCGATGTCCTCACGAGTGTTGTAAAAATAAGGCGAGATGCGAACGGCCCCAGGGCGACTATCTCTGCTCCCCACTCGGAGTACCAGGCCGCCGCGCCGTACTCCGTCCACAAGTCCATGTAGCGGTTCATAGCGTCGCGTGTGCGGTCCGACAGCAAGCCCAGGGAACAGCTATTGAGGTATATCTTGCGGCTTAGTGTTGGGAACTGCGATCTTATCTTTGACCAGTCGGGTTGCGTAGGCATCATCGCATCCTCCTGCAATAACAATTGGACATTCAAGGCACATTGTAGATGCCTGCCGAAGCGTGTCAAGGGCATGATGACTCAATAGGCGATTGCCAGAGTGCGAGTCTTCCATTAGAATGCAGCCTGTTACCTTCGCTTACTCAATCATCGAATTGCAAACTGGCATCTCAATTACATGGAGGACAGGCATGGTCGACATTATTGACGTCGAAGCGGCCTTCGATAACGCATTCACCAGTCAATTCGGGTTCCCCAAGGAGCGCGCTGCCAACAAGGTCAAAGGCTACCTGATGGACAACGTGAAGGAGTTCATTCGCCAGTCGCCCTTCATGGTGATGGCTACCAGCAGCGCCGATGGCAGCTGTGACGCATCGCCGAAAGGCGGCAAGCCCGGCTTTGTGAAGGTGCTCGACGACTCGACTGTCCTCATCCCAGACGTGGCAGGCAACAAGCTTTTCCAATCTTATATCAATATGACCGAAAATCCTCAGGTCGGCCTGGTTTTCTTCATCCCAGGTGTTAGAGAGACGGTGCGTCTCAATGGCAGGGTGAGGATTGTGAGCAGCGACGAGCTTGAGCGGCTGGAGATTGAGCTTGAGGTCAACAATCCCGATGACAACTCGAAGGTGCTCCAGGGCATCGTGGTGGAGGTGGAGGAAGCCTACGGCCATTGCCCTCGCGCGCTTGCCTTCTCCGAGCTTTGGAACGAGGAGCAAATCAAGGCTCGCAAAAACCCTCCTCAACGAGGTTAAGTTTATTTAGGGGAGTTGGCTGATGCCGGAAAGCGCACTGTCAGACCTGACGGTAATTGAATACAGCCTCGGCGCTATGGGAGCCATGTGCGCCAAGGCGCTGGCTGACCTTGGGGCAAACGTAATAAAAGTCGAGCCGCCAGAAGGGAATGCTTCACGTCGAATAGGCCCGTTTCCAAACGGCGTGCCCAACACGGAGGCTAGCGGCCAGTTCCTGTACCTCAACGCCAACAAGCGCGGTATCACCCTCGATCTTACATCACGGCAAGACTACGAGACGTTCGTCAGACTGCTACACACCGCCGACGTATTCGTGACCGACCTGTCGTCTCAACAGTCGAAAGAGGTTGGACTGGACTATGCCCGGCTCGAAACTAATAATAGCCGCCTCATTGCCACCTATGTCACTCATTTCGGACACAGTGGCCCGTATCGTGATTACAAAGGGTCTGACCTGGTAGTGTGGCATATGGGCGGCATGGGATACGAGACCCCGCTTTCCTCGGTCACCGACCTTGAAGCCGAGCGTCCGCTGCGCAGCTATGGCAATCAGGCTGAATACCTGGCGGGATGGGCCGGAGCCGCAGCCACAATGATAGCGGTGTTCCATCGGGAGACCTATGGCGTCGGCCAGATGGTGGACGTTTCGGCGATGGATACGGTAGCCAACCACATTCGCGGGAACTTTGCGTCGTACTCTTACGACATCTCTTCGGTTGCCGAAAACCGCCTGAAGACAGGCTTCAGATGGATATGGCCCTGCAAAGACGGCTACATATCACTCTCCTTTGTCCTGGATCACTGGTGGAAAATCCTGAAAGAAGAGATGGGCAACCCACAGTGGGCCGAGAAACCCGAATACGATATGCTCCGGGATAGGTCCAGGCACGTTGACGAGATTGAGGGGCCGCTGTCTGAGTGGATAGCTCAGCATACACGACAGCAGCTTTACGAGATGCTTTCACCACGCGGAATGTCGTGCTTCCCCGTAAATTCGACCAGGGAGGTGATAGCGTCGCCGCAGTTTAAGGCACGCGGCTTCTTCGTGGAGCAAGACCATCCGATAGCGGGCAAAGTCGTGCAGCCAGGCCCTCCTTTCCGCTTGCGACGCACGCCCTGGAGCCTGAACAGTCCCGCGCCTTTGCTAGGACAGCACAACGATGAGGTCAAAAGTAACCTTCAAGAGCCAGCGAAGAACGAGCCAATTCTATCTACGAATAGTCCGCAGCATCATGGCCCGGTTAGTTCTGGCAAAAAAGATAAGCCCTTGCAAGGTATTCGAGTCCTGGATTTCGGCTGGATTCTGTCGGTGCCTCACTGCGGAGCGTGGCTCGGCACTATGGGGGCCGAAGTCATTCGTTTGGAGTCTCAGGCGCGATTGGAGCTTGGACGCCAGGGCATCCGAACAGGAGCCGATGGTGTTGGTGGCTTCAATCGCAACGCCGGGTGGAACGGCCTCAATTACAGCAAACTCGACCTGACCCTGAACCTGTCGAAGCCAGAGGCCATCGAGCGTGTAAAAGAGCTTGTCGCGGTAAGCGATGTCGTGATGGAGAATTTCGCAACCGGCGTCATGGATAAACTAGGGCTGGGATACGATACACTGCGTGAGATCAAGCCTGATCTCGTCATGTTGAGCGGCTCTACGCTAGGCGTGACGGGGCCGGAGAGCAGTGCATCCGGTTGGGGGCCTAACGTTTGCTCCTACGGAGGTCAGCCATTTATCACCGGATACGAAGGCGGGCCGCCTGTAAACATGGGCGGCAATTGGCCGGACTACCTCGTAGGCAGCATGATGGCCTTCGTAATCCTCAGCGCCCTACGACATCGCAATCGCACCGGGCAGGGGCAATACATCGAGATTTCGATGGCCGAAATCACAGCGAGCATGATACCAGAAGCATTTCTAGAGTACACCATGAACGGGCGTCTGCTGGAGCGCATGGGCAACCACGACCCAAACATGGCCCCTCACAACGTGTACCGCTGCAAGGGACACGACCAGTGGGTAGCTATCTCAGTCGGTAACGACGAAGAGTGGAGCGCCCTCTGCGGCGCAATGGGCCATCCTGAGCTATCGGACGATAGCCGGTTTGCTTGTCTGGAAGACCGCAAACGCAACGAGCAAGAGCTTGATAGGCTGGTCGAGGAGTGGACTGGGCAACTCACGCCATCCGAAGTCGCAGATGCTCTTCAAAAGCTAGGAGTCTCAGCAGGGCCAGTAATGGGCATCATGGATCTGATGAACAACCGTCACCTCAACGAGAGGGATTTCGTTGTCGAGATGGATCATCCAGAGGTGGGATTGCGGAAAGTCGCCGGCCTGCCAGCCAGATTCGGAGCTATTCCCAAGCTTGCCTACTTTTCAGCGCCCCTGCTGGGTCAGCACAATCAGTTCCTATTGGGCGAGCTTATTGGGATTGACCAGCAGCGCATCGAGAAGTTGGTCAACGAAGAGGTCATCTTCTGATTAGCTGGAGCCATAGGCCACGCAGCAAGACCTCCGGCAAAGATGAACGCGCGGGGCACATTGATTGCGACTAATGCAGGCTTCATAACGAAGGAGAAAAAACTGAACGAATTAGACATAAAGGACAACTACTAGATGACCGTCAGGATTGTAGTGATCGGCGACACCCATTGTCGGGAGTGGGATGAGGTGCATCCTGACATCAGAAAGGCAGTCGCGGAGGCTGACATCGCTGTTCACTGCGGGGACTTCACATACATGGGAGTGGTGGAGGGCATGCAGCGCACAGCCAGAAAAGCCGTCGTCGTTCACGGCAACTCGGATCAGGTTGACGTAAGGCGCGCCATCCCCTACGTAGAGGTCATCGAAGTCGAAGGCAAGCGCATCGGCGTCACGCATCCCGCATGGGGCGGGCCGGAGTTCAATCTCGTCGAGCTTCTGCCGGACTTCCCCCAACCTGTGGACGCCATCTTGTTCGGTCACTTCCATGAAACAGTGAACGAGGTGCGCGATGGCGTACTATTTCTGAATCCAGGCCAAGGCTACGTTTCCTTCATGGTATCTGCCACAATCGCGGTGCTTACGTTAGAGAAAGGCAACATGACCGCAGAGATACGGACTATCGAGTCGGGCCGGTAGGGATTTTTCATGAGGGTTGCCGCCCTTACCACAAAGAATGAAATCGTGGAACGATGGTAGCGGCTGCTCTCTATATTTCAGTGCAACCCTTGGGAGAGGCATAACATGGTGAAGCGCATCAACAGAGCAATCGAGCTATTGAGCAGGGCCAGCCCATTTACTATACGGGGGCGCATGACATCTCTTACGAGGGCGGTAAGGCGATGTCGAGTACGTGGGCCGACTATATAACGGTCGAGATGGAGCATGGCGCTTTCGACATGCGTGGCCTGAGCGAATTCATGCGTGGACTCGTAGACGGTGGCCCCACCAACAGCGGACACCGGACGCCCGCCGTCTTCATTACGTTGCCAGCGGACGGGGCAAGCGAAGATGTCGTCCGTGCAAACGCCTGGATGTTCAGGCAGGCGCTCGCCAGGGGCGTTCATGGAATCCTGCTCTGTCACGCAGAGACTCCCGGAGCGGTCAAGGCCTTCGCGGAGGCGTGCCGCTATCCCTTCAACACCATCGGGGTTGGTCAGCAAATCGGCGACGGACGGCGAGGCGGTGGAGGACAGGCGTCGGCAGCGGAGATATGGGGCGTCTCTGTTCAGGACTACTTGCGAAAGGCCGACGTTTGGCCTTTGAACCCTGACGGAGAACTAATGCTGGGCCTGAAGATAGAGAACAACCACGCACTGGAAAATTCCGAGGCCAGTACGAAAGTGCCCGGTATCAGCTTTGCCGAGTGGGGGCCGGGCGATATGGGCACGTCGCTGGGCTACGCCGACGCCCACGATCCTCCCTATCCCGACGACATGCAGGCCGCCCGTCAGCGGGTCAAGGCCGCCTGCAAAGATGCCGGGTTATACTTCCTAAACGCCGTGACCTCCGAGAACGTCGTCGGCAT
This sequence comes from Dehalococcoidia bacterium, assembly GCA_965206395.1. GTDB lineage: Bacteria > Chloroflexota > Dehalococcoidia > Lucifugimonadales > CATOSD01 > CBDBJK01. The sequence goes on from CBDBJK010000037.1 coordinate 15,174, forward strand.
GATAGAGGAGGGTGTCATGGTCTGCGCAACTGGTCGCAGCGGAGAGGCAGCGGCAAAAGTCGGCAGGGCGCATACGAAGCGCACAATGCCAATATAATTCCTAGCGTCCCTTCTCGTCGTCATCCTTCAACGCCATCATAAGCTCGTTTCTAAGCTCGACGGATTCGGGATGAATAAGCTCTCGCGCTCGCACGAAGTAGAGCAGGCCCTGATCGAGATATTCGAGAATGGCCCTGTCCAGGCCCTCCTCGGCCAGACGCTGAACCTCGTTGAGATAGGGATATCGCCGAACCTTGTTCGGGTCCAGCTTGTCGGCAAGGAACACGGCCTTTGCTATCTCTCCCATGCCTCGTCTTCCCGTGGTGTGCCAGCGAACGGCCTCCAGGACATCCTCGTCATCAAATCCATGATCGCGCTCTAGCCAGAGAGCGGCAATAAGGCCGTGCAGAAGTATCGGAGAACGTTGTTCCACAGAATGTAATTGCAATCCGTATCGCTCCGCCTGTTGTAAGAGGGCGTCGCCGTTGAGCGCCCTTGCGAGGTCGTGAGCGGCAAGGCCGATGTCCACACGGGTCGCGTCAACGTTGTGATGCCGGGCCAGACTACTCCCGACCTCACGCGAGCGTTCGATATGCTCGCGTAGGCCTTTTGGCAAAGCTAGCAGGCGCGACTCGATGACACTCGGAAGCTCTGACACTTCGGCCTAGCCCATGCCACCGAGAGGCTTGCCTCCCAGTACGTGCAAATGAAGATGCGGGACCTGCTGACCTGCGTCGTCTCTCTGATTGACAACGAGGCGGTATCCTGCGCTATGAATGTCTTCCCGTTTCGCCATCTCTTCAGCCGCCGCGAACATACTGCCAATCGTCGGGTAGAATTCGGGACTGAGGTTTGTCAGATAGGTGAAATGCTCGTTGGGAATTACGAGCAGATGCACAGGCGCTTTCGGAGCGATGTCCTTTATGACGAAGCAGTGGTCGTCTCGGTATAGAATCTCGCTTTCGATCTCGCCGCTGCCTATCTTGCAAAAGATGCATTCTTGAGCCGTCGAGGAATCCGTGTCACTGGACAACGGCTATGGCCTCGATCTCGACAAGGTAATCGGGACTGACCAGCGCCGTGATCATGACGGTGCTGCTTGCGGGGCCGTCCTCTGGAAACAGCTGCAAACGCGCCGCCGCATACGCCGGGTAATCGTCGGCATTGACGAGAAACGTCGTGATTTTCGTCAGATCGCCCAGCGTTGCTCCGGCGGCGCTCAGGGCAGCCTCGATGTTTTTGAAGCACTGGTCTGCCTGCGCGCGACAGTCGCCCTTGCCTACCAGATTGCCGTTGGTGTCATTCCCAATCTGACCGGACACGAAGACCACGTTCCCGACCCTGGTCACGGGAGAAAAACCGCTCGGCTTGTTTTGCGGATTGGAAAAAAAAACCTGCCTTGCCATCCCGTCATCCTCCTTGGATTGTTTCGATTATCGAATTAAGTGGGAAGCTGTAGAAGCTCGATTCTCACATCGTCCGGTGCCTTTATGAACGCTATGCGTAGCCCATTCGCGGCTTCCATCGGGCCGTCTACAAGCTCTGCGCCCAGACCTTCCAAACGCTTGATTTCGGCGTCCATGTCGTCAACGTTGATTCCGAAGTGCTCCAGGCCATAGTGTGCCGTAGCGTCGCCAATCCCCATCTGCTCGTTCGTTCGCGCCCCGGAGATGTTCACGACGATTCCGTCGGCAGTTTCGCAGCGCACGAATCGGTCACCAACGGGACGCACCGTATCGCTGATTATCTTGAAGTTGAACGCCTTCACATACCAGTTCGCGGTCTTCTCCGGGTCGGGCGCCTTCAGGTGGACATGATTGAACTCGTAGGCCAATGTAAACCCTCCTCATACTCTTAACACTCATATTCAAAAGAGGCCATCTGCCGACGCTGACGCGTTCTTGCTATCAAGGGCACGGCTGACAACCCTTTTGAAATATCAGTGTTTGTCAGAAGCCTATGGTATCTGCGAGCGGCCTGTCAAGCGATTGCTCGAAAAATGTGGATGTGCAACGATTATGTCAGTAGGTAGGTGTTCAGTGAAAATGTCAGTCCATGAGGACATTGACATTGACGGCAACGGAACAGAAGCGGTTACAGGTATTGGCAGGTGTGTTGGAAGGTCGGTTAAAGGTGACCGAAGCCTCTGGTTTGATGGGAGTGAGCGAGCGCCACGCATGGCGACTACTGGCAGCATTCAGAAAGGAAGGAGTTGCTGCCTTAGCTCACGGGAACAGGGGCAGGACGCCAACGATCTCCACGGACCCAGCAATTCGGGATCGTGTCAGGGGCCTGGCCAAGGGGACTTATGCAGGACTCAACCACACACATCTGACTGAGCTGCTGGAGGAGCGGGAGGGCATCGACTTGTCACGATCCACGGTCAGACGGATCCTGCTGTCGGGCGGGATCAAGAGCCCACGCAAACGCAGGGCTCCGAAGCATCACAGCAGGCGTGTGAGGTATCCCCAAGAAGGCATGCTGCTGCAGATTGATGGCAGCAAGCATGACTGGCTCCAAGGCCGTGGCCCCTACCTCACGCTCATCGCAGCCATAGACGATGCCACAGGCACCGTCCCCTTCGCCCTCTTCCGCGACCAAGAGGACGCTCACGGATACCTGTTAATGCTCAGGTCTATCATCCAGGACAAGGGCGTCCCTATGGCCCTCTACAGTGACAGACACGGCATATTCCAACGCTCACCCAAAGAGCCTGAATCGTTGGAAGAGCAACTTCGAGGCAGACGTGACCCCACCCAGTTTGGAAGAGCGCTTCAGGAATTGGGAATAGAACTCATCCTGGCCTACACTCCACAGGCTAAAGGCCGAGTCGAGCGCCTCTTCGGCACTCTCCAGGACCGGTTGGTCTCCGAGATGCGGTTGGCTGGCGCCACTACCGCACAACAGGCCAACAACATTCTGTGGCGACTTCTACCCGACTTCAACCGGCGCTTCGGTGTCTGCGCTGCACAGCAAGGTTCGGCCTATCGTCAACTATCGGCAGACCTGTCGCTGGATAGTGTGCTTTGCTTCAAGTACCTGCGTACTGTGGCCAACGACAATACCGTGCGGTTCAACTCCACTACACTCCAACTCCTACCCGACGCACACCGTGCTAGCTATGCAAGGGCCACAGTGGAGGTCCAGGAACGTCTTGACGGCAGCCTGGTCGTTGTCCACGCAGATAAGACAATCGGCAGTCAGCCAGCTCCCTCCTCGCCTGTCACGCTCAGAGCGCGCAATGGCCAAAGGGCCACAGGTACAATCAACACCGAGGGTCCAATCGATGCTGCTCTTGACCCTGTTGGGTTCCCAACAGGGTCAAGAAAACAGGCTTCGGTGCCGCCAGCAACCCCGAAGACCAAACGGTCCAACAAACCTGGCCCCGACCACCCGTGGCGGAGAAAGCTACTGACATAATCATTGAACAATTAGACTGACATATTCACTGGACAACAACATCGATTGCTCGAAAAAGATATGGACACGGGCGGTTTTCCTCCAACCGTGCCCCTGCTATAATCTCCATGTCCTGCTCATATTGAATTGCCTGCAGGTAGATAAATTCGTACCACGGAGGGCGGTCTTGCCAATACTAGATAGGAACGACGCAAATATGGTAGAGCTATATCCGGGCACCAATCGGTGGCCCGTAGTAGACGGCACGAACGGGGCCGAGTCGTTGAGCGTGGCCGATTTGACGCTTGCTCCGGGGGCAGCGGTATCGAATCACATCCACCCGACTGAGGAGGCGATGGTCATTCTGGACGGAGAGCTTGAGGCCGTGCTTGGAGACGAGGTCGTAACCGTAAAGGAAGGACAGACCGTTTTTGCGCCGCCCGGTGTCAAGCACGGCTTCGTGAACCGCTCCGGTGCTTCGGCGCGGATAATGGCTATCTTCCCCACCAGCAGCGTGGAGCGCACCCTCGCCGATTAGGGCCGGTTGCTAGTGGTTCAACGTTTTTGTATTGATGGGTAGAGTGACTTTAGCTTGATGCGCGCATCCTCGGTAGTGAAGCGCCAATCCACTCGTATCACATCCCGGTTGCGTTGATTCTGCCAAGCATTGACCTCGCCGCGCAGGATGTCTTGATTGGCAATCCGTCGGTCCAGGCACTGTCGAGCCAGCACACCGATCTCTATCTCCGCCATATTCAACCAACTCCCGTGTTTGGGAGTGTAGTGTATCTCCAGTCGCTCAGCTATACGCCTCGCCTCAGCAGGCTCGAATGCCTCGTATAGCGAGGACAGCTTGTGAGTGTTGAGATTGTCCATTACCAGCACGATCCGGTCTCTGTCAGGGTAGTCCTCGTCGACCAGTTTCTTTATCACATGCGCCCAGTCCACCTTCGTGCGACGCTCTCTGACCTCGACTCGGCGCCATCCGTCCAACGGTGCAAACAGCATGAACAGGCTGCTCACTCCATTGCGCTCGTATTCGTAGTCGTATGCCGCCGATAAGCCGGGCGCTGCGGGACGCGGCACTCGCGTCTCCTTGACTTGCTGTTTGCTCGTCTCATCCATGCACACCAGAACCTCATTCCCATCGTACGGCCGTTGGTAGACCTCCAGTACGTCTTCCATCACGTCTTCCATCGCGCACACAAACTCCGCGCTCTGACCGGGCGGGATGCACCAACTCTGCTTCAGCCACGGCTTCAGTTCGTTTTTTTTTAAGCGCCTGGCGAACCGTCTCGGTGCTAATGGTCCCGACTATCTCACACTCGACCAACTGGTCAGCCAACAGCTTCAGGGTCCAACTGGCACGCCCCTCCGGCGGTTCCCCGCAGGCCATCGCTATCAACCGTGCTTCACCTTCGCCGTCCAGTCTCTTTTGACGCCGACGCAGTTGCTTTTTGCGATTCAGCGCAGACTCGACCCCCTCCTCCACACAGCGCTTGCGTATTCGCTCGACCGTTGACTGTCCCACACCGAGCGCGCTGGTGATGTCCGCGTCCTTCATTCCCCCGTCCGAGCGTGACTCATCGCTCATCAGCAGAATGCGCGCATGGGTCTGTTTGTACGCCGCAGCCCGACCGCGTGAGACCAAGGCGTTGAGTTCCTGTTGTTCGTCGGTAGTCAGTCTGATACGGTACTTCTTGGTAGACATCATGGTTCCTCCTCGGTTCAACGTTACGATTGAACCCCCAAGAGGAACAATGACTATCATGGTATTCATTTCAATGATGTTGGACCACTAGGTTGTGTTGACATTTGGTGCATAATGGATACATGTCAACGACTGAATTACGCAATGAACAATGGTCGAAAATCCTTGAATTTCTGCGCTCATGCCCAGACCTCTACGTTGGAGAGGAGGACGATTGCAGGCGCTACGTCGAGGCCATCCTGTGGATGGCACGAAGTGGTGCTCCTTGGAGACTGCTGCCTGAGCACTACGGTCACTGGAACAGCGTATATAAGCGCTTCGCACGCTGGTGTGAAAAGGGTGTATGGGAACGAATGCATCAGCATTTTGTGCAAGACCCCGATATGGAGCATGTCATCATTGTCATAGCACTGTGATAGCACTGTGATAGCACTGTGGTTCGCGCTCATCCCTGTGCTGCTGGAGCCTCCAAAAAAACGGTGGCCAATCGGCCCAAGCTCTTGGCCGGAGCCGAGGCGGGTTCAGTACCAAGATCCACGTGAGCGTGGATGGATTGGGCAACCCGTTGCGCTTTGAGCTCACAGCAGGTCAACGTCACGACATCACCCAGGCACAGGCATTGATAGCTGATTTCGAAACCGAGCATGTGATTGCTGATAAGGGATACGATTCGATGGATTTTCTCCAATGCATCCTGGGCAGGGGCGCGTTACCTGTGATTCCACCTCGGTCAAATCGAAAGACGCCACGAGAGTATGATGAGTACCTTTACCGAGAGCGCCACCTTGTGGAGTGTTTCATCAACAAGATCAAGCACTACCGGCATATCTTCTCTCGCTTTGACAAGCTGTCATCGCGTTTCCTGGGATTCTTGAACTTCGTCGGTGCTCTCATATGGCTCAGATGAAATGTCAACACAACCTAGTCACCCTCCCTCAATAAAAATAGGAAGGGTGACTACATCTTTTCCCTTGTCGTCCTTCTGCGGAAGGAGGGGAGAGTTAAAGGGGGGGTACAAATGACGGTCACACTGGACTGGCTGGGATGCGCGACATTTCGACTAACCGTCGATGACCTGGTGATTTACCTGGACGCCTACATGGACAGAGTGCCGTCCGCGCCTCCTGTGGGGCTGACGACGAGCGAGGTGGACCGCGCCGACTATGTTCTCATAGGCCACAGCCACTTCGACCACCTGGCCGGCGCTGAGACCATCGCGGCTAACACCGGCGCGAAGATTATCGGCTCGAACGAGACAGCACGAGTGATGCTGGATGAGGGCATCCCAAAAGAGCAACTCTGGCGAGCACAGGGAGGAGAGCATTTCCGCCTATCTAACAAGGTAACAGTGCGAGTATACCCAAGCCTGCATTCCTGCATCTGGACTTCCGGCTCGCACGACCCTGGACAGGTGGTACTAGGCGACTACGCGCTGACTGAAGACGAGCGTTGGCCGCCGGATCGCGTTCGTCGTCTGTCAGAAAGCCTGGATTCCGCAGCCGTTGAGCATATGCAGGAGCACAGGCGCACGACGGTTGGAAGTGCCGAAATTGGCGGCGCGCTGGCATATGTTATCGAGACGCCGGAAGGCTCTATTTTCTACCACGATACGTCGGGGTGCTGGTCGCGGGTCATAAGTGACCTGCGCCCGGATGTGGCGCTGATTGGCATGGCGGGGCGTCCGAACATCGACGGCGAGCCAATTCAAGGATCACTTGCCCAGTTCGTCGGTAGGATGGCAAATATGCTCAGGCCGCAGCAGCTATTCCTCAGCCACCACGACAACTGGATGCCGCCCATGACACAGGATATGACAACCGAGGCCGCTCTGGCTCCGGTCTGGGAAGAGCTTTCGCGTGTCGAACCGCGCACCAAGCATGTAAACGTTGGCTACATGGAAGGAACGCGGCTATTCACATAGGAGTTGAACGGCCTGACGATCTTTAGACTGCGGCAGGAACCTGAGATGGTTCGGGTTCCTCCGCGCTAAACCGATACCCCACTCCGTGCACAGTCCGAATCCATGTCGGATTGCGGGCGTCATCTCCAAGCTTTTTCCTTAGACGCTGCACGTACTTTTTCAGCGTACTCCCGGTCTCGATGTCGCCGGCCCAGATGGCGCGCTGAATGTATTCTTGCGTGAGAGTTATGTGTCTGTTCTTCGCAAGCAGGTGCAACAGCCTGAACTCGGTGGGAGTCAGAATCAAACGCTGTTCTCCCAAGAACACCTCGTAAGTGGCGGGATTCAACATCAGCCTGCCGCATTGAATCGGGCTTTCATTGTCGTGCTGGCTTCCGATGCCGACCCGGCGCAGCAGCGCGACAACGCGCGCCATGACGACCATAAGGTTGCAAGGCATCCTGATATAGTCATCGGCCCCTAGCTCAAAAGCCTTGACCACCTCCATTTCGTCCCCGCCTTCAGCGGCTACAATGATTGGCAGGTCTGAAAACCGATGTATTTCCCTGATAGTTTCCCATATGCTCATATCAGCGAGGTCTTCACACAGGATTGCGAGGTCAGGCCCTTCTTCTTCGATGGCCTGCAGCCCCAAGTTTGCCTCGGGTGCCACAAACGGCTTCAAGTCAGGCCAGCGTAATCGCAGAGCAAGCACCAGTGGCTCCGCGCGCGCCGTCTTTGCAAAAGAATACCGCTTTCATTATTAGGTTGTGTTGACATTTGGTGCATAATGGATACATGTCAACGACTGAATTACGCAATGAACAATGGTCGAAAATCCTTGAATTTCTGCGCTCATGCCCAGACCTCTACGTTGGAGAGGAGGACGATTGCAGGCGCTACGTCGAGGCCATCCTGTGGATGGCACGAAGTGGTGCTCCTTGGAGACTGCTGCCTGAGCACTACGGTCACTGGAACAGCGTATATAAGCGCTTCGCACGCTGGTGTGAAAAGGGTGTATGGGAACGAATGCATCAGCATTTTGTGCAAGACCCCGATATGGAGCATGTCATCATTGATAGCACTGTGATAGCACTGTGATTCGCGCTCATCCCTGTGCTGCTGGAGCCTCCAAAAAAACGGTGGCCAATCGGCCCAAGCTCTTGGCCGGAGCCGAGGCGGGTTCAGTACCAAGATCCACGTGAGCGTGGATGGATTGGGCAACCCGTTGCGCTTTGAGCTCACAGCAGGTCAACGTCACGACATCACCCAGGCACAGGCATTGATTGCTGATTTCGAAACCGAGCATGTGATTGCTGATAAGGGATACGATTCGATGGATTTTCTCCAATGCATCCTGGGCAGGGGCGCGTTACCTGTGATTCCACCTCGGTCAAATCGAAAGACGCCACGAGAGTATGATGAGTACCTTTACCGAGAGCGCCACCTTGTGGAGTGTTTCATCAACAAGATCAAGCACTACCGGCATATCTTCTCTCGCTTTGACAAGCTGTCATCGCGTTTCCTGGGATTCTTGAACTTCGTCGGTGCTCTCATATGGCTCAGATGAAATGTCAACACAACCTAGCCTCCTCTTTTCCATTCTGCCCTGAATTTCGTGGCAGAGTTAGGTTTACCTCCGACATACCGATTGGTTATTCTGGTTGTTGCGGCTGCTCTTCGAGTAGACTAATGTTAAACAGGGAACGGTGTAGCAACCTGACTGGATGCTGACCAGAACCTTAAGGTATGCTTACATTCAGGGCTGTGGTAACCGAGTCATTCGGGGCATTACCTCGCGTCAGGAGGCAATTGACTTCACATGAGGGCGAGAATATACTCGGTTACCCGGTCTATAGGGTTTCTTGCTAGAGGTAAGTGAGGTGGGCAGGTGTGATTAACGGTACGCCATTCAACAGAATTCTGGCCTCCTTGCTGGTTGTTTCGCTCGTTATTCTTGCCGTAAACTGCCCCAAGCTAACGGCGGAGGCTAGCACGTCTCCGCCGATTGAGATACTTGAGATTCTTCCTTCTGAGCAAGCCGATAACGCGCCGTTAGAGCTAAGGCCATCGCATCTGTCAGAGTTTACTGGCTCTGAGTTCACCATCGAAATCTGGACGAACGCTCCTACTGACCAGGCGATATCCGCCGTCCGCGTGTCGCTCGACTCGGTTGTTGAGAACAACGTAGAGATGGTATTCGGCGAGATTAATCTTATCGCGGCAGCTAGCGACCAGCCGTACCCATCGGGTTCATTCAGATTCGCAAGCGTCGTCTTTGGCGGCTTGAAGGACACTCAAGATCAGAACGGCTCCAAGGTTGAGTTCGATTTTTTCCAAAGTCAGGAATAGCAACGCCAGCCTGGACGCTGAGATAATAGACGGTACGCACCAGGGCGCAAAAGTCGAGCTTGCTGGCGTGGCGTTCAGCGGGAATATAGCCCTGCAACAGCGCACAAAAGAGCGTACAGGATGGGCGGTTCCAGTGACTGCGAAACTGTACTCGCTGGGCGCGAACGTTGAGAGAAGCAATCCTGACATTCCTTTGTACGTATGCTCGGCCACGACACAGCGGGATGGCGACCTTGCGCGGTTCGATTGCGTTGCTCCCGGCTTCGAGCCAGGCACTTATGACATCACCATCGAATCAAACTATAGGCTTACGAATCTGATTCGTGGAGTCGTCATAGCGTTGGCTTTCGCCGTCATCCTCGTTGGCTGCTCGTCGTCTTCTGATTTAGATGAAACGCCGACAGCTACGCCCAACGCAAACATCGACCTGCGTCTAGTGCCGCCAGCCGCCGAAGTCGTCTCGTCCTCCAGTTTCGTGCTAACAATAGAAGTTGTACCCAATGGCAACGATGTTATGGGAGTACAGGCCCGTCTGAGTTTTGACCCGACACGCCTTCAAGTAGCCACTGTAAGTATAGACCCGGAATCGCCGCTTGCTTTTTCCTTCGCGGCGGGGCTGCTGACGTCCTCACCTCCAGTCGAGGCTTTCACATTGGGCAGCCTAGCGTTCGAAGTGCTACCCGTTGAGATGGTGACCACAACTGCCGTGAATTTCATTACCGAGGGCAGGCGGCGGACTATCGCAAGCATTGACGGTGAGGACATTACCGGCAAAGTCATGGGTTCGACCATCACGATTCAACCTTCGGGGTCATAACGCGAAGGGTTCGGTTGACCCTTCCAAGAAAAATATGCTAGCTTAGGCAACAGGCGCAGGGCCGCCAATCTCTGAAACTCCAAGGAGACACTCTTGTGAGCACAGACATAACCGATCTACGCAGCATAGATTTTGAAGACCCCGTAGACGCTATCGAGAAGTGCTACGACTTGGGCTGGACAGATGGCTTGCCCGTAGTGCCTCCTACCTCGGAGCGAGTACAGCAGTTCATAGATTACGTAGGGCGTTCCCCAGACGAGGTTCTGGGAGCAGTGCCGGAGCGGCGTCGCGAGGTCAATGTGGGGAAAGCAGCGGCCAACGCTGTGATGGCTGGCTGTCTACCAGAGTACTTCCCCGTCGTCCTGGCCGCCTGCGAAGCCATGCTCGACCCGACGTTCAACCTTGTCGGGCCTTCATCCAGCCTTGGAGGGGCCGGGATTCTGCTAATCGTAAACGGGCCTGTTATTCGAGAGCTTAACATCAACGCACGCAACAACCTGTTCGGGCCAGGCAACCGCGCGAACGCCACGATAGGCCGCTCGATTCGCCTGATTCTGATGAACGCCTGCGCCGCAATTCCCGGCCTGTTCGACCGAAGCATCCTGGGTCATCCGGGAAAGTACAGCTTCTGCATCGCCGAAGCCGAGAGCGAGACTCATTGGAATCCCTTGCACGTTGAGCGGGGTTTTTCTGCAGAGCAGAGCGCAGTCACGGTCTTCGCCAGCGAAGGCCCCAGGCAAGTGCGCACCACCGGCGAGCCGGAAACTATTATCAACTCGGTGGCTGATGTCGCTTCATCGCTAGGGACATCGATGTCCACTGTAGGCTCAACGGGAGACGCATCGGCAATTGTCAGGCAAGGCCAGGTCGCGATTGTGGTGTCTGGAAGCAGTCAAACATGGGAGGGGTGGAGCAAAGACGACTTCAGAAAGGCCGTCCATCCGAAGCTCAGACGCTCGATTGCCGACCTCAAGCGGTCTGGTCACGTGCACGGAGACATTCTGCCAGAAGACGAGGCTCAGTATATTTCACTGGTTCCTGAGCCAGAAGACATTCTGGTCATCTTCGCGGGTGGTGAAGAAAATACTATGTGCGCGGTTATGCCCAGCTGGGGGCCGAAGGTCTCGTCCACAGCGGTAACCAAGCCAATCACTATTCCACAACGATAGTTGGAGACTCTTCTTGTTTTCTGCGAAAAACGTGGCTCCGAGTGGCACGGGCTTCACAACCTATCTTTATCTCTTGCATGTGCTTCTCGATGGCGCGCTCGAACATCGGCTTGGTGTAGAATATGCCGCTAAGCCATCCCAAGAGCGGAAACCAGTGCCAGATGAACTCGCCGTTGTGCATCAACTCAGTGTCGCCGTCCACGTCATTGAAAACGAACTCCTCCCAGGCATAGTGGAGCGGGCCTTTCAGATGCTTGAAGATTATGCGGTCGGGAGGCTCCAGCGTTACCTGCTCGATGGTGGTGTAGGAGATTGGCCCGGCTCTGGTCTTGAACTCGCCGATGATGTTGTTTCCATCGCGGCAGATGACTCTGGACGACTCGTTGTTGTCGCCTTGCAACTTACCTCTGCCAAACGACGACATCTTCTGGTACACAAGCTCACGGGGGGCTTTAATCAGCACCCTGTGAGATTTAAGCTGGATAGGTCTTGCCATCGCGTCACGCTCCCAGGAATCAGGCTCTTAACTATTTTGATGAGATTCTTGAATGGGAGATTCACTGGCGCGGCGTACTTCCTTTGCGAATGCGACGATTTTGGCGGCGTCTTTCACGCCTTCGGTCTCAACTCCACTGGAGACATCTACACCCCAGGGGTTAACGGCGGCAATGCCATGTCCCACGTTCGCAGGCGTCAACCCACCCGCCAGCAAGAAATCGTAACGATCAGCGACCTCGCTTGCGATAGTCCAATCGAAGGTGCGGCCAGTGCCTCCTAGAGAGCCTGCCTCATGCTTGTCCAGCATCGCTATGTGACCGTTAGAGACTACCTCATCGACCCGTCGCAGCACCTTGGATATGGCCTCGTCTCTGGGACCGTCGTCACGCACCTTTACTTGCCTGATGACCTTAGCTTCCACCTGTTTCCAAAATTCCGGCGACTCGTCGCCGCAAAGCTGGGCCAAGTCTAGCCCGCAGCGTGCGACAATGCGGTTGACATCCTCAAGCGGCTGGTTGGCGAACAGTCCGACCAGCCCAGGCCCACCGCTTCCTCTCTGCTGTCTGTACTCTTGAATTATGGCCTCGGCCTGCTCCTCCAAAAGCTGACGGCGTACACCTGGAACGAATGCGAAGCCAAGGAAATCGGCCCCGGCGTCGGTGGCAGTCAGCACATGGCTGATATCACGCAGGCCGCATATCTTGAGTTTCGTCATGCCAGCTCTCTCAGCTTCGCGCCCACGTCAGAAGCAGTCACAAGCGCCTCGCCAATCAGTGCAGCGTGCGCTCCTGCTTTCCTCACTCGCTCGATGTCGGCTGGCGTGCTTATGCCGCTTTCGCTGACAATGATCTTGTCGGCGGGAATAAGCGGCGCTAGTCGCTCTGTCACCTTAAGGTCTGTTACGAACGTGCGCAAATCGCGGTTGTTGATGCCCACGATTTCCGCGCCCAAATCCAGCGCAACCTCTAGCTCGCGCTCGTCGTGTACCTCAACCAGGCACTGCATCCAAAAGCGTTGGCTCAACTCCTGTAGTTCCTTGAGGCGTTCCGGCGTCAGCATGGCGACGATAAGCAGGATGGCGTCGGCTCCGTAGGCGCAGGCCTCATAAACCTGATACGAGTCGAAAATGAACTCCTTGCGCAGCACAGGAATCCCGCGATGGTTGACGGTCTCGTGCACAGCTTCCAGATAGTCGATGCTGCCCTGAAAGTGGTCCGCGTTCGTAATCACGGATATGGCGGCAGCGCCGTTATCGGCATAGGTCGTCGCAAGGTCTACGGCGTCGAAGTCTGGCCTCAGCAATCCCTTGGTGGGCGACGCCTTCTTGACCTCGGCAATGACGCGAACGGAGTTTCCCATCAAAGCGCCGCTCATATTCAGAGGGCGTTTCTGCCTCTCGATACGCTTTTCTAGTTCAGCGACGGGCATCTCAACCTTGAGGCGGTCGACCTCTATTCGCTTTACTTCAACTATCTTCTTCAGGATGTCGGGTGTGTCCTGCTGTACCATGTACGCCTCTTTAGCCGTTTATCAGGCCCGGTAGCTCCGATATGCTCTCGATTATGCTGAATGTTGGATAGCCGTCGAAGCTCTCCTTCGGCGTGACGCCTGAAAGCACAGCCGCGAACGGCACAGTCGCCCGTTTCGCCGTCTCCGCGTCGGTCACGCTGTCCCCGACGTAAAGAGAATTCGCAGGCGATCCGCTGAGCCTTTCGAGAGCCGTAAGGAGGCCCGAAGGATCAGGTTTGAAGGCAGTCATATCATCGCCGCCGACAATAATGTCGAAGTAACTTAGCAAGTTATCGCGCTCAAGAATTCCTTCAATCCTGTGCCGATATTTCTGCGAGACAATTCCCAGGCCGATGTCTCGCGCTTTCAAAGACTCGACTACACTGGGAACTGACTCGAACATTACCGTCGCACCAACCATGACCTCGTCCGCTCGACCAGCAAAGAGGCGCAAGAATTCCTCATGGTTGCCTCTGTGCTGCTCGCCGGACAGCACGACAAGTGCCTCCTCTAATGACAGACCAATTGTGCGACGTATCGCATCGTCATCTGCGGAAGGTAATCCTAGCTTTGCGAGAGCAAAGTTCATGCATTCAATCACACCGATTGAGGAGTCTGCCAGCGTGTAATCGAAGTCGAATATTATTTTCTGAGGGTAATTTTCCAAATTCAGAAACTCATCACTTTCAATTTACCAACTTAGAGGCACGGGCTGCCCTGCAGCCTTCAGTCCTTCAATAGTTACCTCGGCTGCCTCTTTGATTTTGTCCAAGGCTTCCTGTCTTGTTACACCATAGCTTCCCACATCAAGGGCAGGTATCGTAGTAATGAATAATTCCTCTTCCGAATCCCACTCAATAACAACAGTGTATCGAATTTTACCCATACATACCCCCTATTCTAACTTTTGCGTCAACTCCACCAATGCCTCGAGCTTTCGGTTGGCCTCGCCGCTGTCGATAGACTTTGCGGCTATGCCAACGCCATCCTTCAGACTCGCAACCTTGTCGGCTGCCAGGAGCGCGGCGGCGGCGTTCATGAGAACGATGTCTCTGGTCGGCCCCGCCATTCCTTGCAGCACATCCTGAAGCATACGAACGCTATCCTCGACGCTGCCAGCTCTAAGATTTTCCAGGGCCACACTGCTGAATCCCATCTCCTCTGGCGACGTTGTGTATGTCGAAACCGAGCCGTCCTTTAGCTCCCAGACCTGCGTTTCGTCACCCAGGGTAATCTCGTCCAGGCCGTCCTTGCCGTGCACGACAAGTGCATGTGCGCCGCCCAGCCTGCCAAGAACCTGCGCCATTTTTTCTGCGACGCCAGCGTCGGCGACGCCAACCAGGTGCGATGTCGCTCCTGCGGGGTTGGTTAGCGGCCCCAGTATGTTGAACACTGTCCTGATGCCGATTTCCCTGCGAGGGCCTGCGGCGAATCGCATCGAGGGGTGGTATCTCTGGGCGAACATGAAGCCGAAGCCTACCTCTTCCAGGCATCGCTGCACACCTTCGGGGCTGAGGTCTATCCTAACGCCGAGCGCTTCAAGCACGTCGGCGCTGCCACACGCCCCGGACATAGCGCGGTTACCGTGCTTGGCGACCTTTACGCCCGCGCCCGCGGCGACAAGCCCGGCGGTGGTCGAGATGTTAAAGCTGCCTGAGGCGTCGCCGCCCGTGCCTGCGGTGTCCACAAGTGGCCCATCGACGTTGACGCGCAGCGCTTTCTCACGCATCACTTGCGCCATGCCCGCGATCTCGTCCGTCGATTCTCCCTTCAAGCGCAATGCCGTCACGAACGCACCAAACTGGGCGGGCGTCGCCTCGCCGCTCATGATCTCGTTCATGGCTTCGGCGGCCTGTTCGGTAGACAGGGAATTTCCCGCCACCAACTCCTCAATCGCTTCCCGTATCATCGTCGCCTCCGGCGTTTGACTTACGCTTCCAAAAAGTTTCGAAGCAGGTCGTGGCCCACCTTAGTCATGATCGACTCAGGGTGGAACTGTATGCCCTCGACTGGAAATTGCTTGTGCCGTACACCCATAATGATACCCTTATCTGTCCAGGCGGTCACTTCCAGGTCATCAGGTAGGCTCTCCTTGTAGATAGCAAGCGAGTGATAGCGAATTGCCTCGAAGGGATTCGACAGGCCCTTGAACACGCCCTTACCATCGTGGTGGATGAGCGACGTCTTGCCGTGCATTATCTCGCCCGCGCCGCCGACAGTGCCACCGTAGGCATAGCCAACGCACTGGTGGCCCAGGCAAACGCCGAGGGTTGGCGTCTCAGTACCGAAGTGCCGGATGACGTCGTTCGATATTCCGGCCTTTTCGGGCGTGTTGGGACCGGGCGATACGACGATCTTTTCCGGAGCCATGTCCGCGATTTCCTCGATAGATGTCTGGTCGTTGCGAACGACGCTAACGTCCGCGCCTAGCTCGCACAGGTACTGGTAAAGGTTGTATGTAAAGCTGTCGTAGTTGTCGATAAGTAATATCAAGTTGTTCTCCTTGTTTTCGCTAAACCTGGCTCTCAGCCTGATCGATTGCGCGTAACACCGCGGAGGCTTTATCCAGCGTCTCCTGGTACTCGGCCTGCGGCTCACTGTCGAACACGACGCCGCCGCCGGCCTGTGCGTACGCTATGCCGTCCTTGACTACAAGGGTGCGTATCGTGATGGCGGTGTCCATGTTGCCGGATAGGTCGAAGTAGCCAACCGCGCCCGCGTACGGGCCGCGCTTTACAGTCTCAAGCTCTGCGATTATCTCCATCGCACGAATCTTGGGCGCGCCCGATACTGTTCCGGCGGGGAAGCAGGCTTTCAAGGCGTCGTAATTAGTGTAGCCTTCCTTTAGCTCGCCCGTAACGTGAGAGACGAGGTGCATCACATGAGAGTATCGCTCCACCTCCATAAGCTCGGTCACCTTGACTGTGCCTGGCTCGCTCACGCGGCCAACGTCATTGCGGCCAAGGTCGACGAGCATGATGTGCTCCGCCTTCTCCTTTTCGCTAGTGCGAAGATCGTGTTCCAGCGCCCTGTCTTCTTCCTCGTCAACACCACGCCTGCGAGTGCCAGCGATAGGATGCATGGCTACGTGTCCGTTCTCAACCTGCACCAGCATCTCAGGCGACGCGCCGACGATCTGAAAGTCCTCCAGGTTGAGGTAGTACATGTACGGCGATGGATTGATGGCGCGAAGGGCGCGGTATATCTCGAACGGGTGCGCCGTCGTGGGCCGCGCAAGTCGCTGCGACGGCACAACCTGTATCGCATCACCGGCAACGACATACTTCTTGATCTGATTGACTTTATCTTCGTACTCCTCTTGGGTCATATTGGCAGTCATGGCTGAGGAGCCATTGTTGTTTCTTTTCGGCAGAATCAATGGAGATTCCAGGCGCTTCACAAGCTCGTCGATGCGGTCGGTGGCCTCGGCATAGGCGCGCTCAACGTCGCCGTTCAGATGAGCGTGGCTCACGACTCGAATCTTGTGCCGGAGGTGGTCGAACACCAGAAAGGTGGTCGTCAGCATGAACACCGACTCTGGCACTCCAAGCGAGTCTTCTTCAGGCGAAGGTAGACGCTCGAAATAGTTGACCGCCTCGTAGGAGAGGTAGCCTACCATCCCGCCGTTGAATCGTTCGGGTGTAGACCCCTGCGCAACTTTGAAAGCCGCCAATGTTTTCTCGATGGGTATAAGTGGGTCTACAGCGCCATTGACCTGTCCGGGGCCTGTCTTGACGACGCCCATAGGTTCGGTGCCGATGAAGCTGTATCGCGCGATGCGCTCGCCGCCCTCGACGCTCTCCAGCAGAAACGAATACGGAGGGCGAGCGATCTTGAGATAAGCCGACACTGGCGTTTCCAGGTCGGCGTTGATTTCGCAGTAGATTGGCACCAGATTTCCCTGGTCTGCCAGCTTTTCTACCTCTTCCAGCGATGGGTAATACATGGTTCAAAACCTCATTCTCGGTTGAGTTAGAGACGTTCAATCCTTACACGGAAGGACGCCCCTACGAGCTTGTTGGCAGGACCAGTCCCACCCGACGCTTGATTTCGTCCATCTTTGGCTCGGACACGGCCCGAGCCTGCTCTGCGCCTCTCGCAATCAAGCGATCAAGCTCGGACACATCCTGCATAAGCTCATCGTATCGAACGCGGATGGGTGTAAGCTCGTCGATGACAACCTCGGCGACTCTCGCCTTCAGGTCGCCGTACCCGCGAGCGTCCGCAAAGTCCCTCTCGACTTCTGCCTCTGTCTTTCCGGTAATGACCTTGTAGATGCCGAGCAGGTTGTTGACGCCCGCCTTTTCCGGTTCGTTCGAGAATCGAATCTCGTTGCCAGTGTCGGTAACGGCACGCTTGATGGAACGCTCTATCTCCTTGGGGTCGTCCAGAAGGCGCACGGCGTGGCCTCGTATGCGCGCGTAACTCTTGGACATCTTCACTGTCGGGTCGTTCAGGCCCATGACTCTGCCGCCGATATCCGGTATGACCGCCTCCGGAACGACAAAGGTGTCGCCGTAGATGCGATTGAACCTTTGCGCGATGTCTCGCGCAAGCTCAACGTGCTGCCTCTGGTCTTCACCAACCGGAACCTCGTGCGCGTCGTACAGGATGATGTCGCCCGCCATCAGGACGGGATAGTCTAGCAGGCCAGTGGAAATGCTTTCCTGACCAGTAGACTTGTCCTTGAACTGGGTCATGCGCTCTAGCCAGCCGATGGGTGTGACACAGTTCAGGATCCAGCACGCCTCGGCGTGAGCGGCCACATGACTCTGGATAAAGAGCGTACTCTTGTCCGGGTCGAGTCCTGCCGCGAAGAGGATGGCCGCAAGTGAGCGTGTCTGACTGCGAAGCTCTTCGGGGTCTTGCGGAACCGTAAGCGCGTGCAAATCTACAATGCAGAAGAAGTTTTCTTTCTCCACCTGCCTCGCTGCCCAGCCTTTGATAGCGCCAAGATAGTTGCCAAGCTGCACCTCTCCCGACGGCTGTATGCCGCTAAAGACACGCTTCCTGCCTGCGGTCGCGTCTGTGTGGTCTGCTTCGGTTTTTACCCTGGTCTGCATATTCAATCAACCTTCTGTCAAGATGAAGAAACTATGTTCAAATTTCAGCATTCAACGCCACAACCTTGTGCCGATGGTGCTCATCGTGCAGCGACCTCCTCAGTCAACATAGATGGCCCGATTTTGGCAAATAAAAAACCCGTCCACTAAGGGACGGGTAAATAATCCGTGGTGCCACCCTAATTCGCCCCGACATGTCGAGGCATCTCTATCAGGCACGGAGACCTTAATTCTATCAAATACCTCGATGCCCTGGGCTACGGTAACGGTGCCCTCTCCGTCCAGTCCTACGGCCCGCGTTACGCGGACTTTCGGGTGGCAGCTCCCAGACCCATTCGGCCTCTGCGCGAGCGCCGGCTTTCAGCTTACCCGGCTCTCTGTAGCTTCGCTGGAGACGTACTACTCCTGTTCTCAGCCTTTGCTATATATATGTCTTTCCAGTATAGGCAGAACCGCAAAACGATGTCAAGATTCTTGACGTGAACTATGAGATATCTATGTCCTACGTCTGGTCGGACGCCAGAACGCCGGCCTCAGCCCAATTCTCTTTCGGAACATCCTCGAACACGACTATCGTCGCTTCGGGCGTTGTCTTCGCTATGCTCACCATCACCTCGGTGATGGCCTTCGCGAGCGCAGCTTTTTGCTCATGTGTGCGGCCCAGCCACATCTCTACTCTCACAATTGGCAAGATATGTCTCCTACAACTCTATAGTTCCAGCCATTCTATTCTGATTCAAGCTGCTATCTTACGAGGCGGGCTACCATGACAACCACGATTTCACGTTCTAATGGGCACCGAAAGGCAACCCATATGAAAATTATCGCTTCCTAAGCCGTTTTCTGAGCAGAAAGAAGCCGACAATCAGCCCAATTACGACGGCCCGCACGACTCTGCGCCGCTCCTCGAACGAAACGTAGCGCGTCTCGCCCGCCGTAATCTCGATGAACCCGACCGGAGTCACCTCTATGCCACCGCCTCCACCGCCGCCTGTCCCTTGAGACCCCTTGCCTTCGTCGGAATCGTCGCCTTGGCTGCCGGAGCCACCACCACCACCGAATCCGTAGCGCACTCTTGCTACAGGAATGATGGTCTTGCCCTCAGCGGTCACAGGGTCTCCATACACTGTCCTAACGTTGGCAGTCTCCCGCACTCGCTCGGCAATGCCTTTGAGCATGTCTTGAATAGCCATCGCAATAGCTCCCTTTTATCTACAAACCATCAACGAACAATTTCCTTCTTCATCAAGGGGCCATAATCTTTGCCACTCTGTCGAGCAGATGGTATCCGACCTCATACTTGGTCATGAGGGGCAATTCTTCGACGCCGCCCTCTCTGTCGAGCAGGATGACCTTGTTGGTATCGACCCCAAAGCCACTGTCCTCGGCGGTAATATCATTGGCCGCTATGAGATGCAGCCCCTTACTCAAAAGCTTGGCCTGCGCGTTCGCCAACAGGTCTTCGCTCTCCGCCGCGAAGCCAACCTTGATGAGGTTTTCTCCCTGAGCTTCGGCGAGTATGTCTGGATTCTTCGTCAGCTCGATGCTCCAGGTGTTGGACGCGCCCTTCTTGACCTTCTGCTCGGCTATTTCGACAGAACGCCAGTCGGCGACGGCAGCAGCCATGATAAGAGCGTCGGCGTCCTTGCACTCGGCGAGGATGGCGTCGCGCATCTCCAGCGCTGTTCTGACAGACACTACTCGAATGCCCACAGGCTTCGGCAGGGCGGTCGGCGCGGACACTATTATGGCGTCTGCGCCTCTGTCGCGGGCCGCCTCCGCGATGGCATAGCCCATCTTGCCGGACGAGCGATTGGCGATGACCCGCACAGGGTCTAAAGGCTCTTCCGTGCCTCCCGCACTGACGACAATCTTGCGATGCGACAGGTCGCCGTTTCTGCCGAGAACAATCCTTATGTAGTCCAACAACTCAAGGGTCTCAAGCATCCGTCCTTTTCCAATTAGCCCCGACGCCATGCGGCCTTCCGCCGGGCCTGCGATGATTATGCCTCTGGACTCCAATATCGCCACGTTGTCCTGAGTCGCTGGATTCTCGTACATGTGCGCGTCCATAGCCGGGGCAAGTATGACCGGGGCCTGAGTAGCCAGAATCGTGGTTGTCAGGGCGTCGTCAGCGAGTCCACCGGCGATTTTGGCTATGGTATTGGCCGTTGCAGGAGCCACGATAACTATGTCGGCGCGCTCGGCTATGGCGATGTGGTCCATGCTGAGGTCTGATTGAGGGTCGTAAACGTTGCTGACCACCGGGCGATGTGTGATACTGGCGAACGTCAGCGGGGTCAGGAAGTTGGTCGCGCCCCTTGTCATGATTACATCCACAATAGCCTGTTGCTGGGTCAGCTTACTTGCGAGATCAACGGCTTTGTAACATGCGATGCTTCCAGTAACGCCGAGCGCGACATGCTTGTTTTCGAGGGGATTCGGCATAGCGGCTCCCTCCTTTTCGTGATCGTGAAGGCCGAGACTAAGAGCGTCTAACAAAACCTAATAAAAGGGGTTAGAATCTGGACATTCTCTGGAGGAGGATGACCTAATGTCTAAGCCCCTTGTAAGCGATGAATTCTGGGAACTGGTGCAACCTTTACTGCCGCCACAACCACCGAAGCCGAAAGGAGGAAGGCCCAGGATACCTGACAGACAGGTCCTAAGTGGGATACTGTTCGTGCTAAAGACAGGCATTGGCTGGGAAGACCTACCCAAGGAGATGGACTGTGGCAGTGGGATGACCTGCTGGAGGCGCCTCAGAGATTGGCACCAGTCGGGAGTCTGGGAGCGCATCC
The DNA here is from genome assembly GCA_965206395.1 of Dehalococcoidia bacterium. Classification (GTDB taxonomy): domain Bacteria; phylum Chloroflexota; class Dehalococcoidia; order Lucifugimonadales; family CATOSD01; genus CBDBJK01. Next base: position 36,432 of record CBDBJK010000037.1, read on the forward strand.
ACTTGGTATGCCTTGAGCGCCTGCAAGCAGCTGAGCGCATAGACTGGACTCGCGCAGTGCTGGACAGTGCTTCAGTGCGAGCAGTTTTTGGGGGCAGAAAACAGGCCCCAACCCCACGGACAGGGCGAAGGCGGGTAGCAAGCATCATATCATAACCGATGCCCAGGGCATTCCACTGGCGGTCAGGTTGACTGGCGCGAACGCTCACGATGTCACCCAAGCCCTTGAGTTGGTGGATGCCATACCTGCTGTCAAGGGCAAGCGAGGCAGGCCTCGCAAGCGTCCTCTTCAGGCGCAGGGAGACAGAGGGTATGACTCTGAGCCTGTTCGCAAGGAGTTGAAGAAGCGACATATCTGGCCGCTGCTGGCCAAGCGAGGTGAGCCGCATGGCAGCGGGTTGGGTGTGCATAGATGGGTGGTTGAGAGAAGCCTGAGTTGGCTTCATCAGTTCCGACGCTTACGGGTTCGATATGAGCGCAGGGCAGACATACATGAGGCTTTCTTGGCCATAGGTTGTGCCATCATCTGCTCTCGCTTTCTGTTCCAATAATGGTTTTGTTAGACGCTCTTAGACTCGGTGTTCATTTCGTAGATGAGTCTGAGGCCAGTCAGCGTGAGGTCTGGATCGACTACATCGAAGACGTTGGCTTCCTTTTCGACTACTGTCGCAAGACCGCCTGTAGCTATTATCTTTGAGCCTCCTCCCAATTCGCTGTCGAATCTGGCGACCATTCCTTTCACCAGTTCAGCGTATCCCAATACCAGCCCAGCCTGTATCGCGTGAACGGTGTTTCTGCCAATTGCGGTCGGTGGAGCAACGAGTTCGACGCGCCGCAACATGGAAGTACGCATAAACAGCGTATCGGCGGCGAGGGATATTCCAGGGGCGATAGCGCCGCCCAGGTAATCGCCGTCCTTTGTCACAGCATCGAAGACTGTGGCAGTGCCGATGTCCACGACGACGACGGGGCCGCCGTACAGATGCAGTGCGGCGGCAGCGTCCACTATGCGGTCTGCGCCAACATCGCGGGGGCTATCGTAGAGGATTCGGATTCCCGTCTTTGTGCCCGCGCCCACGACCAGAGGCGATACTTTGAAGTAGTCCTCGCACACCTCGACAAGAGTCCGAGTCAGAGGAGGCACGACGCTGCACATGACAATTGCATCCACATCACCCGGCGAGACGCCCTTCGCGGGCAGAAGCTGGCTAATCATGAGGCCGTATTCATCAGACATACGCGAGGCGTCGGTAGCGAGGCGTGCCGTAGCCTCCAGGGTCTCGCCACGGAAGACTCCTAGAGTGATGTTGGTGTTGCCAATGTCTAACGCGAGAAGCATTGGTGTGTTCTATTCGCCTCGAAAGGGCGCGTGGAGGTCTCGCGCCTATGATTTCTTGATGATGGTATTTCGTTCTCGCCGCCAGGTGGAGCGCAGGAACTCACTCGCGGCGAGCAGCTTGTCCAGCGAAGGATACCCGGATACACTCAACCTCGGCACTCCCAGAACTTTTGCGGCGTCGGCAGCCGCCGCCTGGCCGGAAATCTTGGTTCGCTGCCTCCTCGACCACGCAGCGCCGATGTCCTTGTCCCAGCTTGAAGTGACTACTTCAGCTTCAGCTACATTAACTGACTCAGGCTCGCGGGAGTTGTTCAGGCTCACTATCACGTCGCTGGCGTCCGTGGGGCGGTCCACTCGCACCTCTTTGCTGGACGACAGAAACTGCGTGAAGTTCCTGTGACCCAGCGCCTTGAAGTTAAAGCTGGGGTCTATCCGCACCATAGTCTGGTAGAGCTTCGAGCCTACCACCTGCCCCTGGTCATCCATAGACGCTTCGGTTGCTCGAACAACCAGGGATTCGCTTTCCGCCTGCCTTGACCTCGGTTTTTCTTTCCTTTTTGTGGTGGGCTTGGAATCGTCCAAAAAAATATAACGGTCGCACGACTTTACCAGCGTCGGGGAGGAGCCTTCGCGCCGCCCCGCGCCAATCGCTATCTTGCCCGCGGACCGAAGTTTGCTGACAAGCGGAACGAAGTCGCTGTCGGAGGAGACGATTACGAAGGCGTCTACAGGGGCGTTATACAGAAGATCTACAGCGTCAATCGTTAAGGAGATGTCGCTGGAGTTCTTGCCTGATTTCGTAGACCGAAAGTGGTGCATCGCCTCGATCCCAAGCTCAAGCAACTGGTCTCGCTTGTGTCTCTGAACGGACCAATCGGCGTAGGCGCGTTTGATGATAAGCCGACCCACGTCGGTCAATTGATCTAACAAGTATTCGATAGAATCCAGGCCCACGTTTTCATAATCAATCAGAACTGCTACGTTAGATTCGGCCATTCCAACTCACCAATAAATCTTTCATTTTGGTTTCCATTTGTTCTTCTAGGGAAGGATAAATCTTGGAAATCTAGTGGCATGTGCGGTTAGTCGATAGTTCTAGAACAATGATAGAATGTCCGTTACAATTTACACGTTTCCAGCACATTATACCATTGAGAATGCTGATTATGTTTCAGCTAAAGCGATACGATGCCAATAGTCTGAATCTGTGCTAGAATCTGGCCGTAACTTGCAGGGAGGTTCGTGTCATCCGGCGAGTACGGGCCATTACCCAAATCTCGGAATCAGGAGTTCCAAATCAACGCTCTATACCAGATTGCCGTCTTCATACACCTCTCCGCCGCCATAACCTGGGTCGGAGGCACGTTATTTCTAATCATGGTGATGGTCCCGCTCAGCCGCCGCGAGATTGAGTCACCAGCGCAAGCGGCGCGGCTGCTAGGACAGGTAGGCCGCCGCTTTCGCTCGGTTGCCTGGGTTTCTATTGTCCTTCTCGTTCTGACCGGCCTGTTCCTTGCAACAGACCATTGGGGTATCAAGGTGTCAGATTTCTTCGGCGGCTCAGGGCGCTTTGTCCAGGTGCTTCAAGCCAAGGTTGGAATCGTCGTGTTGATAATCGTGCTGAGCGCAATCCACGATTTCGTGCTAGGCCCGCGAGTGACGAGACAGTTAGAGGGCATGAGCGAAGCGGGCGCCGACCCTGCTGCCACGCAGAGTTCGCGAAGGATTCTCATCATGTTGGCAAGGGTTAATTTGCTGTTGGTGCTGATAGTCGTGGCGCTTGCGGTTACGCTTACGAGGGGGTCGCTCTCCTGAGCGCTACAGACCAGAATTCAGCTGTCTAGGTTTTCGCCTCTGCAGAAGGCCCGACATTCATCCTCACAGAATTCTCATGCTCACTGGCTTATTCCTCATGACTTCTTCATCTTTCGTCATCGATGAGTGCTCAAAGTTCGTGCTATACTCACAGCCAAAATTATCGTGGGAGTTGCAATGACTGAGCGACAGGAAGCAACGATGCCTACCGTGTGGTTTCTGTACTCAGAGGACGGTGAGCCTCTGGGCCAGGTCTACCGTCATGGAGAAGAGGCCATTCCCACCAAAGGCGTTCGAATTACGAATGGGGCCAAGTGGATAAGCGCTGAGGTGCTGAGCTTTAGCGAGCTTACCAGCACCTGCGCAATGCGGCGATTTAGGGTGGTCGTGAGACTGGTCGAGTAAGAAAGGCCTATGAAACGGCGGGCGCAACCTTGTCGGCGAAGTGTTCCAACGCCTGAACGCACTCGTCTACACTGTTGGCGCGAAAGTCGTAAGTTAGCTGATGAATGCCTAACTCCTGGCAATGGAGAACGTCGTCTATCACCTGCTGCGTCGTGGCTATGACCGCCGCGCCGGTCCGAATCGTGCTGCGCTCTGTCATACCCAGGTCTGTGAAGTAGAGGCTGCGCTTCAGCGAAATCGTAATCTCATCAGGATTGCGGCCCGCCATCTCAGCGTGTTGACGCAAGTAAGGCAGCAAATCAGCCACGTACTCCGGCGTCTGCCGCGTCGGATGCCAGGCATCGCCATAGGCAACCGTCCTGCGGATGGCGCGGCGCGTGTGCCCTCCGACCCATATCGGAATATGCGGCTTCTGGACGGGTTTCGGGTACATCTGGATTCCATCGAACTCGAAGAACTTCCCGTGATACTCAGGGTATTCTTCCGTCCACAAACACTTGTAGACCTCGATACACTCGTCGCTCATAGGGCCACGCTCGGCATGCGGGACTCCCAGCGTGTCGAACTCCTTCTCAAGCCATCCAACGCCTACGCCGCAGATGACCCGACCCTTCGTCAGCACGTCCAGCGAAGCATACATCTTGGCCTGTACTACAGGGTTGCGATAAGGGAGGATTGTTACCGTCGTGCCAATGCGTATTTGCTTCGTACAGGCAGCGACGTAGGAAAGCAAGGTCATCATCTCATGATACGGAGCGCTTGACGGTCTGGAAAAAGTGCCGTCGCTGGTGTAGGGATATTGATCTGTTCCTTCGGTGGGCAACACGATGTGGTCGCCCGACCAGAGCGACTCGAAACCAAGCTCATCAGCCCTCTGAGCGAACCTGCACAACTCTTCGCCGTCCAGTGTATCTGGGAGATTAAATCCGAACTTCATGGGTTCTACCCCTTACTAACCTTGACGAGCTTTTGCAGGCTTCGCACATTCTCCGGCGGCTCCTCGAAGTGGCTTATGTTAGTCCTGGCAACCTCACCGAGGTAGATGCTCCCCATTGAGTCGAGGCAAATGCCATGAGGCGCAACGAACTGTCCGACTTCCAGCCCGTATCCCAAATGGCCGATTCTGGCGAGACGCTCCCCCTTCGTGTCGTACACGCTTATTCTGGGGCCGATGTTCGGCACGTAGCGGTTGACTGCCATGCCCGCTCCCAGCTCTCCAACGTAAATTTGCTGCTCAGGCGAAATGAACAGAGCGGCGGGCCGATGCATGTCGTTCCACTGGGTCTCGTATGTGCCATCGGGCGCGAAAACTTGCACACGCTGGTTTTCCCTGTCCGCCACGTAAACGTAGCCGTCCTTGTCAGTGACGATGTTGTGTGGGATGTTGAACTCTCCCGGGTCAGTGCCGGGACCTCCCCACGAAAACAGCAGCTTACCATCTGGCGTGAACTTGTGCACCCTGGAATTACCGTAGCCGTCCGAGACATACAACTCGCCGCTCTTCGGGTCGATTGCCACATGCGTGCACCTGTTGAAAGGTTGCCCGGTATGAGGCTCGACAGGCTTGCCCGGCATGCCAATCGTCATCAAGACCTTGCCGTCCAGAGTGCATTGGCGCACCGTGTGATCGCCGCCGTCGGTGCAATACAGGGTGTCATTTGGGCCGACGGTAAGACCGTGAGGCCTCTCGAAAACGCCCTCACCCCAGGAGCGCAGGAAGTTGCCCTCGCTGTCGAACACGATCATGGGATGGTCGCCCCGGTTGAAGACGTACACGTTGTCGTGTGAATCGACGGCTACAGCGGCGACCTCGCGCCACGAATAGCCCGGCGGCAGCTTTTCCCAGTTTACTGCTACCTCGTAAGTAAATTGACCGCTTCCAAGCGCTATCGTGCTGACCATTGGGCTTGCTCCTTCCGCGAAAACACCCTCACCTCTCCGCAGAAGCGGAGTCCTGAGTTATGCAGACTAAAGGGCCGGACAATCCTCTCCCATCAAGGGAGAGGAAGTTAACCCCTTCCCCCATCCCGGCCTTCCCCTTGATGGGGGTGAGAGGTAAGCTAATTATTCGGTTGGAATATTAACAATGTGGGCTAGCCAGCGACCATCGGGTACACGTGGAGACTGCGCGAAGTCTCCACTGGCAACAGGCTCTTGCTCCAGGTCTTGCCGCCGTCGCCGCTGCTGTAAACCTGACCGTAGCCCGCGCAGCAATATACATTGGACGGCGCGGCGCGGTCTATAGCAATCTGGAACATTCGGCTTGGCGGCGTGTCGCCTATGTCTACTCGCTCCCAGGATTCTCCTATGTCGTTGCTACGGAACAGCATCCCCGCTTCCTCTGTGCCTTGAGGCGCGCCGCCTCCGCCTGCACCTGCGGCCAGGTACATTATTGAAGGGTCGTCTGGCGATACCAGCAAGCCTCGACAGTAAGAGCCTCCGGGGAACATCTCCCCGAAGCGTACGTGCTCCCAGCGTTGCCCTCGGTCTCGACTTCTGAACATAGCCACCTGCGTAATGATGTAGACGACGCCGGGAGCGGCAGAACTGACCTGCACACCATGCAAGTCGACTGTGTTGTTTCGAACATAGAGTCCGTCGGTAATGGAATCCCAGCTATCTCCGCCGTCCCTGCTTGCCAGCAAGCCGCCGACTTCGACCGCGCCGTACATATCGCTCGGGTCGGATGGATCGACGGCTATGCCGATGACTCGCTTGGCAAGCGGTGGCATGTAGGAAGTCACGTCGGGGTAGGCAATTCTATCGGTGTTCATCTTTTGCCAGCTTTCGCCGCCGTTCTCGGAGCGATAGATGGCGCACGGCTCGTAGCCCGCGTAGATGACGTTAGGATTATTGGGGTGGAACGCCAGCGACCATACGTCATGCCCGTCGCGAGGCGCTTCGAGGGCTTCCCAATGCTCCCCCCGGTCATTACTGCGATAAGGCCCGTTCTGCGTGCCAGCGTAAACAATTGCAGGGTCATCAGGATGCACCAGTAATGCTCTCACCTGGGGTTCTGCTGGCAGACCTTTTGTAATGCTCTGCCATTCGTCGTCGCCTTCGGTACGGCGATAAAGGCCGCCCACGCTGATGTTCTCGCCCTCTCCGGCCATGCCGATGTATACGTGTGTCCGATGATCGTTCGCAGTCATCGTAGTCTCCTCCCTATCCAGAACGCTAATTGAGCTATTGAGCCGAGTGTCTACTATGCTAGTCCGCAGGTACGGCAGCTTTGATCATGCCCTTGAAGGCGGGCATGATGTCTTCGGCGAATCGCTGAAGTTGCTCAAGGATGACCGCTTGAGGAGTGCCGACGGGATGGCTCACGCTAATCCTGTCAAGGCCAGGGTATTGCTCCTCCAGCCCCTTGAGCTGTTCGATAATCTGGTCTGGCGGGCCGCAAAGGTAACCACCCGCTTCTACCGCCGCATCCAGGGTCGGAAGGCCGGCGGTTGGCGCTTTCTTGGGGTCGCTCATGTCCTCGATCTGCTGGTCGCTGAGGGCGCGAACGAGTCGCAGCGGGCCGAACATCTTCAGATTTTCTTCGTAGTACTTGGCGGCTTCCTTGATGCCTTTCTCCTGGCTTTCCGCAATATAGAAGTGGAACCCAAAGCTGAGTCCCTCGCCCAACTCTGCATCGCGTCCGGCGCGCACCTGAGCGTCTCTAAAGTCTTCTATCACCTTGTTCATTGCCCCACCCTCGGCAACTCCGCCGCCGATGACGCCCTGGATTCCGTGCTTCGCCATGAAATCAAGGGCGCGCTGTGTACCGCCCTGTATGGGCTGCCAGCACTCGACCGGACGACTCAGCGGACGCGGCACCAGTGTGATTTCCTTCAGGTCATAGCCGCGATAGGGAACGTCCGGTGGGATGTTGTAGTACTTGCCGTGATGGGAGAACGACGCCTCGTTGAAGGCCTTGAAGATGACATCCACCTGTTCCTCGAACAGCTCCCGGTTGGCGGGTTGGTCGAGCAAAGGCGAACCGAAAGTCTCTACTTCCCGCGTGTGGTATCCTCGCCCCACGCCAAAGATTATGCGTCCTCCAGAGAGGACATCGGCGGTCGCAAAGTCTTCAGCAAGCCTTAAAGGATGCCACATCGGCGCGATGTTGAAGCCACACCCAAACCGGAGATTCTTGGTCAGATGCGTGAGATGGAGCGCAAGCATAAGGACATTCGGAATGCACTCGTACCCCTCCGGCTGAAAGTGATGCTCTGCCATCCAGAAGGTGTCGTATCCCAGGCCATCCATCAGTTGGGCAATGGCTTGAGCCTTGTCATAGACCATTACCAGACTCTCGTTGGGGAATAGGCGGTCGTTTACGGCTGTTCCCGCGTACCCAACGTTGTCCATGTCAATGTGACCGGCGTAAAGGCTGTCAAACTTGGTAATCATTATGCACCTCTTAGCTGAGCGAATTATAGTAACTAGAATGGCATTATTGTAATCGAGCATGATACTCTGTCAACCCGATAATTGACAGAGCCTGGCGTCTCTCGTATCTTTGAGGCGGTATTAGGAGTGCCCACGAAGAATTCACCCGCAATACAGAGGAGAACAAGATGGCAGATAAAAAGGGCAAAGGATTGCTAATGGTCTGGGTTGATGTGCCCAAAGACAAGGAAGACGAACTCAATCACTGGTATAACGAGGAGCATCTGGCCCAAATACTTTCTATGCCAGGGGTGCTGAACGCCGCACGCTATGAGGCGGTAATGAGTGGCCCCAAGCACCTCGCCTGCTACGAGCTTGAAAGCCCCGATGTCTTTCAGAGCAATGAGTACAGGCAGATGCAGAAAAACCCTTCAGATTTGACAAAGCAACTATCGCTTCAGACCATTGCCACCACCTTCATCAGGGGCATCTATGAGGTTATCCATCCGTCTGAGGTGTCGCCAGATATCGCCGCAAGCGACATGGCCCCCGCACTCCAGATCGGACGCATGGGAGTTCCTTCGGAGGTTGAGGACGAGTTTAACGACTGGTACAACACCATTTACGTGCCCAACTACGAAAAGGTGCCAGAGGTCATAAGGGGGAGGCGCTACCGGGTCGTGAGCGGCGAACCAAAATACATGACCGTCTACGAGTTCGAGCACGAGAAGGTCTCTGAAAGCGCGGAATGGGCCGCTCAACGAGATATAGACCCGCTTACGCATCGGATTCGACCTCAGATGCAGCATGCCACCGGATCCCCGGGCATCTGGAAGAAGACCTTTCAGCTATAAGTAACACCGATCCAAGTGTCTTTATCCAAAGTCCAATTCAAATTAACGCCAGGAGAACGCCATGCCCACGCTGTACGCCGACACTGTCCTTCGCAACACTAACGTCATTACCATTGACCCACGAAACCCTCGCGCGCAGGCCGTTGCCATACGAAGTGGCAGGTTCGTTGCTGTCGGCGATAACGATAGCGTAAGCGAACTTGTGGGGCCTGAAACGACCGTCGTTGACCTGCCCGGCAAGACTGTGCTACCCGGCTTCATCGACGCTCACATCCACGTCCTGAGTAGCGGCATTCGGCACGTCATGGCTGCCGATTGCGACCAGCGCAACATCGCCGCCATCCAGGACACGCTTCGAGAACGCACAAGCAAGGCGGCTCCTAGCGAATGGATTCAAGGTTTCAAATTCGACGATACAAAAACTGTCGAGAACCGCTTTCTGTTCAAACAAGACCTCGACGCTGTAAGCACAGAGGTTCCTATCATGGTGTCGCACCGCGCGGGCCACGTCTACTACATGAACTCGAAGGCCCTCGAACTCGCGGGATTCAACAACGAGACCCCGGACCCGCACGGTGGTCGGCTAGGCCACGACGCCGCGACAGGCGAGCTTAACGGCGTCATCTACGAGAGAGCGATAGACAGCGTCCGAAGCATGCTGCCTTCGGTGACGCCAGAGGTGCGACGGGAGGGGTTGAAGCTCATCTGCAACATGCTGACTCAGGTTGGTTTGACCAGCGTCCACGACGCCCGCGTCTCCAACGACGAACTGTATACCTATCAAGAGGGACGAGATAACGGCGACCTCAGCCTTCGCGCCTATATGCTCATGGGACAGGAAATCTTCCCCGCGCTCAGGGACGCGGGCCTCAAGAGCGGCTTCGGCGATGACCGTCTGCGCATTGGAGGCATCAAGATGGTCTCGGACGGCGCAATTGCGACGCGCACCGCATACCTGTCCGAACCCTACATTGGCAGCGACGACGACCACGGCATCCTCGCTATGAGTCCAGAGGAGACTGAAGAAAAAGTCATGGAAATGCACCGGGCCGGATTCCAAGTGTGCATCCATGCCAACGGCGACCTCGCCATCGACATGGTGCTTACGGCATACGAGAAGGCTCAAGCCGCCTATCCTCGGCGCGACACACGACATCGCATCGAACACTGCACTCTGGTCAACCCAGACCTGCTCAAACGGATGAAAGCGTTAGGCGCTGTGGCTACGCCGTTTTGCACCTACGTCTACTATCACGGTGAAAAGATGCCTTTTTACGGCGAGGAGCGGTTGAAGTGGATGTTTGCGCAGCGTTCATTCATCGACAGCGGCGTAATCTCAACAGGCGCTACGGACTACCCGCCGGGGCCATTCGAACCTCTTATGGGAATACAGGCGTGCGTTACCCGCACCGATAGCTCAGGCAAGGTTTGGGGTGAGAATCAGAAGGTCTCAATCGAGGAGGCGCTGAAGCTTTATACTCTTAACGGAGCCTACGCGTCGTTTGAAGAGCACTCGAAAGGTTCTGTCGAGGCGGGCAAGCTTGCCGACCTCGTTGTTCTCGGCGCTGACCCTACCCAGGTTGACCCGATGACCATCAAAGACATTCAGATAGAACGGACGATAGTCGGCGGCGAGGTGGTGTACGAGGCATAAGTGCAGATATATTGCTTCTTTGGGAATTGGAAGCGCCTATGTCAGGGGCTAAACTGAAGTGAGCCGGGTGGGATTCGAACCCACGACACTCGGATTAAAAGTCCGATGCTCTGACCAAACTGAGCTACCGGCCCACGCGATGACGATGGGGTAGATGTACAAGTCGACGGTCAAATGTAACCGCTTTCGCCGTGACAGCTTTTAGACACTAGGTATGATAGCTCTCCTCTGGCTCTGCTGGCAAGCATCTTTTGCCTCGCTTCCATAGGACTGACAGCCTATTGGTGACTCTCAATTTAGCTAGCGGAGAGGATTATTCGCGCGCTACACCTCCTGTCGCCGTAGGGTGCCAGTCAATCAGAAGCCATCCCTGGTAATAATTATTGATGAATTGAAGATCGTCATAACTTTCGGCCTCGACGACCATGACACTCGGTGCTTGACGCCCGTTGACTCCCCAAGAACCTATAAGCTTGCAAGTAGGAGGCAGTTTAGATGGAAAGTCTCTTACTTTGGCCCAGAAATCGGGAAGCGCTTCCGGCAAGCTGCCAGTCTGTCGTAATGCCATAATGTCAGCCTCAGTAGCCTCAACAGAAGCCCCTACATTGTAAAAACCAACGAAGGTTATTGCCATACGAACACACCTTGCTCCGTTTGATGAATTTCACAAATAGACGGGAATCGATCACATAAAAAATTTGCTATGCCGCAATAATCCGCCCTCAAGCGTTCTGATCCCTTTAGGGTGTGAAAACGGCAAGCCAATTGAAAGGTTCTGGGGCTGATAAACAGATGCAGTCAAGAAAGGGTCGGGTATATGGAGAGTCTCTACTACTTCGCGGCAGAGGTCAAAAGGGGCTTTTCTAACCTTCCTGGTTTTCGTTTAGCCTGTCGCCCATCTCTTTCAGGAAATCCTCAACGTCTGGGGATAGGGACACACCTTCCTCTTCCTCTGGCGATGGCTCGGAACCCGACAGAACGCGGTCGTAGTAAGTCTCCAGTTGTTCGATCAGGTTCTTGACAGAAGAGTTCTCTTCCACCGCACTACTGATGTCCACGTATTGCTGCTGACCACGGTTGGAGTCGGCCAGGGAGTTGGGGAACCCGTACATGGCACACAAGACTTCCATCAAACGCGAGGCCCCCATGTGATCCTCGTCTAGCTGCACGTACTGCGGAAGATGCACCATCAGGTTGGTGCTTTCTATATTTTCCTCATCAAGGGATTCGCTGACAAGGTTAATAATACTGGTCGGCCCCTGGTATGTGCTTTTTCTAACTGAGACAAGCCCTTCTGTCTTTTCTAACTGGTCTCCTTTGAGGCTACCGGTGACGAGCAGGCGGCGAGTGTGCGGAACCGAGTCATACATACCACCAATACGGCAATATTCCTTGACCTCGAAATGCTTGAGCAGCGTTACAATCGCGTCCGTGTAATCCTCTCCCATAGCGTGAGGCTCTCGCAGGTGCAGGAACAGGAAATCCTTGCCGTCATCCTCACTGCGAGCGTAATGGACTATGCTGTTAGGGGTGTTGAGTGTGCGACGACCGGCTACAATGCGCGTGCGGGGCCTATATCGAGTGAAGTCGAAATAAGTGCCTGGTCGGGCGAGCCTTCCCAGTTCCTTCGCGCCCAAATAACGCTCGAGCTTTGTCAGGACTATTGTCCCCACTCGTCCAACGTCCACCCAGGGACGCAGCATGACAATTGCACAAGGGTTGCGCAACTCCGGAACTGGCTCTATTAGTTCAAATTCACCGACTCTCATGAGAATATCCTGACAGACCTTGCGAATTTGTGCAAGCCCTTTTGCACTCACAGGGTGCAAAATTCGCTATCTAGCGTCTATCGTAGACCGCTGGAAAAGGAGAATGCAGAGTTTTTCAGAGAACGGATAAGGCAGTGTGCAAGAGCAACATACCCTTTCCAAAGATACACCCATCGAGCGAGTCTTACATCTTATCGCTTGTACGACACGCTCCGACGACACCAGTGCGGAGCAATCCGGTCGTGTGGAAATTCTTGATGTTAGGTATCGCCGCGAAAGTTTTGCGACTGAATTTTAGCTTCATTTTACCAGTGTTATGGCTTCTGGCCCTAGCCTGCTCTCAAGCGACCTCACCACCTGCGTCGCCAACGCCTATTGCCACTCCAAGCCAGACGCAATCGAGCGAGGCGACAGCCGTGGGTCAATCGGAATCCGACGCTTCTCCAACGCCCGCGGCCACCAGTGGGCTGACTCGCGAGTCCCTTCGAGTCCCCACAGAGCCTCCTCCCGACCTGGACACTAGCATCGCCAGTGTCTCTCTGGAAGAGGTGATATTCGACACGTTCGACGGTGGATCTATCGCGCTTTCCTCGGCTGACGAGAGCACAATCGAGCGGCTGCGCGATCTCATCAAGCCCATCTATATCCCGAAGTACGATCCGATAGAGGAAGGCGACTGGCTACGCGATACAGATATGGTTATCGGTTACGCGTCGCAGAATGGCGAAGCCTTTGCCTATCCTATCAAGATTCTGAACTTCCATGAGATCGTCAATGATGTCATCGACGGCGTGCCCGTGCTGATATCGTACTGCCCGCTTTGCGCAAGCGGCGTGGTCTACAGCAGAGAGTTGGACGGCGACATCCTGCTCTTTGGCAACACAAGCGCGCTTTTCGAGTCGGACCTGGTAATGTTCGACCATCAGACCGGTTCATACTGGTTTCAGGTGCTTGGAGAAGCTATCGTCGGGCCGCTCACCCGCAAGCGGCTGACGATGCTCCCCTCGACGACGATCACCTGGGTCAATGGAAAGAATTGCACCCCGACACTCAAATTTTGAGCCGAGACCTGGGTCTGAGGCGCGAAGGCTCTTACGACCGTGACCCTTTCGCGAGCTACGCAGACCGCGTGAATAGAGGGCAATTCGCTTTTCCCGTAAGTGAGAAAAAGCTGGACGACCGGCTGCTCCCGGGCGACAAGGTATAGTCAATCCACTTTATAACCATATGGTATGATCAACGACATTATGACTTACAGCATGGACTTGAGGAAAAGAGTGGTTGGCTTTGTAAACGAAGGTGGAAGCAAGACGAAGGCATCACGTCGCTTTGAGGTCAGCCTGTGGTGCGTCAACGACTGGTGTAAGCGTGAAGACCTCGCACCAAAAGTTCAATCACTGAGGCATCGCAAGATAGACAAAGAGGCGTTGCGTCGGCACGTACGACTTTATCCTGATGCTTTACTGAGAGAGCGTGCTGAAGTATTCGGGGTGCATATCAACGCTGTGTGGTCAATGATGCGTAAGATGGAGTTGACGCACAAAAAAAGCGATGTGCTACAGCGAGAGAAACCATGAAAAGCGTATCGAGTATCTGAGGACACTGCGCCAGGTTGTCAAGGACAAAGGAAGTGAGCACATAGTGTATCTGGATGAGAGTGGATTTGAGCGCACAACTCACAGAGCGCATGGTTGGGGTCTTCGGGGGAAGAAGGTATACGGTGAACGCAGTGGCAAAAGGCGTCCTCGCACCAGCCTGATCTCTGCCAAACAGGGCAAAAGGCTGCTCGCTCCTATCCTGTTCGAAGGCAGCACCAACGCTACCTTGTTCAACTACTGGCTCCAGAGCCACTTGTTCAAAGAACTGGCCCAAAGCTCAACGTTAATCATGGACAATGCAACCTTTCACAAGACCGCTGCAACAAGGCAAATTATTGAGCAAGCTGGACACACTCTCCTCTTTCTGCCGCCGTACTCGCCAGACTTCAATCCAATCGAACAGGACTTTGCAATCATGAAAAGACGAAGGCAGTTTCTTCCTGCCGACACCACAATCGACGAAGTCGTGAGATCGTATGTATATTATCTGGAATGACTATAATTGGAATCCAGGTGGGCGAAAACCACAAAGCCTACCCGCTGACCAACCGGACAGACGAGGTTATCAACGATGTGGTTAGCGGTCTGGGGGTCGTCGTCGTAGTCCGAGCCAATGGGCCAACTGGGTTTGCCTATCTGAGCGCGCTAGATGACCAAACGCTCACATTCAGCCTCAACGATGGCGTTCTGGAGGATGCCGAGACTGGAAGCGCGTGGGACGACAGTGGGCGGGCCATCTTAGGGCCTATGGCTGGCGCGCAACTCATGCCAGTGCCCTCACGCGCGAGCTTCTGGTTTTCGCTGGTAGGCTCGCTGCCAGGAATAGAGCTACACATACCCTAGCGTACGGGACGTTCAATTGAACGCCCCGTACTTCTGTAGCTATGCGTTATACAGGCGGCGTCTGTACCTGAGCACCAGGCCTCCGCCTACCACCAGGCTCAAGCCGAGCAATCCAGCCATAGCTCCCATCAGGGGCGTGAAGCTAAAGTCGCCGACGCTCGGAGTCTCTGGTTCTTCAATTAGCATAGGAATTGCCAATCGAAGCACTTCCCCTACGCCTGCGCACACGCCGCAGTTCGAGATGTATACATTGCCATCAGGGCCGACGGCAACACCTGTGGGCATAGTCAAGCCCTCGCTTACCATGATCTCCCGCGTCCCATCGGGACTCACACGAGTCAGCGCGCCAGCCGGAGCCTCGGCCAGCAAAGAGTTCGCCGCGATCTCCAACACCCAGAGATTTTCGTCATCGTCAAACGCGATATCAACTATGTTTGTGAAGCCATCGGCAAAGACTGTAGAGTCCTCACCCTCCACCACTCTGAAGACGTTTGCTGCGCCCACAGCGAAGGGAAAGCCGTTTAACTGTCCAACGTAGTACGCTCCATCAGGGCCAATAGTGACTGTTGTTGGCACTGCCTGCATTGGGATCTGCGCTCCGGGATCCAGTCCGAGGAAGGGTGGTGCGTCGGCAAGGCTATCAGCAAACACCGCTAGCGTAGAGACGTCGTTACTAGCATCGACTCTAAGCAGGTCGTTGCCACCCGCATCTGCGACGATGAATCCATCATCCAGAGCCAAGAGTCCATACGGGTTGCTATCGAGCGCCCCGCCATCAGGGTTCTCAGCGGTTTCGTAAGCGGCTATATCAACAACTGTTTCCCATCCACCTGTATCCAGTAGACGGACTATCTGCCCTGAATTGTCACCAGGGTCGGGCAAGCCAGCTTCAACCCGAACAGCCGGGTCTGCTCCAAGTCCCAATACGACAAAGATATCGTCGCCACGAACCGAGACATCGTGTGGGCCAGCGACCTCGCCGCTCTCGGAACCGAAGGATGGCAAACCCGTAACTATGCGCTCCTGCTGGTCATTCAAGACACGGGTGACAGCGCCGCTCGCTCCAAAGCATGCCTCTGACCCATCTGGCCCCGGTATGCATGGCCCCTCACCTCCAACGCCTGCCTCTGTAATATACAGCGCTCCGTCCGGCCCGAAAGTGAGACCACGTGGGCTATCGAGGCCACTAGCGACCACATCTAACCCTGCGGCCTGTTGTGGGTTGGAAGCCAATACCGACGAGCTAAAGAGCATCATCAGAATGAGCAACCCCATCAGACTTGATAAAGAAAATGACGATTTCCAAGGTCCCCACCTCTTCATTCGTATTACCTCCTATTAAATTAATTCGTTCGCGATTCTATCAACCCTCCTAGATTGTCATGTGCCGTCACACGTGAATGTATCACACCTCCTGAAGGCTCTTGACCATAGCTCGCAGCCGTTCCTCGTCTTCCGGCGAGTTCACGGGAATCGAGAAGGTGGTGGAGTCGGCGTATTTGCTGACTCTCTCTTTTATCCGGCCCACGATGTCGTCATATGTTCCTGTGACGGCGAAGGTTTCAAGCATGTCGTCGGTAATCTCGCCGCTCATCTCCGACCACTTGCCCTCAACAGACATGCGGTACAGCTTTTCAGCAGTGTCGTTCCAGCCGTGCGCATTCATCACCGGAGCGTACACCCGGGTTGAGGCGTAGAAGGCAATGCGATTCTTCATCGCATTCTTGCTGACTTGTAGCTCTTCTTCGTTGACCCCCGTGGCAATTAGCGCACCGCCGCTTATGTCGATATCCTTGAGCCTGCGGCCAGCCTTTGCCGTTCCCACCTCAATATTTGGGAGGACAGTCTCCTCCGTGTACTTTGCCGTATTGAACGGGTGCAGCAATACTCCGTCGCATACTTCTCCCGCCACTCGCAGCATGTAGGGGTTCACGGCGGCAAGATAGACCCGCACGTTTGGGTTTTCGATAGGCCCGGGATTGAAGAACGGTGGCATTAGATTAAAGTTGAAGTGGTCGCTCTTGAAGTCGAGCTTGCCACCGTTTTGCCAGTAATCCCAGACCGCCCGCATAGACAACACGTAGTCTCTCATGCGACGTGCTGGAGCAGACCAGTCCATGTTGTAGCGTCTGATGATATGGCCTCTCACCTGACTGCCTAGCCCCAAAATGAACCTACCTTTGGACAGAGCCTGCAAGTCCCACGCGATGTAGGCCGTATCCATCGGGCTGCGGGCAAATGCCAGCGCGATGGACGTGAGAAGATCGACTTTGCTCGTATGCTCGGCTGCCAGTGCCATGGGCAGGAAAGGGTTATGATTGTTCTCACCGGTACTGAAATAGTCGTACCCTTGCTCTTCGATACGACGAGCAGCCTCTGGAACCTCTTTTAGTGAACCCGATTGTCCGGTTCCGATCCTCATAATCTGATGCCTCCGTAGCGTTTGGGAAATCGAAATTTAACTCTATGCCGCCGAACGAGATTATATTTGCAGCCTGCCGACAGGTCAAGCTCACTATGCTGGTCAGAAGGTATGAACGCTCGTATAATGATGCGATAAATCGCGCACGCGCAACTCGCATCTGAAACGCAAGTAGAAAGCAATAACAAGCTAAGGAGGACTAAATGAGTTCCGCAGACATCGCCACATACAAGCAGCAGATCATAGAGGCCGCCGACGTGATTATAAAATCAGGCGCTATGTCCATAAGCCAGCACGGGAACATTAGCGCACGCATCCCGGGCACCGACACATTCCTTCTGACCGCCGGAGGCTCGCTTTCCAATATGCGTCCCGAGAACATCGCGCTGTTCAAGCTGGACGGCACGCTTGTTGAAGGGGCTATAGAGCCGTCATCGGCTGAAATCGTGGATATGCACGGAGTCGTGTACCGATTGAGAGCTGACATAGGCGGCGCGATACACACGCACTCGCCCTTCGCCACGAGCTTTGCCGTCGCCGGACAGCCAATACCACTGATCTACGAGGCTCAGGCGCGATTTAACATGACAGACGGCGTTCCTCTTGCAGGCTATGGCCCCAGAGGTTCAAAAGAGTCCGTAGAAAACATCGAAACCGCCATCAAGACCTACCCAAACATCGGTGGTGTGTTGCTTGCCAATCACGGAGTGCTGGCCTTCGCAGACAGCGCCGTTGCGTCCGTCAGAGCCAACATCGTCATCGAGGAGTCGGCGATACTGGGTATCAACGCCCGTGTTCTAGGAGAAGCAAAACCCATACCCGCGCAGATGGTAGAAGTCACTCAACAGCGACGGGATACCTTCGCCGCGATGGGCGTTCAGCGCGCTGGCGACAACTGACATCATATCTCCTCCCCTGTCCTTCCGCAGAAGGATGCGGGGGAGGATTAGGGAGGGGGCCAGCTACGCAAGGCACAGGATTCGCGCCGCCTTGATGACCCAGTTGGGTAGAGGCTGCAAAAGGTCTCTCAGCCTGAACACAAACAACGTAAGCACCAGGGCGATAAAAGCCCCTCCGATGACATCTAATGGGTAGTGGACTCCAGCGTAGATGCGGGCGAAAGCGTAGAGGCTGGCCCCAACTATGAATCCTGTTCCGATTCGATGGTTTACGCCCCACACGGAAAAGGCGATTCCGAAGGCTGCTGCAACCGCGTTGGAAGGGAACGACGAGTCCGTAGGCGGGTAAAACAGCAGCTTGACATCGAGGTCTGCGAGCGGATCGAATGGCCTTGGCCTGAAGTAAAACTGGTTGATGATGAGTATGCTCAGGTTTGAAAGGCCCATAGCAGTCAGAGCAATGAATACGCCTATCTGATGCCTCTGGCGTGTCAGCTTGTCATTCCCAACGAACCATAACCCGACTAGGGCCAACGCCATGCTCACGGGAATTAGATAATCACTGACTGCCCACTGCATAAACCTGTCTACGGGCGTGAAATTGCCCGCCAGACCGTTTATCCAGAGAAATACCTTTTCATCTGCGTTCGCCATTCTCTCCGCCAATAGCTTATGCTTTGCAACAACGCCCTGAGATAGTTCGTGTCTCTGAGAGCGTCGAGGCCTTCCTCTGGCGACGGCTCCTCTCCGTTCATCCGAGCGTTGACTAAAGTTGACACCACAAACGTGAATACGAATCCGGTTGCTGAGCCAAGGAAGAAGAACAGGGACTGCGTTGGAGCGTCCAGCCCACCCTCATAGTCGTTGATATTCCGGTCTCCAGTGCTGAAGAACCAGATAAAGGCTGCCGCTGCCAGAGCTATCCCCAGCACGCGGGTCACAATGGGAGACTTGATAAACAACAAGCCATTCAATCTCCCAAAGGAGGCCGCCACCTGTATGATCCCTATGGTGGCAACGAATACTAGGATGTAGTAATCGGTAGCGAAGGTAAACATCTGCGGTATTTAGTTCGACAATCACAAATTAAGATTTGCTGCCCATAGCCGTTACACCCTCGTCCTAGACCCGACGCGTCGAGGGTGAGACTTGAACCATTTATTCGGTTGGACTATCAGCCCTCTAACACGACTCCGCTGCACCAGTCTATATACTTGGGATTGTTGCCCCGTATAGCCTCCAGGTAGAGGTCTCTGACTTGCCTGGTGATGGGGCCGACGCCACCTTCACCTATAGGGCGATTGTCCAACTCGCCAACGGGCGTCACGTGGGCAGCGGTGCCAGTGAGGAAAACCTCGTCAGCCAGGTAAAGCTCGCTGCGACGTATCGTGCGCTCGACAATCTCCAGGCCAAGCTCTTTCTTTATCAGAGTTATGGCCGAGTCGCGGGTGATTCCCGTCAGGTTGTTGTCGGCCACCAGCGGCATGTTAACGACGCCGTTGGTTATCATAAACAGATTCTCGCCCGTGCCCTCGGACACGTTGCCTTCCTGCGTTAGCATGATAGCCTCGTCGAAGCCCGCAAGCACCGCCTCTGTCTTTGCGAGGATGCTGTTGACGTAGTGCCCGGCGATTTTCACCCTGGGCGGAATGATGGTGTCATCGATGCGACGCCAAGACGACGTGCAGCACCGAATAGCGCCCTCGGAGTCGATATAGGCCCCGAACGGGTTCATTATCAGCGTGAAGTCGCTGTCCAACTCTTGCAGTTTGAGGTTGGCGACGCGCTCCGCGCTCTTGTAAGCCAGAGGGCGGATGTACA
This sequence comes from Dehalococcoidia bacterium, assembly GCA_965206395.1. Taxonomy (GTDB): domain Bacteria; phylum Chloroflexota; class Dehalococcoidia; order Lucifugimonadales; family CATOSD01; genus CBDBJK01. Next base: position 56,227 of record CBDBJK010000037.1, read on the forward strand.
GGTCTTCTGTGTAGCCGCATCTGCGAACAAGGTCAAGAGTGATTTCGCATAGCTCATCGACGCTATAGGGTATGTCCAGCATCATGATTCGGCAACCCTGATGAAAACGCACGTAGTGCTCCCTCATGCGAAAGACGAACATTTTGCCCTGATCTTCGTTCCAGTTGCCGCGAATGCCCTCGAATACTGCTGTGCCATAGTGCAGAGCGTGAGTCATTACGCTTACCTTGGCCTCTGAGAGCGGGACAACTTTTCCACGGAAGAAGGCGAGGGCTTCAGGCATAGCTTAAATCTCCTTACTGCTCTAAAAAGGCCAAGATACCCGCCCGAACTCTGAAATATGGTTAACTTTGCAGAATGATGGGCGGGACAAAAAATCTCCAAGAGGCTGCCGAACATTATAATCAATCGCTTCTTGGTATGACAATACACCTTGCAACAGCAGGGGACGATCTGATTGGATCGCCCCCTGCTTATATTGTCACGGTTGCGTCTATTTCAGACCTCTACGGTATGTTGACTATGGTCTCGCAATCAGGAAGAGCGAAGTCGAAACCCGCCCCTCCGTCGGCGGTATCAACACCGGGGCCGCAAGCGAAAATATCGGTGTCGTCGTCACCGAACAGGTCGTCGTCTCCGTTGCCGCCGACGATGATGTCGATGCCCGAGTCACCGTTGATAATGTCATTTCCATCACCACCTACGATGAGGTCAGTGTCAGCGCCGCCGTAAATAGAATCAGCGTCGGTGCCACCGATAATCAGGTCTATGCCTTTGTTACCATATATCCTATTAAGGCCAGACACGCCAAACACTCTGTCTTTGCCATAACCAGCGCAGATCAGGTCGTTGCCGCCCAGCCCCGCAATGATATCGTCGCCATCCAGCGCGGCTATCACGTCGTTCCCCGCGGTTCCGATGAGCGTATCGCTGCCGACTGTGCCCAGGATGGTGACGACACTGCCCTTGCACAGAATTTCAGAGCCGGAGCCGGTGTCATACCCGATAATCCTGTTCAGGTGAGCCGAGAACGATGTCTCGTCATCTTCCCTGAAGGCTACTCCTCGTGCCACACCACTCCCTGAATTTCCAATAGGGAAGTCGATGAGTACACTGCAGTCCGAAGTGTCTATGCCATATTGCATGGCCGTCTGATGCCCGTTAACGTAAACCCTGTCGATAGAGGCTTCAAACGCTGCTCCGGCGGGGTTGCCGTCGGGCACTGGGCAGCTTCGCCCTGAGACGAACGTCAATGTATCAGCATCTACCAGGTCTATCGTTTGAGTGGAAGAGTCCGTGATCCAGTAGCCGTCTACAAAGGAATCGTAGGTCGCTCCATTTGGTCGGCCGCCCGGAGAGGACGCGCTCCCAAGCACAACGCCAGTCTGGTCGTCTACTATCAAAATGAGGTCGTCCGTAGGGTCTGTGACGATGAATACGCCTCGCGTGGGGTCGTGTCCCAATCCTATAGACGTCGTAGGCGATGGCGAAATAGGCATCATCGATAGATCATCCCCTGTATCCGAGTCAATCTCGTAGAGGACGCCTGCTATGCTGACGCCCCAGAGGTTTCTACCAACAAAAGCCAGTCCAGCAACGCCATTATCGTTGGGCCACGAGTTAAACGCATCGCCAACGTCCGACGGGGTTGAGTCTGCGCTGACTGCTATGCCCGTAAGTATTCCAAGCAAGGCTAACGCCAGCAGAAGAGCACTTAATCTTCTCATCACAGGGCCTCCTCATCCTTGACCACTTGAATTACATGCCATCCACTGAGGTGCCATCATACTTTCGGCGATGTAATATGTCAATTTGAGCGGAGGATGGAGGGCGGCGTTTCGAGGAAATGGAAGCGGGTTTAGGTAGAAAGGCTTTCGAGGAATCTCTTCACTTCTGAGACGAAACGCTCGGGCTGCTCGATGTGGATGGAGTGCCCGACGTCTCCCCACTCAACCAGCGTCGTGTTCGTGAGCAACCGTTCCAGGCGAGGACGGTCATCGCGCGCAACCACGCCGCCTCTTTCAGGGCTGCCCAGGATGACCAGCGACGGACACGACATCATAGGCAGCCAGTACTCGACGCGATACGATGACTGTCCCCCCATAAGCTCCAGCAAGGCCTGCTCGCTGACGGCTTCTAGGTCGTCGGCGCGACGAGTGGCCACATCTCGATCGGCTCCCATGATGTCCATAAACCTTTCGACTCGCAGCTCGTAGGGCATCTGCTTCATTGTAAGCACCGGCTTGAACCTGTTGTGGGTGAGCATCGGGGTTTCTCTGACGAAGACAGGCGGGTCTTCCATAACGACCGCACGAACCTTGTCCGGCGTGCTTGCGGCTATTGGTACAGCTATCGCCGCTCCCAGCGAGTGTCCGACTAGAATCGCAGGCTCGTCCAGATGCGTGTCTATGAACGCAACCAGGTCTGCGGCATAATCTTCAGCCCACGAATAGCCGCTGGCAGGCTTGGATGAAAGGCCGTGGCCTCGGAGGTCGAATACCATGACACGGTAGTCGGAGATGAACTGCGGCGAGATATAATCCCACGACGAGCAACTGCTAGTTACTCCGTGAAGGAACAGAAGAGGTGGCCCGTTCTCCGACCACTGCTTGTAATGAAGCCTTTGTCCGTTGACCTCTGCGTAATGGCTCTGGGCTGAGGTGTATGACGATGCCAAACAGTTCCCTCCGCCTTATCTGAATATGGCTGAGTATATTAACGCTCTGCCACAGTGTCAACCAGGCTCTCCGCCATCTTTGGGAAATGACACCGGGCGACCCCCATCCCTGACCTCGGTAATAGGGATAATCTCTCTGAGCTCTACTTTACAGGTTCCGGTATATGTTCTAAAATTTGAACACGGGGTTGTTAACCCACGCATTAATTTAGGGAGGTGGGCGATGCCTAAAGGAAGTGTCCCTAAACGCGAGGCCAAGAAGGCGAAGAAGAAAGTTAGCAAGAGCGCGGCAATTATGCCTCTGCCTGAATTCACCTCAGCGCAGGTGGAGGTCGTAAAGAAGCGAAGGAAGCCCAGGGAAGATAAGGACGAAGAGTAGTCACCTTGGTTTCTTCTTGTTGGGCATCTAAAGGCTTGGGAATTTACGCTGGGGCCTAACTATATCCGCAACAAAAAGGGAGCCAGCCACGTCGTTCACTTGAAGGCTCCCTTTATTATTTGTCTGTTTCAGCCGCCTGAACTATACAATAGCTCTCGCTGTTGTCCAGCAAACGCCCAATAACCGGAGAAGACACAACTCTGGGGTAGGCGGTCATAGCCCACTTATCGGAGAGAATCTCGCTAATCTCCTCTGCGGTCATGGGTTTGTTCCCCCCCGCGAGTATGACCCTGAATATCGCCTCTTTGAGTGGGGTATCTGGCAGCAGGTAATCGGATGTCAACGCGCAGTGCTCTACGATGCGGTCTATGAATGGCTGTAAATCAGACGATGCGGGCGGCTCGACATCTCCTTGCTGGCATGTGTAGCACCGTCTGTTGGCGACCATGAGCGACAGAGAGCGGTGGAGCCTTTCAGCCTGCCCCTCATCAATGAAGTATCTCGGCGGCGGCATGTCGACGTTATCGACGGCTTGATCGCTTGCTTCCTCGATCTGGGTCTGATCTTGCATCATCAAAATACTTCCTCCGGCCAGTCTAGCATTTGTGTCTCCACCACCTCCCCAGCATCCTTTCGAGGCAAATCCTCAGGGCATATAGCCAGTCCATTAGCGCGAGCCATTGAGGTCAGCAGGTTCGACCCCTGGTCGCCCGTAAGCCGCGCGTGATATTTCCCGTTGCGCTTCGTGACTATTGCTCTCGCGTAGACTCTGCGGCCATCGGGGTTGTCTATCGGCTTGTCCAGAATGGCCTCTACGGTTGGCTTTTCAATGCCTGGCTTTCCCAGCATCTTAAGTATGGCGGCGCGACCAAACTGCTCGAAGGCAACAAGCGCGCTCACAGGGTTACCGGGTAGGCCCAGATGCGGAACCTGCCTGCCATCAGGAGCGGTCAAAATCCCGAAGGCAAGAGGCTTGGCCGGACGCATCTTCACCGACCAGAAATCTATCTTGCCATGCTGTGCCAGAACGTCCTTGACCATATCGTAGTCGCCCTTGGACACACCGGCAGAGGTTATGAGTATATCAGACTCCAGCCCTTCCCGCAGCTTGGAATTCATCGAATCCAGGTTATCTCTGGCGATGCCGAGCAGCTTGGGCACGCCACCGTAGCGCAGCACGCCAGCGGCCACGCTATAGTTGTTGCTATTGAATATCTTCCCCGCGCCGTACTCGTCACCCGGTTCAAGCAGTTCGTTTCCAGTAGCAAGAATCGCCACGATTGGCCGACGCACTACCTTTACCGTGCCGTAACCCAGTGACGCCAGCACTCCGATTTCCGGCGGACGCAGCACCGCGCCCTTTTCCAGAACTAGCTGACTCTTACGAACGTCCTGCCCTGCCGGACGGATTTCAGCGCCAACACGGACTTCTAGATTGATCCCTATCTCCGACAGGCTCTGACCGGAGTTGCGGCGAGCAATCTCATCTGTGTCCTCGAAAGGGACTATGGCATCGGCTCCCCTGGGCACGGGCGCGCCTGTCATTATACGAACCGCCGTGCCCGGTGTCACCTCGTCGTGTGGAAGCTCGCCCGCCGCCACAGAGCCGACCACACGCAGCGTCACCGGCGAGCCTTCGGATGCTCCCACGACGCTGCTTGCCTGCACCGCGTAGCCGTCCATCGCCGAGTTGTCCAGCGGCGGGATATCATACCGCGAAACGGCGTCCTCAGCCAGCACCTGACCTAGCGCTTCCAGAATTGGCTTTTCCTCCGGCTCAAGCACGTGGAAGAAGCTGAGGATGCGTTCAAGGGCCTCCTCTACACTAAGCATGGACTCGTTGTGATGTCGGTGTACGTGCGTATGTTGTGTCATGACGTTCCTCGACAAGTGCTGGACGTTTTCAGGCTAGTCTCGATGGCATACTCCTCGCAAACTATATTATACGGAATATCTACGAATCACGCCTGCGGTTTGCGGCCCCACGCCGACATTACAAGAAACCAGCGGGTTGCGAAGGATGGGTTGTCCCACAGGCGGAGCGCATCCTCAAACTCTTGCTCAAATCTCTACCCTCTAAGTTCCGCCGACCTCTCAACGCATATCAACTCAGCCAAGCGAGTATATATCTCCTCTCGGGCCGATAGCGATGACATTTACTATGCGCGCTTCTCCTTCCACGTTGAACAGCACTCTAAGATCGCCCACTCGATACCGATATAGTCCCTTTCTTCCGCGAATTGGTTTCACATGAAGAGCGTTGAAAGGATTCTGACTCATGTCCTCAAAGCATTCATTCAACCGTTTGGCTGTATTTGAATTTACTCGTTGATAATAGCGATTGGCGCGCCTGGAAAGCCGAATCTCATACATCACTTCGTTTTACGTCTTCCCACCTCACCCACTCATCGCGCCGAACCTCCTCCTCTCCCTTTTTGACTTCCCGCCACTCTTTTTCAGTCAACTCATCGGGTTCGCTCAATAAAACCTTCACGAAGCTCAGGACTTCCTCCAAATCCTCATCGACCAGTGACCTCAAAAGCTGATTTAACTGCTCTCTTGAGTTACTCATGTTTAAGCCTCTACCCTCGTAACTCCGCGCCGACCTCTCGCTGAAGCTGACGCAGGATGTCGCTCTGGAATTTGTCCACCTGCTCTGATGTCAGCGTTTCTCTGTTCGACTGGAACACAATCCTGTACGCTACGGACTTCTTGCCAGTCGGCACACCCTTGCCCGAGTAAACGTCGAAAGGAGTGCTGCGCACCACCAAGTTGTGACGATCAATGATGAACTGGATTCTGGACGACGACACATCGGCATCCACGACCAGGGCCAGGTCTCGATAGGACTCAGGGAAGCGGCTGGCGCTCTGATAGCGCCGCGCCGTCTGCGGCATCGCCTGATTCAGGGCTTCGACGTCGATCTCGAAAATCGCTACAGGGCTGCCCTCCAGGTCGAAGCTCTCCAGAACTTTGGGGTGGACTTCGCCTATTACGCCAATCGTGATGTCGTCATACACCAGCCGCGCCGTCCTGCCGGGGTGCATCATGGAGACTTCGGACGGCTCGTACTTTACCTGGACTCCAACCTGACCGAACACCGATTCCAGCACACCCTTCGCGTCGAAGAAGCCCATGTCCCCCTGGGGGGCTAACCACGACGTAGTGGAGCGAGGCCCCGACAACACGCCGACAAGCATCTCTTTCTCGTTGGGGAGGTCTCTCTCCTTCGCTTCCTCTTTGGGCAGATATACGCGCCCTAGCTCGAATATCCTGATGCCATCGCTCTGGGATATGCGACGATTGGAAGCTAGCGTCTCAAGCACGTTCCCCTTCAGGCTCGTCCTGAGATACTCGAAGTCGCCGCTCATAGGGTTGGCAATCCTCAGGGGCTCCGATGCGCCGTCCATGGCGTCAACCTTCTGAAGCGTATCAAGCGTGGTCAGCGAATAGGAGATGGTCTCGCGCATACCCGCAGAGGCAAGATGATCTTTGATGCTCTCCTTGAGCGCTCTGAGCGGCTGAGGCTCGTGGTGTGGCACAGGGGCCGATAGCATCGTTGTCGGAATGGTGTCGTAGCCGACGACGCGCGCGACCTCTTCAATCAGGTCTTCCTCTATGGATATGTCCGAACGCCAGTAGGGGGCCTTCATCCAGAGGGTGTTGGCGCGTTCTGGAGCAGGCGCAGCCTCGACAGCCTCTATCAGGTCTATCAGCCCCGCCGGTTCTTTGGCGCGCTCGAAGCCCAACGAGTTCAGCACGCCTTCGACCCTGGACATGCTGTAGTCTACGCCGAGGACTTGCTTGATACGGCTGCGGCTTATCTTGACCACCGGAGGCTCTTTTCGCCCCGGATAGAGGTCTATTATGCCCTTGGCCGCCTTGCCTCCAGCAATCTCAAGTATAAGCTGAGTGGCTCTCCTCAAGCCCCGTTCGGCAAGCTCCGCCCGTATACCGCGCTCGAACCGGTAGGATGCGTCGGTATTCATCCTGAGCGCGGAGCGAGTGCGGCGAGTGTTTATGGCGTTGAAGTTGGCTGACTCTAGCAGCACCGACGTGGTATTCTCGTCCATCTCGCTGTTGGCCCCGCCCATGACTCCCGCAAGGCCAACGGCATCGTTAGAGTCTGCGATGGTGAGCATAGGCGGGTTCAGCGTGCGACGCTCGCCGTCCAGCGTCACAAGCGTCTCGCCGGGACGCGCGGCCCTCACGATGATCGTCTTGTCCCTGACGTTATCGTAATCGAACGCATGCAATGGTTGGCCGTACTCAAGCATGACGTAGTTGGTGATGTCCACGACGTTGTTGATGGGACGCTGCCCCGCATTGGTGAGGGCGTCTTGCATCCACTGGGGCGATGGGCCAATCTTGATTCCGGTTATGAGGCTCGCGGTGTAGCGATAGCACAAATCTGGGTCGGCAATCTCGATTCTGACCAGGTCTTCGATTGGAAGGCCTTCCTCTGGATAGGACAGGTCTGGCTCGGTCATTTGCTCGCCTGTGAGCGCGGCGACCTCGTGGGCGATGCCCAGCACAGAGAGGCAGTCAGGTCTGTTGGGAGTCACCTCGACATCGAGAACAGCATCGCCAAGGTAGTCCACAAGAGGCATGCCTACCGGAGCGTCGTCGTCGAGAACCAGGATGCCATCATGGTCTTCGCCAATGCCAAGCTCAAGCACGGAGCACACCATGCCCGCGGACTCTACGCCCCGTATCTTCGCCGCTTTCAGTTCCTCCACCTTGCCTGAGCGGGCGCTGTACAGCCGCGCGCCCTCTTTTGCGAAGGCAATTTTCTGTCCGGCGGCAACGTTGGGCGCGCCGCAGACGACGGTAGCCGTCTCGCCGTTGCCAAGCTCAAGGGTGGGCAGACTCAGGCGGTCAGCGTTGGGGTGGCTGTCCACCTTGAGAACGAGCGCGACGAAAACCTTGTCCCTGTCCCAGTTGCCGCCAATCTCCTCGACCTCGCCAACCTCATTGCCCGCCATCGTCAGGCGGTGCGCAAGCTCATTCGGCGACATCGACACGGGAACGTAGCTCTTGAGCCACGATAAGGGTATTTTCATGTAGATTAACCTCGATTTACTGTTACAGTTTATGGCCCTTCGCGTTGGATGAACCCGCCGGGAGTCATGACTCTTAGCTGATGGTTACGGAGCATGGGGCCAGCAATATTCAACCACACCGGATTCTCTGTAACGAAATAATGTGCTTCTGAAAGTATGGCGTCAGTGAAAAAAGCTCTGTGCCTTTGCGGTATGCCAGGAAAATTCCTTCTCCCACCAGGCAATCTCGGTCTGATAATTAGTCCTTCGTCTTCCAAATGCTCAATCACTTGAAGGAGCAAGTTTTCCGTATAACCTTCCCTTCGGACTTCGCTGGAGTATTGAGCTTGAATTCCCTGTGTCAGGATAATTTTGTGATTACCGTCTCTTATGATAGCGTATAATCCAGGGTCGTCCTGAGCAGATGAATCGACAGTCTCTTCATCCGTGGCTAGTGCATTGAATACCTCTGGGGTAATATCTCTAAAGAACCTGTGAAAATTGAGCACAAGCCTTTTTGGTGCTGAAGATGACAAAGACCTACGCCTCCGGCAAGCCTTTGACCCACTCGCTCAGGAGCTTTCGTTCCACCCGCGAGAAAGAAGGAATCCAGCCCTTGATATAGCCCCTCTTGTTCAACGGAAGTCTCTTGACGACTGTACCTGTGGCCTTCTTCTTTTCGACGTGATATACCGCTATCTGGTCGGGTTTTAGCCATCCTTTCTGAATGGCGTACCCGATGGCTTGAATCATGAACAGGCCATGTGTAGTAGCGATAATCTGCTTGTCCTCTTTGATAGCCTCGGCGAACATTTCCAGCGCGTCTATCTGCGCCTGAGGGTGAAGGCTTATCTCAGGCTCCTCGATCATTAACAGGCTGCCCTCTGGCGACCAGAAAAGCTGAGTAATGACCGTCAGGATTTGTCTGGCTCCTGAACTAGACAGAGCGAGATTGATAGGCACATCAAGCTCGCTGTCCAGATAATCAGAACCTGCAGCATTACCCCCTCGAATTCCTGCCTTCAGTCCACCGATCCCGAATCGAGTTGCCCATCGGACAATCTTGGATTCGATATTTTCGTGTTCCCTTGCCCCAAAGATTATACCTAATACAATGATTAGGTCTTGCCCATGTATTCCTACCCACTGAGGATTGGAACCTGCATTAGTTGTATAGGAAATGTCCCCTCTCACTGAAGAAATCATAAAAGTCTTGGGTTGGAATTCCTCTGATACCAGTTTTCCTATCACGATCGGTATGTCGCCAGGAGTTGAAAATTCGTTAAGACCCACTATGTAGACCCGCTCGCCACCGCCTCTGCCAACGCGTAGCCTGTAACCCACGTCAGGGGCGGGGATTTCAGAGAAGTGGACATCAATTATCCCATCAGTGCCGTTTGGTTTGTGTATAATATCTCCCCAATTCCTAGCGGGGAGGCTTGCCGATTGACCTGATATTCCGTCTTGCGCAGCTACTCCAATTGCCTCCAAAATGCTCGACTTGCCGCCACCGTTGGGGCCGACGAGGAATGTCAAAGGCTTTAGCTCAAGGTCGACGCCCGGCTCGCCTATGCTTTTGAAGTTTTGGATTGTAACTCGGTTTAACATCTTTTGAAAACCTTAAAACTGCTTCAAAAAACGCAGGTCGTTGGAGTAGAAAAGGCGTATGTCGTCGATGCCATACTTTAGCATTGCGATACGCTCCGGCCCCATGCCGAAGGCGAAACCTGTGTAGATGTTGGGGTCGTAGCCCGCTGCCCCCAGCACCTTGGGATGCACCATGCCCGCGCCCATTATCTCTATCCAGCCGGTGTCGCTGCATATGCGGCAGCCTTTGCCTGAGCAGGCGAAGCAGTCTATCGACATGTCCACGCCCGGCTCGACAAACGGGAAGTAGTCGCAGCGAAAACGCACCTGCCGCTCCTGCCCGAATATGCGGCGGGCGAACTCGAATAGCGTCCCTTTGAGATCCGCGAAGGTGATGCCTCTGTCTACAGCCAGACCCTCAACCTGGTAGAAATGCCATTCGTGGGTTGCGTCGGTGGCCTCATAGCGATAGCACTTGCCTGGCACTATAACGCGCACGGGCGGACTCTGTTTCTCCATGATGCGGGCCTGCATCGGCGAGGTGTGCGTGCGAAGGAGCATCGGGGTTTCGCCGTTCTCGTCGGTGTAGTCAACCCATAAGGTGTTCCACATATCCCTCGCCGGATGGTCTTTCGGGATGTTGAGCATCTCGAAGTTGTAGTGGTCCCACTCGACCTCTGGCCCCTCGACGACCTGGAAGCCCATAGAAGAAAAGGCGTCACATATCTCCCGCACGATGCGCGTCGTGGGATGCAACCCTCCCGGTGGTGCGGGCCAACCGGGAAGAGTCACGTCGATGGCGTCGCTCTCTGACAGGTCGGCGACTGCGGCATCTTTCAGGGCCTGTTCACGCAGCGTGAGGCTGTCCTCAAGCGTCGCCTTGGCCTCGTTAGCCGCCGCACCTATGCTTCGGCGTTCGTCAGGCGACAACGAGCCGACACCACGAAGAATCTGCGTAAGTTGCCCCCGGCGTCCCATATACGCGATGCGCCACTCCTCAAGCTGCTCTAGGCTGTCTATGGAACCAAGCTCATCAAGCGCTTTCGACTTGACCTCTTCGACACTGCCAACACTGGCTTCATCAGTCATTTATTACCTCATGTATGCCATTATATACAGCTATTTGCACTATTATAGGATTGGCTTCCGAAGGCGGTCAAGGAGTCAGGATAACGCCCTGATGTTGACAGCGAACCGACGCGGGCCTATATTCTCGCTAATCGGATACTCGCAAGGTCTATCGATGAAGGCAGCTTCACAAATAGCTCTGGTGTTGGCGATAGTGATTGGCGTCGCCGGGGGAACGTATTATCTCGTCCAGAATTCGCCCTCCAACGACGGCGTGCAATTGATCTTGCCCGCCGATACCCCGACACCGAGCGTTACGTTCAAGGTCTACGTAAGCGGCGCGGTGCGAAATCCAGGAGTGTACACGCTCAAAGAAGAAGACCGCCTCGAAGACGCTATCAAGGTTTCCGGAGGCCCCACTGAAGATGCCGACCTTGAAGCCGTGAACCTCTCAGCAAGGCTGAAAGACGAAGACCACTGGCGCATTCCAAGGCTGGGCGATGAGATATCGCAGGAGACTTCGACAGTCCAGGGGGCTAACCTGTCGGGCAAAATCAATATCAACTCGGCTGACATCGAGACGCTCAAGAGACTGACTGGCATAGGCGACGCTAAAGCTCAAGCGATCATAAGCTACCGTGAGACGAACGGCCCTTTCTCAAGCATTGAGGAGCTTGTTAACGTGAGCGGTATCGGCGACAAGACCCTAGTGGTCCAACATCATTGAAATGAATACCATGATAGTCATTGTTCCTCTTGGGGGTTCAATCGTAACGTTGAACCGAGGAGGAACCATGATGTCTACCAAGAAGTACCGTATCAGACTGACTACCGACGAACAACAGGAACTCAACGCCTTGGTCTCACGCGGTCGGGCTGCGGCGTACAAACAGACCCATGCGCGCATTCTGCTGATGAGCGATGAGTCACGCTCGGACGGGGGAATGAAGGACGCGGACATCACCAGCGCGCTCGGTGTGGGACAGTCAACGGTCGAGCGAATACGCAAGCGCTGTGTGGAGGAGGGGGTCGAGTCTGCGCTGAATCGCAAAAAGCAACTGCGTCGGCGTCAAAAGAGACTGGACGGCGAAGGTGAAGCACGGTTGATAGCGATGGCCTGCGGGGAACCGCCGGAGGGGCGTGCCAGTTGGACCCTGAAGCTGTTGGCTGACCAGTTGGTCGAGTGTGAGATAGTCGGGACCATTAGCACCGAGACGGTTCGCCAGGCGCTTAAAAAAAAACGAACTGAAGCCGTGGCTGAAGCAGAGTTGGTGCATCCCGCCCGGTCAGAGCGCGGAGTTTGTGTGCGCGATGGAAGACGTGATGGAAGACGTACTGGAGGTCTACCAACGGCCGTACGATGGGAATGAGGTTCTGGTGTGCATGGATGAGACGAGCAAACAGCAAGTCAAGGAGACGCGAGTGCCGCGTCCCGCAGCGCCCGGCTTATCGGCGGCATACGACTACGAATACGAGCGCAATGGAGTGAGCAGCCTGTTCATGCTGTTTGCACCGTTGGACGGATGGTGCCGAGTCGAAGTCAGAGAGCGTCGCACGAAGGTGGACTGGGCGCATGTGATAAAGAAACTGGTCGACGAGGACTACCCTGACAGAGACCGGATCGTGCTGGTAATGGACAATCTCAACACTCACAAGCTGTCCTCGCTATACGAGGCATTCGAGCCTGCTGAGGCGAGGCGTATAGCTGAGCGACTGGAGATACACTACACTCCCAAACACGGGAGTTGGTTGAATATGGCGGAGATAGAGATCGGTGTGCTGGCTCGACAGTGCCTGGACCGACGGATTGCCAATCAAGACATCCTGCGCGGCGAGGTCAATGCTTGGCAGAATCAACGCAACCGGGATGTGATACGAGTGGATTGGCGCTTCACTACCGAGGATGCGCGCATCAAGCTAAAGTCACTCTACCCATCAATACAAAAACGTTGAACCACTAGTCGTGTTTCGGGACATGATAGAAGCGCGCTGATACGTCAGCGGTAAACATTCGCGGAGGTAGATGATGCTACCGGACTTCATAATTGACTCTGAGCTATGGGGACCGCTCTTTGCCCTCGGAGTTTTCGTCGCTCTGCTGTTTGTAGCGGGCGTAGCGAACCTTGTTCTGAGGTTCATCACGAGACGTGCCCAGCGTCGCTCCTCCGCAGGGTTAGCCGTTGCGATACTAGGGATAGTCCGCGGCCCACTGGTGCTTTTCCTGGTGGTGCTGGGCCTGTTCCTGGGCTTCCTAACCCTCACAGGGCTAACTTCGCCCTCCTTTGAGGTCATATCAACCTGGGACGCCTCGGTCGGCAAGGGCTGGCTCGTGATAATAATCGTTCTGATAACCTATGTAGTCTCGAAGCTGGTAGACGCGCTCATATCGTGGTACGCGCACAACATGGCCGTCCGCACCGAAACCGACCTTGATGACAAGCTGATGCGTCCCATCAAGCGAGTTCTTCCAATCATCATATTCTTGATCGGTGGGATGATCGCCCTGGACAGCGCGGGGATTTCGATAAGCCCGTTGCTCGCGGGTCTCGGCATCGCTGGCCTTGCTGTGGCACTCGCCGTTCAGCCGACGCTCAACAACTTCCTGTCGGGAACCTACATTGTCGCCGAGGGCATATTGAAGGAGGGCGACTACATCGAGCTTGAGGGCGGGCCTTCCGGCTACGTAATGGAGGTGGGATGGCGGAGCACTAAGCTGCGAAGCATGATGAACAACCTGGTAATTATCCCCAACTCAAGGGTGGTCGACAGCGTTATCATCAATCTGTTCGGCCCTACGCCCGCGATGAACATCATCGTCTACGGCGGAGTGAGCTATGATTCTGATCTTGCCGCCGTGGAGCGCATCGCCGTGGACGCCTCAACCCAGGTGGTCAATGAGTCGAAGTACGGCGTCAACGAGGTTGAGCCTTTCTTTGGATTCGAGGAGTTCGGCGAATCCAACGTCACCTTCTGGATATTCGTGCAGGCTACCGACCGCACGGGCAGCTTCATCCTGACGAGCGAGCTTGTCAAGGGAATCCACGCTCGCTTCAGGAAAGAGGGCATCGAGATAAACTACCCGATGCGCAAGCTGATATATCCGTCTGCCAACGGCCACATTCCAAAAGTCCCGACGCCTCCGCCATTCGTCGAGCGACCCGGCGGGGATGCGGAGGGCGAATAGATAGAGGATGACTCTATTGTATCTGGCCGCTGCGTTCATGGCAGGCGTCTTCCTGGCAGGACGCTACGGTCTGCCTTTGCCTGCGCTTGGCCTTTTCGTGATCGCCACGCTCATGCTAGGGGCATTGCTCGGCAGCATGCGGCGCTCCGTGATGCCCGCGCTGCTCGTTCTCGCGTTGCTGTTGGGCATGCTCCGCGTTGAAGTATTCGAACGCGACCTGACTTCGACGTTGGCCGAATACCACAGTCGTCAATCCCTTCAGGTGCGTGGCCTTGTCGTCAGCGATCCCGAACCTACGGGCGCATTCACTCGGTTTCGTCTAAGTGTCGAAAGCGTCAAGCAAGACGATGAATGGCTAGACGTTTCTGGCGACGCGCTGGTCACGCTGCGGGCGTCGTCCGCGCTTGCGCGCCTCCGCAATAGTCCGTACTTCCGTTACGGCGACAGGCTGCTCCTGGAAGGCGCGCTTGAGGCTCCGCCTGTGCTGGAAGATTTCGACTATCCCTCGTATCTAGCGCGTCAGGGGATAGCCTCCGTGATGTCCTTCCCCGATTCCGAGCTTCTCGACGAAGGACAGGGCGCGCTGTTCTATCGCTGGCTCTACGGAACGCGGCGGCGCATCGCCGACTCTCTGGCAAGGCTGGTGCCGGAGCCGCAGGCGTCGATGGGTCAGGCACTGCTCCTGGGCATTAGGGACAACCTGCCGGAGGAACTGGTCGAGGACTTCCGAGAGACTGGCACGTCTCACATACTGGCTATATCAGGGCTGCACGTGGGCATCCTCCTCGGCATAAGCCTCATCGCAAGCCAGTGGCTTCTGGGGCGTCGCCGCCATTTTTACCTGCTGCTGCCATTAATCCTGATGTGGCTGTACGCCCTCGTCTCCGGCATGTCGCCCTCGGTGACGAGGGCCGCCATCATGGGAAGTGTCTATCTCGTCGCATTGCTATTAGGACGACCTCGCAGTGTGCTGGCCGCCGCCGTCATGGTCGGCGTCAGCCCGAACGTGTTATCAAGCGTGTCCTTTCAGCTTAGCTTCGCGGCGATGGTAGGTATTACGTTCATAGCGTCGTCACAGAGAGACCGTTTGTGGATAATTCAGATGAAGCCTGCTACGCTTATGACTTGGCTGGTCGGCGCTATAGTAGTGACCATCGCAGCCACGCTTGCGACTCTACCCTTGCTCGCCTTCTACTTCGAGCGGGTCTCGCTCGTCGGGATACTCGCCACGCTTCTGGTTATGCCTGCTCTACCTCTGGCGCTTGCCGCTCACGCAGTCACGGGAATCCTCAGCTTGATCTGGATTTGGCCCGCGCAATTCTTCGGCTGGATAGCGTGGGCGGCGACAGCGTACATCACAGGCGTGGTTGGCCTTATCGCCCGTTTTCCCGTTGCGTCTGTGGAGATTGGCTGGGTGTCGTCCACAATGGTCTGGGTGTACTATGGCCTGCTCGTTCTGTTTTTCGCAAGGAAGACTCTGCGACGCGCCGTGAGTTGGGTCGTGGAGAGCGTCCGGGGCCTTTCATCGTTGCCGCTTGCCGGTAAAAGCGTCTCCTGGTGGATTCTCGCCCCTGTAATCTCGGTAGCCGTCATGTCCTGGATAGCCGCACTATCTCTGCCGGATTCGAGGCTGCACGTTGTATTCATAGACGTGGGACAGGGCGACGCCGCGTTCATTACGACTCCAGACGGCCATCAGATAGTGGTGGACGGCGGCCCTGACCCGCTGGAGCCTGTTCGCTTTCTTGGGGAAAACATGCCCTTTCGAGATCGAACTATCGATCTGGTAGTCCTGACCCATGCTCACGGCGACCATGTGAACGGCTTGATAGAGGCGTTACGTCAGTACGATGTGCGGCGAGTGCTTGAGCGTGATTTCGACTACGACAGTCCTTTCTACGAGGCGTGGCGTCTGGCGGTGG
Source organism: Dehalococcoidia bacterium (assembly GCA_965206395.1). GTDB lineage: Bacteria > Chloroflexota > Dehalococcoidia > Lucifugimonadales > CATOSD01 > CBDBJK01. The sequence goes on from CBDBJK010000037.1 coordinate 72,086, forward strand.
AGAACGAGGGCGCTGAGGTCGTACAGGCGCAGTCCGGGCAGGTCATCGCCTTTGGAGATGGCGTGTCGCTGGAAGTCGTCAGCCCGCCGTCAAGACTGCTCCGAGGCACGCCATCGGACGTGGACAACGCTTCGGTAGTCGTGAGGCTCGTCTACGGCGAAATCAGCTTTCTGCTGACCGGCGATATGTTCCGCGAGGCCGAGGCTATGCTTGTGGTCCGTGACGCTCTTATCGATGCAGACGTGCTGAAGGTAGGTCATCACGGCAGCCGCACATCAACGTCGTCGGCCTTCCTCGACGCGGTGAGTCCCGCCATAGCTGTCGTGTCGGCGGGCAAAGACAACAGCTTCGGCCACCCGCACCTGGAGACTGTCGAAAATCTGCAAAACCACGTGTCCGAAGAAATGTTATTCTTGACTATGGACACAAGCACAATCGAGTTCGTCACGGACGGCAAACATTTAGAAGTTAAGACCGAACAGTGATGTCGAACATTGGATACACCACATCCTTGGCGCATGACGATCTGCGTGTGCTTGTTGTCGCGGGCGACCCGCTGGCGCGCGCTGGCCTGGCGACGCTGCTCGCGAATCAGCCTGGCTGCGAAGTCGTCGGCCAGCTTGCGAGCGACGCTGAATTGCTGAATGCCCTGGATATCTATCGCCCCGACGTACTCGTTTGGGATTTGGGTTGGGAGCCATCACAGGCATTGGATGTCATGTCGGACCTGCGAGAAGACGGACTCCCGCCAATTGTCGCCCTGCTTTCCGACAATTCATATGCTTCCGAAGCCCGATCTGCCGGAGCGCCCGGCCTGCTGCCTCGCGACGCCGCCCCCGATATGCTGACAGCCGCCTTGATTGCCGTCGCTCAGGGCCTCGTAACGCTGCATCCTGGAATGGCAGCTATTCCCGTTCCGAGGGAGCAAACTCCTGCGCCCTCAAGCGTCGAGTTGACTCCGCGTGAGCATCAGGTTCTGCGTCTCATGGCTGAGGGCCTGACAAACAAATCCATCGCATTCAATCTCGACATCAGCGAGCATACCGTCAAGTTTCACGTCAACGCGATTCTCAGCAAGCTGAACGCGCAGAGCCGCACCGAGGCCGTCATGCAGGCCACTCGGCTAGGTCTCATCCCTCTGTAGCCTAGCCATTCTTCCAGGCCGCTTCCCACCCAAACTGCCTATACGCACGCCCTTCCGACATTGGTACATTGAATGTGGGCACTTTATACAAGCCACAAAATAGTATGTATCAAAGGAGAGAAAAATGACAGGAGTTCTAACAAATATATCCAACGAGCTAGCGGACACAGTAGAAAAGGCCGGTAACTGCATCGCGCGCATCGAGGCCAGAAGGCGTATGCCAGCCAGCGGAATTATCTGGTCGCCCGATGGCGTAATCGTAACCAGCCACCACGTTGTGGAGCAGGACGACACTCGCGTCTCCTTGATATCAAGATCGGCCTTCCCGACGGTCAGACCATGGCGGCTACGCTCGTGGGCCGCGACCCGACGACTGACATAGCCGTGCTTCGCGCTCAGGCCACGGGCCTTACTCCGCCGACGTGGGCGTCAAACGACGATCTTCGGGTAGGACATCTTGTATTGGGTCTGGGAAGGCCAGGCCAGACTGTTCTCGCGACGCTTGGCATCGTTAGCGCGCTGGGCAAAAGCTGGCGCACGCCCGCAGGCGGTCATATGGATAGCTACCTTCAAACCGACATCGCCATGTACCCTGGGTTCTCCGGCGGCCCACTAGTGGACGCTGCGGGGCAGGTTCTTGGCATAAACACCTCGGCGTTGTTACGAGGAATTAGCCTGACAATACCCACAGCGACGGTGCGTCAGGTTGTCGAGACTTTGCTTGCTAACGGAAAGGTTCGCAGAGGCTATCTGGGAATCGGCGCGGGGCCTGTGCGATTGCCAAAGGCGCTGGCGGAGAAGCTAGGCCAGGAAACGGGGCTGCTGCTGAACTCGGTAGAACAGGATAGCCCTGCCGAGCGTGGAGGGCTGGTGTTCGGCGACACTATCGTATCCGCGGATGGAGAGCCGGTGCGCCACATGGACGACCTGCTCGCACTCTTGAGCGGCGAACGTGTCGGCACAGAAGTTTCGGTGAAAATCGTGCGCGGCGGTCAGACGCAAGATGTGACCGTTACCATTGGCGAGCGCTCGTAAAGGAGTCCAACATGTCCAGTCTATTACAGCAATTGAATTCGGAGCTATCGTCCGTAGTGGAGGGGGTCGGAAAAAGCCTGGTGCAGGTGCGCAATGGCAGAGGCGCGGGCGCGGGGACAATCTGGCACTCCGACGGTCTGATAATTACCAACGCTCACGTCGCCCAGAGCGAGTCCTTACAGGTAGTCCTGCCGGACGGCAACACGCTGCCCGCTCGCATTCTGGCCTACGACCAGGAGCTTGACCTTACCGCCCTGTCAGTAGAGGCCAAAGACCTGCCAGCCATCAGCCTGGGCGAGTCGAGCGCGTTGCATCCCGGACAACTCGTCGTGGCGATGGGCCATCCCGGGGGCATAATGGGCGCGATTACGTCCGGCGTCGTTATCGGCGTTGGCGCGGAGCTACCCGACATGCGGCCGTCGGGACGGGAGTGGGTCGCGGTCAGCCTGCACTTGAGACCCGGCTACTCCGGCGGGCCGCTGCTCGACTCGGAGGGCCGTCTGGTAGGCATAAACACGATGATGACCGGCCCGGACATAGGCATGGCCGTGCCCGTACACGTCGTCAAGAGGTTCCTGAGGGAAAAACTGGGTTCGGCGTAGTCTGCGTAGGGGCGTCCTTCCGCGGAAGGACGCCCCTACGTATTTTCGTAGATATGCCTAATCCGCCGCGACGGCCTTTTCGCTGACTCCTGCCAAAAACTTCGTTGCGTGAGGCAGCACAAGGTCGCTGCGCTGGTTGGCCTCGCCGTGGTCTAGACCTGGCATGGAGAAAAAGGTCGAGTTGGGTATGCGCGACGCGGCGTCTTTGGAGCCTTCGAAGAACGCGTCGGCTTCGCCGGCGAAGAGCAGGCAGGGCATTGCCATGCTTGCCAGGACATCCTCGGTGCCGGGCCAGTGCTGTGTTTTGTCAAGTGCGGCAGCCAGGGCATCGCCGTCGTTGGTTAGCAAGCGAGCCTTGCGCTCCGGGTCTGGCTGTGGATCCATCGACGCGATGTATGCCTCTATTCCCTGCTTCAGAACCTTGATTCGCTGTCCGAAGTCGCTGGCGTCCCGCTTGTACGGGTGCATACCGCCCAGAATAAGCGAGTGGAAGCGTTCAGGCGCGCGCTTGGCAAGCTCGAAGCCTATCTGTCCACCCATTGAGTAGCCCCAGTAGTGTGCTTTGCTGACGCCTTCAGCGTCCATCACGGCGAGAACGTCGCCCACCCTGATCTTCATGTCGTAGGCTTCAGGGTCGTGAGGTTTGTCGCTTGCTCCATGACCTCTTGAATCGATCATAATGAGCTTGTAATCGCCCTTCAATGCATCCACGTATCCGTTGTCGCGCCAACTCAGCAAGCTGCTGCTGAAGCCGTGCTGAAGCACAAGCGGCGTTCCTTCTCCCTCCACCTCGTAATGAATGCGCACTCCGTTATTGGCTGTGTATGGCATTTTGAATACCTCCTGTATTGATAGTTAGCTCGCTGCTCCTACTCCCTGGACAACTGCGCTCAAGAACTTGTTAACATGAGGTAGCACAAGGTCGCTTCTTAACCATCCCTGGTAGTGATCTAGTCCGGGCAAAGTCACGAAGGTTGCATTGGGCATGAGCGCTACGCCCTTCTTTATTTCTTGATAACTCTCATCAGCATCGGTTGCATAAACTAGGCATGGCATCGTCATGCCCGACAATACGTCATCCATAGCTGGTCGGTCTTGTTGGCAAGCGATCAGGGCTTGTGCATCGTTTGCTAAAGTTATTGCCCTGTCGTTAGCAGGTAAGGGGCCAAAGTTTTCCTCGAGGAAGGCAACGTAGGCCTCCATGCCTTTACTGAGTTGCTGTCTTTGGGCCTCGAAGCTCCGTGCATATGCGTGAGCGCCTCCGATGATTAACGAGTAAAAACGCTCTGACACATATTTAGCGACCCCGTAGCCTAACCATCCACCCATCGAGTAGCCCAGGTAGTGGGACTTGGTAATGTTCAAGTCATCTAGGACAGCGACCATGTCTCCCACTCTCAGTTCCAGGTCATAAGACTCTGTGTCGTGTGGCTTGTCACTATGCCCAAATCCTCTGCCATCTATCAAAATGAGTTGATATTCCTTTTCAAGTGGTTCTACGTAGTCACTGTCGTACCAGTCTTGCAAGCTGCCGGTACCTCCGTGCTGAAGCACAAGCGGCGGCCCGTTTCCTTCTACCTCGTAATGAATGCGTACCCCGTTATTGTCTGCGTATGGCATTTCTGAAAGCCTCCTCTGTTGATAGGACTAGAACACGGCTATCGGATTCACCGGTGAGCCTGTGCCGTTGTGGATGCGGAGCGGACTAAGCGTCATGAGAAACTCCCACCTGTTCAACTCAGCGCATGTCTGGGACAAGTCCTCAAGGTTAGCGTTGTCCAACAGCCACAGACCCATTGCGACGATGCCAATGTTGTGTATGGGAAGCCTGAAGTCCGTGTATCCGCTTGGCGATGGGTCGTTAGGCGTGTCCGACCCTAACACGGCTACCCCACGATCGTGAAGCCGGGGCAAAAGAGCCGCTTGAGGGCCGGGGCCGCCATCGCCAGTTGGCCCCAGCGTGAGACGACGCTTGTAGTTCCCCGTGCGAATGAGCAGGATGTCGCCTTCCTCTACGCGAATTCCTGCCGCCTTCTCAGCGGCTTCCAGGTCTTCGGGCATGACGCCTTCTCCTGGTTCCATCCAATCAACACCACGCAAGCGTGCGATGTCCAAAAGCACGCCACGACTCACGACGCCATTGTGAAGAAGTTCGATAGATTCAACCGTCGCTCCCTCCCGTGACTTGACCAGGCTTGCGGGATGGCCATTATACATCTTCCCGTCCCAGAACATGTGGCATATACTGTCGAGGTGCGTGACCGTAGAGCCATGATAGGCCACGCCGAAGAAGTCCATTGAACCGCCCGCTCCAGGATGGTCGGCGTCCTCCCCGCTACCCATCATGAAGTGAAGGAAAGGTATCCTCATGTCAACAGAAGGCTCGGCTACAAGCGGGCGGGCGCAGGTTACCGAGCGACCCTGCTGCACCAGGGCAGCGGCTTTGGCGGTCTTTTCAGGCGTGAGCAGATTCAGAGTGCCTAGCTCGTCGTCTTGTCCCCAGCGTCCCCAGTTGCTCAGCTTGTCGATGTAGCCGCGCAACTCTGTTTCAGTCGGCTTTGTGGTCATTTGTTGCCTCCTCGATGATGGTCAGTATCCGAACGCATATTATCATCATGCGCGGCACAGGGCCATACGTCGGATAGGATTCCGTTCGCTTCACAGGGAAGTCGCGGCGATGTGTTTGGCGGACGGAATAACCTCACCCCCATGCCGTTGAGGGCTTGATGTTGGTTTTCAGCGCCCCCTCTCCGTGCGACAGAGAGGGGGAACGAGGTTAGGCTTCTATGCTATACTCGCAGCCGACAACTTAACCGCAGAGGTCTGAAATTGACACGAAATGACGGTCGCGCTCTCGATGCGCTAAGGCCGGTGAATATGACGCTTGGCGCTCAGGCTTACGCTGAAGGCTCGGTGATAATCGAGACGGGACAGACTCGCGTGTTGTGCGCGGTCAGCGTCGAAGATCGAGTACCGCAGTTTCTTCGAGGCAAGGGCCAGGGCTGGGTCACGGCAGAGTATTCGATGCTGCCACGTTCGACGCTGACCAGGACTCCAAGGTCGTCGGCCACTGGAGGGCGCACGCGCGAGATACAAAGGCTAATAGGTCGCTCATTAAGAGCAATCGTTGACATGGAGAAGCTCGGAGCACGCACGCTTACCGTAGACTGCGACGTGCTTCAGGCCGACGGCGGCACACGCACCGCCGCAATAACCGGCGCTTTTGTTGCGCTTTACCAGGCTGTGTTGGGTATGCTGAAGCGCGACGACATCTCCGAGATGCCGATAAAAAGCGCCGTCGCCGCGACCAGCGTTGGAATCGTAGACGATCAGGTGATGCTTGATCTTTGCTACGAGGAGGACTTCCGCGCGGAGGTAGATTTCAACCTCGTGATGACCGACGAGGGCGAATTCGTGGAAGTTCAAGGCACTGCCGAGGGCAAGCCCTTCTCAAGAGAGTCGCTTAACTCCATCCTCACAGTGGCGGAAAAGGGAATTGAGCAGCTATTCCAGGCTCAGAAAGAGATTATCGACAGCCTGAGATAGGGGTTAGGGTTTAGGTGTTGGGGTCTTGAGTTCCCAAACCCTGAACCCCAGACCCTAAACCCCGAAATAAAATCCAGGCTCTTCTTCCGCTTGGGGGAGGTTTTGGGAAATCAGGTAGATTCGTTCCGCCATTCCATCTATGGTGAGGTCGATTTCGCTGGCTCTCTCGGCTCCCCACAGTTCGACGGCCCGCTTCTTCATCGACAGGGCTAGTTCCTCTTCCGAGGCCATTGGCTGTGATTCAGACATGGACATAGCGTCTCCTTGCGGGATAATTGAACTCTTGGGTTGAGGGTACGCAATGCTCATGGGGCTGTCAAGCACAGATAATGCAATCGCACTTTCCGCTTTCTGGTGCGATTCAGGGCTTGCCGAAGGCAGAATCGAATTGACACTGGTTTTTGATAATAGGTATAATCGATTGTACAGTTGGAGAAATTTTTCACGACATTCGGAATCCTATATTTAAAAGCCCTTCCCCGGAAGGATGAGAACGCCCCCCTTGCGGAAGGCCTGATTTTATTTTTTGGGAATTTATGTAACATCCATCGTCAATGATGGATGAGGATTGAAACAACCAAATGCCAAAACGAACCTATCAACCACGTAAGCGACGTCGAGCGCGAGTGCACGGATTCAGATCGCGGATGAGCACCAAGAATGGGCGCAATGTTTTGAAGCGGCGCATGTTCAAAGGGCGGGAGAGACTCACGGTTTGAGCCTGACGCTCGCGTGTTTGCGCCTAGTGACTGATGCGTAAAGACCAGAGCCTCAGGAAGACGAAGGACTTTGCGGCAGTGCGGCGTGAAGGAAGAAGCTGGCCCGACAGTCTGTTGGTGCTTGCCGCGCGGCGCAATGGCCTGGAAGTTAGTCGGTTTGGATTTACGGTGGGGAAGAGCGTTGGGAACGCGGTGGTGCGGAACAAGGTCAAGCGAAGACTCAAAGAAGCAGTGCCCTTTGAACAAATTCAACAGGGCTGGGACATCGTCCTGATAGCGCGAAGAGACGCTTCTTCCGCAGAGTATCATAGGCTAAAGCGCTCCATGACTGACCTGCTCGAGCGGGCCGGAGTGCTAGTTGCTCCACCAAAGCGAGCTTGCTCAAGAGAGGTGGAATGATGCAAAGGTTAGCGCTTGCTGCTATTCGATTCTATCAGTTGGCTTTGTCCCCGTATTTGGGGGGCAATTGCCGACATACGCCTACCTGCTCGAACTACACCCTTGAGGCCATCACCAAACACGGTGTGATTAAAGGTGTCTGGCTTGGGGTTAAGCGTCTGGGGCGGTGTCGCCCCATGGGTACTAGCGGACATGACCCTGTGCCTTGACTTCAGACCTACGATTTTTCAGTACACGTGCTCTATCGCGCCTAGAAAATTGCAAGGTTCGCCGTGTCCACTGCATCTAGAGACAGCGATGCCTCAGTTCTATTTGAATGTTGAATTCTCATGAATAATCAAACGGGAGGCGTATGCCCGAATCGATGTTGCCCTTGAAATACGGAACACAGGGCCGAATACTTCACCCTAGAAACGGTATTTTGATACCATTTCTTTTGCTGTCCCTGCTTACACTGGTTGCCTGCGCTCGAATCGGAGTTCCCAATGGCTGGTCTGGGGGGGCTATTGTCGATAACACTATCTACATAGGCACATCGGAGGGTGAGCTTAGGGCAATTGACCGCATCAACGGCGACACGATATGGCGGTTTGCGCTTCAAGGCGAGGAAAGGTTTCGCGCTGTTTATGGCACTCCCGCCGTAACCGAAGACACGATTTACGTAGGCGGCTACGATAGCATACTATACGCCTTATCTCTGGACGGCGATTTGAAGTGGCAGGAACCTCTGGGAGACTCCATAGTTGGAAGCCCCGTCATCGATGGCGACTTCTTGCTGGTAGGCTCGTCGGACGGCAACCTATACGCCTTCAACGCTATAGAAGAGACCGAGGAGTGGAGGTTCCCGACTGGAGGCAAGGTATGGTCTACGCCCGCCGTCGCGGACGACGTAGTCTACTTCGGCTCTCTCGATCATAATATTTACGCAGTCAGCCTGCGCGATGGCGTCAAACAATGGGAATTCCCGACAGGCGGGGCCGTTGCCGCATCGCCTGTCGTTGCTAGAGGACGAGTGTTCGTCGGCGCATTCGACGGCGTCTTTTATGCAATCGACGCAGACACTGGAAGCGAGGTCTGGCGATTCGAGGAAGCCTCAAACTGGTTCTGGGGCCGTGCGATAACGAAGGGGGACATCATATACGTTCCCTCCCTTGACGGCAACCTGTACGCCCTGGAAATGGACACAGGGCGTTTGCGCTGGAAAATCGAGACCGATGGGCCTATCGTCGGCTCCCCCGCCATCGTGTTCGACGAGTTGCTTGCGGTCCCTTCATCTGACGGCAAAATCAGACTTGCCAGGCTGAATGGCACCCAGTTAGACACCTGTAACATAGACGAAGCAATTAGAACCCCATTAGTGGTACAAGACGATTTCATATACTTCGGGGCGACAGATCGTTCTATCAGGGCGCTAAAAATCAAGCAGAATGGAAATCCTGATGAAGAATGGGTACACTTTGCTGACAAGGATGATCCAATTCAGAGGGGTCGAGCTGCCGCCTGCTAGCGGAAGTTATCGCCAGGGTTGCCGCTCTCCGCACGAAGAATGAATATCGTGAAACGAGAATAGAAGACAGCACTTAAGATTCTAAATTCATGCGAATTAGGATGTAGGCATTGGAAATAATCGTCGATATCTGGAACGCAGTCATAATCGAGCCGATGATCAACGGCCTGGTGTTGTTGTATAGCATCTTCTTCAACAACTTCGGGGTGAGTATTCTCATCTTCACGGTAATCATGCGCGGCGTGATGTTCCCGTTGACTGTGAGACAGAGCCGTCAGATGAAAAAGATGTCTCTGATTCAGCCCAAAGTAAAGGAGATGCAGGAACGCTACGGCAAAGATCGGCAGAAGATCTCCGCGGAGACCATGAAAATTTACAAAGAGAATGGGGTAAACCCTATCGGATGCCTGGGGCCGATGTTCCTGCAATTCCCCATATGGATAGGGCTGTATCAGTCAATTCTTCAGACGCTGCCTGCAGCCCCGGACAGGCTCATCGGCTTATCTGAACATCTTTATTCATGGCTGCCACGAGTACACGAAGTCATTCCGCTTGACAGCTCGTTTCTGTGGCTGGACCTTGCCGTACCAGACACTCTGCCAGTGCTTCCAGTGCTGGTAGGTGCGTCAATGTTCCTCATGCAGAAGATGACCGTGATGCCTTTCGTTGATGCAAGGCAAGCGTCCACCAACCGTATGATGCTGTGGATGATGCCACTGATGTTCGGATTCTTCACGACGTCGTTTCCGAGCGGACTCGCCATATACTGGATCGCGTCAAACATCGTAGGTGTAATTATTCAAGGTTTCATAACAGGCTGGGAGCCTCTCACATCCATACTTTCGTTCCTAAGCACTCAAAAAGAGGGAGAGCAGCAGGCTACGGCCTCCGCTCCCGCTTCTGCGTTAGTGCCCCCACCAGAGGAGACGGCGAAGGATGACGACAATAGAAATAACGGCCAAAACGCCGGAAGAAGCAATAGAAATCGCCCTAAAGGAGCTAGACGCAGAACGCGGGGAAGTAGAAATAGACGTCGTTAGCCGAGGTAAGTCCGGGATACTGGGAATCGGCAGCGAGCCTGCCCGCGTCAGGGTCACCCTGCTTGAACAAACGCCGGACGTTGTAAAAGTAGCCTCCGAAATTCTAGATAACATTCTATCCAGGCTCGGAGTCTCCGCGGTAGCCAACCTTGTACAGGCGGAAAGCGAAGACCTTGGCGGCCCCATTTTCGAAGTCGAAGGCGAAGACTCTGGATTGCTTATCGGGCGTCGAGGCGAAACGTTGCGCGCGCTCCAGTTCATGGTCAAGTTTATCGCAGGACGGCAACTTGGGGAACGTGTGAACCTGATGATAGACGTTGAGGGATATCAGCAGCGCCGCTACGATTCGCTTGCCAACCTCGCCCAACGCGTCGCCCAGAGAGTCGCCGACAGCAGGCGCTCAATCACTCTGGAGCCAATGCCCCCAAACGAGCGACGAATCATCCACATGACCCTGTCTGAGCACCGCAGCGTAACGACGGAGAGCATTGGCATGGGCAACGACCGGCAGGTGGTAGTGCGAATCAGGTAGCGAGAGGCATTCTCCGTCAAACCTCACCCCAACTGTTCACAGGCAAACCCCTCTCCTTGGAAAAGGAGAGGGGTTTCCTGGTCCTACATCAAGCCCTGGATCCTTCCGTGGAAGGATGGGGTGAGGTCAGAGAGCGCTACATTGAAGAATCACGTTTTCCATTTCACATATATACTAAAGCCAGCTATCAATGAATGGGAGAATACACGTTTCCTTCAAACTAAAGTAATATTCGACTAACCCCACAGCAGAGGCTTCTGACACAAAAAGTTGCAAATTCACTTGCAATAGGCCCATAATGACCACTGCCTTGACAACCCCGGTTACTTCAGAAAACGCGCAGAGGTCTATGTGAGCAAATTCAAAGCAATTCTCTTCGACTTTGACGACACTCTCGTGAACTCCTACCCTGCCCGCGTTATTGCTGCCGAGAAAGCCGCCGAAAACTATCTCGACCCGGATATCGACCTGGAACGTATCATGAAGGAATGGGCGGGCCGACCTCAGATGGAGATATGGATGGACCTGACCGGGAACGAGCAGAAGGCCGAAGCCTTGATGGACGGCTACAAGAACTGGTACTGGAAGGAGACGACGAAAGAGGTCACGTTGTTTCCCGGAGTCCGTGAAATGCTTGACACCCTCAAGTCAAAGGACTTCACGCTTGGCATCGTTACCTCAAAGGCGCGCCTGTTGCATGACATGGACGAGCCTTACGGTGCGCTAGTCGAGTTGCAGCGTCTCGGATGCGATGATCTTTTCGACCTCGTCGTTGGCTGGGGAGACGCTCAGGAGAGCAAGCCAGCGCCAGCGCCGATTCTGTTCGCTGTGGACAAGCTTGGCATCGGCATTCAAGACGCCATAATGGTCGGTGATAGCCACATAGACATCACCTCCGCCAAACGCGCCCGCGTAACGTCGGCTGGCGCGGCATGGGGCACGCTGTCCAGGGAGCTTCTCGTTCAGGCCGAGCCGGACTACATTTTGGAATCCCCTTCGGACATATTCTCACTGGAGCTTTAGGGCATTGAGTATCACGTATGTAAGGAAGTGTGAGAAGACATCATGCCTTTTCAGACCATCCAATTAGAAATCGAAAACCGAATAGCCACGCTGACTCTAACCCGCGCGCCCTCTGGCAACGCAATCGACGAGCGTCTTGCCTTCGAGCTTCGGGACGCCTGCGCGCAACTGCGTCAGGATGACGACGTTTGGGTGGCCGTCCTCACCGGCGAAGGAGACGCCTTCTGTCGCGGCACCGACCCCTCGACCCTCACAGACCAGAATGGCAACATTCTAGATAGTCTACGCGCGTTGAAAGTGTCCGAAAGCGTGGCCGCAATCGAAAAGCCGGTCATTGCCGCGCTAAATGGCGACGCCATCGACCAGGGTCTTGAGCTTGCATTAGCCTGCGACATCCGAATCGCTTCCGAACAGGCTAGCTTCGGGTTGACTCACGTCGAACACGGGTTTATGCCCTGGGACGGCGGCACTCAGCGATTGCCTCGGCTCATTGGACGCGGCGCGGCAACGGAGATGATTCTTACGTCTCGCATCGTGGACGCGCAGGAAGCCCTGGATATCGGACTCGTGAACGACATGGTAGCGCCAAGCCGTGTGTTTCAGCAAGCTCAACAGACAGCGTCGACGATTGCTGGTCACGGCCCAATCGCCACTCGATACCTCAAAGAGTTGGTGCTGAAGGGACTGGACATGACGCTAGAGCAAGGCCTGCGACTGGAAGCAGACCTCAACTTCATACTTCAAAGCACCTCAGACAGGGTCGAGGGTATTGGTTCCTTTCTTGAAAGGCGTGGGCCTCCCCAATTTCGGGGCCAATGATGACCACTGAAACCGAAACCATACTATACTCAAAAAGCGGCGCCGTCGCCCACATCGTGCTGAACAGGCCACGTAGAATCAACGCCTACAACATGCAGATGCGGGACGAAATGTATCAAGCCCTCGAAGCCGTACGCGACGACCCGGAGGTTCGCGTCGCAATCCTTCGTGGCGAGGGGGAGCGAGGCTTTTGTGCTGGCGCAGACCTTAGCGAGTTTGGAACCGCGCCCTCCCAGGTTGTGGCTCGGCAAGTCAGGTGGGAACGAGACATCTGGGGCCTGTTCCTCAGTATCGAAAAGCCTCTCATTGCCGCGGTGCATGGCTACGTAATTGGCTCCGGCATCGAGATGGCGTGCCTGTGCGACATCCGCATCGCGTCCGAAGACACCGTGTTCAGCATGCCAGAGGTAGCGCTAGGCATGGTTCCCGCCGCCGGTGGGAGTCAGACAATTCCTCGCATCATTGGTCAGGGGCCTGCGATGGAAATGCTGCTGACCAACCAGCGCATCACGGCCCCCGACGCACTAAGAATGGGTCTTGTGCATAGCGTAGTACCCAATGATACGTTGCTGGAAGAGGCGGGGCGCGTCGCGCAAATGCTGGCCTCGCGCAGCCCGGAGACACTTGCGGCCGTCAAGACGGCCCTGCTTGATGGCATGGACATGCCTCTTGGCAACGCCCTGGAGCTTGAGGAGCGCCTGGCGTGCCAATTAATAGGCTGACAATATTGACTTTACATAAAAGCGAGACTATGGAATAATAGCCTACAGTAGATTTCAAGGGCTTTTGATGTTATTCTTACGCTCGTAAGCTCATTCAGGGAGTTCTATGAATAGATGAATACGACCGAATTTCTGACGATATCGTCTCTTATTGTACCCGACAGGCCTGCCATCATATTTGAGGACAAGCGGTTAAGCTATGAAGAGTTGCAAAACCGCGTGAACCGGCTGGCTAATGCGCTCGCAGAACTTGGTGTGGAAGCCGGCGACCGCATAGCGATGCTTCAGGTGAACACCAATGAACACGTCGAGGTGTATTTCGCAGCCGCCAAGCTGGACGCGGTTTACGTGCCCTTGAACTTCCGCGCTCGCGGCGACGAGTTGACCTACATGATTAACGATTCGGAGCCGAAGGTTCTCTTATTAGGCAGCCGGTACGAAGACCTTGTGCGCTCGTTTGCCAGCGACCTGAAGACTGTGCAGCAATACATCACCCTCGAGGGTTCGGTGGAAGGCTGGCACAGCTATGAAGACCTCATTGCGTCGGCCTCGGACGACGAGCGATTCCCGGAGGGCGACGACGAAGACCTGACTATCCTGATGTTCACTGCAGGCACGACGGGTTTCCCTAAAGGTGTCATGCTCGGTCACGAAAGCTTTTCGTCATATATCTTGAGCAATGTCACACCCGCTGACCCCGAAGAGGAAGAACGGAACATCCTTACCGTTCCGCTGTATCACATCGCAGGCATCCAGGCAGTAATGTCAGCCATTTACGGGGGACGCACGCTCATTATCCAGCGTCAGTTCGATGCAAAGGGCTGGATGGAACTGGTAGAGCAAGAACACGCCAATCGCGCCATGATGGTGCCGACAATGCTAAAGATGCTTATGGACCATCCCGACTTCCACAAGCACGACCTTAGCAGCCTGAGCGTAATAACATACGGCGCTGCGCCCATGCCTCTGGAGGTCATCAAGCGCGCCATCAAAGAGTTCCCTGGAATGTACTTCATCAACGCTTTTGGTCAGACTGAAACGGCAGCCACAATCACCATGCTTCCCCCTGAAGACCATATCCTGGAAGGCTCGGCTGAGGAAGTGGAGAAAAAGCTGCGTCGTCTGGCTTCCATCGGCAAACCTCTTGATGACGTGGATGTGCGTATCGTTGATGAGGATGGCGAACCCGTTGTTGACGGCGAGGTTGGCGAGATTGTGGCGAGTGGCTCGCGCTTGATGAAGGGCTACTGGAATCAGGAAACTGCCACCGCCGAGACTCTGAGGGGAGGCTGGCTCTACACCGGCGACCTTGGCTATCTGGACGAGGACGGCTATATCTTCCTCGCGGGCCGCGCTAAAGACTTTATCAAGCGCGCCGGCGAGATGATCTCACCGGAGGAGGTTGAGCAGGTGTTGCAGTCCCACCCTGCCATCGACGAGGCGGCAATCATCGGCATTCCAGACGTGGACTGGGGCGAACGTGTGAGGGCAATCGTAGTGCTGAAGAACGGCCATTTGGCAGCAGAAGACGAGATCGTCGAATACTGCCGTCAGCGGCTTTCCAGCTACAAAAAGCCTGAGTCCATCGTGTTCATCGACGAGCTGCCTCGCAATCCTCTTGGCAAAGTGCTTAAGCGAGTGCTGCGAGAGGAGTTCAGCCAGCCTATAGAGGCGTAAATCTAACGGGAATACAGTAGGAACAATTCGCATGGAGGCCCCGAATGTCCGGGGCCTCTGTGCGTTATTGAATTCTTGATGTAATGTTAAGAATACTGATATTGCCGGGGAACCTATGCGGCCAGCGTCGTAGACTGGCTTGATTCTATCATGCCATGAGTTAGCTTGCGTTCTGCAACGTGGCTACACCGAATATCACATGGAAGGCTCGGCAGTATATGACGATACTCCCTTGAGCGGGTATCTCCACGTCGTCAGGGATGAAATAGTTTTGGTTTCCGATGTTACCTTTGAGCTTACCAAGATTAACGTATCCAGGCGCACTAACCTCATCTCGACTCCCAGGGTTCTCAGTGGGCGAGAGAATAACGTGAAGGTCAGGTCCATTGGTCGAGTTGAGGTTCTCTATCCTGAGAACTCGCGTACCGTCTGGCCCCTCGTATATAGTCGCCATGCCACTTCCCTTATGCGAGGCGTCACCATCCCGGAAACTGCCGCTTTTCAGTATTGTCAATTGAGATGCATCAGCCGTATCACTGCCAGTGGCCTTCATCATCAGGTCGCCCATTGAATCCTGGATGTTTTCTGTATTCATCTTCGCTATACCGGCCATGACCTGCTCGACCTCTACACGGGTCATATTAGTAGGTACTGTGGCATTGAATGCAAATGGGAATTCCTCCTCCACGGTCTTGTCAATGAACAGAGGTGAGATCAGCCACCAGGCCACCACCGCTACTATGGCAACTATGACGATTCCTCCACCAGTCAGCAACCCGCGTTTGCTCTGAAGCATGATTCCCTCCTAAAGCCTACTTATCATAATTAATTATGTAGCATGATTGTTACAGAAAGTGGTGCATTCCTTACGAGGCTATTACAATTTCCCCCCTAGTTTCTGGATAGCAGAGGCGTCTTCGCAAGGAGTCAGGTGGCAAGAAATTCCAACATTCATAAGCTACCCTCGAATGTTGTAGGAGTTACAGGCTCTCTTGAGCTTCATAGAGTGTGAGATAAGGAGGTTTGCTAAAGAGGGGCCTAAAGACGCCCATAGGCCCGTAGCGTCTTGAGCATCTGCACCGTAAGGTAGCCCTTCCACTCTTGTTTGGCTTCTTCCCAGGCGTCCTCGTACTGGTGCCATGACCAGTTGGGCAGCCATGAGCCGTCTTCGGCCTGATCGTCTATTTCGGAGTCGAGGTTGCGCTCGATTTCATCCTTCAGCGCATCTGCCAGCGGAGAGTTCGGCGTCGGTGCGTACCATGAGAGCCTGGCTCCTTGGCCAGGCCAGTCCGGGGACGACGCCACGTCGGTCTGGGCGGACTTGATAATCTTCTCAAGCGCGATGCTTTTCCCAGGCTCCGGGAGAAAGTCCAGCCCTCTGAGGTAAGAGAGCATACTGTGGACGTCTATAGAAGAGTCGTCTGGCGCGGCCCTGATGTGTGACAGCGCGATCTCTATCACGTCAGATAGGAAATCCTGCGGGACGAGGTTCGAATACTTGTGCAGATAGCCGACGATCTCCACACCAGGATTAGCCCAGCCGAAGGTGTCTCTCCCTTCTTCGTAGCGCCACCAGGGAGCGTGAGGCGCATCGTTCACCTCTTTGCCCGGTTGATGCCATCTCTTTTGCTCGGTGTCATAACTTGTCATGAAGTAGCCAATCCCTCGCCTAACAAGCTCCTCCTCTGCCGTTGCGTTGACTTCGCCGAGATATTGGAACGCGACAGTCGTGGCGATTGGGGACGAAGCTTTCATCCTGAAGTCTGGCTCCAGGCTGTTGCCGAAGCCTCCGTCGCTGTTCTGGAACTTCGCTAGCTCGGCGATAACCGCCTCCGCAGACCTTGATTCGAATTCGTAATCGAACAAGCATCGGTCGAGGGGACGCGCCTGTGACTTCATAAAACTCCGTGCTCTCTCGAAATTATTGGCCGTGAACATTTTTGGCATAGTGCGCTCCGCATATAATGAATAAGCGCATATTAGAATGTATGTTCGCTAATGTCAAGATGAATTGGCTCTAACCAGACGAAGGATTCTGGATCACGTCGAACCCTGTGTATGGTCGCAGCACTTCTGGAATTATCACGGAGCCGTCGGCCTGCTGAAAGTTTTCCAGAATGGCTATTATCGTTCTGGGAAGCGCAAGTCCTGAACCGTTTAGCGTATGCAAAAATCGCGGGCGGGCGCTGACCTCTGGCCTATAGCGTATGGACGCGCGACGTGCTTGAAAATCGGCGCAGTTGGAGCAGGAGCTTACCTCAAGCCACTCGTTACTGCCGGGCGCCCACATCTCGATGTCATAGGTCTTGACGGCGTTGAAGCCCAGGTCTCCAGTGCAAAGCTCTATCACCCTGTAAGGGATGCCCAATAGCTTGCACACGTCCTCGGCGTCGCCAACTAGCTTCTCAAGCTCATCATCAGAGCTTTCCGGCTCGACGAACTTGAACATCTCCACCTTTTCGAACTGATGGACGCGCTTGATGCCCCTGGTGTCTCTGCCTGCTGCGGCCCTCTCTCTCCTGAACGATGGGGTGTGCGCCACGTAGTGCATGGGAACCGTCCCATGTGGCAGAATCTCGTCCCGGTAGAGGTTCGTTATCGGAACTTCGGCAGTGGGGACGAGCCAAAGGTCGTCCTCGTCGTCGTGATACATCGTGTCGGCGAACTTCGGCAGTTGGCCGCTGCCTGTGGCCGAAGCGCTGTTGACCAGATACGGCAGATAAACCTCATCGTAGCCGTGTTCCTGTGTGTGCAGATCCATCATCCAGTAGATGACGGCGCGCTGCAGCCTGGAACCTTTCCCTTTTAGCACGAAGAACCTGGAGCCAGCGATTTTGACGCCGCGCTGGAAGTCTATAATGTCCAGACGTTCGCCAAGCTCCCAGTGGGGCAGCGGCTCAAACGAGTACGATGGTAGATCGCCAACGCTGCGGACGACCACGTTGCTGGACTCGTCCTCGCCGAGCGGAACGCTGTCTCGCGGGATGTTGGGGATGCTGAGAAGCAGCGAGTTAATCTCCTCCTCAACGTTTCTGACCTCGTCTTCCAGCGTCTTGACTTTTGCGCCCGCGTCTCGCATCTCCTGAATGAGTTCCGGCGGACGCTCCTTCACCTGACCAAGTTGCTTGTTGACCTCATTGCGTCGCGCTCGCAACACGTCGCCTTCTAAGATGGCAGAGCGTCGACGCTCGTCAAGCTCTAGAATGCGGTCTATGGGGATGTCCTGGCCTCGTCTGCAGCCTGCCTCGCGCAGAACGTCCGGCTCTCTGCGTATCAACTCAATACTTATCACGTACTAACCTCAAATGTTACGTCCGGTTGATTGCGTATTTCATGCAAGACCAGTATAACCGCATCGAACGCGGCATTGTAGTGGTGCTATACTTTGGGTATCCGAGAAACCAAAAAGCGATTGCATAGGAAGCGAGATGATTCCATTGATTGAGGAAAGACGCGACGCTGTTGGTCGGCTTTGCCGAGAGCATCACGTGCACAAGATCGAGGTGTTTGGGTCTGCTCTCATGGACAGGTTCGATGCGCAGTCCAGTGACCTGGACTTCGTAGTGTCCTTCGACGACCTCAGCCCCGGAGAGTCCGTTGACGCATACTTTGGCCTGCTAGAAGGGCTTCAAGAGCTATTCCAACGCCACGTCGATCTGCTGGTAGAGGATGCGATAACCAATCCCTATTTCCTTCGCGAGATCGCGAAGACAAGGACGTTGCTGTATGCGGCCTGAGTCCCTAAAGTACCTCTTTGACATTCGAAGAGCCGCAGATCTTTTGATTCAATTCACCAGAGGCAAGAATTTCGAAGATTATGCTGGTGATGCTATGCTTCGCTCTGCCGTAGAGCGCCAGTTTGAGATCATCGGTGAGGCCATCAGCCAATTTTCAAGGGTTGACTCGGAAACCGCGTCCCAGATTAATGAATTTCAACGGATAATTGCATTTCGAAACATCCTTATACACGGGTATGCACAGGTAGATGATCGAATCGTCTGGGGACTTATCGAGACAAGGCTGCCTACACTTTTACAAGAAGTGACATCATTGCTCGATGAAGCTGACGCCTAACCATATTGAGATTGATTATGTCCGGTTTAGGAAAATGGTTACCTATCTCATCTCATTGCGCTGCACTCAGCCAATAATCTCTGCAAAGTTCCAAATATCGACAAACGTAGTCCCGCCAGTCGGGCCTTTGAATAAGCTCACACTCGATACGATTCGACCTGCCTCCCGTAGTAATCCCCCTGTCGGGAGGGAAGTAGGGATCAAAGCCGTCTGCAACCTCACTGAACGCCTGACGCCAATGAACTAGCGTCTTGATCCTGACGTTTGTGAAGTGGTCGAATGTTCCGCTCCTCAGGTCGATAACGATACACGCCCTATTGGCTGGAGTGGCAGAGTGAACGAGTTTGTACCACCCGCTTGGAGGTCGTTCGATACTTCCACCTAAGTTCTCCCATATTCGAGTCGAGAAAGTGAGTACGTCCTGTGGTTGCCAAATGTTACCTCCCTCGCTGCTCGTCATCAAAGTATCTCCCTCAGGCGCTCGGCGATGACCTTTTCGCCGCCCTCTTTGAGCGTCGGCATGCGAACGATAAACGAGTTGGCGTCATCCTCTGGGCGGTAGCGCACCCATATGGCGGGGTTTCCCGAGTCAAGCTCTGTCACTATGTCGACGGCGCTCTTGCCCAGCTTCTCGGCGTCGATGGTAATTCTGAGGCCCTCGTATGGCCCGTTGTCGGGGTAGCCAGACAGCTTGATGTTGGGGATTGCGCTCAGGTCGGAGCGGAGCGTTGATATGCGCGCTTCGTATGCGGAGAAGCGGTCTTCGTGGTTCATCGTCAGCCACTCACGCAGCGCGGCGTAGACAGCGACAACCTCTTGGCGGTCTATCTTCATCGGCCTGCCGAACGAGCGTATACCGTCGGACTCGAAGCCTATGGAGCTATGCTTTCTGGCGATTTCCACCAGGTCTTTCCTGCCCGTGAGCATCCCGCTGGAGTTCACGGCGCCGAAGTATTTTGCTCCGTACGCCACAAGGTCAGCGCCCATCTTGACATATTTGCTGAGAAGGTCTGTGGGGTAAACCTGACCGGCGGCATCGACGATGATAGGGATGTCGTGTGCGTGACCTATGCGTATCACTTCCTCGATGGGCAAAGCGCCGGGAGTGGCGTCGCCAGGGGCCAGGTAGTGAATGGCCGCCGTGTTTGGGCCTATGGCCTCCTCAAGCTGCTCCAGTGTCGTCTCCTCGATGTCGCCAATCTCGATCAGTTTGCCACCCGATATCGTCATCGACCTGTCGTATGGGACGCGAAGCTGCCTCTGGATGATGATCTCATAGGGCATACCGGTAACGTCTGGGACCCGCTCGATCTTCTCGATGTCGTCACCTGTAATGCACGCCGCCGCACCGAATGCCAGCGCAGCCGCCGCGCCGGGAGTGACCAGCGCAGCCTCAACTCCCAACATATTGGATATGCTGATGCCGATCTTGTCGATCAGCTCGCCCATGTCCACGTAGTATTCCTCAGCCTCGTCCATGAGCGCGCGGACAGTTGCCGAAGGGGTGCTGCCGCCCAGCAGTGTTCGGTTTCCATGCGCGTTGAGAATCGGGGTGGCTCCCAGTTCATCGTAAATGTTGCTCACTCTTGATTTCCTCCCCGTTTGACCATTAGATTGCCTTGCGCATTTTATGATGGAGAAATGTCCTGCGCAAGTGCTGGGGTTTTGTCAATCCCAGTTTACCCCTGTATCATGGCGTTTATCGAACCCTCTAACGATATCCTCCGTTGATTTGACAGTCGCTTCATTCTATAATCGTTTTCGACCCATGTTTTAATCTCTGCGGAGTAACAATTTGCCCATCGACTATGGAGAGCTATCGCCCGGACAGGAAATATCGAGCCAGACTTATGTGTTGGATGCCTACACAGTATCGAAGTATGCCGACGCCGTTGACGACCAGACGCAACTGCTCTCCGCCAAAGATGGCTATGCGTTGGTTCCAGCGATGGCAGTCGCCGCTCTCAGCTTTCGCGGCGTGCTCAACGGCTTGCAGCTGCCGGGTGGAACAGTGCATATCGGACAGGAGTTCGAGTTCAGCAAGGCCGTAATCATGGGCGAGACCCTGGTGTGCAACGCCAAGCTGCTGCAAAACTCGGTGCGCAGAGGCTTCCGGTTCATGGTTGTACATCTTGAGGTGAACGACGACGCGGGCCAGAGAGTCATGGAAGGCAGAAGCACCATAACAGTGCCCGCATAGGCTCTAGAGCCACGTAACACTTCCCAGTCGTCCTTTGGCGAAAGGCGGGGAAGGTCAGGATGGGGATTAGTTCGTGCCAAATATGAAAGAAGGCGACACATTACCTGCAATCGAAAAGTCGGTAACGCAGGAGCAGATCGAAAGCTATGCCGAGGCTGCTGGCGATTTCAACCCCATTCACCTTGACCACGAATTCGCGGCCAACACAGACTTTGGCGGCAGAATCGCGCACGGTATGATGATAATAGCATTCATCTCAGAGATGATGACGGCGGCCTTCCAAGAGGACTGGTTGGCTAAAGGACAACTAAAGGTCAGGTTCAGAGCGCCAGTATATCCAGGAGAGACCGTGGTTACATTTGGACAGGTGAAGAGCGTTCAGGAGCAGGACGGGAACACGCGCTTTGTCTGCTCGGTAGGCGTCAGAAAGCAGAACGGCGATGACGCGATTAACGGCGATGCCACTGTCATCGTTCCGATGGCGTAGCAACTCAAGGGTATAGCTCCACAGGCAGTCAGTTACGAATGACCCGACAGGAGGGACCGAATTGACCACACGGAAGCCAAAACTTATCAAGATTGCCCTGGATGCAATGGGGGGCGACAACGCTCCTGCTGAGTTGGTGGCTGGCGCTGTGCAGGCAGTTAAAGAGAACAACGTCGAAGTCAGGGTTGTGGGCGATGAGGACAAAATCGAAGCAGAGCTAGCGAAGCACGATATCGCGGGCCTTCCCATCAAGAGCGTGCCGTCAGAGGGGTTTGTCAAGGAAGGGGAGCAACCGGCGATTGTGCTGCGCCAGAGGCCCCGCGCTTCTATCATCATCGCAACGGGAATGGTCAAACTGGGCTTTGCCGATGGCTGCGTGTCGATGGGTTCCACCGGGGCGGCGATGGCCGCAGCCGCGATTGGGCTGGGTATGCCGGAAGGCGTCGAACGTCCCGCGCTTGGTGGTCCTATAATCGGGTTGGCTCCTCACACCGTCATCATAGACGTTGGGGCCAACGTAGACTGCCGCCCTGCCCAGATGTTGAACTTCGGAGTCATCGGCGACCTGTTTGCTCGCAAATTCTGGGACATCGAGCGGCCTCGCGTGGCTTTGCTCAGCGTCGGCGGCGAGGCGGGCAAAGGCAACCGTCAGGTCAAGGAGGCCACGGAGCTTTTCGAAAAGAGCGGGCTAAATTTCATAGGAAACGTCGAAGCAAACGAGCTTCCGATGAGCAAGGCCGAGGTCGTCGTATGCGACGGTTTCGTTGGCAACATCGTTATGAAGCTAACAGAAGGCCTTGGTCAGGCGATGGCTGAACATCTACGGACCAGCTTGCGAGACAAACTGCCCGCGTCCGAGCTTGATAGGGTGGTCAAAGAGGTATACGAACTGAGTAACGTGGCCGAGTCCTGGGGTGGAGGCCCGCTGTTCGGAGTAAACGGCGTCAGCGTCGTGGGTCATGGTCGCGCAAAGGCCGACGCTGTTCAACAAGCCATTATCACGGCGAAGAGGACTGTTGAGAGCGGCTTCGTCGCTAGCCTGAACGAGGAGTTAGGCAAAGTGCGCGACATTGTTGGGGAGCAGGCCTGACTCGACACTGAACCCAAGGGGAGGTCAGAGGCGAATTGAGTAAATCCGACATAGAAGGCAGAGGCGCGCTGGTAACGGGCGCTTCCAAGGGCATCGGCAGGGCCATAGCCTTGAGGCTTGCCGAGATGGGCGTAAAGGTAGCCGTGAACTACAATTCCTCCCCCGACGATGCAGAGGATGTGGTCAAGGCCATTCAAGACCAAGGCGTAGAAGCGTTCTCCATTCAGGCCGACGTTAGCAAACTCGACCAGGTGACGGCTATGGTGGAAAAGGTCAGCGAGGTCTGGGGCAGTATCGACATCCTGGTGAACAACGCTGGGATAATAGACGACGGTCTCCTTGTGAGAATGTCTGACGAAGCCTGGGACAGAGTTATCGCCACTAACCTCAACGGAACCTTTTATTGCACGCGTGCGGTCACTCGCAACATGATGCGGCAGAGATGGGGCCGAATAATTAACATCGGCTCGGTTGTCGGTATACGCGGAAACGCGGGACAGGTTAACTATTCAGCATCCAAGGCCGCGATCATGGGCTTCACCAAATCGCTCGCCAAGGAGATAGCGACTCGCAACGTCACTGTCAATACCATTACGCCCGGCTACATCAGCACCGAAACGGTGGAGGGGCTTACTAAAGAAATCAAAGAGCGCATTATGACGTGGATTCCACAAGGCCACTTCGGAGAGGTTGACGACGTTGCCCACCTGGTAGCTTTCATCGCCAGCGAAAAGGCGAGCTACATAACCGGCCAGATAATGAGTGTCGATGGCGGCATGGCTATATAGCTCGCTAGCATCACCTCTCCGATTTATCGAGAGTCTCGATGAGCAAAGCATCATCGGACCGTCCCCTCTCCGTGAACGGAGAGGGCGCCTAAAAATAAGGTTTCTTCTCGAATTGGTGGGTGAGGTCTGGCGTGACGCCATCACATCGCCGCTTATTTGGAATTTACATGTCCCAGCCAACCATTGCGACGAGAGAATTGGAGAATGCGTCTAAGCTGCCTAACATGGATTGACGACTGATATGAATGATTTCAAAGATAGGTTCGTCCTTGTGACGGGTGGCTCCAGGGGCATCGGCAAGGCGATTGCGCTGGAGTTCGCAATGCGCGGCGCGGACGTTGCCTTCAACTATCGCTGGAACGACAAGGCAGCCGGCGAAACTCAACGAGAAATCGAAGTTATGGGCGTGCGCTGCCTTAGAATTCGCGCTCACCTTGGCGACGCTGACAAGATCAAAGGGATTTTCTCGAAGATTGAGCAGGAGTTCGGCAGACTGGACATCCTGGTGAACAACGCGGCGTCCGGAGTTCAGCGTCCCGCTGAGGAGCTTGAGGAAAAGCACTGGGACTGGACGATGAACATCAACGCCAAGGCCCCCTGGATGTGCGCTATCGAGGCTTCCAAGCTGATGACACAGGGCGGGAGCATAGTCAATATCACCAGCCAGGGTTCTACGAAGGTCTTGCCCTATTACTTCTCCGTAGGCACGTCGAAGGCGGCGCTTGAGGCCGTGACGCGCTACCTCGCCGTCGAGCTAGCCTCGAAAAGCATATCGGTGAACGCCGTATCAGGAGGTTACGTGGAGACGGGCGCGCTGGATTCGTTTCCCAACCGCGACGAGATGCTGGACGCCGGAAAGCAGACGCTAACGAGTCGACTGGTATCACCGGAGGACATCGCGCACGTCGTTGCGTTCCTTTGTACTGAAGCGGCGGAGATGATAAGGGGGCAGGTGATTATCGTCGATGGCGGCGTATCGCTCACTATTTGAACGGCAACTCCTCGACTTGCACCTCGACATCGCCGTCAGCCGACTCCATCGTCAAAATCGAGCCAGGCTCTGCCTGAGCCTTTCGCACGTATCCCAGGCCAACTCCTCTATCAAGCCTCTGTGACTTCACTGCCGACGTAATTATGCCTGCCTTCTTTCCATCGACAACCAGGCTGGCATTGGGAGCCATGCTCACTTCAGAATCCCAGGACAGTCCCACCAGGCTCTTCGACACCTTCTTGTATGTGTCCAGTCTGGCGACGACCTCCTGTCCGGTGTAGCAGCCCTTGTCAAAGCTGATGAACTCTCGCAATTCGGCTTCGAGCGGGTTGTAATCCTCACTAAGCTCCCTGCCGTAAACAGGCACGCCCTGCTCGACTCGCACGACTTCCAGCGCATCTGTGCCAATCGGCCTTATGTCTGACACGAGACCTCTACCAAGTAGGTAGTTCCACAACTGCTCGGCCTGGGAAACAGACACGATCATATCATATCCAGGCAAGGTGCCGAAATCGGTGCGCACAAGCGTCGCCTCTATGCCACCGATGCTCGTGTTCACGACATCGTATCGAGACATAGCTGACATACCCTGACCCGCGATTTCGTCCAGCAGGTTCGCCGTTTTCGGCCCCACCAAGGAGAACATCGCCGTCTCTGGGTTCAAGTCCGTTACGGTAATGTCTTCAGCGAATGTGTAGAAGTCGATCCACTCAACGACCTTCTGGCGGTTCTCAGGGCTGGTGAACGCCAGCAGATGGTCAGCCGTCATAAAGACGAACATCAAGTCCACGATACGGCCCTTGCTGGAAGTGAGAACAGTGCCCATCCCCTGACCGGGGACCAAGTCCTCCAGCTTGTTCGAAGACAGGCGATTGAGAAGGTCGAGGGCATCTGCTCCGGCGAGCTTCAGTCGGCCAATATGCGAACGATCAACAAGGCCGACGGCCTCGGTAATAGCTTCGTATTCCTCGGCTAGAGTCGAATAGACGCTGGGCATGTCAGACTCGTCAATTGCTACTTCCGCCTGGTCTTGCAACTTAAGGTCTGGACTCATAGACATTGTGTTCCTCGCTCAAAAAAACGCGCCGCCCATGTTGAGCGGCGCGTCAAACTATGATCCGTAAGTTCTGTGCCTGGTTAAACGCTGAAAGATGTGCCGCAGCCGCAGGTTGTCTTGGCGTTCGGGTTGTTGAACACGAAGCCCTTGCCGTTTAGACCGCCGAGGTATTCGAGGGTTGTTCCCGCCAGGAAAACGTACGACTTTTTGTCGACGTACAGCGTCATCCCGTGTTCCTCGATAGTCTTGTCGTTTTCACCAGGGCTATCAACAAGGTCAAGTACATAAGTAAGGCCAGAACAACCGCCGCCTTTTACGCCCACTCGAAGATGCGCGTCTGGCTTTCCAGCCTGCGCCGCGAACTCTCGAACATGACCGGCTGCTTCCTGGCTAATGTTTATCGTCAATGGCTGAGGTGGCGTCCTCTGCATTACAATTCCTCCACTTTATCCAAAGGAGATTTCAATATACGAGTCTCAGACTTTCACTCTTATTTTATATTCAAAACGTATTTACGTCAATGAAGCCCTGTCCGGTTCTGTTTGCTTTTCGCTGATTTACTTTCGGGCAGATGGTGGCATATGCATTGGCTAAAGCAAAAGCGTAGATTGGAGTCTGTACCATCAGACCATCTGACTTGCCAATCGCAAGCAAACGAAACACGATACTCCACTATCTTTACAGGTGGATGACCACCATTTTCATCTCGGTCATCTCCTCGATGGCGTACCTCGGCCCTTCTTTGCCCATGCCACTCTCCTTCAGGCCACCGTATGGCATCATATCGGCGCGCCATCCGGGGCCGGAGTTGATGTGCAGGCTGCCTGAGTCTACCTCACGGGCGAAGCGCATGGCCCAGTCGATGTTCTGAGTGAAGATGCCTGCGCTGAGGCCATAGATAGAGTTGTTTGCAATGGCAATGGCTTCGTCGATGTCCGAGAATGGCGTAACGACCACCGACGGGCCGAACAATTCGTCGTACGAAACACGCATGTCTGCTTTCACGTCAGCCAGCACAGTCGGCGCATGCATCGCGCCTGAGTACTCGCCGCCTGTTATCAACCTGGCTCCGGCGCCGACGGCTTCCTTGAGCCATTCGTTGACGCGGACGGCCTCCTGCTCTTTGACCATTGGCCCCATGCGCACGCTCTCGTCGAGAGGATCGCCGGTGCTCATGGCCTCCACGCCTTCTTTGAGAGCGTCCAGGTAGTCGGCATATATTTTGTCGCTTGTGATAATGCGCTGTGCGGAGATGCAGACCTGCCCCGCGTTAGCGAAGCCGCTGGCAATCGTTGCGCTGACGACCTTGTCGATGTCGGCGTCTGGCATGATGATTAGCGGCGAGTTCGAGCCAAGCTCCATCGTGACCTTCTTCAGGCCAGCGGTACGGCAGATGTGCTCGCCTACGTCGCGGCTGCCAGTGAACGTCACCTTGCGCACTCGCGGGTCCGTCACCAGCGGGTCGCCGACTTTGCTTCCTGAGCCTGTGACACACTGCACCCCTTCGGGCGGCAGGCCAGCCTCAAGCAGTATCTCCGTCAGCTTGAGGGCCGACAGCGGGGTATCGGATGCGGGCTTGATTATTACCGCGTTGCCAGCCGCCAGGGCGGGGCCAACCTTGTGGCTAACCAGGTTTAGTGGGAAGTTGAAGGGACTGATTGCCGCTACGACGCCGCAGGGCACTCGTATGGTGAACCCCATCTGTCCTGTCCAGCTTGGCGCTGCGTCCAGGGGAACAGTCTCTCCGTACAGCCGCTTGGCTTCCTCTCCCGACAGACTGATGGTCTGCACGGCTCGGTCCACCTCGGTACGGCCTTCGGCGATTACCTTGCCCTCCTCCATCGTGATGATACGGCCTAGTTCCTCTCTTCGCTCCTGAAGGAGGTCCGCGGTCTTACGAAGGATTGAGAACCGGTCGTAGGCGGTAAGTTTCGCCATCGCCTTGGCGCCGCGTACCGCGCTCGCGATGGCGGTATCGACATCCTCGACGCTGGCTGCTGGTACCGTGTCGATAACCGAATTGTCGTAAGGGTTGAATACGGAGATTTTCTCATCTCTGTCTACCCATTCGCCGCCGATGTACATCCTCATAGTTGCTGACCTCCTAACTTCAAAGCTTTCGTTTTAAACTCTCACATTTGAACGGACGAGAACTTTGGCCGACGTTATTGATTCCTTTACACTTTGCAGATTCGCAATCGCCGTCCGTGCAAAACCGGAAGGCTCCTGGGAAGGAGACTTTCTGCGTAATCTCTAGCAACTGGCGCAGTCATCGCTTCTGCTCCGAATGGATGGAGCCAAGATTCTCCCACAAACGCATTATCGTGCAACGCAAGGCGCATGACAAGTCAAGCAAAATAAAACAGGGCGTCCAGTTTGGGCGCCCTGTTCAGGAAGAACGAAATTGGAAGACTCAGAGATTTTGCCTAGGCTTACGCCGCCTGACTCTTTCTACCAGGCTTCTGCTTGGCATCTAACCAGCTTTCGGGCTTCTTGGACTCCATCGGAATATCGAGTATGTACCCACACTGGAGACACTCTCTGTACGCTCCATACATATCGCGGTTGACCTTAATGTCACCACGACACCTGGGGCACGCTCTGAATTCGATCACCTACTATATCCTCCGTTCGGTTTGTTTATTTTTGATAGGTTGTTAAATTGAACAAGGTTCTTCTCTGTACATAGCGCTTCTCATGGACTTTTGGATTCGTCGCTGATGAGGATGCTGCGAAGTCGTTGGATTCACGGCCAGCAGCCGACTCTAACAGATGCCCAGCCTTGTGTCAAGCTTTTTGCGCATTTAATGCCATAAAGTTTTGCACCGCGCTATTCACGTTCTAAGAATGGATGAGATAGTTGCAACTCTCGCGCCGGCGTATACTTTCAGAGCGCTGCTGACCGGTTGACTCAGCATGAATGCGCTACTATACTCCGTCTCGACACCATCATGAGGAAAGAGAGAACCGGCGTCAGATGGCTGAAGTCACACGACGTTCACAGAGAAGCCTGCCGGGGAACATCTTCGGGGTGTTCATTCAGCTACAGACGTATCTCAATATCCTCTACCTGCTGCTGGCTTTCCCGTTAGGGTTTGGCTACTTCCTGTTCTTGGTGTCGGGGTTGCTTCTTGGAATGTTGATATTCATCATGTGGTTCGGCGTCGTCATCCTCCTTTTCGTGCTCGGAGTGTCCTGGGTGCTGACGGTGTTTGAAAGGGAGCTTGCGATCAGGATGCTGGGCATAGATATACCGCCGATGTCGCACGAGAGCACGATAGGCTAGGGGATATGGCGTCGATTTGTCGCTCACATATCTAATCCCGTGACGTGGACAGGGCTTATCTACCTGATATTCAAGTTTCCTATCGCCGTGGCCTCGTTCGTAATAACTGTCGTTCTACTCTTGGTGCCTGTGGCGTCCGTGACAGCACCAATATACACTCGTTGGATAGACATTCCCTTCGGCTTCTGGAGAGTGGATTCACTGGGCGAATCTCTGTTGCTTGTACCGATAGGCCTCGTTGTCGGCATAATCACACCGCACGTCTTGAACCTCGCCGCTTTCCTGTCGGGCCGCTTCGCCTACTTCATGCTTGGGGCTAGCTGGTCGGTGCGTTCCTCGCAACAAAACTGAAGGGAATCATCGCACACATCAATTACCAATGGCTCGGCTACTAGCGGGCCGTATGAAAATGTCACCTCATACACCACTGCCGCCTCATAGGTATGAGTTGCCTCAAATTGCCGGGGATATTTCTCATTAGGCGACCAGAATGAGCAGCTCGGTATTTCCATTGTGCTGTAACCATCGCCGAATAACCAAGCCTTGCCCTTGCACCATAAACTCCTATCGTTGTCGGCCCCGCCTATTCTCTCGGCAGCAAGGCTTACGGTCAAAGGCTGGCCTTCCACCGGCTTTGCGCTCAAGACTACCCTGGCCTCAGCGCCTCCCGAGGCGGCGCTAGAAACGGCGAGCGTAGCAACATAGCTTGCCATGTCGATCTGCTCGGTAGACTTTGGGTGGGGTTCCAGGGCCAGGAACTCGATCAGGTATTCACCAATCTGCTCGCGTGCCTGTCTCTCTTTCCCGCCTTCAAGCGTTATCTCGACCAAACTCGGAGGTTGATCGCCACCAGAGATGCCAAGCAGAACGGTCACCTGCCCTGCCCAGACACAAAGCGCGTCAATTGGGCATCTGGAGTCCTCCGTGATTTCCAGGAATTGGATTCGTAGGCCCCCGGATTCCAGAATGGCTACCTGACCGAATTCCAGCCGGAAGGGTTTCCCCAGTGTAGGCTGTGAAGGCTCGCTCTCCCCAAGAGCGACGAAGGTTTCCGTAACGTCGTTCACTGTGACGGTGTACTTGACGCCTGGCTCGAAGTCGCTGCCGAGGGCAATGTTGGTCTCAACAGTGCCGTACACCTGGGTGCAAATGGTGTTCGGGTCTGCGGGAACGAGGTTCGTTACTTGTATCCTTATCTCGTCGCCGTCTCGCTTTACGTCGTAGGCATCGAATCTCACGCAACCATTGGGCAATCCTGACTTCACCAGAGCGAAATACTGGGGAGGGAGCGATTTGGCGATGTTTATCACGATGCTTTCGATAGGCGCGAGGACTTCGATTGTGTCTGAGTTGCTCGGTGTCTCGGTAGGCTCAAGTGCTAGGCAGCTTATGGCAGGGCCGATGGCCTGCACTTGCCATGACTTGTCGTTAACATCGACGGTGTAAACCTTGCATGGCTCGATGTCGGCAGCTAAGAGAAACCTGGTCTCGACCCTCCGGTATATCTCAGCGCAGGCAACGCTTGGGTCGGCAATCTTCAAGTTCGTTATCTCCACCTGGAAGGTGTCGCCATTTCGTGTAATGCGGTGGGCCTCTTCAGAATAGCAGGAGTTGGGAAGGCCGGATACGACGATAAGCTCGTTCTGGGGCGACGGGCTGGTGATGACCTCGATTCGCACGCTCTCGATTGGAGCAGGCTCAGAAATCGTCTCATCGGTCTGTCCGACGACAGCTGCCGACTCGGTGGTGAAGGTTGTGGTAAAGTCGTTCACTGCGACGTTATAGGTTTTAGCGGGGTCGAAGTCGCTGCCAAGAGCGATATTGGTCTCGACTATGCCATATATCATCGTGCATGCCATAGTTTCGCCGGGCGCAGGTGTCAGGTTGGTTACCCGCACGCGTACATCTTCGCCATCGCGCGTCACCTCGTAGCCATCGAAACGCGCACAGCCGTTGGGCAGCCCCGACGTGATCAGAAGGAAGTACTGCAATGGGAACGATTCTGCGACCTGAACCTCTACGTTCTCGATAGGAGCGAGCGTTTCAACAAAGACGGGATCGGCGCTCTGGCTCGGCGTTGGAGTCGGGCTTGTGCCTATCAACGGCTTGTCGCCGGTGTCCGGGCTTGCGGGCGCGCTCGTGCAGGCTATGGCAATGGTCAACAACGCGCTGGCTGCGATTGTGAATCTGGTCGAGAGTCTCATTGGTTACCTCGGTTTCTCTATTGGGCTTGTTCAATTATTATGACGGAAATGGAGACAGAATTGTTCCAGAGATTCGTGCCGAATACTGCCTCGGTTGGGTTGAGAAGCTCAAGGTGTTACAATACCGCCAACCATATCAGAAACGGGAGGACTAACATGGC
Source organism: Dehalococcoidia bacterium (assembly GCA_965206395.1). GTDB lineage: Bacteria > Chloroflexota > Dehalococcoidia > Lucifugimonadales > CATOSD01 > CBDBJK01. The sequence goes on from CBDBJK010000037.1 coordinate 103,189, forward strand.
TGACTTTGAAGGACTTTACCCTGCAATCATCACGCCCATGACTTCTGAGGGCGGACTGAACGAGGCCGCGCTTAGAGAGGTTATCGAGTTCAACATCCAGGCCGGTGTGCACGGCTTCTGGGTCGCGGGAGGCACGGGCGAAAGCGTGATGCTTGACGACGACGAGAATACACGAATCGCCGAGATTGCGTCTGACCAGGCACGGGGCAGAATCAAGAACATCATGCATATCGGTGCGCCGACGACAGCGAGGGCCGCGAGAATGGCTGAAAATGCCGCCAAAGCTGGTGTAGACGCCATATGCTGCGTTCCACCATTCTTTTACAGACAGAGCGACGAGGCCATCGTAGAGCATTACAGGGTCGTGGCCGCCGCTGCCAATCTGCCGTTCTTCGTTTACAACCTGCCGCAATCTACAGGCGTCGAAATCACGCCTGAAATGATGCTAAAGATACAAAACGGCGTGCCTCAGTTGAAGGGTCTGAAGCACTCCGCCCCGGCTGTCGCAAATATCAGGGCGTTCGCAAAGATGGGGCTGGACTGCTTTGTCGGCAATTGCATGTTGATGCTTCCGGCGCTCACCATCGGCGCAACGGGCTGCATCGACGGCCCACCCAATATGGCCCCGGAGCTTTGGGTCGAGATATGGAACGCCTACAACGATGGCGATCTAAAACGCGCTGAAGAGGCGCAGGACAGGGCAAGTGAAGTTGGGGCGCTTATACGTACCTTCGGGCTGCATCAGGGAGTCAAGGCCGCTCTAAGCGAGCGTCTGGGCATCGACTGCGGAGACCCTCGACCGCCGGGACTGCCGCTGACAGCCGAGCAACGGGCCTCTCTTGCACGCTCGCTTGCGGACCTTGGCCTGACAAGAGCAGCCGTCGCCCAGTCAGACGACTAGTTTAGAACACGCTGTATCCGCCATCCACGGGTATGGAAACACCAGTGACGTAATCTGAGGCGTGGCCGGACAGGAACACCGCTGTTCCCGCCATCTCGTCCGGCTCGCCCCAGCGACCATGCGGAATGCGCGACTCGATGAAGTCGTAGCGCTCGATGTTGTTCGTTTTTATGGCAGCCGTCAGATCCGTGTGTATCCAGCCCGGTAGGATGGCGTTGACCTGTATATTGTCCGTGGCCCATGCCACCGCGAGGCTCTTCGTAAGCTGCACGGCGCCGCCCTTGCTCGCCGAGTACGACGCCACCCAGTCGCTCCCAAAAATCGAGGTCATCGAGCCTATGTTGATAATCTTGCCGCCGCCTGCGCTCGCCATGTGTTGGTGGACATCCCTGCAGCACAGGAAAACGCCGGTCAGGTTGATGTCGGTTACCTGATTCCATTCCTCCAACGTGTAGTCCTGCGGAGCCTTGCGTATGCCGATGCCCGCGTTGTTTACCAGGATGTCTACGCCACCGAACTCGCCAATCGTCGCCTCGACCATCGCCGCCACAGATGCCTCGTCCGATACGTCGGTGGAAATGCCCAGCGCGTTGACACCAAGGCCCGTGAGATGCTCTACCGCGTCGCCGGTCTTTTGCTGATTACGCGCCGCAACGACGATGTTTGCCCCAGCCATCGCAAGCCCTCTAGCGATGCCGAGCCCTATGCCGCCGTTGCCTCCGGTGACTATCGCAACTTTGCCGCTCAGATCGAACATTTCATTTGGCATGACGACTCCTGATTAGAGTAATTTCGATATGCATATGTTTCATCGAAAGAGGCTTCAAATCCCTTCTCCCCTAGCGGGAGAAGGTCAGGATGAGGGGGAAGGTTCGCCTATATTAGGACTACGCCCGCGCGCGAACCGGGCCGTTGGGCCTGTACTCGTCGAGGATTGAGGTCGTCTCGGGGGCGAGTTGCTCGCCCGCCTGTCGCTGCTTGGCGAGGATATCGAGAGCAAGGTCTGATATGGCCGGGGCAATTCTCAGCGACTCAGGCATGTACCTCATGCAGCGCCGCATCAGCACCTGCGCCTGACGAGCCGTCTTTTCGCTGCAGCCATATGCGTAAGGGCACATGTAAGCATAGCAAATGGTCGTCTCGCGGTAGATCGGCGGCACGCGGCTCGAAGACGGCGGCATGTGCTTGTCGAGGAAGGCATTGAGGGGCTTGTCCAATGCGCCCGGTACGGGTGAGCTGCCGCGCATGTCGAGTCCTTTGCAAACGAAAGGCTTCCGGGGAGTCCGCTCCCAAACGCCATTGCAACGTTTGAGGGCGAGGAGAAGTTTCGCACAAAGACTAACTGAATTCTAAGAAAAGTTCAATATGTGGTGCGCGCAATTAGGCGCTGATTTGCGGAGGCCCTAGCACATGCGTTGCCATAGGCAGCCCTAGTCTATCGCCAGAACTGCCACCACTGCTTTGCATGGCTGGCCTCTAGCGGTGGCTCGATCTCTATCGTCAAGCCGTCCAGAATGGCCTTTGGCGTGTCCACAACCATCGCTCGCGCTCGCACCAACCCCACGATTTTCGCCGCCGCCTCCATGCCGGGAACCAGCTTCGGAGAGCGCGGCCCACCAGGGAAATGGGTGTCCGAAGCAATGATGTGCGCAAGCCTTCTGCGCAGAAGCTCGTTCGTGAACTTTTGCGCTTTCCCTCCGAAGTACCCCAGCACACTCCCGGCGGTTATCTGACTAAGAGCGTCTAACAAAACCTAATAAAAGGGGTTAGAATCTGGACATTCTCTGGAGGAGGATGACCTAATGTCTAAGCCCCTTGTAAGCGATGAATTCTGGGAACTGGTGCAACCTTTACTGCCGCCACAACCACCGAAGCCGAAAGGAGGAAGGCCCAGGATACCTGACAGACAGGTCCTAAGTGGGATACTGTTCGTGCTAAAGACAGGCATTGGCTGGGAAGACCTACCCAAGGAGATGGACTGTGGCAGTGGGATGACCTGCTGGAGGCGCCTCAGAGATTGGCACCAGTCGGGAGTCTGGGAGCGCATCCACTTGGTATGCCTTGAGCGCCTGCAAGCAGCTGAGCGCATAGACTGGACTCGCGCAGTGCTGGACAGTGCTTCAGTGCGAGCAGTTTTTGGGGGCAGAAAACAGGCCCCAACCCCACGGACAGGGCGAAGGCGGGTAGCAAGCATCATATCATAACCGATGCCCAGGGCATTCCACTGGCGGTCAGGTTGACTGGCGCGAACGCTCACGATGTCACCCAAGCCCTTGAGTTGGTGGATGCCATACCTGCTGTCAAGGGCAAGCGAGGCAGGCCTCGCAAGCGTCCTCTTCAGGCGCAGGGAGACAGAGGGTATGACTCTGAGCCTGTTCGCAAGGAGTTGAAGAAGCGACATATCTGGCCGCTGCTGGCCAAGCGAGGTGAGCCGCATGGCAGCGGGTTGGGTGTGCATAGATGGGTGATTGAGAGAAGCCTGAGTTGGCTTCATCAGTTCCGACGCTTACGGGTTCGATATGAGCGCAGGGCAGACATACATGAGGCTTTCTTGGCCATAGGTTGTACCATCATCTGCTCTCGCTTTCTGTTCCAATAATGGTTTTGTTAGACGCTCTTAGCATTCCTCGCTCGACGAAGCTCGCCAGCAGCGCGGGGTCTCTCTGGAAAGCCTCGATGCGCTCAGGGTGGGCCAGCACGGGTATAAGACCTTGCACTTGAATGCGGAACAGCACGTCCTCAATGTAGTTCGGGCGTCCAAAGAAGGGCATCTCAACGAGGATATATTGCGTGCCGTTCATGGGCAACGCCCTGCCATTGATGATTTCGTCGGGCAGTTCAAAGTCGAGATGATTCTCCATGCCCTGAAGCATGGTCAGGTCGATGCCCTCGTTATTGAGTCTGCCGTTTATCTCGCTTAAAAGGTCTTTGATGTGCTGAACAGACCAGTTTTCCGTAATGTCCTTGCGATGGGGCGTCGTGAGGATAACCCTAGTGCCCTGCTCTGCGGCGACGCGAGCCATCTCAATCGTGTCCTCGTGGGTCTTGGCCCCGTCGTCGACACCTGGCAGAATGTGGGCGTGGAGGTCGTACACGGCTAACTTCGCAGTTCGATACGGCGAAAGGCCTCGGCATAGGGAAGCTCAGCCCTCTCACCAACGCGCCTGGCGTTAGCCTTTATGAAATCGTCCACTTCGTCGGAGTTCTCGCCGGAAAGCTGGCTGGCGTGTTTTTTCAGGGAGTCTATCTTCATCTGGATGGTGTCGGTGATATCTACAAACGTGTCTGGCTCCTCGGTGCCCCAGAACATAAGCTCGCCCACCTTGTGCGGTTCCAGACCTTCCTTGATGTGCTCGTTATAGTGCAGACGGTCACGAGCGTAGGGGAAAACAGCGTCAAGAGTAACCTGGCCGCACATACGATGGTCGCGATGCAGATAGAAGCTGCGCCGGAACGGGTCGGGGCAGAAGACCATATCGGGCCGGTGCGTTCTTATTGCCTTGACGAGCAGCCCTCTAAACTCGGTGGTGTCCTCAAGCTCGCCATCGGTGTAGCGCAAATAGATAACCTCTTTGACTCCAAGCACGCGGGCCGCTTCGGCCTGTTCCTCCTCCCGAAGCGCCGCCAACTGCTCCGAGGTTATGTCCGGGTCGCTGGTGCCCTTGTCGCCGTTGGTGCACAGAACGTAGAAGACCTCTGTGCCCTCCTTTATCCACTGGGCAATGGTTCCGCCGCAGCCGATTTCGGCGTCGTCCGGGTGCGGGGTAACAACCATAGCCCTATCGGGTCGATCTACCATATTATTTTGCAGCCTTTCCTTTTCGCACCACGCGGATTCTTGTCAACATCGCGGTGGCGAGAGTACCTTCAAGGAATATGATAAACTCTCGCTTCAGAGTGAGCAAGGGAAAGCGAGAGCGAACGCCAACGAGCAGGTCTGCAGTAAGGCACTGTGTCTCCTACATTGTCGAGGTTTGTGCCCTCTGTTACAATCTCTGAGGGTCGCGCTTGCGGCCTTGGTAAGAGAATAAAATGCCTGGTTGGGAGCAATGAATGGTATCTGACGTAAAGATACGACCATTTCGATGGGATGATCTGGAACGATATACATATCTTTTCAACGAGATCAACGGCTTAACGACCTCTGAAAAGGTATTTGACGTTGAATTCATGCGGCAGATTTTGTCGCTGCCTTCTTGCGAGCCTGAGAAGAACTGTTTCCTAGCAGAAACCCAGGATGTCGTTGTCGGGTTCACGCTCTTGGCCCTGGAACCGCCCATAGACCGCACTGTAGCGAGCGGTGGAGTTCTGGAAGCATATCGTAACCAGGGCATTGGACACAAGCTCCTGACGGCTGCCGTGGAACACGCGGGGAAGTCTGGCGTTTCCCTCATACACGTGGAAGCGTCCATCGAGGGCACGGCGGCTCGTCATATTTTGGATTCCGAAGGCTTTTACGAGGTCAAGAGATTTTGGCAGATGCGCTGGGAGGGTGACCAGTTGCCTCCCGCAGGGCTTCCCAACGGCTTCTCAATACGGTCCTTCAAGTTGGATCAAGATGAGGAGACTCTTACCAACCTGCAAAACACCGCCTTCGGGCAGAACTGGGGCTTCTCTCCCAACACAGTGGAGCAAATAAGCGCTCGTGTTAGGCTGGATCGCTCCAACCCCGAAGGCATCATCTTCATTGTCGATGGAGACAGGGTATCTGGCTACAACTGGACGCTCAGGTCGTTCAACGAAACCAATAGCACCGGATGGGTAGCCATGACGGGCGTGCATCCTGATTATCGAGGCAAAGGTCTGGGAACATCGGTTGTCTTGGCTGGTATGGAATATCTCAAGTCGAAAGGCGTGGACGGAATCGAGCTTGAGGTGGACTCGGAAAACGATCCAGCGAGAGAACTTTATCTCAAGTTAGGCTACCAGAAAATCGGCCAAACGGTGTGGTTCGAGAAGCGTCTGAAATAGGGGCGGCTACGAATCCACTGAAGGCTGAGGCAGGCTTGGGCTAGACGGAATCTGCATTGAGTCTGGAAGCACGATTCCTCCGGAAAAGACGATTTTCATTGCGTCTTCTACAGTTAGATTCGACTCGAAGACCTCATCTTCCGACACAAAGGCTAGCATTCCAGACGTGGGGTTGGGCACAGTCGGTATGTATACGGCAAGCACGGTCTTATCTGGTTCCGCAGGGGAGTGGCAGTGCCCTGTGACGAATCCCATAGCCAGAACGCCGGGCCGGGGCCAGTTCAAGAACACGACTCGGCTGTATCGATGACCTGACGGCGAAGTAAGTGCGTCGGTGGCCTGCTGTGCTACGCCGAAGATGCTACCGACGATAGGAATTTTGGTTAGAATTAGTTTCTGCCAGCCTATCGCTCTCCTACCTGCCCTACCTGCTACCAGTAAGCCCACGCTGTAAAAGAGGATTACGGCGAACGCCACTCCGATTCCGCGAAAGTCCAAGGGAGTGTCTTTCACGAATGCGAAGGCTCGGAAGCTGGTGTCTATGTAGCCCAGGACGAACTGAAGTATAAGGACGGTGGCGAGCAAAGGAATCAGCACAAGGAAGCCAGAGAATATCCGTCGCCCGAAATGACTTTGCAGGCGTTGAATTGACGTGCGCTCTTCTAGCTTAGGGCCACCATCCCCTGGTGATTGAGTACGATCGCGCTGTCCGTTCACGACTCATGCTCCTGCGACGCTCTCCCACGTATCATCCAACAAGCAAGAATAGAAATCCAACATGCTGTTTGCAACCCCACCCCAGCTCATTTGCTGTGCTTTGGCTGCGGCGGCCTTACCCATCATCTCACGCAACGGCGGATTTGTCAGCAACACTTCGATCCGCTGGGCGAAAGGCTCCGGGCAGCGCCATGGTATCAGATAACCCGTCTCGCCATCCTTAACGAAGGTTTTCAGCCCTCCTACCCGTGATACGACGACCGGTGTGCCGCACGCCATAGCCTCTAACGCCACAAGGCCGAAGCTCTCGGAGTACGAGGGAAGCACGAAAACATCGGCTGCGCTGTAATATTTCGGAAGCTCGGTCTGGCCCAAAGCGCCGGTAAAGGTGACAAAATTCGCAATGCCCAACTGGCTCGCAAGCGACTTGAGGCGGTCCAATTCCTTGTCAAGTCCCGGCTTGCCGCCGACGATGAGCAGCCTGGTGTCAGAGGTGTCTTCCAGCATGGCTATGGCATTGAGTAGGATGTCCAACCCTTTGAGTGGTTCGATGCGTCCTACATATAGGATAACCTTTTTTTCACTCAAACCTAACTCTTTTCTAGCTTGAGTTTTGTCCAAAGACCGGAACAATCCCAAATCTACGCCCGCAGGAATGATGCGAATCTTATGCGGAGATGTCTGATAAAGCCTCGCCAGGTCATCCCTTTCTTGAGCAGTAGACACTATTATGGCATCCGCGCTGCCCATCACTCGACGCTCCACGGAGACTCGGAGATCAGGCTCCTTCTCACCGGCGCGCGCTTGCAATTTGGTCTTGGCAAGGGTATGGAAGGTGGTCACGTGAGGCACGTTCCAGCTCTTGCTAAGTTCCATCCCGACTCGACCTGAAAGCCAGTAGTGGCTGTGAATGAGATCATATGGGGTCTCTTCGGAACGCTGAAACGCCAATAAATTATTCAAGAACTCTGGTATGTACTGGTAAAGCGCTTCCTTCGTCTCTGACAGAGGCCCCGCCTTCAGGTGGACGACCCGCGCGCCGTCTCCCAGGTCTACTATCTGGGGATCGCGAGGATCATGGCAGCGTGTGAACACGTCGACTTTGTTGCCACGACGGGCGAACTCTTTCGCAATCTGAAGGACATAAACGTTCATACCACCGGTGTCTTTTTCGCCTAGCCGTGCCACGGGACAGCCGTGGAAACTCAATAACGCCAACCTTTGCATTCAAACGCTCCGAAATAATTGTTGAAGATGATGATAAATGAAATCAAGTCTGCTTGGAAACGGTGTGTATTTTCCTCTCCCTTGATGGGAGAGGACTAAGGTGAGGGTGAGGCGTCTGAACGAGCATACCTTCCCCCTCATCCTAACCTTCTCCCACTAGGGGAGAAGGGAACACGCTGTCTTTACACAGAGTTGATATGAATAATTTCGCTCTCCTCCTGGAAGCGAATACCTCCGCTCCTCTGACACCGAACGGTTATCGGATGAGACGCAAGCAATGACCGTTTTTAGAAACCATTTTCTATGCTAGAGAACCGATTTGATGCTAACGGCGCACAATCAACTGATAGACGTTCTGATCCTTGCCCCCCAGATCATACTTATAGCGCTCTGTGCCCCTTAGAAAGTCGAATGACTGCTTGCCTTCTTCGACGGCTTCTTTTATGCAGAGGGCCTTGTTCAGGAGACCAACGCTCAGAGCCGAGTAGCTGGGATCGTATCCGCTATTGTACAGCAAGTATGAGTTCGCATAGTCAAAGCAGATGCATGAGGCGACGCGCTTGCCGTCAACCTCCAGAAAGTACAGCTTGAACTGGTCTCTCTTGGCAAGCTCATGCGCGATCTCAAGGAAAAACTCCTCTCTAACAGGAGTCATGAACTCGTCTTTGTCGGTGCTGCTTGCCCGCATGAGTATGAAGAAGTCCCGCATACACGAGGTGAGATCGTCAACACCGTTACAAGCGTACTGATGGGCGTTGTCAGCCGCTTCGAGACGGCGAAGCTTCCTGCGCAGTTCATGGCGGTTCTTCTTGCTCAATCCGGCTAGATAATCGTCCCAGGTGGGTGGCAGATAGGCAATCGGCGCTTTGTCCTCCTCCAATAACTCTATCTCCAGGCCCTTACTTTCTGCCAGGGAGGACAGGTATCTTAGCGTTGGTGAGTCCTGGGGTATTGACCTGAGGTCAAGCGTATGCCAGTCCATCTCCACCAGATGCTCGCAAAGGGCGTCATAGAAAGCGGCCTCTTTGCCTTTGATGACAAGGAAGTCGTGATAGTCGAAGAGGTCTGTGTTGCCCAGGAACGATATAACGCCGTCTCCGCCGAAAGCCAAAGGGGCAATGCCGAGAATTCCATCATCATCGCGCAACGACAGCAAGTGAAGCTGTGAATTTTGACCGAAGTGTCTCCACCATATCTGCTGCCACAAAGGGGTAACGAACATAGTGTTAGTCAAACAATCGGGTAGTATCTGCTCCCACTCATCTCGTATGCTGTCGAAATCTTCCGTCTGGACATTGTAAGGCATTCCTAAGTCTCCCGTAGCAAAGCTAAAAATTCTTGTTTCGTTGCGGCCTGAGTCTTGAAGCTGCCCCGGCTGGCAGACGTGATAATCCTGCTACCGGACTTCTTCGCGCCTCTCAGCGACATGCACATGTGCTCTGCGCTGAGGATAACGGCAACTCCCTCAGGCTGGATCGTGGTGTAAATAGCGTCCGCGACCTGGCTGGTAAGCCGCTCCTGTATCTGGGGGCGATGCGCCAGGATATCCAGCGCACGCGCTAGCTTGCTGGCTCCCACTACTCGGCCCTTGGGCACGTAACCTATACTGCCACTGCCATAGAAGGGCAGGAAGTGGTGCTCACAGATTGAGAAGAAGGGGATGTTCTTGAGAATCACAATCTCTTGATGATTCTCCTCGAAGCCTGTAGAAAGAACTTCTGACGGGTTTTGGTCTAACCCTGAGAAGAACTCTTCGTACATCCGAGCCACCCGGCTGGGCGTGTCGCGCAATCCTTCCCTGTCCGGGTCTTCGCCGATGGCCCGAATGATAGAGGCCATCGCGTCTGCTATGTTCTCAAGGTCGATCAATCGCAATCCTTATGCTAAAACTAGGGAACCTCTGAACAACTCGGCGCAAGCGTGGATGGGCAGAGTGGTTCCGTTCTTTGGAGATGTTCAGGCATCTTTGTGACGTTCCAGGTCGTGGTTGAGGCGTTCAGACCGTGTCTGTTGTGGCCTCGAAGCGGCTTTTCGGAGCCATCGCGGCTCCCCGGCCGTGATTTGCTCACTGCGCCCCTCTCATGCCGCCAGACGGCGCTCTGCCGTCATCAAGTTGGCCAGCCCCAGTAGCAATGCCAGCCGTTGCGCGTTCTTAGCCAACCCTCGGTAGCGCACCTTGGCGTAGCCAAAGCGCCGCTTCACGTACAGGAACGGATGCTCCACTTTCGCTCTGACCGACGCTTTGCGCTTCTCCGCCAACGCCTCGTGGCTGCCAGGCTCCAGGTGCCGTCGCCGGCCGGGCCTCATCGCCACTCGCCACTCCACATCCAACTCTCGATTCTCCAACCGCTTGTCCACTCCCTGATACCCCGCATCCCCCCACACTCGTTTCTCTCCACCGTGCAGCAATCGGTGCGCTTCTGTCACATCATGCACGTTAGCTGGCGTCGTAGTCATGCTGTGTACCACTCCCGTCTCAGCGTCAGCGCCTACGTGTACTTTCATCCCGAAGCGCCACTCGTTCCCCTTCTTCGTCTGGTGCATCTCAGGGTCTCGCTCACCCGCACGATTCTTCGTCGATGACGGCGCCTCTATGATGCTCGCGTCCACGATCGTCCCCTCCCGAAGCCGCAGTCCCTGGGACTCCAGATGACGGTTTATCTCCTCGAACAGACTCTGCCCCAACTCATGCTCTTCCAGCAGATGGCGGAAGTTCAGAATCGTCGTCTCGTCCGGCAGCGGGCCCGACAGCTTCAACCCTACGAACCGTCTCACCGACTCGACCTCGTAGAGCATGTCCTCCATACCAGGATCGCTCAAGTTGTAGAACAACTGCACGCAGTGTATCCGCACCATCGCCGACAACTCATATGGTCGACGGCCTCGGCCCGCCTTGGGATAGAACGGACGGATGCGCTCTTCCATCTGTTCCCGCGGGATCAGAGCATCCATGCGCTCCAGGAATATCTCCCAGCGGGTCTTGCGCTTCTTGCTCTCGTATTCCAAGTCCGCAAATGTTGGCTGGTCCATCAATTATCTCCCCGAACACAGTGCTATTCTCTATGCTACTATGCCCAGACTTGTTCAGAGTATCCCTAGAGCCTGTTCCACCGCCGCCAAATCCGCCGGATACTCCTCCATTGACGCAGCGGTCAGGTTGCTAGCCATATCAGGGTCTTTGAGACCTGTTCCCGTGATAATACATACTACCTTTTTTCCTTTAAGATGCATACTATCCTTAGAAAGTTTCAACAGCCCCGCGACAGAGGCCGCAGATCCTGGTTCACAGAAGATGCCTTCCTGCTGGGCCATAAGGGTGTAGGCCTCCATGATTTCCTGGTCAGATACCATGTCTATGACGCCACCAGACTCGTCTCTGGCCTTTATCGCGCTTTTCCAACTGGCAGGTCTTCCCACCTTGATAGCAGAGGCTATTGTCTCAGGCTCCTCGACCGGCTCGCCACGAACTATCGGGGCTGCGCCTTCTGCCTGGAACCCCATCATCTTTGGCCTGGTTGAGGCCCATCCCATGTCGAACGCCTCGCTAAAACCAAGCCAGTATGCGGTGATGTTGCCCGCGTTACCAACCGGTATGAACAGATAGTCGGGCGCATTTTCCAGCTCATCCACTATCTCGAAGGCGGCGGTCTTCTGGCCTTGAATCCTGTTGGCGTTGATGGAGTTCACGAGAACGATGGGGTGCTTCTCGGCGAGACTACGCACGAGCTTCAGGGCGTTGTCGAAGTTGCCATCAATCAGCATGATGCGCGCGCCATAGGCTATGGCCTGCGCCAGCTTGCCTCGCGCCACGCCGCCCTTTGGCACGAATACAGTCGTCGATATGCCGCAGTAGGCTCCGTAGGCCGCAGCCGACGCGCTGGTGTTGCCTGTGGAGGCACACACAATGCTCGTGCCTCCCGCTTCGATTGCCTTGGCAACCGCAACTACCATTCCTCGGTCTTTGAAGGAGCCGGTGGGATTGCATCCCTCCAGCTTGAAATAAAGTTCATCGCAGCCCACCTTGCTCACGATGCTACGAGACCTGACCAGCGGTGTGTCACCCTCGCCCAGGGTAAACATAGGCGTCGCGTCGGTTACGGGCAGGTAATCCCTATATCTCTCAAGCACTCCCTGCTTCATTTCTCTCCATTGCCGTTCTCACCCCAGACAGCGCAACAGGTCCAGTTTTAATACTGGTTTCGCGCGATACCGGGGTCCAAGTCTTCCAACGTCACATCAAGGGGCCAAGCGGACGTACTCGCCGACCCGAAAGCCTGCGACCACGCCACGCCTGAAATTCTCGATTCTCCATGATATGCCTTTCAAAGTTCTCTTAAAGCCAGCATAAGGTTTATCTGTCTATGCAAAGCTATCGTAATAGGATACTGGACGAACCCCTGCCTCGTCCATCGGCCCTGAGTATCTCGCCTGACCAATTTACCGGTCAGGCTGACATCAGACAGAAATACTTTAACTCAGAGCGCTTTACGAGGCAAGCAATCTTGCTTGAAACGTTGTCCTCGTAGGCCATACAATGAACATATACAGATGTACTTGGAGGCAAATGGCAAGACCTATTCTTTTGCAGGAGGGAGTTCTTATGGACATCACCATACACGCGAAGAATATCGAGCTTAACACCGAAGCGGAGCAGTACATCCAGAGGAAGTTCATCAGGTTGGAGCGTCACCTTAAGACCGTATCCGACGCCAAGATCGAGGTGACTCGAACGTCGGCGCGCTCCCAGCCTGACCTCATCGTTGCCCAGATGACGCTTGCGACCGGTGGTCGCGTTCTACGAGGGCAGGAAAGCGACCTGAGCCTGTTTGCGGCCATCGACGCCGTGACTGACGTTATGGACCGCCAGATACGCCGATACAAAGGCAAGGCTTATCGAAACGCGCAGGGCAAGAAAGCGGGCAAAGTCACACCCTTGTTTGCGGACGACTCGACTGATTTCGAAGACATGGAAGACGCCTACATCCCTGAGCTTGGGAGCATCGTAAGAACCAAGCGTTTCCCGATGAAGCCCATGTCTGTCGAGGACGCGGCTATGGAGATGGAGCTTCTGAGCCACGACTTTTTCCTCTTTTTCAATAACAGTGCTAATGAGTACAATGTTGTGTATCGCCGCAGCGACGGAGGCTACGGAGTTATCGAACCCGAACTGGCATAAATCAGAGGCCCCGATGTATCGGGGCCTCAACATTTCAACGATCTTAAATGGAGGATGGAAATGAGCGCCTTGATGGAGCAAGACCCTGAAATCGGGCAGGCCGTGCAAAATGAGATACAGCGTCAGCGCAACGCTATCAACCTGATAGCGTCGGAGAACTACGCTAGCAAGGCCGTCCTCGAAGCTCAAGGTTCCGTCCTCACCAACAAGTATGCAGAAGGCTACCCTGGCAGGCGCTACTACGGCGGCTGCGAATTCGTGGATGTCACCGAGCAAATCGCGATCGACCGGGCCAAGGCTCTGTTCGGCGCCGAGCATGCGAACGTTCAGCCTCACAGCGGCGCTCAGGCCAACATGGCGGCATATTTCGCGTCACTCAGTCCGGGCGACACCGTAATGGGGCTGGGCCTCGACCACGGCGGTCACCTGACACACGGCAGTTCGGTCAACTTCTCCGCGAAGATATACAACTTCGTGCCATACGGAGTAGACCGCGAGCTTGAGCTAATCGACTATGATGAAGTCGAGCGACTCGCCAAAGAGCATCGCCCCAAGCTCATCGTAACGGGCGCAACAGCCTACCCTCGAATCATAGACTTCCCCCGCTTTCGCCAGATAGCCGATGAAGTGGGCGCGAAGCTGATGGTGGACATGGCCCACATCGCAGGACTTACCGCCGCCGGAGAGCATCCCTCGCCGGTTCCCGAGGCCCAGATAATCACCTCCACTACTCACAAGACTCTGCGAGGGCCAAGGGGAGGCATGATTCTCTCAACGTCTGAGCTTGCGCGAGACGTAGACCGAGCCATTTTCCCCAACGCTCAGGGCGGGCCAATGGAGCACACTATCGCCGCTAAAGCCGTGGCATTTGGCGAGGCGATGAAGCCTGAGTTCATCGAGTACCAGAAGTCGATAAAGGCTAACGCCCGCGCCCTGGCCGAAGGTCTCAAGGCGGGAGGCATGAGATTGGTCGCGGATGGCACCGACACCCACCTGGTGTTGGTGGACGTAACGCCGCTGGGCTTGACCGGACGGAAGGCCGAAGAAGCCCTCGACAAGGTCAACGTCATTGTGAACCGCAACGCCATTCCATACGACACCAAGCCTCCAAGAGTCGCCAGTGGCATAAGGGCAGGGACTCCCGCCATAAGCAGCCGGGGGTTCGGCACATCGGAAACATCCAGGGTGGCACAGCTTATCGTCAGAATGCTGTCCAACATCGGCGACGAGGCCGTCGAACGCGAGGTCCGCGACGAGGTACTTTCGCTCACGTCACGCTTCCCGGTGCCGGGGATTGATCGATAAATGAAGGGGACTTGAGTGTCCCCTTGCTCTTGAGCAGACTCTTTATCCAATATCGAAGATCAAGTACACCTGCGTGGCACTGTTTCTAGCGGGCTAAAAGCGGAGCCTACTGAAACTCCTACGAGAAATTCCAGCAGGCCCCTTGATTTCTTCAACGACCAATTTTATCGGTATATTACCGTGTCTGCACTACTGAGCTGTTCGGAGTTGTACTACTCCTGGTCCCGCGGGATAGAAGTGCCACATCTTAGAGACGCCGGGGTTCAGAATCTGCTCCTGGTTTACCTTCATCTTCAGCTTGCCAGTAGTGGCGTTTCTGGTGTAGGAGATGGTCTTGATGTGCTCTGCTGGCACCCATCGGATGTACCACACCACCTTGAAGCCAATAATGGGGCTAACTCGCGCGTCCCAAGGTTCTTGGTAGATAGGTATGATCCTGTCGTAAAGCACGGCCTTGATGCCGAAGACCTCTTTCATCACTATCATGGTTTCGCCATCGGCGATTTTACCGGTCACGATCGCTTCGTCAGGCAGGCGTCCGCCACCAGATTGCCAAGGCAGGAAAGGAGCTTCGAGGTGCGCTTCGCCCCTCAGCTCATTCGGGAGTGAGTCTCGTGGGTCATGTTGTGCTACATGTTGCGCCATACCCCGAATGGCGCTGAGAGCGCCTTCCAGAACCACACCCACTTCGTCAGCCATGGCCCTCACGTGGCCCTGATTCTCGGGGTTCTCTTTCACATCGGTAAGAGCGGCGATAGTGTCAAACAGGTCTAACAGAGTTCGGTTATAGAAATGGGTTGTCTCCACCGTTACCTCAGTATCGGGGTCGGCGTCGTCATAATTAGTAGGTAGCGGAATCGGCGGAGCCAGTACCATTGAGAGCATCTCGTTTATGGCTTGCATCTGCACATCAGGCGCGGCACCATTGTTTCTCAATAGCGCTATATTCTGGTCAAGGGCGGGCATCCTTTCAATGCGGGTTTCCAACCCTTGGACTGCGGGTGCAGCCGTCGCAGTGTCACTCAATGGCCCCATAAAGGCGAGAATAGAGATCATCACAGCCAGCACCAACGCCGCTGATATTGCGATAGGCAAGGCAATTCGCCTTTGCTTGATACGTCCATAAAGATGGACATAGCGTTACTCCTCTTTGCTTGTGTATTTATTACATACCAACAAGTTATTCTTATGCTTTCTAGATAACTAATTGTCACTTCATGGTTATTAGCCTCCCTTCTGAAAATCCTAAAAAGCCCCCCAACTATGCGCGCACCGTCCTGAGATAGTAAGGTGGACCCCATTATTAAGACAGCACGAGGGCTAAGGATGCTCTGAATAAGTCCCGATGGCTTGTGGGATAGTAAAATAGGGCCAAGGGCTGAAGACGGGGGAGGAGAGGCAATGAACCAGCCGACGTTTGCGGACTTGGACTACGAGAGCAAGAAGCGAAAGACTCGCCGGGAGAAGTTCCTTGAGCGCATGGATGGACTGATCCCTTGGGAAGAGTTGGAAGAGCGCATTCGACCGTTCTATCCCAAGGCCGGTCGTGGTCGGCGGCCCTACGAGTTATCGGTGATGCTACGGATACACTGCGTGCAGTTGTTTTACAACCTGAGCGACCCTGGGATGGAGGACATGCTCTATGAGGTCGAATCGGTGAGGCGGTTCGTAGGGCTGAGACTGCCTGGGCCGCTGCCGGACGAGACGACGATTCTGAACTTCCGCCACCTGCTGGAAGAGCATGAGTTGGGCGCGGGTCTGTTCGAGGAGATCAACCGCTATCTGGAGTCCAAGGGTCTCCGTCTTCAGGAGGGGACGATAGTGGACGCGAGCATCATAGCGGCGCCCTCATCGACGAAGAATCGGGCTAAAGAGCGCGACCCCGAGATGCACCAGACGAAGAAGGGTAACGAGTGGCACTTCGGGATGAAGGTGCACATCGGTGTGGACTCGCAGACGGGAGTGGTGCACAGCATGACCACGACATCTGCGAACGTGCATGACCTGACTGAGTTGCCCCGGTTGCTGCACGGTGGGGAGTCTCAGGTGTGGGGAGATGCTGGGTATCAGGGAGTTGACAAGAGGCCGGGGAACCGGGGCTTGGACGTGGAGTGGCAGGTGGCGATGAGGCCCGGCCAGCGTCGGAAGCTGGAGCCTGGGAGCCCTGAGGCGGTGTCGGAGAAGCGCAAAGCGTCGGTCAGAGCTAAGGTGGAGCATCCGTTCCTGTACATCAAGCGGCACTTCGGCTACGCCAAGGTCCGCTACAGGGGGCTGTCCAAGAACACGCAGCGGCTGATGACGCTGCTGGGGTTTGCCAACTTGATGAGGGCCGAACAGTACCTGGCGGCGTGAGACCTTGTATAAGTGCGCCCAAAATCAGGGCTAAGGGCGGCGAAAGGCCCTGTCAGGGCCGGTTGTAGGCCGACAATAACCCTCACCACGGTGCCATGAGGCAATTTAACGCCCCCAAAACCACTCCGGTCAACTCGGCCCAGCCTGAAGCCGATTGTTCAGAGCATCCCTAAATTAAGAGAGTCTCCCACCCCTGCGCTAGGTTTCACCAAGCCCGATGGCAGCCCTGCTTCTTCAGCTGCTGCTCCCCTTTCTTCCTGGCCATGTTGGTACACCTCTGCTGGGGTCCGGTAGCCCAAAGCCTGGTGAGGCCTCTGCCGGTTGTAGAACTCCAGGTAGGCATTGATCCCAGTTCGGGCCTCGGCGACGGTCTGGTAAGCTTTCAGATACACCTCCTCGTACTTGATGCTCCGCCACAGCCGCTCCACGAAGATGTTGTCCAGGTACCTACCCTTACCATCCATGCTGACCTGGACCCTCTGCTCCTGCAACGTCTGGGTAAAGGCCTCACTGGTGAACTGACTCCCCTGGTCGGTGTTGAATATCTCCGGTCGTCCCTTACCCAGGGCTTCCTCCAACGCCGCCACGCAGAAGCTGGTGTCCATGGTGTTGGAGAGCTTCCAGGCCAGCACGTGCCGGCTGTGCCAGTCCATGATGGCCACCAGGTACAGGAAGCCCTTCGCCATGGGGATGTAGGTGATGTCCGCGGCCCAGACCTGGTCGACCCGATTAACCTCCACTCCCTTCAGCAGATAGGGAAAGATCCGGTGTCCCGGCGCTGGTTTGCTGGTGTTGGGACGCCGGTAGATGGCTTCCAGACCCATCAACCGCATCAGCCTTCGAACCCTTTTTCGGCTCACCAGATAGCCCTGTTGCAGCAGCCAGGCCTTCATCTTCCTGGAGCCGTAGAAGGGGGTCTTCAAATACTGACGGTCCATCAGGGCCATCAACTCCAGGTCTTCTGCCCTGGTCGGTACCGGCCGGTAGTATACCGAGGCCCGGCTGACGTCCAGCAGGATACATTGACGCACCAAAGACAGCTGCTGGTGGTCTCGGTCTATCATGGCTCGCCGTATGCTGCGACTCATAGACCGGACCTTTCCGACAAAAAATCGCGTTCCACCTTCAGCTGGCCGATGTGCCGGTAGAGGTGGTTAATCTGAGCTTCCTTGGCTTTCTCCTGGGATTTCTGATTGGTGGCAAATAGCTCCGGGGCTCCTTCCACCAGGGCCCTTTTCCAGGCGTGAATCTGACTGGGATGGACCTCAAATCGGCTGGCCAGCTGGGCGATGGTCTCTTCCCCCGCAAGGGCGGCCAGGGCCACCTTGGCCTTGAACGCCGGACTGTGCTTATTCCTCGTCTGCTTCATGTCCTGCTCCTTCACGTCGGTTAGTTGCCGGTTATTTTAGGAGCTGGACTCTCTCTTAGCCAGTTGTCTAGTTTTTGGGTACCACCTCAATAGCACAGACTATAAAACCCATCGCTGTTTATGTCAATCGCCACAAACCGCACTCGGTTACACTTCAACAGTCCCGATTTCATCGGGGATTTTCAACCGAGGCGGAACTGGAACACAGGCTTCTTGGGGTCGTTAGTGGCATGAGGGTGGAGACTCCCGTCATAAACAGCTGGAGGTTCGGCACAGCGGAGGCATCCAGGGTGGCGCAGTGAATAGTCAGGATACGGTTCAAAAATCCGCGACGAGTTACTCTCGCTCACGTCCCGATTCCCCCTGCCCAGAGTTTATAGGTAGGCTACTAACCCTCTCCCATCGCTCTGAGCGCTTCTGACGCCGCCTCTCGCTCTGCTGTGGACTTGCGGCTTCCCGTGCCACTTCCCATGACCGCGCCTGAAATGACGACCTCTACGGTGAAAGTGCGGGCGTGGTCTTCGCCAGTCACTTCTACGATGCGATAAGACGGCACTGCCTTGCCTTTGCCCTGGACAAGCTCTTGCAAGAGTGACTTGGAGTTCTTCAGCGATATGCGTTTGCCAACGGATGACAGCGCGTCGGAAAGCACTCGCAGCACAAAATCACGGGCCTCGTCGTAACCCCTATCGAGGAAGACCGCGCCGACCAGCGCCTCGAACGTCGCGGCCAGATTCGACGGACGCTTGCGGCCTCCACTGGCCTCCTCACCCTTACCCATCAAAAGATACTGGCCCAGTTGCAGCGAATCCGCGATCAGGGCCAGCGTTTCGCCTTTTACTAAAGCAGAGCGCAGGGCCGTAAGGTCTCCTTCGGGGCGGTCAGGGTAGCGCTGATATAGCTCGTGCGCCACGACCAGACCCACCAGCGCGTCCCCAAGGAACTCCAGCCTCTCGTTAGACTCTGGGAATGCCTCCGGGTTCTCGTTCACGTAAGAGCTATGGACGAAGGCAAGCGAAAACAAGTCTCCGTTGTTGAACGAGAATCCCAGTTCATCCGCAAGCGATTTCAACTCGCGCGCTTTGTCTTCTGTCATTACTGGAATATCTCAAAATAAAAAGCCTCCTCCCCTCCGGTGCTTATGTCGGAAGGGAGGAGTCAGATAGTTTGGCGAACAGAACGAAATCCTGTTACTTAAACAGCGCCCTTCGGCCAGGGTGGCTGAGGCCGCTTGATCTCGCCAATGTAAGACCTGTGACCTGCCGTTGCCATGAAACTCTCAAAAGCGCCAACGGAGTCATATTCGGGCGGTATGAAGGTTTTCAAATAGGCTGATGTGCCGTTCTCGAAGATGAAGGTAGGCGTGCCGAAGATGCCTTCCGCTGACGCTTCCTCATGCTCCTTACCGATGATCTTCGCAAGGTCAGAGTCCTTCAAGTCCTCACGGAAGCGCCCAACGTCCAGACCGACTTCTTTAGCCAGCTCTATGAGAGGCTCCTCTTCGTTCAGCGCGATGCGTCCGTCTCCGCCATGCCGCGCAGTCAACAGAGCAAGGTGGAACTTATCGTATAGCTCCGGCCCCTGGCGACGTGCGGCCTCGGCTGCCATCTGCGACAGCAACGAGCGGCGCTCGGTAGGCTCGCCCTGTTCCCAGGACTTCCACTCGGGGCCTTCCTTGCTGTTAATCTGCTCCAGGGAGAAATTCTTCCAGGTAATGTCAAGATCCTCCCCATATACCTGCTTTACCCTATCCAGCCACACGGCTGCATTATAGACCCAGGGTCAAGCATAGTCTCCGTAAACGCTCAGTTTCACTTTTTCCATGAAGTACACCTCCTATACTCTCTACATGTGAGACTGATTGCATTTTACGAGTCATCGGCTGGAAAGTCAAAAATGTTGCCCGCCCGCCATGTAATAACTATTTAACACTAAGGAAACATACATTTAACACATCAGCAACATCCACGTAACACTCGCCATATATTGTCGTGGGGGGAATTTTCAGAGATTTAGCGACGGAGGAAACACAGATGAGCTTGTTGGCTGGGATGACGAGGTTATCCCCTTTCAAATTGCGCCTCGCGATTGTGGCGCTTCTGGGCCTAGGGGTTTTCCTGGGTGGTGGAGCAGTTGCATACGCTCAGAGCGCCGAAGATGTTGCAGCGACTCTTGATAACGCCATTCTGGTTTTTGCAGCGGCCCTTGTGTTCTTCATGCAGGCAGGGTTCGCATTTCTGGGCGCAGGATTGATACGCTCCAAGAACACTGTCAACTATATGACCAAGTCTTTTCTGGACTTCTGTATTGCAGCCCTTGGTTTCTGGGCTTTCGGTTTCGCATTGATGATGGGTGGCGGATCGGCTGCCGGAATAATCGGTCTGGAAGGGTTCTTCCTTTTAGAATTCGATGACAGTGAACTGGTAAGCTGGTTCTTCCAGATGGTTTTCGCCGGTACTGCGGCAACCATCATAGCGGGTGCTATGGCCGAGCGCACCAAGATTAACGCCTACCTTGCCTACAGCTTCATTGTGGGCGCATTGATTTACCCTATCTACGGTCACTGGGTATGGAGCGATGATGGCTGGCTAGCTTCCATAGATATGGCCGACTATGCCGGTTCGGGTGTAGTCCACATGATTGGTGGCATGGTGACCCTTGCGGGCGCTATCGTCGTCGGCCCACGTATAGGCTTCAAGGAGGGTATCGAATTAAAGGGGCACAACATACCCTACGTTGTAATTGGCACCTTTATTCTGTTCTTCGGATGGTTCGGATTCAACATCAACTCCAGTACGCTAGGGCTAAACGCCGCGAACACATTGCTGGCTGGCGCGGCTGGCGCGACAGCCGCTATGTACATCGTCCTTGTGCGCACAGGCAAGGTTAACATAGAGATGGCTTGCAATGGTGCATTGGCGGGCCTGGTGGGAATCACCGCCCCAAGCGCATATGTGGACCCCTGGGCTGCCGTGGTCATTGGCCTGGTGGCGGGCGGCATAATGATTGTCGGCGTCAGCTTCATCAAGAACATTCTCAAGGTCGATGACCCTGTCGGCGCGATAACCGTCCACGGCATCTGTGGCGCGTGGGGACTTCTGGCCGTCGGTATATTCGCGGTTGGTCACAATGACGTGTCCGGCCTGATAGATGGCAATCCTGGACAGCTTGTTCCGCAGATAGTCGGCATACTCGTCGCCATAGGCTGGGGCCTCGGCACAGGGCTTGTGCTGTTCAAGGTACTGGATTTGACTATGGGTCTGAGAGCCTCGCGTGAGGAAGAGCTAGAAGGACTCGACGAGCCTGAGCATGGCGCGCTGGCTTACCCAGAGCTTACAGGGACGGGACCTGCCGTGGCCCCAAGCGGCACAGGCGATGATTAGAACGCAAGATCGTTATTTAAGCTAAAGCGGGTGCCGCTACCAGATTGATGCCTGTGCGTGGATAGATTCAGGCCGCATGTAACAGAAAGTTAACATTTGGGCAACATCTTGGAAACATGGATGGGCTAGAATGTTATCAATAAAGAAAATAACGGCTCAGGAGAGGTTTTGATGGAATTAGTTCTCGCAGGGGTAGCTTTCATTGGACTGTTCGCCATGTGGGTAATCGTCCCTAGCCGCCTACGCAAGTCCAAACGCCAATAATACACTCCGGTCATCGTAGACCGCTTCGTACAATTTGATACTCTCGCTTATTCATGCTCTGACTGCCTCCATTTCTTTCTCAATGGAGGCAGTTTCATATCTAGCCGATGAGAGGCAGAACGTTGTAAGATAGATTCTGCGTTTTGGTAACGGGAGGCGAGGCTATGGCAGAGGAAAACTCAGAAGCTATCCAGTACGCTCTTCATGAGGCTAGAGAGAACGATGTCAAGTTCATACGTCTCTGGTTTACAGACATCCTTGGCAGCCTGAAAGGGTTCGCCATAACGGTGGAGGAGCTGGAGAATGTGTTGACGCGAGGCATGGGCTTCGACGGCTCGGCTATCGAAGGCTTCGCGCGATCCGACGAGCGAGACCTTTACGCCCTGCCTGACCCGACCACGTTCAGCGTTCTTCCCTGGCGGCCTCGCACGAACGCCGTCGCCAGAATGTTCTGCGACATCGTTACCCCGGACGAGAGGCCTTTCGAGGGCGACCCGCGCTTCGTGCTGAGGCGCAACCTTGAACGGGCGGCAAAACTCGGATTCACTTACTACGTCGGGCCAGAGGTCGAGCACTTCTACTTCAAGAACTCCACTGGTACCGAGCCGATTGACCATGAGGGCTATTTCGGTCAGGATGCTACAGGCCTGTCCACCGAGCTAAGGCGGGAGACGGTTTTGATGCTGGAAGAGCTTGGAATCCCCGTAGAGTCCAGCCATCACGAAGCCGCGCCAAGCCAGCATGAGATAGACCTTCGCCACACCGACGCCTTGACTATGGCAGATACGCTGATGACCTACCGCCTGGTCGTCAAAGAAATAGCTATGAAACACGGCTGCTATGCCACTTTCATGCCCAAGCCAGTTGACGGCATCAACGGCAGCGGAATGCACACTCACCAGTCGCTATTCAAGGGCAATCGAAACGCGTTCTTCAACGGCGAGGAGCGTTATCAACTGTCGAACGTCGCCAGATGCTTTATTGCCGGGCTGATGCGCCACGCAAGGGAGATTACCCTGGTAACCAACCAGTGGGTGAACTCCTACAAGCGACTTGTTCCAAGATTTGAAGCGCCTGTGTACGTCTCCTGGGCCACCGTCAATCGCTCCGACCTCATTCGCGTCCCCGCCTACAAGACCGGGCGAGAGGAGTCACGTCGCATCGAGTACCGCGCCCCGGACTCTGCGTGTAACCCGTACCTGACCTTTAGCGTCATGCTCGCGGCGGGGTTGGAAGGCATCGAGAAAGAGTACACCTTGCCTCCTCCTGTCGAATCCGACGTTTACCTCATGACCGAGCAGGAGCGCAGGGCGCAGGAAATCGAGGCCCTCCCAGGGAGCCTGTGGGAGGCGATTCAAGTCACCGAGAACAGCGAGCTAGTCCACAATGCCCTTGGAGATTACGTCTTCCGCAGGTTCATCGAGAACAAGAAGATCGAGTGGGAGCAGTACAACTCCCAGGTCAGCGAATACGAGATCAACCGTTACCTGCCGATGCTGTAGCTTGTTTGCCCTCTCCTTCTAATTATTGCCTACCCATCCTGAATTGACGCAGACGTAAATCATTCCGGCTGCGCTATCGACCTTCATGCGACCCCTCTCTGTGGCCTCATCGCAGTCGCCTGCGGGCGGCATTCCTGGGGTAAGGTCAAGCTGGGTATATCCTCTTACCTGCAACGCGCTCGCCGGGGTTGTCGTGCGAATACCTACACTCTTATAGAATGAGGTGGTACCCAAAAACTAGACAACTGGCTAAGAGAGAGTCCAGCTCCTAAAATAACCGGCAACTAACCGACGTGAAGGAGCAGGACATGAAGCAGACGAGGAATAAGCACAGTCCGGCGTTCAAGGCCAAGGTGGCCCTGGCCGCCCTTGCGGGGGAAGAGACCATCGCCCAGCTGGCCAGCCGATTTGAGGTCCATCCCAGTCAGATTCACGCCTGGAAAAGGGCCCTGGTGGAAGGAGCCCCGGAGCTATTTGCCACCAATCAGAAATCCCAGGAGAAAGCCAAGGAAGCTCAGATTAACCACCTCTACCGGCACATCGGCCAGCTGAAGGTGGAACGCGATTTTTTGTCGGAAAGGTCCGGTCTATGAGTCGCAGCATACGGCGAGCCATGATAGACCGAGACCACCAGCAGCTGTCTTTGGTGCGTCAATGTATCCTGCTGGACGTCAGCCGGGCCTCGGTGTACTACCGGCCGGTACCGACCAGGGCAGAAGACCTGGAGTTGATGGCCCTGATGGACCGTCAGTATTTGAAGACCCCCTTCTACGGCTCCAGGAAGATGAAGGCCTGGCTGCTGCAACAGGGCTATCTGGTGAGCCGAAAAAGGGTTCGAAGGCTGATGCGGTTGATGGGTCTGGAAGCCATCTACCGGCGTCCCAACACCAGCAAACCAGCGCCGGGACACCGGATCTTTCCCTATCTGCTGAAGGGAGTGGAGGTTAATCGGGTCGACCAGGTCTGGGCCGCGGACATCACCTACATCCCCATGGCGAAGGGCTTCCTGTACCTGGTGGCCATCATGGACTGGCACAGCCGGCACGTGCTGGCCTGGAAGCTCTCCAACACCATGGACACCAGCTTCTGCGTGGCGGCGTTGGAGGAAGCCCTGGGTAAGGGACGACCGGAGATATTCAACACTGACCAGGGGAGTCAGTTCACCAGTGAGGCCTTTACCCAGACGTTGCAGGAGCAGAGGGTCCAGGTCAGCATGGATGGTAAGGGTAGGTACCTGGACAACATCTTCGTGGAGCGGCTGTGGCGGAGCATCAAGTACGAGGAGGTGTATCTGAAAGCTTACCAGACCGTCGCCGAGGCCCGAACTGGGATCAATGCCTACCTGGAGTTCTACAACCGGCAGAGGCCTCACCAGGCTTTGGGCTACCGGACCCCAGCAGAGGTGTACCAACATGGCCAGGAAGAAAGGGGAGCAGCAGCTGAAGAAGCAGGGCTGCCATCGGGCTTGGTGAAACCTAGCGCAGGGGTGGGAGACTCTCTTAATTTAGCCCTCGTGCTGTCTTAATAATGGGGTCCACCTTAGTCCGCACGCGCCGTCGGAAAGAAAGAGAACGTGGTCAAAGCCCTTCAGCACGCGGGATTGAAAAAGCTGAGAAATATACTGGGCCAAGAGTCGTCCATTGCGATCACCCTTCAGAGTCGGGAAGCATGAAAGCGCCGGTGATTTTAATATGAGCCGCAACTTTGATGACATACTGAACGACTGCCTCGAACGAGTCTCTAAAGGCGAGGACGCGCAGCAGTGCGTCAAACGCTATCCTGAACACGCGGACCAACTCTTTCCGCTGCTCCAGCTTGCTACAGCTACGACTCAGGCAGCACACTCGACCTCATATAGCTCTGAAGCCAAGGCGCGCGGCCTCGCCCGGCTGACGCAAGCGTTGGCCGAAGGGAAAACGTCGAAAAAGCGCCGCGCTCCCCTACTCTTCAATATGCCATTTGCCAAGCCGATTCTTATCGCGTTTGTCGCAGTGATGATTACCGCGATGGCCGCGGGAGGCACCACGGTGGCATCTTCCAACAGCGTGCCAGGGGAGCCTCTGTACTGGGTCAAGACGACCAAAGAAAGCATCTCGCTCAGATTCTTCCGCCGATCAGACGCGGGCAAGTCTCAGGCGCACGTCCGTCTGGCAAGCGTGCGAGGCCAGGAGATGCAGCGATTGATGGCAAAGGGCAACTTCCAGGAGGCCGAGAAGCTGACCCTTAGGATACGGGAGCACCTGAACCGCTCTGCGTCCTATGCTGGGGTTGTCGTGTTAGCCGGGCCTGCTGAGATGCCGGGGCAAGTGAGGCGCGGGCCGAACATCACAGAGTTGAAGAGGCTGCTAGAGAGGAATGAGAAGTTGCTTTCGGAGCGGCTGTCTACAATGCTGCAAAATGTGCCCCCTTATCAGAGGCAGCGAGTTCGGACGATTGTAGGCCAATCCGATCTATGGTACAGGGTATTCATCCAGGCCCTGGAAGACGGTGGACCTCAGAAAAGGCGACATTTTTTCATTGTGGTACCACCTGGAAACAATATTGTAACGCCGGGCACTCCCAGCGGTCGTTGACCCTTTCCGCCGACCACGTAAGGGCATTTTCTTCTCCCTGCATAAATGGACGAGGCGGCCCAAAAATGCTGTGTGAATGAAACTCGCACTTCCCGAAGTAACTACTACACCTTGTGATGTTTTCACACCAAGATAGGTCATGATTGCCGTTGTAATCCTGGTTCGCGTCAGCTAACGTTTAACGCAAGCAAGCTGCAGGGAATCCGAAAACGCTCTCCCCAATCCACGATTTCATGGTTCAGATTGGACTTTCAGTCTGTTTTGTAACCCAATGAATTCGCAATACATGAAAAGAATATTGGGAATTGATAGTCCAGACCCTTCCAAATTTACTGTAAGTAGTAGTACAATACACAACTGTGACAATTGGGCCTGTAGTTAGACACGCAATCTTAATGTGTCTTATAGCTCGCTCACGGGAGGTTCGTTCGTTAACGACGCATGAGAATACTTCTTCGAATAATAGGCATAGCACTCCAACATAAGTGGCAACTGATAGGTGCGTACACCTCCATGGCGGGAGCGGTTGTTGCGTACCTGCTTATGCCAGCGATCTTTGGCAACGCCATAGACAAGATTTACGATATATTCAAAGATGGCGGCGTCACCGAGCTTCCAGAGGGCGAGATACTTGTAGCGGTCCTGATTATACTGGGGCTGAGCATCATTCGAGGTGTGCTATCCTTTTGGCAGACATATCTGGGAGAGGCTCTTTCGCAGTATGTTTCTTATGACATACGCAACTCCTTCTACGACCATGTTCAACGTATGAGCTTCGGGTTCCACGACCGCCATCACACCGGCAACCTGATGTCCAGGGCCATCACCGATGTGGAAAACATCCGCATGTTCATTAACATGGGGCTGGTGCGGACTCCCTACTTCCTGACCCTGTTCATAGTAGTGGCGATTATTCTTTTGCGGCTCGACTGGCGTTTAGGACTCTTGAGCACCAGCTTCCTGCCCTTCGTCGCTTATAACTCCGCCGTCGTCAGGCTGAAAATGCGGGCCATCTGGACGAGCGTGCAGGAAAAGATGGCCGAGCTAAACACTGTGCTTCAGGAGAACCTGACCGGCGTGCGCGTCGTCAAGGCGTTTGCGGCTGAGGATTACGAGGAAGCGAAATACAACACACGAAACGCGGACGTTGCCGAAGACATGGTGGAGGCCGAGAAGCTACGCGCCTCCAACACCTCCTTTATGTCCTTCACGTTCTTGATAGCGCTGGCGTTAATCTTGTGGTTTGGTGGTCGACAAGTCATCAATGGGAACATGACTCCGGGAGAATTGGCTGAGTTCATTTTCTACATGCAGATCCTTTCCATGCCGGTGCGCATGACAGGCTGGATGGTCAACGCCTATGCCAGGGCTACCTCCGCAGGTCAGCGATTGTTCGAAATAATGGATACCGAGTCTCCTGTTCAGGAACTGCCCTCCGCTCGTGAGATGTCTCGTGCCAGCGGCCACGTCAAATTTGAGAACGTGAGCTTTAGCTACGACAACGGCGTTCCAGTATTGAAAAACATTAGCATCGACGTCGAGCCGGGCAAAGTCATAGCCCTGCTCGGAGCGCCAGGCAGTGGCAAAAGCACCATCGTCAATCTGATCTCTCGATTCTACGATGTGGCGTCGGGGCGCATCACCATAGACGACATCGACATCAGCCAGGTAACGCTTGAATCGCTACGGCGCAACGTTGGCTTCGTGCAACAGGACGTCTTCTTGTTCACCGCCAGCATGAAGGAAAACATCGCCTACGGACGCGAAAGCGCGTCGATGGACGAGATCGTTCAGGCGGCGGGAGTCGCCCAACTGCACGAATTCATTACCTCTCTGGATGAGAGCTACGACACGGCTATCGGCGAGCGCGGCTCAACCCTATCCGGCGGGCAGAGACAACGAATGTCCATCGCTCGTGCGGTGCTATTAGACCCGCCCGTGTTGATTCTAGATGACTCCACCTCAAGCGTTGACGCCAACACGGAGGATCAGATCCGCAAGGCAATGGAATCGGTGATGCGCGGGCGCACAACGTTCGTCATCGCGCACAGGCTCAGCACCGTCCACAGGGCCGACATGATACTTGTGATGAAAGATGGCGAAATTGCCGAGCAAGGCACGCACCAGGAACTGCTATCTAGAGGCGGCCTGTACCGAGACATATACGAGCTTCAACTTCGACCTCAGGAAGAGGTGATGCGGGAAATTGAAGCGCCCGTGATGGTCAAAAGAGAGGGTTCCAGATGACCGGCGGTGATATGTTCCATGGGGTAAGTCGCGGGCACGTCGATGACGAGGTCTTCGGGACCGTTTATAGTCAGCGCGTCGTGCTTCGGATGCTCCCTTACATCCTTCCATACAAACACTTTGCAATAATCGCCACCTTCGCCATGCTGGTGTTTACCGTCACCCAGGTCGCGGTTCCCTGGATCATCAAGCTGGGAATCGACGACTACATCTTGGGCGACGGCGATTTCAACGGGCTTACCTGGGTGTTCGGCCTGTTCATCGGCGTGGCCGTGCTGAACTGGGCATCCAACTACGGCCAACAACTGGCGATGGCAAAAGTCGGCCAGGGAATTTTGTACGGCCTTCGCCAAAAGATGTTCGGCCACCTTCAAAAGCTGTCCGTATCTTACTACGACAAAACCGAGGTTGGGCGCATAATGTCCCGCGTCCAGGGAGACACCTCACAACTACAAGAGTTCATGGCTCTGGTAGTGATGACGCTCGGAGACCTGCTTGCCCTCCTCGGAATCGTCATAATGCTGCTGGTATTGAACCTCAAGTTGGGCCTCATATCGATGGTCTCAATACCTATACTGATTACTATCATGGCATTCTGGCAGCCAGTTGCGCGAAAGGCGTTCATGCAGGTTCGGCGCGCGATAGCTATCGTCAACGGCGCGCTAAACGAGAACATTACGGGCATCCGTGTCGTCCAGAGCATGAACCGCCAGGACAGGAACCTGGAGATATTCGACGGCAAAAACCGCACCCACCTGAATGCCAACCTGTTTGCCAGCAAGCTCTCTGCCGGGCTTCTTGCGCCAGTGGACATCTTGACGGCGGTTTCCATAGGGTTAGCCCTATTTTTCGGCGCGCGTATGGTTGTAGGCAACGAGCTAGAGGTCGGCGCGCTCGTCGGCTTCATCATGTACATCCAGCGTTTCTTCGACCCTATTCGCAACCTTACGATGCAGTACACGCAGTTGCAACGCTCGATGGCGTCGGGCGCTCGTATTTTCGACCTGCTGGATACCCCGCTGGACCTTGAGGACGCTCCTGATGCGGTAGAGCTTCCAAGGCTCAGGGGCGAAGTCGAGTTCAAAAACCTTAGCTTCGCCTACGTTCCGGGCGAATATATCCTGAAAAATATCAACCTGCACATAAACCCCGGCGAGACTGTCGCGATAGTAGGCCCCACAGGAGCAGGCAAGACTTCGATGGTTTCCCTCATGTCGCGGTTCTACGACGTTCCACGCGATCATGGGGCCATTCTCATCGACGGACACGACATCCGCGACGTTACACGAAACTCGCTTGCAAGCCAGATGAGCATGGTTTTGCAAGAGCCTTTTCTGTTCTCCGGCACTGTCAGGGACAACATTAAGTACAACAACCAGGATGCTACCGAAGAGCAGATGATAGAGGCGGCCAAGGCCGTGAACGCGCACGATTTCATAATGCGACTTGGGGATGGATACGACACCTTCCTCGCCGAGCGCGGCGTCAACCTCAGCCTGGGGCAACGTCAGCTTCTGAGCTTTGCAAGGGCCATCGTCGCCGATCCGCGCATCCTCATTCTGGACGAGGCCACTGCCAACATCGACAGCTACACCGAAGTGCTGATTCAGCGAGCCTTGCAAAGCCTGCTCAAGGGACGCACCGCCATCGTAATCGCCCACCGCCTGTCCACCATTCGAGGCGCGGACAAGATAGTCGTGCTCAACCTCGGCGAGATTATGGAGATAGGCACTCATGACGAGCTTATGGATCGCGATGGCCTGTACGCGCACCTGTACCGCATGAACTACGCCTCCATCGAGGAGCCACTGCCGATAGCTGGCAACGGCGACAGCGGCGGAAACTAGCGGCGCTTTTCATATACCTTTCGCTCATCACAGCGGCCCCGATAATTCGGGGCCGTTTGCTTTTGCATTTTGCTTGTAAGAGACTCGATTGGTGCTAAAATGGTCACGTCGCGAACATCTACACCATAGGCCACAATAATCACACCTGGGAGAAGTTAGCCGACCTGCTCAAGGAACACGGCATCCAGACGCTGATGGACACTAGTGGTTCAACGTTTTTGTATTGATGGGTAGAGTGACTTTAGCTTGATGCGCGCATCCTCGGTAGTGAAGCGCCAATCCACTCGTATCACATCCCGGTTGCGTTGATTCTGCCAAGCATTGACCTCGCCGCGCAGGATGTCTTGATTGGCAATCCGTCGGTCCAGGCACTGTCGAGCCAGCACACCGATCTCTATCTCCGCCATATTCAACCAACTCCCGTGTTTGGGAGTGTAGTGTATCTCCAGTCGCTCAGCTATACGCCTCGCCTCAGCAGGCTCGAATGCCTCGTATAGCGAGGACAGCTTGTGAGTGTTGAGATTGTCCATTACCAGCACGATCCGGTCTCTGTCAGGGTAGTCCTCGTCGACCAGTTTCTTTATCACATGCGCCCAGTCCACCTTCGTGCGACGCTCTCTGATCTCGACTCGGCGCCATCCGTCCAACGGTGCAAACAGCACGAACAGGCTGCTCACTCCATTGCGCTCGTATTCGTAGTCGTATGCCGCCGATAAGCCGGGCGCTGCGGGACGCGGCACTCGCGTCTCCTTGACTTGCTGTTTGCTCGTCTCATCCATGCACACCAGAACCTCATTCCCATCGTACGGCCGTTGGTAGACCTCCAGTACGTCTTCCATCACGTCTTCCATCGCGCACACAAACTCCGCGCTCTGACCGGGCGGGATGCACCAACTCTGCTTCAGCCACGGCTTCAGTTCGTTTTTTTTTAAGCGCCTGGCGAACCGTCTCGGTGCTAATGGTCCCGACTATCTCACACTCGACCAACTGGTCAGCCAACAGCTTCAGGGTCCAACTGGCACGCCCCTCCGGCGGTTCCCCGCAGGCCATCGCTATCAACCGTGCTTCACCTTCGCCGTCCAGTCTCTTTTGACGCCGACGCAGTTGCTTTTTGCGATTCAGCGCAGACTCGACCCCCTCCTCCACACAGCGCTTGCGTATTCGCTCGACCGTTGACTGTCCCACACCGAGCGCGCTGGTGATGTCCGCGTCCTTCATTCCCCCGTCCGAGCGTGACTCATCGCTCATCAGCAGAATGCGCGCATGGGTCTGTTTGTACGCCGCAGCCCGACCGCGTGAGACCAAGGCGTTGAGTTCCTGTTGTTCGTCGGTAGTCAGTCTGATACGGTACTTCTTGGTAGACATCATGGTTCCTCCTCGGTTCAACGTTACGATTGAACCCTCAAGAGGAACAATGACTATCATGGTATTCATTTCAATGATGTTGGACCACTAGGGATGAGTAACAAAGGACTCGTACAAATGAAAAAACTTGAGGAGCGAATAGCCCAGGGCGAGGTCATTATTCTCGACGGAGAGACGGGCACCGAGCTTGAACGTCGTGGCGTCCCAATGCACGGCGAGGCTTGGAGCGCGGCGGCTCTGCATACTCACCCGGAAGTGGTGCGTCAGGTGCATGAGGACTACATTCGAGCGGGCGCAGACATTATCATCACGAACACCTTCGCATCCGCCCGCCATACGCTCGAACGCACGGAGATGGCAGACCAGGTGCGAGAGCTTAACACCCGCGCCGTCACGCTCGCAAAGGAAGCGCGGGAAGCGGTGGCAAGCAATCGCCCAGTCTACATCGCCGGTTCCATTTCGACTTCGTTCAGGGGCGACACTCAAGAAACGAGTGCCAACTTCAAAGAGCAGGCCGAGATACTCACAGAGGCAGGCGTTGACTTCCTCATTATGGAAATGATGACGGATGTCAGGCAGTCCGCATATGCAATCGAGGCGGCAGTGTCGATGGGGACTCCGGTCTGGGTTGGCTTTAGCTGCAAAATGAGCGATGATGGCTCTCAAGTCGTTCTGCTGCGCAGCAAAGGCGAGAGCTTCGCGGAGGCTCTGAACACCCTGCTGCCCATAGGCGGCTCGCTGGTGTCTGTGATGCACTCAAGAACCGATGACACGACACCTGCGTTGCGCGTCGTGCAAGAACACTGGAACGGGCCTCTAGCAGCCTGTCCGAGTAATGCGGGGCAGTAAGGGTTAAAATAGAGGCAAAGCTGGGTTGAGGAGGCAGGGATGAGCAAGACCTTTCGCCGCTATGAGCCAGATCAGATGCTGCTGATGCCGGTGGCCCTTCAGGAGTGGCTACCCGCGGACCATCTGGCCTACTTCATCTCCGATGTGGTGGACCAGGTGGACTTGAAGGAAATCCTGAGCAGGTATGAGGGAGAGGAGCGAGGCTATCCTCCCTACCATCCGGTGATGATGGTAAAGGTGCTGGTCTACGCCTACTGTGTTGGGGCACCCTCCTCCCGGCGCATCGAGAAGCGTCTCCATGAAGACATTGCCTTCCGTGTGCTGGCGGCCAACAACACGCCCGACTTCCGCACCATCTCCGACTTCCGCAAGGAACACCTGGTAGCGCTGGGAGGTCTCTTTCTAAAGGTGCTGGAGCTATGCCGCCAAGCCGGGCTGGCCAAGCTGGGGCACGTTTCCCTGGATGGGACTAAGGTGAAAGCCAACGCCTCCAAGCATAAGGCCATGAGCTACGGCAAGATGAAAGAGAAAAGGGCACGACTGGAGGCAGAGGTTGAGGAGCTACTCAAGCGGGCTCAGGAGGTGGACGAAGAAGAGGACCGGCGCTACGGGAAGGACCGGCGCGGGGATGAGTTGCCCGTGGAACTGGCCTTTCGCGAAAGCCGGCTGAAGAAGATTAGAGAGGCCCAGGAGGCCCTGGAAGCGGAGGCCCAAGCCCAGGGGAAGGAAGCCCCGGAGGATAAGGCCCAGCGGAACTTCACCGACCCGGACTCTCGCATAATGCCAGGCCCTGGGGGTAAGGAGTTCAGCCAATCTTACAACTGTCAGGCGGCGGTGGACAGCGCCCATCAGGTGATTGTGGCGGCCGATGTCACCAACCAGCCCCCCGACCAGGGCTGGGCCCTACCCCTGGTGCAGCAGACAGAGAACAACACTGGCACTCTACCCAGAGAAGCATCGGCCGATGCTGGCTACTACTCGGCCCAAGCGGTAGCGGAACTCTACGCTTTAGGAGTAGACCCCTTCATCCCACCGGATAAGACCCGGCATGGAACGGTGATACCGTCGGCACCTCGAGGTCGTATTCCCAGGCATCTGTCGCCGGCGGACCGGATGCGAAGGAAGCTGCGAACCCAGCGGGGTCGGCAGCGTTACGCCCTGAGGATGGAGACGGTAGAGCCGGTGTTCGGGCAGATCAAACAGGCTCGGGGCTTCCGGCAGTTTCTGCTCCGAGGATTAGCGAAGGTGAAGTTGGAGTGGAAGCTAATCTGCGCTGGACACAACCTGCTCAAGCTCTTCTCTGCCCTGAACAGCCACCCCAAGCCAGGGAGTCGGATGGTGGCATAAGAGACTATCTTTGACGCCCGCTGACCAGGAGCCCCCACGGAAGCAACTACTTATCCCTCACGCCCCAACTCCCATTAGTAATTACCCAGACAGGCTCCTAGGCGCTTATCCCGAATCGGGCAGGTTCACGATGCCCAACTGGAAGTTCGAGGATATCATGCTCCCCAAAGATTTCCTGACTGAGGCTAGGGAGCGAGTGCAAATGGGAGTGCAACTAATCGGCGGATGCTGTGGATTCGGGCCAGATCATATCCGTTTGCTGAGGGAGGAGCTTCCTTCGCACATTCCGTCGGAATAACTATCGGCATCGGCCCTAGAAAAAGCTCGCCTGGGCCGTGTTGGGCCTGTCCTTTGTGTACTCGAAGCCTAGGTGCTCGTAGGCGCGGCGTGTGGCTACGCGGCCTCTGGGAGTCCTGTCTAGGAAGCCAAGCTGAAGCAGGTACGGCTCGTACACCTCCTCGATGGTCTCGCCCTCCTCGCTGATGGATGCCGCCAGTGTGTCCAGCCCCACCGGGCCGCCGTCGAACTTTTCGATGATCGAGCGCAGCACCATGTGGTCGATGTTGTCCAGACCTAACGAATCGACATCCAGCCTCGCGAGCGCGTCAATGGCTACCTCTTTTGTAACCACGTTGTCGGCCATCACCAGGGCGTAGTCACGCACGCGCTTGAGTAGCCTGTTGGCGACCCTGGGCGTTCCCCTGGCGCGGCGCGCTATCTCGTATATGCCCTCCGGCTCGGCCTCGATGTCCAGAATCCGGGTCGAGCGTTGAACGATGGTGCGCATATCGTCTTCATCATAGAAGTCCAGCCGGTGAGTCGAGCCGAAGCGGTCTCGCAGAGGCGAGCTGACCATGCCGTAGCGGGTCGTCGCTCCTATGAGGGTGAACGGCTTTATGGTCAGGTTCATGCTCCGCGCTTTCAATCCCTTATCTATGACCCACGAGACGAAGAAGTCCTCCATGGCGGGGTATAGCACCTCCTCAACGACCCTGTTCAGACGGTGTACTTCGTCGACGAACAGGATGTCATCCTTCTGAAGCTGTGTGAGGATGGCTACCATGTCGCCGGGCCGCTCGATGGCCGGGCCGGATGTGGTCTTGATGCGCACGCCCATCTCGGTGGCTACGATGTTGGCGAGGGTGGTCTTGCCCAGTCCCGGCGGGCCATAGACCAGGATATGATCGAGAGGCTCGCCCCGCTGCCTGGCCGCGGCTATGGCTATCTCAAGGTTGCTCTTGACCCTACCCTGGCCTACGTAATCGGACAGTTGCCGGGGACGAAGGTTAGTATCGAGCGAGTAATCTTCTTCATGGGACTTGCCGGAGACAAGGCGATCATTCATCGAGTCTTCATCCTTGGCGGGTTCAAGCCCGCCCCTGCAATTCAGAACTTGTGTTCATTTTATGGTCGTCGCATGTTAGTGTCAAGGAATTATGGACAGGGCTATGAGCCTGAAATCATTCGGAATGTTTGACAACAAAGTAACGCCATATGCAACAATGGATCGAATCTGAAGAAGCAGATGTACATAGCAGCGTCTTGGCCCACGTCCAACAGGAGAATACCATGTTCAGATGTGAAATCGGCGACGACGCGGAACTTCGCCTGCTCGAAGACCGTCACGCCGAGGAGCTGTTCAACCTCGTCGACCGCAACCGAGAGTATCTTCGAGAGTGGTTGCCGTTCATAAATGACGCCACGTCTGTCGAAGACGAGAGGAATTTTATTAGAAGCTCGCTTGGACGATTCGCCACAAACGGAAGCTTTTCTGCTGGTATATGGTTCAAGGGCAAAATAGCTGGCAGCATAGGGCTTCACTCAATCAACTGGGTCAACCGAAAGACGAGCATCGGCTACTGGATCAGCGAGGACTGTCAGCGCAACGGACTAGGTTGTGTTGACATTTGGTGCATAATGGATACATGTCAACGACTGAATTACGCAATGAACAATGGTCGAAAATCCTTGAATTTCTGCGCTCATGCCCAGACCTCTACGTTGGAGAAGAGGACGATTGCAGGCGCTACGTCGAGGCCATCCTGTGGACGGCACGAAGTGGTGCTCCTTGGAGACTGCTGCCTGAGCACTACGGTCACTGGAACAGCGTATATAAGCGCTTCGCACGCTGGTGTGAAAAGGGTGTATGGGAACGAATGCATCAGCATTTTGTGCAAGACCCCGATATGGAGCATGTCATCATTGATAGCACTGTGGTTCGCGCTCATCCCTGTGCTGCTGGAGCCTCCAAAAAAACGGTGGCCAATCGGCCCAAGCTCTTGGCCGGAGCCGAGGCGGGTTCAGTACCAAGATCCACGTGAGCGTGGATGGATTGGGCAACCCGTTGCGCTTTGAGCTCACAGCAGGTCAACGTCACGACATCACCCGGTTGTGTTGACATTTGGTGCATAATGGATACATGTCAACGACTGAATTACGCAATGAACAATGGTCAAAAATCCTTGAATTTCTGCGCCCATGCCCAGACCTCTACGTTGGAGAGGAGGACGATTGCAGGCGCTACGTCGAGGCCATCCTGTGGATGGCACGAAGTGGTGCTCCTTGGAGACTGCTGCCTGAGCACTACGGTCACTGGAACAGCGTATATAAGCGCTTCGCACGCTGGTGTGAAAAGGGTGTATGGGAACGAATGCATCAGCATTTTGTGCAAGACCCCGATATGGAGCATGTCATCATTGATAGCACTGTGATAGCACTGTGGTTCGCGCTCATCCCTGTGCTGCTGGAGCCTCCAAAAAAACGGTGGCCAATCGGCCCAAGCTCTTGGCCGGAGCCGAGGCGGGTTCAGTACCAAGATCCACGTGAGCGTGGATGGATTGGGCAACCCGTTGCGCTTTGAGCTCACAGCAGGTCAACGTCACGACATCACCCAGGCACAGGCATTGATTGCTGATTTCGAAACCGAGCATGTGATTGCTGATAAGGGATACGATTCGATGGATTTTCTCCAATGCATCCTGGGCAGGGGCGCGTTACCTGTGATTCCACCTCGGTCAAATCGAAAGACGCCACGAGAGTATGATGAGTACCTTTACCGAGAGCGCCACCTTGTGGAGTGTTTCATCAACAAGATCAAGCACTACCGGCATATCTTCTCTCGCTTTGACAAGCTGTCATCGCGTTTCCTGGGATTCTTGAACTTCGTCGGTGCTCTCATATGGCTCAGATGAAATGTCAACACAACCTAGTTACAAGGTCTTGCGTTGCTCTGATAGACTACGCGATCTATGAGCTTGGACTTAACAGCGTGGAAATCGACGTCGCCACTG
This sequence comes from Dehalococcoidia bacterium, assembly GCA_965206395.1. Classification (GTDB taxonomy): domain Bacteria; phylum Chloroflexota; class Dehalococcoidia; order Lucifugimonadales; family CATOSD01; genus CBDBJK01. Next base: position 139,874 of record CBDBJK010000037.1, read on the forward strand.
AAAACACAAAGAGCCGCGCAATCCCGGAAAGGCTTGGCTTCACGCAGGAAGGCGTGCTACGGGATGAAATGTGGCTTTACGACCATCATGTAGACATCGTGGTCTATACCATTCTGTCGAAGGAGTGGAAGAACAGGGGAAGCCGGTAACCGCTAGCAGGAGGTGAAAATGAGTGAGCATGAGTTCCAGGCGTTCAACTCTCAGGTGCGAGACATTTGGGACAAGAACGCAGATTTCTGGAACGAAAAGATGGGCGAAGGCAACGATTTTCACAAGCTGCTTATAGAGCCGAATCAGCTGCGTCTGCTCGATTTGCGGCAGGATGAGCTTGTGCTGGACGTTGCCTGCGGCAACGGCCAGTTCGCGCGAAAGATGGCGACGTTGGGCGCGCGAGTAGTTGCCTTCGACATATCGCACGGCATGATTGAGAACGCTAGGGCAAGGACGACAGAGAACGTCGATAGAATAGAGTACAGCGTGATAGACGCCACCGACTCAACGGCACTTCTCGCGCTGGGCGAACGACGCTTCGACGCGGCGGTGTGCACGATGGCGATCATGGACATGGCGAGCATCGAACCGCTATTATCATCGCTTAACCGACTGTTGAAGGTTGACGGGCGGTTCGTCTTCTCTGTCCTGCATCCGTGTTTCAACTCCGCTTCTATCAAGATGGTAGCGGAACAACAAGAGGATAGGGACGGTGATTTGGTCACGGAGTATTCGGTCAGGGTGTCGGAGTACATCAAACCTTCCACCAAGAAGGGTATAGCAATGCTCGGTCAGCCAGTCGCGCAATACTACTTTGACCGACCCATCAGCGTCCTATTCAACGCCTGCTTTGCTGCGGGCTTCGCGCTTGATGGCATCGCAGAGCCTGTTTTTGAACAGCCGAGGGTCGGCAGCACACCGATCTCGTGGGGTAATTTCACAGACGTTCCTCCGATGCTTGTGGCCCGTATGCGCTTGATTGGAAATCAGTAATAAACGAGAAGCAGATGGGCTGGCAGATGATGACGCTGCGCTGGCAAGACATATTCGCACACGACGACTACACCGACGCCGACGCCTCAGGCGCGTGCAGCACGATGGTCTTCCGGGCGCGCCGCTAGGCTTTTCATTATATTTCGTCGCCTATGGTTTATAATCAAAGCAGAGCGTGGCTGTACATTGCTTGGAGATTTAACTAATGAACAGAGAAGACTATATAATCAAACGCATCGAGATGATCGAGGAAGAGCTTGGCGAACTCAAGAGATTCGTCTCTTCGAGTAAAGGCGACGTCATAAGCCTTCGCGGAGTGTGGGAAGGCGCGGATATTCCAGATAGCTACATAGAAGAAGCTAAACGCTCGCTCTTCAAAGGCATCAACATTGGTGACTCGCATCAATTATGAGATAAGGCCACTCGCCGAAGAAGAGATTGGTCTTCTCGAGCGAAATATAAACTTTGATTGGGCAGCCTCTGGGAAGCATCGTGAGCGCTTCGTCAAACAACAAGGAGGTAGGGCCGTCTATCTAGTAGCATGGTATAAGAATGTGCCCGTAGGACATGCCCTGCTTCAATGGGACGGGTCAACTGATGAGCCAGCAGCCTCAGAGCTAGGCCAATGCCCTGATGTTGAAGATCTTTTTGTGTGTCCTAATTATCGCTCAAAAGGAATAGGCTCCCTGCTGTTGGATTTCGCCGAGAGCCTGGCTAGACAGTGGGGATACCCACGAATCGGCCTAGGCGTCGCCATTGACAATCCTCGCGCTCAATCTCTGTATGTTCGTAGGGGATACAGAGATTCAGAACTCGGTGAATACAGTACTGGAGGGCGCTATGTTAACCAGGATGGTCAAGAGGAGTCGTGGGAAGAAATCTGCAATTACCTGATAAGGCAACTGAATTAGCCATGCTTAAACGAGGCAACTGTTCATCAGGCACTTCCATTTCTGCTTCTCAAATTGACACCCTCTCGCCCGTTAACTACACTCAAACCAAACATTTAGTCTAGAACGCGAAATGACTTCGTAGGAGTTCGCCTTATGACCAGCGAATCGAAAGATCAGTGGAGCGAAAATACGCTTGAGCCGCTGAAAAAGCGCTTTGGCGAGCGTCAGGAGCGTTTCGAGACCGGGTCGGGTTTCGAGATAGACCCGCTGTACACTCCCGAAGACGCAAACAGCCTCGGCTATGCGGAGAAGCTGGGCTATCCCGGCGAATACCCATACACTCGCGGCGTTCAGCCGAATATGTACCGGGGCCGCTTCTGGACGATGCGTCAGTACGCGGGGTTGGCATCGCCTGAGGAGTCGAATCGCCGCTATCGCTACCTGCTGGAGCAAGGTCAGACCGGCTTGAGCGTCGCATTCGATCTGCCGACTCAGATTGGCTACGACTCTGACCACCTGATGGCGGCGGGCGAGGTAGGTAGGACGGGCGTGCCGATATCCAGCCTCGCCGACATGGAAGTGCTGTTCGACGGCATCCCGCTCGATAAGGTCAGCACATCCATGACCATCAACTCCACCGCCTCCATACTGCTGGCCCTGTACGTCGCGGTGGGCAAGAAGCAGGGCGTGTCTGCCGACAAGCTGAACGGAACCATCCAGAACGACATCCTCAAGGAATACATCGCCAGAGGCACGTACATATATCCTCCCAAGCCCTCGATGCGACTGGTCACGGATGTCTTCCAGTATTCCAGCACGGAGGTGCCACGCTGGAACACCATCAGCATCAGCGGCTACCACATGAGCGAGGCGGGCGCGACGGCGGCGCAAGAGCTTGCCTTTACGTTCTCCAACGCCATCGCATACGTGCAGGCGGCTCTGGACTCAGGCATGAACATCGACAGCTTCGCGGGGCAGCTTTCATTCTTCTTTGTGGCGCAGAGCAACTTGTTCGAGGAGGTCGCCAAGTTCAGGGCAGCGCGGCGCATGTGGGCAAAGATCATGCGAGAGCGCTTCTGGGCAGAGAACCCACGCTCGTGGATGCTGCGGTTCCACACGCAGACGGCGGGCGTTACGCTGACCGCGCAGCAGCCCGATAACAATATCATCAGGACTACTATGCAAGCGCTCGCGGCAATACTCGGCGGTACGCAGTCGCTGCACGTCAACTCCCGCGACGAGGCCCTTGCCCTGCCTACCGAGGAGGCGGTGCAGCTTTCGCTCCGCACTCAGCAGATACTCGCCAACGAGAGCGGCGTGGCCGATGCAGTTGATCCGCTGGCAGGCTCGTACTATGTCGAGAGCCTGACTGACCAGCTTGAGGAGACCGCATTCGGATACATAGACCGCATCGACAAGATGGGAGGCGCGCTCGAAGCCCTCGACCAGGGTTACCAGATTCGGGAGATTCACGACAGCGCTTTCAAGCATCAGCAAGAGGTCGAGCGAAACGAGCGAATCGTTGTCGGCGTCAACCGCTACCAGTCCGAATCGCCCCCAATCGAAAAGCTCCAGACCATCGAGCCAGAAGAGGCAAGAAAGCAGCTGGACCGCCTGGCAAAGGTGCGCAAGGAGCGCGACGACGGTATCGTGCAGGCGACCCTCAGACGGCTTGAGGACGTAGCCAAAGGCAGCGACAACACCGTCCCAGCTATTGTGGAATGCGTCGAGGCGTATGCTACTGTCGGCGAGATAGCCGATGTCTTTAGGAGCGTCTTCGGCGAGCAACAGGAGCTTACGCCGTTTTAAGGACACCCTCATCCCTCCGCATAGGCGGTCCGTAGAGACGGACTCCGACCTGATTCCATTCAAGGAGTCGGAGAGTCCGAAGATATTCTATCTAATGAGTCGGACAACCTTCTCCTCCGATATAAGTATCGGAGTCCGATGAGTCGGACCATTGAGGGAGAAGGAGTTTGTTTCCTCTCCCTTGACGGGAGAGGACTAAGGTGAGGGTGAAAAGAATCCACTGACACACTCATAAAAGGACGGTGAAAATGAGCGACTTGCTGCTGACGGAAGACGAGCTATTACTAAGGAACATGGTGCGAGAGCTAGCCGACCAGGAGCTTGCTCCGCGCGCCGCAGCCTATGATGAGAGCGCAGAGTTCCCCTGGGACAACGTGCGGCGCATCGCGGAGTTGGGCCTATTCGGCCTGACCATCGACGAGAAGTACGGAGGCAGTGGCGGCACGAACCGTCAGCTTGCGATTGTCATTGAGGAAATGGCGCGAGGCTGTGCCGCGACCAGCGTAATCTATATCGCCCATCTGTCGCTCTGCACGCAATTCATCCAAATGTTCGGGACGGAGGCGCAGAAGCAGCAGTTCATTCCGTCGCTGGCAAAGGGTGAGAAGATGGGGGCCTTTGCCCTCACCGAACCAGGCTCAGGCAGTGACTCCGGAGCGATGCGCACGACTTCTACGAAATCCAACGGCCAGTATAAACTCAATGGCAGCAAGCTGTTCATAACCAACGCGACGGAGGCGGACACCTTCGTGGTGATGGCTAGCCATGACCGGAGCCTGCGCACTCGCGGCATAGATGCCTTCATAGTAGAGAGGGATTCCGAGGGATTCAGCGTCAACCCGCAGGGCGGCAAGATGGGTATGCGCGCCTCGACTACCTCCGAGCTTGTGTTCGAGGACTGCCCTGTGCCGGAAGAGAACCGCCTCGGTGATGAAGGCGAGGGCTTCCGCGAAACGATGGCGGTGCTAAACGCGAGTCGCATAGGCATCGCGGCGCAGTGTGTAGGCATCGCGCAGGCCGCATATGAGGCCGCCGTGAGCTACGCCAAACAGCGAGAAGCCTTCGGACAGCATCTCGCCGACTTCCAGGGCATCCAGTGGATGATTGCCGAGATGGCTACCAACGTCGAAGCCGCGCGCCTGCTGGTGCATCAAGCCGCCACGCTTATAGACAACGGCCTGCCTTTCGTGACCGAGGCGTCGATGGCGAAGCTCTTCGCGTCCAGGATAGCAGTGGACTCGGCTGACAAAGCTGTGCAGATTCATGGCGGCGCGGGCTACTTCGCGCCCACGCCGGTGGAACGCTATTTCCGCGATGCCAAGGTCACCGAGATATACGAAGGCACCTCAGAGGTCCAGCGTCTTATAATCGCCCGCAACATCTTGCAGGCGGACTCAGTGAGATAACAATCGAAGAACAAAAGGATGACATATGAGCGAACAAGCTGAACAAGCGCCCTGCACCGCAAGGCATCTTAATCACGTCTGCATCGCGGTGAGCGACATCGAGGATACGCTGAAGTTCTATCATGACCTGTTTGGTGTAGGCATTTCCGAAATAGAGGACCTGCCTGACCAGGGCGTAAAGGCCGCGCTGGTGCGAATAGGCGGCTCGCAGTTGGAGTTCATTCAGCCCACCGATGCCGAGGGCGGCGTAGCACGCTTCATCGAACGTCGCGGTGAGGGCGTGCACCACATCGCGTTTGAGGTGGAAAACTTGCAGGCAAAGCTAGATGACCTCGCCAGCAGAGGTATAGAGCTCATCGACAAAGCGCCGCGAGAAGGGCTGTCGGGCGACATAGCGTTCCTGCATCCTCGCGCAACTCGTGGCGTGCTTATCGAATTGGTTGACCAGGACACAGCGAGGAGGTAACACTTTGACAACAGACGTTATTCGCGTTCTGGTCGCCAAGCCGGGTCTCGACGGCCACGATCGGGGCGCAAAGATTATCGCGCGGGCATTGCGCGATGCGGGAATGGAGGTCATCTACACAGGCATTCGACAGACGCCGCAGATGATCGTGGAGGCTGCTTTACAAGAAGACGTTCGGGTTATCGGACTGAGCATTCTGTCCGGCGCGCACATGGAGCTGTTTCCCCAGATAGTCCAGGGCCTCAAAGAGAACCAGATGGATGACGTAATCGTGCTGGCAGGCGGTATAATCCCGGAAGACGACCGGAAAACTCTGGAGGAAATGGGCATAAGGGGCGTATTCGGCCCAGGCACGAATACCTCGGACATAATCGAGTTCATACGGGAAGCGGTTTCAGAAGCAGATAAAGCAGGAACAGACTAAACCTAGGGATACTCTGAACAAGTCTGGGCATAGTAGCATAGAGAATAGCACTGTGTTCGGGGAGATAATTGATGGACCAGCCAACATTTGCGGACTTGGAATACGAGAGCAAGAAGCGCAAGACCCGCCGGGAGATATTCCTGGAGCGCATGGATGCTCTGATCCCGTGGGAACAGATGGAAGAGCGCATCCGTCCGTTCTATCCCAAGGCGGGCCGAGGCCGTCGACCATATGAGTTGTCGGCGATGGTGCGGATACACTGCGTGCAGTTGTTCTACAACTTGAGCGATCCTGGTATGGAGGACATGCTCTACGAGGTCGAGTCGGTGAGACGGTTCGTAGGGTTGAAGCTGTCGGGCCCGCTGCCGGACGAGACGACGATTCTGAACTTCCGCCATCTGCTGGAAGAGCATGAGTTGGGGCAGAGTCTGTTCGAGGAGATAAACCGTCATCTGGAGTCCCAGGGACTGCGGCTTCGGGAGGGGACGATCGTGGACGCGAGCATCATAGAGGCGCCGTCATCGACGAAGAATCGTGCGGGTGAGCGAGACCCTGAGATGCACCAGACGAAGAAGGGGAACGAGTGGCGCTTCGGGATGAAAGTACACGTAGGCGCTGACGCTGAGACGGGAGTGGTACACAGCATGACTACGACGCCAGCTAACGTGCATGATGTGACAGAAGCGCACCGATTGCTGCACGGTGGAGAGAAACGAGTGTGGGGGGATGCGGGGTATCAGGGAGTGGACAAGCGGTTGGAGAATCGAGAGTTGGATGTGGAGTGGCGAGTGGCGATGAGGCCCGGCCGGCGACGGCACCTGGAGCCTGGCAGCCACGAGGCGTTGGCGGAGAAGCGCAAAGCGTCGGTCAGAGCGAAAGTGGAGCATCCGTTCCTGTACGTGAAGCGGCGCTTTGGCTACGCCAAGGTGCGCTACCGAGGGTTGACTAAGAACGCGCAACGGCTGGCATTGCTACTGGGGCTGGCCAACTTGATGACGGCAGAGCGCCGTCTGGCGGCATGAGAGGGGCGCAGTGAGCAAATCACGGCCGGGGAGCCGCGATGGCTCCGAAAAGCCGCTTCGAGGCCACAACAGACACGGTCTGAACGCCTCAACCACGACCTGGAACGTCACAAAGATGCCTGAACATCTCCAAAGAACGGAACCACTCTGCCCATCCACGCTTGCGCCGAGTTGTTCAGAGGTTCCCTAGAGCGTCAATGTGAATTTCTTAAACGCTCTAGGGAATCACAGGAGCTTCGATAACTACAGGCACGTCGTAGTCCGAGAACTTTGCCGTTAGAGTAATGGCGGCGGTGTCTGAGAGGTCAGCCCCGCCAAGTGGCAGGCCGAGCGCGCCGCTATCGCCCAGCGACAATTCACCTTCGGCAGTGATTTTTCTGGTTCTGAGGTCGTCTACGCCAATCCAGAATTCGGCTTCGGCTTCATCCTGCGCGTCGCCAAATATACTAGCTGGCGGCTCACCCTTCAGGTGGTAAACGCGAATGCCATCAAGGGTTTCCTCGCCAATCAATATCAGGCTTTCAAGCGAAACACCTTCCGGCACTGCTAGCCCTGCCGGGTTAGGCACCCCGAACCCCAGATCAGAGCTGACCTCCCATTCGCCGGACTCAAGATTGGTAATATAGGTGGTATCTCCGATCGCGATAGTCTCCATCTCGATTGAGAAGAAGCCCAGCGAAAGAGACAGCTTCCCGCGTATCCGGTCGGGCGCTAGGAAATCTCCGGTGAAGTCGATGGGCAGTCCGACATCAGAGTCGCCTGTGGCGATGCTGACAGTAGACTCAAGCTCAAAGTGAAACGACTCAACCTCCGCCATCGCGGAAATCGCCCCCTCCATAATCTGCTGGGGTGATAGGCCGCCAATTGCATTCCCTGAAATAACAGGCGCAGTCGTTGCTGTTGGGACAGGCGTTGCTGTTGGAGCAGGCGTCGGGCTAGGGATAGGTGTTGGAGATGATGTCGGCACTGGCGTAAATGTCGGCGCAACCGTCGGCGTGGCAGTTGGTGTAGCAGTTGGCGCGGAAGCAGTTTGAGAACATGCCGTTAGTATTATTAGAAAAATGAGGCCGAAGGTGATTTTTAGCATATACTTTGATTATATTGGTAAGTAGTAGTTTCTAGCAAGATGTATAGGGAGCCAAGGTCAACCACAATGATAGATACCCTGATATTCGACTTCGATGGCATTATCATAGACACCGAGACGCCCGACTACCTCAGCTGGCAAGAGGTGTATCACTCCTATGGCGTAGAGCTTGAGAGTTCGCTGTGGTCGGAATTCATTGGCGGCGGGGAGGTTTTCGACGTTTATCAACACCTGGAAAAACTGACTGGGAACCGGATTGACCGCGATGCAATCAGAGAGCAAAGGCCGCGGCGTTATCTGGATATCATCGAATCCAAGCCTCTGCTCCCTGGAGTTATGGACTATATCCTTGAGGCTAAGAATCTCGGATTGAAGCTCGGCGTCGCCTCTAGCTCGTCCCGCGATTGGGTGGAGGGTCATCTCGCGAGCAGAGACATCTTGCGGCATTTCGTCTCCGTCAAAAGCTCGAACGACGTGTCCAACGTCAAGCCTGACCCGGAACTGTATCTGATTTCAGTAGCTCAGATGGGAACCCGACCAGAAAATGCCCTGGCAATCGAGGACTCGGTTAACGGTATCACGGCGGCAAAACGAGCGGGACTGTACTGCGTTGCGGTCCCCAACGAGATAACGAGAGACATGCCAATCGGCCATGCTGACCTGCGTCTTGATTCCCTGTCTGATATGCCGCTGAAGTCCCTGTTAACCAGACTAACTGAGGCAGGTCTATCCGCCTGAAACAGTGAAGGCAGGCCGTACATCATATAAAAGAAGCCCTCCCCCAGGATTAGGGGAGGGCTAGCTAAGGAGGAGGAGGTTACCAGAGTGTAAGGATTAGAAATCTAGTTTTAGCGACCGTTCATGGTCGTGCAAAGCTCGTTCTTCACGAGGCTTTCCAGTGTATTCAAATCGAAAGGCTTTGCTAAGACAGGCCGTCCGGTGCATTCAAGGAAATCCGCTATTTCCGGCTCGCCCGCGCTTCCGGTGATAAAGATGACTTTAGATGCGCTCGCAGACTCTCGGAGGGCAAGCGCCTTGAAGAACTCCATGCCATTCATGCCAGGCATATGTATGTCAACTAGCATCAGATCGTAATGCTCGCTCTCCAACGCCTCTAATGCCTTCCGTGCGTCCTGCATACCATCAACGTTGTAGCCAGACTCGCTGAGCGCTGTGACCAACAGGTCTCTCACCACTTGCTCGTCGTCTATGACCAGTATTCGCGTTGATTCAGATGTTGATTCCATCTCGACACCCCACTCTCATACTACGACCGCTTCCCTCGGATGGACGCAAGTGAATTCTCAACCCAGAGTATCAATGTAACGAACCAGATTAGAAACAGGCTATGCTACAACTCGTTGTTGAATCAAAGTCTGTATGTATATTATTAGCTCAAACAGGTGGAAAGAGTGGGGGGACACAAAGTTCCCTGAAAGAGATATTTTGGGGAATAATGGTGAACATTCGCGAACAGAAGTGAAATCTGCCTTGATTAAAGGGCATCAGAATTACCATAATCAGCTTCAGTCTTGACCGCTTCATTTCATTGGGATAGACTCGGATTACCACCGGAAGGTAGTTAAGGGTAAAGGAAGGAGCAGAAAAATGCCTAAAGCGAGCGGACTTGGTCACGTAGGTATATACGTGAATGACCTGATGAAGCAGCGAGACTTCTACAGCCGCGTGATGGGGCTTCAGATTGCCGATGAAGACTTGGAGAATCGGGGAATGGTTTTCATGAGCGCACACCCAGAAGAAGAACATCACGAATTTGTGATAATGAAAGGCCGAGACGCGCCGGAAGACGCCCGCCTTGTGCAGCAGCTTTCCTTCAAAGTTGAAACTCTTGCCGAGCTAAAGGAGTTCCACAAGGTATTCAAAGCAGAAGGCGTTCGGATTCAGCGCACGGTGAGCCACGGAAACGCCTTTGGCATGTATGCGCTAGACCCCGAAGGCAACACCATTGAGGTCTACTATAGCACAGGCTTCCCCGTTCCTCAGCCGCACGGCGAGGCCGTCGACCTGGATACGTCCGAGGAGGAGCTTTTGGAAGGCCGTCGATCGCCAGGGCCTCGATACCCACAAGCTAGACTCGCTTTCCGGAAACCAGAGAGAACCAGAAATGGCCTCGATTCATCGGGGCCACTTCTATTTTCATTTGCGGCTGCTACGAAAATTCTGAACGTCCACACTCATGGTAGAATCCAGGGCAAAGGGGCGTCACACCTTTTGCTTCATCAACCACTCTTGATCCTTGGCAGGGCCGGTAAGCCATCTCTCGACCGAATTTTGGGCGTTGTCGGGGAACACGACGCCAAGGCCGTCTGCCAGTCTGGTCATGAAGTTGAAGTTACATGTTATGAGCACCACCGACAGTACCTGCTCGTCGCTTAGGCCCAGGTCTCGAAGGCCCTGAACGTCTGACTGTTGCATCGAGTCGGGATCGCGGGTGAGCTTGGTGGCGAAATCCAGAATGCCTCGCAACTGCGGGTCGAGATCCGCGTTCCTGTAGTCGTGCATGATATGGCTGGCAAGTTCAGGGTCGGACGAATGCTGACGGAGAAACGCTCCGTGTGACATCGTTCAAAAGCGACACCTGTTCAAGACACCCACCGTTGTGGAGATGGCCTCCTCCTGCACCCTCGTGAGAGTGGAGCCGCCGAAGGTAATCGCGCTATTCAACTCCTGAACAGCATTCATGGCCTTTGGGATTATCGACATCACCTTGATGACGTTCGCCATCTTCAGATCTTCTTCACGTATCCACGACATGCTAGACTCCTCCTCATCTTCTTACCGACATACCCGCTAACAACTAATGATTTACTGAATAATACCCCTCACATGAATTCTCGTACGCAAGGGCATTGATAATAGGAATAGGTAAGCGCGCTACGCTTGTGCGGCTAGCGCCTCCTCCCTGGCTTTGGTCTTCTCAGCGTCTCGCCGGGCACATGCCTCGGCCCATTCGATCAGTTCAATCGCCCTGGCGGCTTCGTAGGCATCTACGACCCTTCCATCAAGCTCACCCTCGACTTCGCCCTGTTTGTCCAACTTTTCGAAAAAGGCTATCACGAGGCGGGCGTCGTCCACCTCTTCGGGCAAAGGGGTAAGGCCCTTGTTCTGGGGTTCAACCACGTTGGGATGGAGTCCACCGCCTGAACGGAAGCCTACCTTCCGGTTAGCCTCCGCCCTTACCAGCGTCTGGTCGGCATCGCCCACGCTCCCAGTAGTATCTGGCATGTAAACGCTGCCCGCACGCTCGAGGCCCAGCGCCATGGCGATAAGCGCGCCTTCGCCACGATGGTAGAAGAACTGATCGAAGCCAACGAACATTTCCACGCCCATGTCAAGGGACATATCGTATCCCGTTCCGCCAGAGAAGGAGTCGATTCGAGGGCTGCTCGATGCGATCTCATACGAGTTTACGACGCCGAGAGTTGTTTCGATCATGGCGTTGATCGAGATTGTGCCGGGGCGTATGCCTCTCTCTCGTTCAAGCCGGGTAATGATCTCATCTACTTTTTTTATCTGTTCCGCGGTCTCAGTCTTGGGATGGGAGATGCGGCTCACTCCAGGCCAGACAGAAGCCTCAAGGTCGGTTTCGACATAGGCGCAGTTTATGCGCACCGAAACCTCTGAGCCTCCTTTCAGGCCTGTCTGTATAGCATAAGGAATGACAGACCTGGCATAATCTTTTTGGGCCTGCGGAACAGAATCCTCAAGATCATAATCCAGGCTATCGCTGTTTCTCAGCCATGAGGCGTCAACGAATCTCTGTGTGTTTACGGGCATCATCAATCCGGACCGTTGCACTCGTCTTGGCATTCTCGTGCCTCCTTTGCCCCCTCTCTAGCTCTCCCCCAAAGGAGGAGAGGACAGTCCCCTCCCCTGTCGTAACGGAGGAAGGCTAGGATGGGGGTAGCCTATGCAATCATCAAAGCCTTGGCATTGTCTTTTGATTCACACGCCGCCGCCAACTCAAGTACGCTGGCGGCAATGGCTGACTGCGCAGCATCAGCCGCCTCTCCATTTGAGGTGACTACCTCGGCCCAAGCAATCTCGTCGCTGGACGGCGTGAACCCCAAATTCAAGGCATCCACCTGATGCGCTCTCATGCAAAGTGCGCCTTTGAATCCGGCCTGTCGTCCTGTAATGGCTGCCTTCAAGGTTTCCTCATGGCTGGCAGCAAGCCCGCGAGAAGTCGCTCTCCACCACGCACCTATGGGCCGAACGCCGGTGGCGTTGGCGATGATAATGAGCCGCTGGTTGAGGTAGGACAACAGGTGCAGGTCGCCTGAAGGCTCTGCTCTCAGATCCATCACCAGATCGGCGCGTCCGAGACTTATAGACTGGATTCTGGGGCTGGCCTCGACGAGTTGCGCGGCATCAGAATTGCCGCGCCCTGTGTCCAGGCAAAGGTGAATCTCCAGCGCCTGCTCCAGGCCTCTGGGGTCGTCGGCCTCCCTGATCTCGCCGACCGGGGGAGGCTTCACGACACCGCGCGCGGCCTCGAACTCGGCTAGAATCTGGTCTGCCTCCTGGACTTGCTCTACGCTTGTAACTCCAGGAAGAAGCACACCGCTCAGGCCGCGCCAGACCGACGCCTTCAGGTCTGCGTACAGCAACTCGATGTCTGACCGAACGTAGACTTCCGCTCCGCTATCGCGCATCCGTGTGATAGTTTCGCGGACTTGCTCCCTGGCCTCATGTTTCCTGGTTTCGTGAACGGTGTCTTCCAGGTCAAGCACGACGACATCAGCGCCGCTGCTCTCGGCCTGGGCCAGCAATTCCTTATCGTTGGCCGGAACAATAAGCCACGACCGCTGCACTCTTTGACTCATAAAATATCCTCCTGCGTGGACACGCCCGAATCAAGATAGCTGAGAGGTTTTTTTCAGGCGAGGGGTCGATTTCGTCACAGCACATAACCACATAAGAGCGTCTAACAAAACCATTATTGGAACAGAAAGCGAGAGCAGATGATGGCACAACCTATGGCCAAGAAAGCCTCATGTATGTCTGCCCTGCGCTCATATCGAACCCGTAAGCGTCGGAACTGATGAAGCCAACTCAGGCTTCTCTCAACCACCCATCTATGCACACCCAACCCGCTGCCATGCGGCTCACCTCGCTTGGCCAGCAGCGGCCAGATATGTCGCTTCTTCAACTCCTTGCGAACAGGCTCAGAGTCATACCCTCTGTCTCCCTGCGCCTGAAGAGGACGCTTGCGAGGCCTGCCTCGCTTGCCCTTGACAGCAGGTATGGCATCCACCAACTCAAGGGCTTGGGTGACATCGTGAGCGTTCGCGCCAGTCAACCTGACCGCCAGTGGAATGCCCTGGGCATCGGTTATGATATGATGCTTGCTACCCGCCTTCGCCCTGTCCGTGGGGTTGGGGCCTGTTTTCTGCCCCCAAAAACTGCTCGCACTGAAGCACTGTCCAGCACTGCGCGAGTCCAGTCTATGCGCTCAGCTGCTTGCAGGCGCTCAAGGCATACCAAGTGGATGCGCTCCCAGACTCCCGACTGGTGCCAATCTCTGAGGCGCCTCCAGCAGGTCATCCCACTGCCACAGTCCATCTCCTTGGGTAGGTCTTCCCAGCCAATGCCTGTCTTTAGCACGAACAGTATCCCACTTAGGACCTGTCTGTCAGGTATCCTGGGCCTTCCTCCTTTCGGCTTCGGTGGTTGTGGCGGCAGTAAAGGTTGCACCAGTTCCCAGAATTCATCGCTTACAAGGGGCTTAGACATTAGGTCATCCTCCTCCAGAGAATGTCCAGATTCTAACCCCTTTTATTAGGTTTTGTTAGACGCTCTTAGTCTCTTTTCCTTAGATAGTACGGTGGCTGTAAGAGAAGTGTAATCGCTCGAGATAGCGTATATTCTAGCAGAAACAGCATAGTTGCGCAGATGCTTAATGAACTAAGACATCTGACGTAATTGCTTCTGCGTAACAAGGATAATCGCCGTGAAGGCTATAAGAAGCACACCAAGAATTCCGATCACTAGCTGAGCGCCTAGTTGATCGATGAGAAGCGCCGTCGGGAGCACCCCCAGCGGCATAAGCCCACGATTCAACATGAACACGCTCATGACCCTGCCTCTATACTGGTCTTCGGCCTCTTCCATTACCAGTGTCTGGTTCAACGTACGACTTCCTGCGTCGCCGAGGCCAAGCGGTATCATGATGAAGATCGCGGCTAGATAAAATGGGATTGATGCGACCAGTATTAGCGCAACGCCGGACAATATGGTCGCCACGATAAGCAGCATTCCCCGGTGCCATTTGCTTAATGAGGCTACGAGCAATGCTCCAACCAGGGAACTTCCTCCCATCGTCGCCAGCAACAGACCCATAGAATCCGGGCCAAGTTTGTAGATATCGACTACGAACACTGGCATGAGAAAGCGAAACGGCATTGCCAGCACAGCGGACAGCAGACCCATCAGTACCAGCACTATAATGATGCGTCTTTGCCGGACGTAATCCAGTCCCTCTTTGATGTCTGCCATCATCGAGACTCTCTTCTTGGAGGAGCCGACAGGAGTTCTGGGAACGAGATTCGTCAGAACTACGGCTATGAATCCCAAGGCGGCAATGACGAAATACACATTGGCCGGGCCGGTTAACGCGTACAATCCACCAGCGAACGCGGGAGCAGCCAGGGTCATCGCACTCATCGCGGCGGAGCTTAAGGCCATCGCGTTCGTCAGCTTTTCAGGGGAGACAAGCTGCGGAATGATGGACTGCCTCGCTGGCATCATGAACGCGAACGTAGCGCCTTGCACGACTGCCGCGATCAACAGATGGTACCAGGTCACGTAGTCCAGGTAGATCGCAACGCCTACCACAAGGGCCAGTGTTGCGAAGACAAATTGTCCTGTCTGGATTATGCGTTTACGGTCGAAGCGGTCTGCAATTGCGCCTCCAAAGAGGGAGAGCACCACCATCGGCAGGGCGTTTCCCGCAGACACTATGCCGAGGAGTGAAGCAGAGCCAGTGAGATCGTAGACCAGGTATGTTCTTGCGAGCATCTGCATCTGCATGCCCGCCATAACGCCCAGCATGCCGGTCCAGAGGTAGAGGTAGCTTCGATCAGATAAAGAACTGAACGTGTTTCGCCAGCTTGCCACGGGAGCGGGCCTTATAGCTTTTGCCTGAGTCTCATTCCTAGACGTTACGTTTGACGGCTGGGTGGAAACACTGTGTCCATTTCGTTGTTCGTCGGCCTCTTGTGGGCCTGTTTTCTTTACCAATAAACTTTGGCTCTATCCTCAAACGTGTCGTCCGGCATAGTCACGCGAATAGGTCGGCAAGCACTCTTGATAGCGATTTGTATATGCCCGATTCGATGGCTCATCAAAGACCAACTGTACCACTGCTGTATGATGCGGTCAATTCTATTCTGGTATGACCAGTCATCAATGGACGCAAGGATCACGAAGTGCAGGCCGCTTGCGATGGGCTGGAAGACTGCGCGAATATGGACTACAATGGCTCTTATCAAAATTATACTAGAGGTGGAAGTCATGACGTTTACAAGAGTTCACCATGTAGGCATGATCACGGCAGACCTGGAGGCCGCAAGGCATGTTTTTTGCGATGGCTTTGGTCTGGCCGTGGACGAGCATCGGACTCCCTGGCCTCAGGGCCGGGCCGGTGATTACGATGGAGTCACAACCGTCGAGTTCCCTATTGGCGAGATGTATTACGAAGCCAGCAAGCCGAACGATGAGGATTCCGACGCAGGCAAGTTCCTGGCCTCGACAAACGGACGAGGCGGAATTTATTTCGTCGCCATAGCCTCTAACGACATGGCTAACGACGTCAAGCGGCTCACAGACGGCGGCATAAAGCTCAAAGGCGAATGGGACGGAAAAGGCTCCGTGTTCCTGGACAACGAATCGACACTGGGCTTGGGAATCCTGATAACGCCGGACGATAACTACTATGTTCACCCGTTCCACAAGGGCAACGGCATAGTGACTGGCATGGCTCATATAGGCATTGCGGCCCGGAGCGCCGAGGAGATTAGACACCTCTGGGGCGACGTCTTCGGCCTGGGTGAGGACAAAGCCAGCGAGCGCGGGCTGGATCGAGCTGATCGTCCCAGAAGAGAGGCTGCTGACGACCCTGTTCATCTGGTCGAGTTCCCCCTTGGCGGGACTGTAATCGAGGTTAGCATTCCCACCACTGACGACAGCGGAACCGCACGGCTCGTGGCGCAGCGAGCGCCTATGGGCGCGACCTTCCACCATACCTGCCCTTACACACCCAACGTTCATGCCTTTCTGGATCAGGCGGTTGCCGCGGGGCTACAGCAGATTGGCACAGTGGCGCCGATAGAGGAGAACCCTCGCGTAGTAGGATGGCTGCATCCCAGGTCATGTCTGGGAATGCTGGTTGAAGTCTGGAACCGCCCTCCCGGCGAAGGCCACTACCACGAAGACGAATAGGCGGCGTATCTCGCTTCGCCCCTGACACACCCTTCTACTTTCACTCTAACTGATGTGGCTATTGACCTGCTAGGAACACAGACAGCAGGTCAATAGCCTGTCCTTTTTCGGTACCGCTTTCAACGCCCAACGACTGCGACACCGGCACCATCGAAATTGAACTCTACGGCGAAGTTGAACCTGCTATGTAGCCGGTGGGTCAGTTTCGACTTGTTATCAAGTGCTGCTCTCCCACTTGGATTATGGCAATGTGACCTAAATAAGGTTCTCGGCGATCCATATGCAAAATTCTGGGAAGTTCCCTAACCTAGACAACATGACCCTATAGCCAACACAATACATATGGAAATCATAGAGGGGGAAACATGCAATGGATGTCCTAGCTCAAGTTCTTAAGAGCGTCTAACAAAACCTAATAAAGGGGGTTAGAATCTGGACATTCTCTGGAGGAGGATGACCTAATGGCTAAGCCCCTTGTAAGCGATGAATTCTGGGAACTGGTGCAACCTTTACTGCCGCCACAACCACCGAAGCCGAAAGGAGGAAGGCCCAGGATACCTGACAGACAGGTCCTAAGTGGGATACTGTTCGTGCTAAAGACAGGCATTGGCTGGGAAGACCTACCCAAGGAGATGGACTGTGGCAGTGGGATGACCTGCTGGAGGCGCCTCAGAGATTGGCACCAGTCGGGAGTCTGGGAGCGCATCCACTTGGTATGCCTTGAGCGCCTGCAAGCAGCTGAGCGCATAGACTGGACTCGCGCAGTGCTGGACAGTGCTTCAGTGCGAGCAGTTTTTGGGGGCAGAAAACAGGCCCCAACCCCACGGACAGGGCGAAGGCGGGTAGCAAGCATCATATCATAACCGATGCCCAGGGCATTCCACTGGCGGTCAGGTTGACTGGCGCGAACGCTCACGATGTCACCCAAGCCCTTGAGTTGGTGGATGCCATACCTGCTGTCAAGGGCAAGCGAGGCAGGCCTCGCAAGCGTCCTCTTCAGGCGCAGGGAGACAGAGGGTATGACTCTGAGCCTGTTCGCAAGGAGTTGAAGAAGCGACATATCTGGCCGCTGCTGGCCAAGCGAGGTGAGCCGCATGGCAGCGGGTTGGGTGTGCATAGATGGGTGGTTGAGAGAAGCCTGAGTTGGCTTCATCAGTTCCGACGCTTACGGGTTCGATATGAGCGCAGGGCAGACATACATGAGGCTTTCTTGGCCATAGGTTGTGCCATCATCTGCTCTCGCTTTCTGTTCCAATAATGGTTTTGTTAGACGCTCTAAGCTAGTACAAACGGCCCTTGATGAATTTGATGGTCAAGAATTTAGATTGAGTAGCGCAATCCGCAAGGCTATTCGTATAGCCCTTCTGCGCAACGATTACACCAACTTGTGGTGGCTTGAATTGGAAATATTGCCTTTCGAGGACAAAGACGCGATTGAGCGAATGAACACCCGGATGAGACTGCATTATTCTGATACCGAATTCAGAGCCCTTTCAGTACTGATTGGGGAGGAATACCTTAACCGCAGGAAGTGCAGTGAATTCGACGAACGAGGAAACTGGGTAGATAAGGGAAATATCTGTGCTTTAGGCGTTCCTGAAATTGAGGTACGGATAGAAACGTTTCTGAAGGATTCAGAGCAGGCTGTACCACCTCAGGGTCTACATCCAGTGGATTTATACTTCGCTGACCAGACCTATTCCAAAGCTCGTAATACAAACTTAACACTCGCAACAGAATATCGTTCGATAATCAAACGCATTGAAAATAAAGTTTATGATTTTCTCAGTACGACTGAAAAACAGCTGATCTATGGGCAGATCAACTCTGATATTTTTGAACAGAATCGTCAATATGTTGATACGAAATTACGTAAAATTGCGCCTGATGCCTTGGAGCAGTTCATCGCCGTATATCGAAGGTTAGGTGAGGGCGATGCCGAAGCTAGGAGCCAGGCTCTGCTTTCTTGTCGCAGAATTCTTAAATCCGTCGCTGACCGATTATATCCGGCACGAAAAGACCCAGTACTTGGGACGGATGGGAAAGAAAGACTTTTGACAGATGACAAGTACATTGCCAGGCTATGGCAATACGTAGCAGACAAGGCGCAAGGGAAAACTGCGGGCGAACTCTTGCTCGCAGGCATCAATGACTTAGGTAACCGAGTAGATCGCACCTACGCTTTAACTTCAAAAGGGGTTCACGCAGATGTACCCGAATTCGAAGTAAACCAGTGTGTGATACAAACTTGGTTGCTGATAGGTGATATTCTTCGACTAGCGGACGGCGAGTCTGCGATTCTTGAAGAACCGACTGGCGATACCTATTCTTAGCTCTACAAAAACATTGGCACTAACATGACGGCCCTTCACACTACTTCCTGGAGTCACGACATCAACACCCCAATCAGCTTTGACTTGCTCTGTGCAACGCTCATATAATTGAGGTGTCGGACGGTGGCGTGGCGCGATGTCCGAATTACGCCTGGGGTAGGATTGCGATGGCTGACGCCGAAGGCGATGTTACGGCCCTGAGAACCGGCGGCGAGCGTGCTGCTGGCGGTCTCGACGCACCGAAGCTGCTCGAAATGTACCGCGAGATGGTGCTGGGCCGCATTATGGACGAGCGTATCTGGATGCTGAACCGTCAGGGCAAGGCGGCAATCGTTGCGTCGATGCAGGGCCATGAGGCGGCGCAGATTGGCAGCGTCTGGGCGCTGCGCAAGGGTATAGACCAGTTCTACATCTACTACCGCGATCTTGCCGTGATGCTCAGCCTTGGCGTTACTCCAAAAGAGATCATGCTCGGCTTCATGGCGAAGGAAGGCGAGCCTTTCAGCGGCGCGCGCCAGTTCCCGACTCACGGGACGTACTCCAAATACGGCATCGTCAACCTCTCCAACGTCATCGGCACGAACATCCCGCAGGCTGTCGGCGCTGCGCTGGCGCACAGGATGCGCGGCGAGGATGCGGTCACCATCACCTACTTCGGGGACGGCGCTTCCAGTCAGGGCGACTGCCACGAGGCCATGAACTTCGCAAGCGTCCAGAAGCTCCCGGTGATTTTCTTCTGCGAGAACAACAAGTACGCCATCTCTGTGCCTCTGTCGAAGCAGATGGCGGTCGAGAGCGTAGCCAGTCGAGCGGAAGGCTACGGAATGCCCGGCGTCACAGTCGACGGCTGCGACGTCATGGCCGTGTACGAGGCGGTGTACGAAGCCGCCAAACACGCCCGCGCGGGTCGGGGGCCGTCGCTGGTCGAGGCAATGGTGGAGCGCTATCTCCCGCACACGAGCGATGACGATGACACTCGCTACAGGTCGCGCCAGGAGTTAGAGGAAGCCCGCAAGCGAGACCCGCTCAAGATTCTCAAAGGCCAGCTTATAGAGCAAGGCGTCCTGTCCGAAGACATGGACAAGAAATTCCACGACGACGCCATGCGCGAGATAAACGAGGCCACCGACTTCGTGGACGCCGCCCCCTACCCTGATGCAGATGATTTTCATAAGCACGTTTACGCTTCGTCCGAGTAATCTAAAGAGCTTAACGACCCTCGCGAACTAAAACGCAGGAGGTGTGGCATCGCCCTGAAGACGGTGATTGAGGCAGTCCATGACGCCATGCTGGAGGAGATGCGGCGCGACGAACGCGTCTTCGTCATGGGCGAGGACATTGGCATCAGAGGCGGCGTATTTCTGGCTACCGAAGGCTTCTTCGAGGAGTTCGGCGAGGCCAGGGTCATCGATACGCCTCTGGCAGAGTCGGCAATTGCGGGCGTCGCGCTTGGAGCCGCCATCAACGGTATGCGGCCCATCGCCGAGGTAGAGTTCGCCGACTTCATATGGCCCACGATCAACCAGATCGTCGGCGAGGCGGCTCGCGTCCGCTACGGCTCCAAGGGCAAGCTCAGCGCGCCTATGGTGGTGCGTGCGCCCTACGGCGGAGGCGTGCGAGGAGGGCTGTATCACTCGCAGAGCGTCGAGGTCGTATTCGCCCACACACCTGGACTCAAAGTAGTGACGCCCGCGACCCCTTATGACGCCAAAGGCCTGCTCAAGAGCGCCATCCGAGACGACGACCCCGTTATTTTTCTGGAACACAAGCGCACCTATCGCCTTGTGAGAGGAGAGGTTCCAGACGCCGAGTACACCATCCCCATAGGCAAGGCCGACGTGAAGTTGGAGGGCGAAGACATCAGCGTCGTCACATACGGTTTGATGCTGCACCACTGCATCGAGGCGGCAAAGATGCTTGCGCAGGAGGACATCAGCGTCGAGGTTGTAGACCTTCGCACCCTTCGACCACTGGACTCCGAAACGGTGCTCCAGTCGGTGAGGAAGACAGGCAAGGCGCTGGTCGTGCATGAGGACACGAAGGCTGGCGGAATCGGTGGCGAGGTCGCGGCCATCATATCAGAAGAGGCATTCGATTATCTGGACGGCCCGGTAAGGCGATTGGCGGGGCCAGAGGTTCCTGCTATGCCATTCAGCCCGCCGCTTGAGGCCAGGTTCATGCTCGACACCGAAAAAATCGCCGAAGCAATACGGCAGCTTGCCAGGTATTAAGCTGATTGCCTGCTCATCCAGGCGGTTATACTAGGAACATAGCGTTAATTACAGAAGCTGAAGCCTCTTCTATACTCGTAGTTCCATAGGGCATACAGATAGGGGGAGTCGCCATGAAGATCGAACTACCGCAGGTCGGAGAGTCCGTTACCGAGGGTATTATCGGTAAGTGGCTGAAGCAAGTGGGCGAAACCGTCGAGAAGTACGACCCGCTCGTCGAGGTGGTCACTGACAAAGTGAACATGGAGATGCCCTCGCCCGTCTCCGGCGTCCTGACCAGCATACTTGCCGAAGAGGGCGAAACAGTCCCTATGGGCGCGGTAATCGCCGAGATACAAGTCGAGAACGAGCAAGGCGAAGCTCCCACCCCCGTCAAAGAAACGCCTCCGCAGGTCGCAGTCCCTGAGCCGACGCCGATTGACACAACTGGCGTTCTGCTGAAGGACGTAGCTCCTGTCGGCCCGACCGGTTCCGGCGCTGTCATAGTGGTCAGCGAGGAAGATACCGAGGAGGTCTCGCAACCTCGAAAACGCTACTCCCCCGTCGTTCAACGGCTTGCCGAGGAATACAGCGTCGACCTGTCAAAGATCGCCGGAACGGGCATAGGTGGTCGCGTCACAAGGAAGGACGTTCAGGGCTACATCGATGGAGGGCCAGCAGCGGAGACGCCCTCGCCTGCCGCCACGACGGTGACGCAGACCTCGCCTTCTCCCATGGAGACGTCGCAGGCAGTGCCGACGCCCGCCGTCAGCGTAGGCCAGGACGAGGAACGCGTACCATTGACTCCCATACGGCGCATGATAGCCGAAAACCTTGTCAAGAGCGCCACGCAGATACCACAGGCGTGGAGCATCGTCGAGGTCGACGTGAGCAGCCTGGTTAAGCGTCGAGAGGCAGTCAAGGCAGACTTTCAGGCCAGAGAAGGCGCGAACATCACCTACCTGGCCTTCATCGTGAAGGCGGTAGCCGAGTCTTTGAAAGACAACCCGTTGCTTAATTCTTCGTGGGACGAAGATGCCATTATCTTGAAGCGGCGCATCAACATCGGGCTTGCGATGGCGGCCCCAGGCGGGCTAGTAGTGCCCGTTATCCACGACGCCGACTCACTGAGCATCGCGGGGCTGGCGAAGGCCATCGACGACCTGACCAACAGGGCGCGTCAGGGCAAGCTCAGGCTGGAAGACGTTCAGGGCGGCACTTTCACCGTCAACAACACCGGCGCGTTGGGTTCTGTAATGTCGCAACCTCTGGTGAACCCTCCCCAGACCGCGATCATGACCACCGAGGCGATCGTGAAGCGCCCGTTGGTGATAGACGATGCCATCGCCATACGCCCCATGATGAACCTGTGCATCACCTTTGATCACCGCGTCATCGACGGCGCGGAGTCGAGCGCGTTCATCAACGCAGTCAAGCGTCGCATCGAGGCCATCGGCCCGAACACGGGTGTATACTGACTGGAATTAACGTAGTTATTGCATCAGAAGGATATGACTCAACAACAGGGCTTTGCATTCGATGACCCGGATTCTAGAACCCGAAAGGGAGGTCTGAACGTAGTTCATGCCCATGCCGATGAGGTAAGGCCTCTTGATAAAAGCCTCTTTGAGAACTTCTCGTCTATGTACGCGCTAACGTACACCTCAAGCATTCCCATGATAGCCGGCCTCCTGAGAGATTACGATTTTGATGAATTCGAGTGCGTTTTTGGCCATAATGGGATTCTCTCACATGAGGCCGCGCAGATTCTGAGTTTCCAGACTGTGGTGGATGAGAAACTCAACAATGGTTTTTTGGGATTAAGAGGCTTATCTCAAGAACGCAGGGAAATCATTTATGACCGGGTGGTCAGCGGAAATGTGCGCTTCTACGTCATTAAAGACGTTATCGCCCATGCCAAGATATATCTACTCGAAAGAGAGGGGCTGCAACGTGTAATCGTAGGGTCGGCAAACCTATCCGAAACCGCGTTCTCTGGCAGACAGGCAGAGACGCTAATAGTGTTCGATAACGATGAAATAGCTTGGAAACACTATTGGGCGCAGTACGAGGCCGTTCGGGACATTTCAACGAATCATCTACCTCTCAGGGAACAACCGATTCAAGTAGAAAGAATGCAAATAGAAGAGTCGCCAGCCTTGAAAGAAGCCGAATACAGTAAAGACGGAATAACGCTTTACGTGCCTGTAGAACAAATCGACGAGGCCAACTATGCTGTGCCGGAGGTTCTGTCAAGGATCGAAGTCATAAAGCCCGTTTTTCGGCGGGCGCTCGCCGACGTGAGTCCGAATAAGAATGGCAATCTTCATCTTACTTCCAAAATTGTCAAACAGATGACACACATAGTCCTTTCTCGACAGATCGAGGAAGGACCTAAGACTTATCTCTCTCTGAACGGAGGCCAATTCACACTTTCGGGCAAGGAAATGAATCTTGACCCAGATGAGCAGGAAGTGCGAAACGATGTCGCGAACTGGTTGGAATTTTTCGGAAACTATGATAACGGTTTCGTAGGGGATGTTCCTCGCCTTCAACGGGATTACTATACATTCATGTGCTGGTTCTATTTCTCACCGCTCATGTGCGACATACGTAATGCGGCACTCCGCAGAAATAGCTTTAGCTTCGAACAACCCATGTTCGCCATACTTTATGGCTCTAGCAACTGTGGGAAGACGAGTCTTGTTGAGACTCTTATGACGTCTATGTTTTCATATCCCCGCATAGTTGGGACACTGGATTTCACTCCCGGCAAACTACGCGGCCTCCAACAGTCTTATAAGAGATTCCCTGTCGTATTTGATGATGTGACCAGAGAACGCTTCACTCGTAACGCACCTGAGATAATCAAGGACGAGACTATCCCATACGCAGAGTATCCCTGCTTCGCGCTATCTATGAATGCTGAGGCGCGCAGCTTTCCGCCTGAAACAGTAAAGCGTTGCTTGATGATATATACCAGGACTGCATTGCCAGGCGATGACACCGCCTCTCGACGCCGATTGCAAAGGTCTGTCGCGGGCATTCGAGAAAGTTTGAGCACAGCCCTATACCGAGAATATCTGAAACGCATACTTTCTAAGGTAGCCGATGTGATTGATTCTGAGAATGACGATTCTGATGTGCTTGAACTGTCGTCGGAAATTTTATGTGATATTTTTCAAGAGAATTTGCCATCTGATACAAAGATGCCTGAGTGGTGCAGAAGCATGACACTAGAGGAGTATCAGGAAAGGGCATTTGAGAGGCCGCGCTTGATATTGAACAGCCTGCTGAACAACGACAGGTATAGCAGGGAACGTAGGCCCCCAGAAGGTTGTTGGACCATCTCAGGAGACTCGATCATAGTGTCAGTGCCAACCTTGGGATTTAGTAGGGCGCTAACTGACGTACCTGATTGGATATTAGACGACACTGGAAGTTCGTCTGGACAGATTGCGTTGAGACGTGAACTGTTGGAGAATTTCCTAGGTAGACCCGTTAAGGCTCCGCACCGTTGGTTTTCTATTCTCAGGTGAATTGGTCTCTCCCCTGTTGATTATCCTCCCTCCAACCCTAACCTTCTCTCGCGTGTGGAAGAGGGAACTGAGGTCTTTTCCAGTGGATAGATGCATCTCCGTCCCACTCGGCCATATGGCATACGCGGCCGCTTGGGACATGCAAAAGAGCCTTCAGCAGAAGGTTGCGGACGGTACGCTGCCCAATTTGCTTCTGCTGCTGGAACATCCTCACGTCTACACCCTAGGCAAGCGTGGCGATTCCTCCGACATTCTAGCTTCTCCTGAGAAGCTGAAGGAGTTTGGCGTCGAAGTCCACCGCATCGACCGTGGGGGCGAGGTCACTTATCACGGCCCCGGCCAGCTTGTCGGCTACCCCATCGTGAACCTGCGCAAGTGGAAGGGCGGCCCCCTGAAGTACGTGCAGACGCTGGAAGCGGTCATCATCGCTACACTGGCCGAGTTCGGCATACGGGCCGATAGCAAAGACAAGCCAACGGGCGTCTGGGTGGGGGAGGCCAAGATTGCCGCAATCGGCGTGAAGGTCAGCCGGGGCGTCACGATGCACGGCTTCGCGCTCAACGTGAACCCCGACCTCTCTTACTTCGACCACATCATACCCTGCGGAATGCCTGAAGGCCGCGTCACGTCGATGGTGTCCGTGCTATCGGAGGACATCAACTTGCAACAGGTGATGCCCGTACTGGCTCGAAACTTCGGGCAAGCATTTGGTTGGGCGACGGAGTGGTCTACCGCCGAGGAGTTAGAGCAGAAGTCACAGTCTACTTAGGGACGCATATTATTCAGGCCCAGGCCTTTGGGCAGATCTAAGACGCCTTCTTCGGCATGGGCTGTGCCCCCAGAATGTTTAGTGCATAGGCAACTCGATTAGCTGACTGGGGCGTCAGAATTGGCGGCTCTGGTGTCGATATCAAGCGGCCTGAAAACTGCATTAAGCGCACAGCACCGGTTTCAGAAGGAGTTATTCTGTCCACTTGCCTCAACACCACTTGCTGGAGCCGCTCATTTAGCGCAATCTTTGATAGCGCTTGTACATCGTCGTCAGAGGACACCCAACAGATGGCCTGAAGAAGTAACTCTATAGATCGCTTTATTGGCTCATGTTTAGAATTCGTAAACTCAGATGTGAAGGGGGGGAGAGATAGAGCAAGTTTAAGATTCCCACTGGATATTTCTCTGACGCTAAGGTCAGCAGCATAGGCTATCCACCTTGGAAGCCTTCCTGTGCCCATGTGCTTTTTCCCCAGCATGCATCCAGCAATGGATTGAATTGCTAGTCTCAAATTGTTTAGATTATCTGATAAGATACTGGAAGGAGTGCGCCCAAAACCTATCCCCGTTCCCTCGATACTCACCACCAAGTCAGCGGTCTGCTCAAAGCCAAATCCGTGCAGTTCGTCTATCTCCGCCCTGAGCCCTTGCACTTCCTGGTACTGCGTCATGGCTATAGCGTTGAGCACATCAGGATTACCTTGTGACTTCTGGCGCATGGCAAAGAGCGCTCGTTCCAAACGAGCGAGTTGATCAATTGTAACTTCGAGAATCTGTTCTCGTTCAGTTTGCTCAGTCATATCAGTCATAAGGGTAGCTTTACTCGGAGCAATCCTCTTTGTCGTCCAAATCGATCATGGCAGAAGTACGTCAACCAATCATTCAATTCAAGATCGTCAAGAACCACTATTACATCGCAACCGAATTGAGCTTTAACCTCCTCACGATAAACGCTGTATTCCAAGGCTAACATAAAAAAGTCCATGGATTCTAGTGCCGTCCCAACAGGCACTAGAATCAAATCTACATCCTGTGGTTCGCTCACATTCGTGACGAAGCTACCATCTATGTAGACATAACTTATGAAGCCGGAGCGACTCCATATATACAGATAACGTCTCAACCCGTGAAATAGTTTTTCCCTTTGGGAACTATTGCCCCCGAGTTTTTCCTCTATCTCGCCCAGGTGGGTGTCATGTATTCCAGAAGGTAAAAACCCGCGTCCATCAAATGCCGGTATCAAGGCACCGCCGTTCTAAGAAAGTATTGTGGCTAACCAAAAGATTGATAATAGCTAAACTGAGTGAAAAGCATCACATCAATCTGACGGATGTCAATGCATCATTACTACCCAACACATATGGTTGGTGTTACCGCCTTTGCCTCAGCAGGTGTTCTCTTGGATAATACCCTCTAGTGGTCCAACATCATTGAAATGAATACCATGATAGTCATTGTTCCTCTTGGGGGTTCAATCGTAACGTTGAACCGAGGAGGAACCATGATGTCTACCAAGAAGTACCGTATCAGACTGACTACCGACGAACAACAGGAACTCAACGCCTTGGTCTCACGCGGTCGGGCTGCGGCGTACAAACAGACCCATGCGCGCATTCTGCTGATGAGCGATGAGTCACGCTCGGACAGGGGAATGAAGGACGCGGACATCACCAGCGCGCTCGGTGTGGGACAGTCAACGGTCGAGCGAATACGCAAGCGCTGTGTGGAGGAGGGGGTCGAGTCTGCGCTGAATCGCAAAAAGCAACTGCGTCGGCGTCAAAAGAGACTGGACGGCGAAGGTGAAGCACGGTTGATAGCGATGGCCTGCGGGGAACCGCCGGAGGGGCGTGCCAGTTGGACCCTGAAGCTGTTGGCTGACCAGTTGGTCGAGTGTGAGATAGTCGGGACCATTAGCACCGAGACGGTTCGCCAGGCGCTTAAAAAAAAACGAACTGAAGCCGTGGCTGAAGCAGAGTTGGTGCATCCCGCCCGGTCAGAGCGCGGAGTTTGTGTGCGCGATGGAAGACGTGATGGAAGACGTACTGGAGGTCTACCAACGGCCGTACGATGGGAATGAGGTTCTGGTGTGCATGGATGAGACGAGCAAACAGCAAGTCAAGGAGACGCGAGTGCCGCGTCCCGCAGCGCCCGGCTTATCGGCGGCATACGACTACGAATACGAGCGCAATGGAGTGAGCAGCCTGTTCATGCTGTTTGCACCGTTGGACGGATGGCGCCGAGTCGAGGTCAGAGAGCGTCGCACGAAGGTGGACTGGGCGCATGTGATAAAGAAACTGGTCGACGAGGACTACCCTGACAGAGACCGGATCGTGCTGGTAATGGACAATCTCAACACTCACAAGCTGTCCTCGCTATACGAGGCATTCGAGCCTGCTGAGGCGAGGCGTATAGCTGAGCGACTGGAGATACACTATACTCCCAAACACGGGAGTTGGTTGAATATGGCGGAGATAGAGATCGGTGTGCTGGCTCGACAGTGCCTGGACCGACGGATTGCCAATCAAGACATCCTGCGCGGCGAGGTCAATGCTTGGCAGAATCAACGCAACCGGGATGTGATACGAGTGGATTGGCGCTTCACTACCGAGGATGCGCGCATCAAGCTAAAGTCACTCTACCCATCAATACAAAAACGTTGAACCACTAGCTATCATGATGTTACGCACCCCCTATGATAGAATTGGCTCGCGAATCAATCCCTACTATAAGTCTTCTCTGTTCTAGACCGAATTCCTGGATCTTTCATAAGGGTTATCCCTCGCACCACAACGAACATCCTGTAACGAGGATGGGCAACCTGTATATTCGAATTGGTAAGATTCGTCAAGAGGAGTGTAAAGCGCCATGAACCAAGAGATGATGGAGAAGCGTGCTCGTCTGAGCCGTTGGATTCCGGAGGTCAAGAGCGGCCTGGACAAGAGCAGCACCCAGTATCAGGAGGTTGGCGGCTCAATCTACGTGAGAGACCCCAATCGCCTGAATCTTGAGTTGCTGCTTATGGAGGGAGTAGGTGAAGTGCATCACGAAGAGCGTTCGAGGTCCCTGAAACGATAGCCTACGTTCCAGATGGTCTCGATGAAGGGATGGTCAGCGTCCTCGATCTTGCTGCGCAATCGCCGGATGTGCACATCCACTGTGCGAGTGCCACCGAAATAGTCGTAGTCCCATATGATATTAAGGAGGGATTCCCTGGTGTAGACTCTGCCAGCGTTCGTCGCCATCAGCTTGAGAAGCTCGTACTCCTTGAACCTGAGGTTGACGCGACGCCCTCTCAGCGAGACCTCATAGGTGGTCGGGTTGATAGCCAGGTCTCCCAAGCGAATCACGCCGTCGCTATCTTGCGGTCTCGTTCGCCGCAAGACGCGGTCGGCGCGAGTCGCAAGCTCTGCAAGATTGGGAGGACTCAAGACGAAATCTTCGATGTCGAGCGTAGCGTCTAGCTCGGCCACATAACGTTCCGGGACGAGCGCAATCACCGGCAGCTTCATTTTTGAGCATGCCTGGACACAGTATCCAACTTCAAACAACGGCAGCGCGTCCATGTTCACAAGGGCGATGTGAAACAGCGAGTTGTCAGCCTCGAAATCCAGGTCTGCTCTACCAGCGATAACGATGGCTTCGACGCCGTGCCCTCGCAAGAAAGCGACAAGATCAGGCTGTGGCATATCGTCATCTGCCTGCGACGCTCTCCTAATCACCATGAAACGACTTTCTGAATCCACATCAAAAGTTACGCCTACTTGAGAAACCGGATACTAAGCGGATAGCGATACATCTCTCCATTGCTGGCTCGAACCGATGCCACAATTACTACAATAAGCGAAAATACGAAAAGAGCCAACACTATCATGCCAACGATTACTAGCATAAAGATGCCTATAAACACGATTACGAGAATCGTGCTCACTATCAGCAGTAGCACTCCCACGAATGAGTAGACTATCAAGCTAAGCTGAAAGTTGATCGACTCTTTGCCATGTTCATCGACGAAAGACGACTTCTCACGCTGGATGAGCCAGACCACAAGAGGCCCAAGGATATTCCCAAAAGGAAGCACGATTCCGACGAAGGAAATAAGGTGGCAGAGCATCGCCATGTTGCGGTCGCCACTCGAAACCTCTCCAAAAGTCCGGCTCGCAGACGTAGCTGGCGACGACTGAGGAATATTGCCTGGCTCCGCCGCAGCCGATGCGCCGCAACCAGGGCAGAACCGGGCCTCCTCTGGCATATCATCACCGCACTTGCGGCATGTCAATGTCCCGACGCCTTCGCCATCACCAGCGTTTGAGGTCTGAGAAAGCATTTCCTCCTCAGACACTACTTCAGAGCCACAACTTGGGCAGAACTTCGACCGCTCTAGCAACTCGCTGTCGCATTGTTGACAGGTTGCCTTCATGCTCTCCTCCGACATCAGGAACTACTCCTCTGTCTGTGGAGCAAAGGCCGAGTTGGCCGTCATAGCTGTAGAAATTGGCATTGTTAATAGCCACAGGAAGTAGAAGCTTATGATAGTAAGCACAAGGACTACAATATCGAGTGCCATCTGTCTATAAAACATTAGACCAACCCCAGGGAAGAAAAAATTAAGAGCCAAAGCTAGGGCTGGTTTACTGGACTCCTGTCCGCGTTTTAACAGGACACCACAGGTTGGACAAGTATACGCGTTCGGCCTTATTTGTGCCCCACATTCAAAGCAGAATCTCTGACCTTGCGTTTCAGATGTTGTCATGATTTCCTTCCTATAACAATAAGAATTAATAGGTGAGCCACGAAAATCATTTCTGCTGTATCACCTCCTCTCATGATACAATCTCACCCAACCTCTCTTATAATGATAGCCACCACATTTACTCTCTACCCGCCGTGGCGTCAGATTCTATCGGCACGCTAACGGCATTGCCCCACTCTGTCCAGGAACCGTCGTAGTTGCGCACTCTTTCGTAGCCCAGCAGGTATTTGAGAACGAACCAGCTATAGGATGCCCTCACGCCCAGGCGACAGTAAGGAATGACCTCGTGCTCTGGGTTGAACCCCTTGCCCTCGTACATGCGTCGTAGCTCGTCTGATGACCTGAACGTGCCATCCTCTGTCGCGCCTTCGTCCCAGGGCAGCAGGACTGCGCCGGGGATGCGGCCATTGCGGTATATGCCAGACTGCGGAGCGCCCGGCAAGGCCATCAGTCCGGCGTACTCTTCCGGCGTCCGCGTATCCAGCAGTCTGACGGACGAATTGCGGAGGCTACTAACGATGTACTCCTTCGTTGCTCTCAGACTGTGGTCTGGTACGCCCGCCTTGTAGGTCTTCGGTATCGGTTCTGGCGCAGCCGTCGATGTGATTCGCCCCTCGTCAATCCACTTCTTGCGTCCTCCGTTCATCAGGCGAACGTCACTATGCCGATAATACTTCAGCACCCAGAAGGCCCACGTCGCGGAGCGGTTGTTACCGTCGCCGTAGAGCACGATGGTCGTATTATTGTCGATACCAGACCGGCCTAGAAGGGCTTCAATCTGTGCTATGTCCGGGATGTCCCTTCGAGTCTGGTGTTCCAGGTCTGTATGCAAGCTCCAGCCTACCGCGCCGGGCGCGTGACCTTGATGATAACTAGCCTGGAGGTCTGTGTTTACTTCAGCGATTACGACGGATGGGTCGTTGAGATGCTCTGATACCCAGTCGGTACTGACCAGAGTTTCTGGGCGAGCGTAAGACTCAGCCATTGTGAGGCTCCTTCGCACTTATGATTATGTCCACGAATATAGGGCAGAAGCTCGCTCAAATCAAGCCTTTATCCGACACATACCAGCAAATTGGCCCTTCCAGCTCATTATGATTAGGCATGAGTAGGCCAGGTATCAGACGACAATGCTTTGCATTGCGACGTTAATAATGTAATATGAAAGGGGTGTCCTTCTCCATCGTCCTTGTGTTTGTGCGCTTTATTTGGAGGCGAAATGAACTCCCGATGGATGCGAAATAGCTTCATATACCTGCTTATCATAGTGGCGGTCGTCGCCATCTTCTTCACTTTGTTCTCAGAACCCCTTGGAGGGTCGAGGGAGATTCCCATCAGCGAGGTCATCACGATGGCCGCACGAGGGGACATCGACACCATCGAGGTGAATGGCAACAACCTGACCGTCATCACCACCAGCAGGGAGACCTTCACCTCTCGCAAGGAGGAAGGTTCGAGCGTGGTATCGATACTCGAGCGGGCCGGTGTAGACCCGTTGGCCTCAAACTTTCAGGTGGTCGTCAAGGGTTCGAGCGGGCTTGGGAGCCTGTTCGGGCTATTCATCAACTTCTTGCCATTGATATTCTTCGGTGCTGTGTTGTTGTTCATGATGAGGCAGGCACAGGGCAACTCCAGCCAAACCTTCAGCTTCGGCAAGAGCCGAGCGAGGATGACATTGGGCAACAGCCCCAACGTGAGCTTTGCGGACGTCGCGGGAGTCGAGGAGGCGAAGGAAGAGCTTCAGGAGGTCGTTGAGTTTCTGAAGTTCCCTGAGAAATTCACGGCTCTGGGGGCGAAGATACCCAAGGGCGTGTTGCTGATAGGCCCACCTGGGACAGGCAAGACACTTATGGCGCGAGCGGTTGCTGGAGAGGCTGGGGTTCCGTTTTTCTCGATAAGCGGCAGCGAGTTCGTGGAGATGTTCGTTGGAGTGGGAGCGTCGAGGGTGAGGGACCTGTTCGACCAGGCAAAGCGGAACTCGCCGAGCATCGTGTTCGTGGACGAGATAGACGCGGTGGGTCGTCACAGGGGAGCGGGACTTGGAGGCGGCCACGACGAGCGTGAGCAGACGCTGAACCAGATGCTTGTCGAGATGGACGGCTTCGACACGACGACGAACGTGATAGTGATAGCTGCGACGAACCGGCCCGACATTCTGGACCCTGCGTTGCTGCGTCCCGGGCGGTTCGACCGTCGGGTGACTTTGGACAACCCCGACATAAAGGGACGGGCAGAGATACTTGAGGTTCACTCCAAGGGGAAGCCGCTTGCCGAGAACGTGGATATGGGGAGTGTGGCGAAACAGACGGTGGGATTCAGCGGAGCGGACCTTGCCAATCTGGTGAACGAGTCCGCGATACTTGCGGCTCGCCGGAACAAGACATTGATAGGGCCAAATGAGTTCGCGGAGTCAATAGACCGGGTAATAGCGGGGCCTGAGCGAAAGAGCCGTGTGATAAACCAGAGGGAGAAGGAGTTGACAGCCTATCATGAGGCAGGCCATGCCCTCGTAGCCCACCTGCTCCCCCATGCCGACCCCGTATCCAAGATTTCAATAATTTCGCGTGGTCAGATGGGCGGCTATACCAGGTTCGTGCCCGACGAAGACCGTAATCTAATCACCAAGAGGCAACTTGAGGCCAGGCTAGCGTATGCCCTCGGTGGCCGAGCGGCTGAGGAGATCGTGTTCGACGAGACAACCACTGGTGCAAGCAACGATCTTGAGCAGGCGACGAATATAGCTCGCACCATGGTGACACGATATGGCATGAGCGAGAAGCTTGGGCCTCGGACATTTGGCAAGCGAGAGGAGCTTGTGTTCCTGGGCCGGGAGATTTCGGAGCAGCGCAATTACAGCGACCAGGTGGCCGAGACGATAGACGAGGAAGTGCATAGCCTCTTGGATAAGGCCAATCAAACGGTCAGAGAGCTATTGCGAACCAACAAGGCCAAGCTGACGCAGATGGCGAAATACCTTCTCGACTATGAGACGGTGGAAGCTGAGGCTCTGGACGAGTTGCTCAACTCCCAGCCTCCTGCGCTCCCTGACGCCACACCAGCATAGTCACCTACGCTCAATAGCTCCTAAGCCTCCTCCCACCAAAGGAGAGGAGATTACTCTGTTCCTCAGATTCCGTCTACTGCCTCTTTGAAGCGTTTTATGGCGTCGATGTGTTCGTCAGGCGACGACAGCCCGGCCTTCATCGTGTTCACCGAGATATGAGTCGCCCCAAGCTCTTTCCACGTTGTCGCGATTTTCACCCATTCATCCGGGGTGCGGTCAGCTATGGTAACCCAGCTTTCAATACCGATGTCGTTGATGTCTCTCCCCGCTTCGCCAACTTGAGCGCGCATCTTTTCGATCAATGCTTTGCCCTCGTCATCAGGAGGAAACAGAGGAAACCAGCCATCGCCCGTTTGAGCGACTCGCCATATGGTCTGCTCGGCCCTGCCTCCGAACCATATGGGGATAGGACGCTGAACGGGCAGCGGATTTAACCCCGCGTCAGTAATCTTGTGCCATCGTCCTTCGTAGGTCACAGTCTCCTTAGTCCAAAGCGTCCGCATCAGTTCAATCTGCTCCTCGGATCGGCG
This sequence comes from Dehalococcoidia bacterium, assembly GCA_965206395.1. Classification (GTDB taxonomy): domain Bacteria; phylum Chloroflexota; class Dehalococcoidia; order Lucifugimonadales; family CATOSD01; genus CBDBJK01. The sequence continues at coordinate 173,625 of CBDBJK010000037.1, forward strand.
GCCTCTGTCGTGAAAATTCTCTCCCAGGGCCTCGTACTCGACAGCATTCCAGCCAACGCCGATTCCCAGACGCAACCGGCCTCTGCTCAAGACATCGAGTGCAGCTGCCTGCTTCGCCACGAGCACAGTCTGCCTTTGGGGAAGGATAATCACGCCCGTCACCAGTTCGACCCTCTCGGTCAGGCCAGCCAGGTATCCGAAAAGCACGAACGGCTCGTGGAACATATCGTTGTGCCCGTAAGCGCCCCGCCAGTCGGGACGGCTAGCCAAGTTCGCGCCTATAACATGGTCGAAGGCCAATATATGATTGAATCCAAGCGACTCGGCGGCCTGCGCGTAGTCACGCACCGCCATCGGGTCGGAGCCGATTTCGGTCTGAGGGAAAACTACCCCTATTTTCATTCGATTACTCCTTGCCTCTATATTCCTAGACAATAAGAAGATGGTTGGTTCATACTATCATAGTTCTAGGTTGTGTTGACATTTCATCTGAGCCATATGAGAGCACCGACGAAGTTCAAGAATCCCAGGAAACGCGATGACAGCTTGTCAAAGCGAGAGAAGATATGCCGGTAGTGCTTGATCTTGTTGATGAAACACTCCACAAGGTGGCGCTCTCGGTAAAGGTACTCATCATACTCTCGTGGCGTCTTTCGATTTGACCGAGGTGGAATCACAGGTAACGCGCCCCTGCCCAGGATGCATTGGAGAAAATCCATCGAATCGTATCCCTTATCAGCAATCACATGCTCGGTTTCGAAATCAGCAATCAATGCCTGTGCCTGGGTGATGTCGTGACGTTGACCTGCTGTGAGCTCAAAGCGCAACGGGTTGCCCAATCCATCCACGCTCACGTGGATCTTGGTACTGAACCCGCCTCGGCTCCGGCCAAGAGCTTGGGCCGATTGGCCACCGTTTTTTTGGAGGCTCCAGCAGCACAGGGATGAGCGCGAACCACAGTGCTATCACAGTGCTATCACAGTGCTATCACAGTGCTATCAATGATGACATGCTCCATATCGGGGTCTTGCACAAAATGCTGATGCATTCGTTCCCATACACCCTTTTCACACCAGCGTGCGAAGCGCTTATATACGCTGTTCCAGTGACCGTAGTGCTCAGGCAGCAGTCTCCAAGGAGCACCACTTCGTGCCATCCACAGGATGGCCTCGACGTAGCGCCTGCAATCGTCCTCCTCTCCAACGTAGAGGTCTGGGCATGAGCGCAGAAATTCAAGGATTTTCGACCATTGTTCATTGCGTAATTCAGTCGTTGACATGTATCCATTATGCACCAAATGTCAACACAACCTAGCTACAGGCTACCTGTTCGATTCTCAGACTACAGCTTGTTCGGAATCTTCTGAGCTTCTATAATAGAGTTACCATTACGTAATAATCTTCGGGGTGTGGCGCAGCGGGAGCGCGCCTGCTTTGGGAGCAGGAGGTCGCTGGTTCAATCCCAGTCACCCCGACCACTCAAGAATCGCATAATACAGGGTCTCGTCCTAAATCGATGATTTGGCAAGTTGCACTGAATCTCTGTTTGACAGCAACCTTGACAGCAACCCAACGTCAATATGCAGATTTCGGACGGCGCAAATATCCTCTCGTCCATCATCATACAACGGCTCTACGCAATTGACCTCCTGATGTACGTGAAATAGTATTACCGCATTATTACACCCTAACTGATAGGAGATATCATGCGAAATCTTACTCTGAAGATCACCATAGCATTCCTGCTCCTCGTCATCGGAATCTTCTCGATCGCGACTGTTTTTGCTCAATCATTAGGTGGAGGCGAAGAGCAAGGAGTACAGGAGAATTCTTCAGGAGAGGAGGGCGAGCATCCTCTAGCAAGGCTATTCGCTCATTTCGTGGAGCAAGAGATAATATCTAGAGAACAGGCCGAAATCATGTTGCCCGAGATCGCGCATGTTGTCGAGAGGATGATGCGTGAAGGGCGGCATCAGCAGTCCCACGAGATGATAAGAGCGTTCCATAATGGTACTCATAATCTGTTAGAAAACTTACATCAGGGAATTCATCAACACATCGATCACCCTGAGTTAGAGCCTTAGAGATCTCGGCCTACACCCGTTAGCGAACGGTCTCGGCGTCAAGAGTGCGCTTGTCTCTGGCGTGCTACTTCTCCTGACACCACCGACTCCGTGCTGGTGTTTGCGTGTGGCTTGGTGTAAGCGGATGGCATGGCTTAGCGGTTTCCTGCATATGTATGTATAGGCGCGTGACGGCATGAATCTCGCAAAAAAGCCTTGCCGGTTGAGGTAGGCGGGGTCTCTTTTAGACACATGTCACCCCTCGCACGGCGACGTGCCTTATCAGAGTTTCTCGACATAACGATAGGCCTATAGTGGCTTAATTGAGCGATGCTTACGTAACTAACGGTACACACGATTATTGCTCCAAAGCATTGTTAGTTAGAAGGAGGAGGATTCGGCAGTAGGTGGACTTCTCGTTATGAAAAGATCACTATCTCCGCCGAGGTGCTAAAGACCGAGCAGGCCGAATCCTACGACCTTATCATCATTGACCCACCTTACAACCTGCTCTCTGAGGACTATTGAGGTTAGTTTTCAACTTGGTTAGGTGTGTACCAACGTCTGAATTATAAGAATGAATCACATTCGTGATCTCAGGCACCGGTCGCAACCTCGATTACCTAGGGTGATAGCCTCGCCTTCATTCTTACCCGTAGTCGCCACAGCCCCAAAGTAGCCGCGATCAAGGCAGCGCCTAGAGCGTATGCGGCGATCACATCGCCAATCCAGTGAGCGCCCAAATATATCCTGGATAGGCCGACTGCGAATAGGCCCACCAAAAGACCTCCCTGAATAAACCATTTGGCGAGGCATGGTTTCATTCTCAATGTGGCAATAACTCCCAGCATACCAAGGAATGCCACATGGGACATGACGTGGCCGCTGGGGAAAGAGAAGCTGTCGTGATTCTGAAATACTTGCACTAATTCGTCCGAAGGTCTGGACCGAGCGACCAACTCCTTGATGACGAAGTTAAGGCTAGAGGAGACTATCGCAAGCGCCAGCATCAGCACACTCTCCTTGCCCATTCCTTTGAAAGCGAGGAGTGCCAGCGTCAAGCCCAGAATCATCACAGCTGGCATTCCATAGCCTGGCGCTGAGATAGCTCTCATTATTACATCCAGCCATGAATTTCTCCATGATTGCACCCACATAGATACAGCTGCCTCTCCAGGGAATAGAGTGATTATGCTGGCGAGGTATGCAAAAACGCCGAAAGATAACAGAAATATTGCACCAATACCGATGTATAGAAATGAACGAGTTCCGAGCGCTCTCTGGCTTTCACCCAGCGCTATTCTCGCTAGTTCCATAGTCTGCCTCTTCTTCGGCTGGTTGTGGTGGGGTTATTCCGATTCTGTATAGAAGCTGAGCGATTATGCATTTTCTTCAACACGCGCATAGTTTTCTCATTTTACACGCAGTCCTCTCTCAGAGGCAGTGGCTCCAAATTTTCGCCTGAGAAGTGAAGCGTTGGGGGCATGACCACACTATCTGGTATCCTACTCGAATCGAAGCGAACAGTGTGGTGTGGAGAAGACTTCTTATACTGCGACCAAGCTGCTTTCTGAGAAATTGCAGATGTGTAGCAGTCCGACGGAAACGCCAGGTAGCTACACCGTTTGTGCATTAGCCTCAATCGCCGTTTAGACTCAATCTACGATAACTACGCCGCCGTGTTAAAGGTTTCAACAGTAACGTTCTTAACCTTGGCGTCAATCGCGCCAGGCTGCTTGGTAAGAGTTGCTGCTGTGTTGGCTGCCTTTTTGCCGCGGGGCGAGGTGAGGCGGGACAGACCTAGGCGGTGGTAAAGTTTGAACGGCAACTTGGATGCGCTCTGGTCAACCAGCATTCTGCCTGGGCCTTTCAGCATAGGGTCGCTGATAGCATAGGCAATAGTTCCGAAGGCGGGCACAGGGCGAGGAGCATCACCGGTACTGTGTGAATCGACCGCACCTCTCGATACTCTTCTCTGGTAATCCTTTTGGTGGCAAGGTCTAATAGCCCTTTGAGGCGGAAGGCCAGCGTCCATCCAGAGCGAGCAATGCTCCGCAGACCTGGGATGGGAACAGCTATTGCCACAGTTAATACTATGTGTGCTCCAAGGTGCTTGATTACCTCACTCATTTCCGATGTTCCCAGGCTATTCCGAAACGCCGTCGCCTCCTCGCCGTCGATTTTCCCTTCCTGCTCCCAGCGGTCGACAGCCGAAGCCAGGAATGATGTTGACATTGCCTCCCCTCTTTCGAAGAGACGGCGAATCGTGTTGATTGGCCTGCTCATATCGAGCATACGGTAGACGCGCGCGGCTGCCCGCCCCCAAATCCTGGGTTCGCTCTCCTTCCAGCTTTTAGAAGCGACTTCTGCGACCTCGATGGCGTCACTGAGTTCCTCTAGGGATGCTCTGAATAAGTCCCGATGGCTTGTGGGATAGTAAAATAGGGCCAAGGCCTGAAGACGGGGGAGGAGAGGCAATGAACCAGCCGACGTTTGCGGACTTGGACTACGAGAGCAAGAAGCGAAAGACTCGCCGGGAGAAGTTCCTTGAGCGCATGGATGGACTGATCCCTTGGGAAGAGTTGGAAGAGCGCATTCGACCGTTCTATCCCAAGGCCGGTCGTGGTCGGCGGCCCTACGAGTTATCGGTGATGCTACGGATACACTGCGTGCAGTTGTTTTACAACCTGAGCGACCCTGGGATGGAGGACATGCTCTATGAGGTCGAATCGGTGAGGCGGTTCGTAGGGCTGAGACTGCCTGGGCCGCTGCCGGACGAGACGACGATTCTGAACTTCCGCCACCTGCTGGAAGAGCATGAGTTGGGCGCGGGTCTGTTCGAGGAGATCAACCGCTATCTGGAGTCCAAGGGTCTCCGTCTTCAGGAGGGGACGATAGTGGACGCGAGCATCATAGCGGCGCCCTCATCGACGAAGAATCGGGCTAAAGAGCGCGACCCCGAGATGCACCAGACGAAGAAGGGTAACGAGTGGCACTTCGGGATGAAGGTGCACATCGGTGTGGACTCGCAGACGGGAGTGGTGCACAGCATGACCACGACATCTGCGAACGTGCATGACCTGACTGAGTTGCCCCGGTTGCTGCACGGTGGGGAGTCTCAGGTGTGGGGAGATGCTGGGTATCAGGGAGTTGACAAGAGGCCGGGGAACCGGGGCTTGGACGTGGAGTGGCAGGTGGCGATGAGGCCCGGCCAGCGTCGGAAGCTGGAGCCTGGGAGCCCTGAGGCGGTGTCGGAGAAGCGCAAAGCGTCGGTCAGAGCTAAGGTGGAGCATCCGTTCCTGTACATCAAGCGGCACTTCGGCTACGCCAAGGTCCGCTACAGGGGGCTGTCCAAGAACACGCAGCGGCTGATGACGCTGCTGGGGTTTGCCAACTTGATGAGGGCCGAACAGTACCTGGCGGCGTGAGACCTTGTATAAGTGCGCCCAAAATCAGGGCTAAGGGCGGCGAAAGGCCCTGTCAGGGCCGGTTGTAGGCCGACAATAACCCTCACCACGGTGCCATGAGGCAATTTAACGCCCCCAAAACCACTCCGGTCAACTCGGCCCAGCCTGAAGCCGATTGTCCAGAGCATCCCTAGCCCTTCTGATCCCAGATTCTCCGCAAGTTCAACCGCACGTGTACTCACATAGTCGCGGAGCTGAACGAAGTTTACGTCGTCGAAGGTGGGAAAATTGCCATCGCGCAAGGCTGGACGAAGCTCTTTCCAGGGGTAGCTAACGGAGACGAGCGCGGATTCAAGGTCAATCAGCTTGAGTTCGCCGTTTGGCCTTCGAATGAAGTTGGAGTAAGCGTGAGGATTGCCTGGGGCGATCTGCCAGGTGGGCATCCCCGTTTCCTGGAAGTATGCGTACATGTCATTCAGGAGGTCCTCCACTTCACTGTTTGACTTTGGCTCCGAGCCTTGGATCAGCTCTGTCTCGAAGCTGTAACCATTCTCACTCTCGCGAATCCCGTAAAATGCAGCCACCATATCGTAGCCAAACCTGTGTTTGGTCAGCAGTCCGGCTATCTTGCGTTTGGCAGCAGCGGCCTCCAGCGCATCCCTGCGGCCCTGGTAAGGGAAAGGCGCTTGGAATGCCAGCCTGTATAGTGCCCTTATCGGCAGAGGAGGGTAGTACTCTTTGGTGGCCGTGCCCGCATTCCAATCGAGATAGACCTTGCTGGCGATCGATCCTGCCATAGTCACGCCTTCGATTTCTGGCTCGACCTGCTTGCTGCGGCGAGGGCGGGGGATATGCAGCGTGTCAAATTTGACGTTGGTGTAGAACCAGGCGATGCCGGCGACTCCCATAAAGCTCAGGAGGTAGCTGCCAAGTATATCGGTGGGCCAGTGGGCTCCAGAGTAGACCCTGGACAGCGAAGTGAGACCAATTATAGTTATGGCAATCGCTGGTATAGCCACACGAAGGTGTCCGTGTCGCACGTTGCTGAATGTAAGGAAGACCAGGAGTCCGTAGAAAGCGACGGCTCCGGTGACGTGGCCACTGGGGAAACTCCCGCTTTCGGTCCGTGAGAATTCGATCATGCCTCCGGTCTCCAGAAGGGCGGTTGGCCGGTCTACAACTATGCCCACAAACTCGTTGGAGACCCATAGGCCGCTTATCAAGAAGATGGCTATGGCCTCGACGGGACGCCCCTTCAAGACAAAGATGGTCATCGCGACTAGCCAGAGGGCGATGGCCATTGGGCCGTCAGTAAGGAAATTGATCGAGGCTGCCACCAAGTCTAGTCCGGGGACGTTCAGGCCCTGAACCCATCCGGCGATCTGAAGGTCCAGCGTGGAGTAAGCTTGTCCAGAAGCTAGTAGGGCCAACATGACGAAGCCTGCGACACCCACAAGAAACGCAGCTGGTTGAACTACCTTTCCGAAGTTTAGAGGTCGTGAGGTGGACTGACTTACACGCTGCATTGCATAGCTCCTTTCTGACTGTTTGCATTGACTATGCTATCGGACGATCTACACGTCGCCATCAGCAGAAAAGTTGATTATGCCAAAGAAAAAGGGCTGACTCCGTAGCCAGCCTTTTGATTGAAGGACCATCCTACTTCGGGATGACTATGGCTTGATGATGCCTTTCTGGAGCGCTTGAATCACAGCCTTGGTACAGGGGTTCATATCGAGTTCCTAGAAGATGTTAGCCGCATGAGTTTTCAAAGTGCTCTAGCTGATGTAAGCCTGGACTACACTACCCGATTCGGACACGCCTTACGTTTCTGAAAGTGGCATAAAAGAGGCAAAGGATACCCGAAAACACATATGTCTCTGGCGTTGCAGGGAGTAATATGCTTTACACTGACAACGCTAACAGGGGTGATGCAATGAATGAACAAGTTGAGTTACTCTCCTGTGAGGGACTCTCCCCGGAAGACGCGAAAGCCGTTAGGGAGCTAGCTGAAGAGTTGCTGCCCTTCTCACCCATCCCACTTCCTAGGCTCTCACGAGAGCAGGAGGATAAATCGCAAGCGCCCCAACTCCTACTCTCAATGCAACGAGTCCCCACGCGGAAGGCGATAGGATAGGCATGGGAGTTGGCGTTCCAGTCTTCGTGCGTCACCTGTAAGGGATGAATCAGCACATCGTCCTGTATTAGGGCCTTCTGTCCACCAGAGGAGACCAGTACGCTCATGTGCCACGGAGTGTGGCCCGGCGTGTACAAGGCCCTCACCTCATCGGTTAAATCCGTATCCTCGGCGATGAAGTCAAGCACACTGAGGTCAGGCAGCAGCTCGGTGAACCTCTCCATATAGGGATAGCGTCCGGCGGCCTGAACGTCGGGACTGGTTTGCCGTTGTCGTCGGTTCGATCGCGCCTCTGACGGTACGCAAATCCTTCCTCTCGAAGCGGGCGATTTGGGCCTCGGTCTTTCCTCCATCACTGGTTCGTTTGTACAGGACTGACAATGGGCATAAGCGCTTACGAGGATTGAAAGGGATATAAGAGCCTATAAACGTTCAGCTCTCCTGGCACTCGGGGAGTGAACGCTTACGAATTAATAGGTTGCATTCGCAAGATTTATGTAATAATCTTATCTGGAAATTATTATTAGCTTCAGCCTTTCAGGCGAATCGCGGTCGGAGGTGTCTGATGCCAGAGCCGTTGATCCAGATCAGCAACCTCGTCAAGACTTACGAGACGCCAGCCGGACCTCTCGGAGTATTGCAGGGGATTGACTTGGAAGTCAAAAGAGGTGATTTTATCGCCCTGGTGGGTCCTTCGGGCGGCGGAAAGACCACATTTCTGAACATGATCACGGGCGTCGACAGACCAACGTCCGGCATGGTGGTCGTGGACGGCGTGGACGTCTCAACCACAAGCGAGCGCAAGCTCACGCGCTGGCGGGCGCGTAACATTGGCATCGTGTTCCAGTTCTTCCAGCTCATGCCCACGCTGACAGTCCTGGAAAACGTCATGATGCCGATGGACTTTGCCCGCGTTCATAGGCCGAAGGACCGACGTGAAAAGGCCATGGCATTGCTGGAGCGCTTCGACGTTGCGGACCAGGCGGCAAAGACGCCGGAGACACTGTGGTACTCGTGGCACAGGGGCAGAGCGCTGAGTTCGAGATTATTGGCATTGCCTCCTTTCCCTTCGACCAGGGTTTCATGGAGTGGAGGGCGCTAGCCAGGCTGGTAGGGTCCACGCTTGCCTCAGGTGATCCGGCGCCCACGCAATTGTTGGTCCAGGTCACCGGCGCGGACCCTACGGTCAAACAGGTCGACGACATCATCGACGAAATCGATGAAGTCCTCTTATCCAATGGAATTGCTGCCGCTCAGGTCAACCTGGTTGAAATTGCCGAAGACTTCGCCCAGATCATCGCACTTTTTGGTCTGATATTTGAGAGCGCCGCGATCGTGATGGCGGCCGTGGGCGCAATCGGGCTGCTGTCCACCCTTTCGATGAGCGTATTTGAACGGCAAAGAGAGATCGGGGTGATGCGCTCAGTCGGCGCCAGTTCGTTTACGGTGGCTGGCCAGTTCCTGACGGAGGGACTGTTGGTGGGCATGTCAGCATATATCGTTGCGGCTCCGTTGAGCTATCTGCTGTTTCTGGGGCTAACTTCGAGCCTGGACATTGGCTTCGACCTCGTATACGGACCGATCGGCCTGATCGTGATTACCGTCCTCGCCAGTCTGGCCCCCTCCCTGGGCGCTGCCCGCAGGACGGTGTCGGCAATTCTCCGGTATCAGTAATGGCGAGGAGGAATAAGATATGAACAACAACCTTGTCAGTCTGGAAAATGTTGAAAAGGTCTTCAAGACCAGGGCCGGCCTGTTTACTGCACTTCGTGGTATCGACCTGCAGATCCAGGGAGGTGAATTCGTCGCCATCGTGGGTCCGTCGGGAAGTGGAAAGAGTACCCTCATCAACATGATCACCGGCATTGACCGGCCGACCTCGGGCGAGGTACACGTGGCCGGCGAGCGACTGACCGGGATGAGCGAGAACAAGGTCGCCAAGTGGCGTGGCAGGAACGTTGGTGTCGTATTCCAGTTCTTCCAGCTAATGCCGACCCTGACCATCCTTGAAAATGTGATGATGCCCATGCAATATGGCCGCACATACAAGGGCCAACGGCGCGAGCGCGCTATGGAGATGCTTGAGCTCGTGAAGGTTCCAGAGACCGCCAACAATTATCCAAGCCAGGTCTCTGGCGGTCAGCAGCAGCGCGCGGCGATCGCGCGGGCGTTGGTGAATGACCCTAAATTGATCGTTGGCGATGAGCCGACAGGCAACCTGGATACGATCTCGGCTGGCCTGGTCTTCGAGCTCTTCGAGGAGTTGGTGGAGCAGGGCAAGACGATAGTCATGGTTACACACGACCGCGACCTTGCCAGCCAGATTCCCCGAGTAGAAGAGGTACGTGACGGGCGCCTTGTGAGCGCGGGCGAGGTTGACGCCCGGCTTGTGGCGAGACAATGATCGAGGGACGGAAGGCCAAGCCACCCAGTATCAGGAGGCAGATTCAATGAACATTACGCAGCGTGTCGAAGGCGATGTCACCGTGTTCTCGATGGAAGGGCGAATTGACACCCAGGCCGCAACTGACATGGACCAGGCCTTGTTGTCCGCCGTGTCGGCAGGCAATCACAACATGGTTGTGGACATGTCCGGAGTGGACTACATCAGCAGTGCTGGTCAAGAGCAGGGCAGAGGGTGGCGACATGAAGCTCGCTTCCCTGAACGTAAGAGTGACCCGCATTTTCAGAATCATCGGGTTTGACGTTCTCATGTCGGTCCACGACTCGCCCGAAGCTGCCATTGCCGATTTTTCGTCCAGCACCGCGTCATAGCCCGGCCCTTCCCACGAGGAAGAGCATACACTATCTCTTTTCACCAGTACGTCTTTAATCCGATTTCGTGCGTTGAGAGGTTCCGAAGCAGCCATGGTCATACAGGATGAATTGCGTGTCGAGGCCACCATCGAGAATGTGCGGAGGATCTCGGAATTCGTTCGAGACGTGGGGCAACGGCTGCAGTTGACTGAGGACACGCTGTTTTACATCGATCTCGCCGTGGAAGAGGCGTCAGCCAACATCGTACGCCACGCGTACCAGCCTGGTCAGGTGGGGGACATCCTGCTGCGGGTAGAGGCCACCGATGACGTCGTAAGGATTACGCTCATCGACTGGGGCCTTCCGTTCGATGCCAACAACGTAAGGCCCTTCGACGTAGAAGCGCCGGTTGAGGCGCGTGCCAAAGGCGGGACAGGGTTGCACCTTATTGACAGCTTGATGGATGAGGTCGTGCGTGAGACGGCGTCGGCACCAGGTGAACCAAACGTACTGATGTTGAGCAAACATGTGGAGCATTGACGCGCAACTTGGATCGCGCCCAATATGAAGCGCTCGTTACTTCGGACGGATTCGGCATATATGCCGGGATCCAGCATCCCAAGGAAGTGTGGGGGTTTCTGAAATTCCTCATCGGCGACGAGTACGATATAGCTATGGCCAGAGCGAACTTCCTCCAACTGGCAAAAGCATCCCATGTAGTTCGATTGGGCCAACATGAACCGTGAGGAGTTCCCATATGCCGCCGCGCAAGTGGACATCGCTGCATTCGCCGAAGGTCACTTCAACGGCTACTTTATGACAGCAGAGGTGTTCCTCAACATGACGGACGCGACATCAATTTCTTACGCGGCATGGGAGAGCATCCTCATGCTCGGACAGGGTAGCGTCAATCAGATGGAGGACGTATGCGCCCAGATCGAAACAACGCAACAGGCGCGTTGAACTCTCTGGAAGAGTCGCCCAGACGCGCCCACTGGTGGTGGTGGCGTTCTCTTCGGGTCAAGATCATCGCCTGGTTCTTTGTACCCACGGCACTGTTGCTCATTGCAGTCGCGGTCATCAACTTCTTCGCCTACCAGGACGTGACGGCTGATCTGGTGATCGAGCGCAACCAGGACCTCACACGGCTGTCGGCCAGTCAGCTTTCGACATCGTTCGGAGAGTTCACGGACACGTTGGAAGAAGTGGGACGAGGGATGGATCCATCCCAACCTCCGGGACCCTCAAGGTTCCCCACGGTACAGACATTAGGGCGGCTTTCGGTATTCGATGGGGGCGTCGTGGTGCTGGACAGATTCGGCACACCTTTGGCAGAGCGTCCAGGGGGTAGCGCTAGCGCATTCGAGGACTGGTCGTCGCTGCCTGTGTTCCGTGACCTTCTTATCTCATCGCGCCCTGTTTTCTCCAATGTCCTGCGAGTTAGCACAGAAGACCGCGCAATAGTGGCGATGGGCGTGCCCATAGTCGGTGCCCGCGGAGAGTTATTTGGCGTGACAATCGGCATGTTCAATCTCGGTGATACATCAGTCAGCGCCCTCTACGGACGGATTGTCCGCCTCCGGCTAAGCCAAAGTGGGGCAGTCTACCTGGTGGACGACACGGGAAGGGTCATTTACCACAGTAATACTGCATTCGCGGGCTCCGACTTCTCCAGCGAAGCCGCGGTGCAGGAGGTACTCACATCTGGGGTCGGCGCGCTCCGCACCACCAGCGGTGCGGGTGAGGATGTCGTCGCTGCGTACTCCCAGGTACCAGGAACCTCTTGGAGCCTGGTCTCTGAGGCTTCCTGGTCATCGCTAACCAGCGCCAGCAGCGGCTATCAACGGCTGCTGCTCGTGCTGCTAGCCTTCGGAATCCTCGCTCCGATCGCCATCGTCGGAGTTGGCATTCAACGCCTCATGCGCCCAGTTGACGAACTGAGCGCGGCGGCACGAGCAGTTGGATCGGGGAACTTCTCCAGGAGGATTGAATCCCCTTCCGGCGATGAGATCGGCGTTCTAGCTACAGAGTTCAACCACATGGCCAGACAGGTGGCAGACCGAACGCGAGAGATGGAGAAACTGGAGGAACTCGGGCGCGCGATCATCAATGGCCCTCCAGATGCATCGACTCTGCCTGAGGTGTTGAGTGAGCATGTTCCCGCCATGTTCCCAGATAGTGGGATTGAGATCCGCATCTTCCCCGATCAGACCTTGTTTCGCGATCGGGATGATCGACCGCCGATTACCGCTTCGGCGTGGGAGTGGCTGGCCACGAAGTCCGAGGCATTATTCATCCCACAGGGAGAGTCTTTCCCCTGGGATGAATAACCAACGCCCGCCGCGGTGGTTGTGACCCCCATTCTTAACGTGGAAACGAAAGAGCCGATAGGGGGATCCATCTGACGCCTGGTAGCGACCCAGATGCTGCTCCAAATCTGCTACCTGCGGTACAATCCCTCGCGACGCAGATTGCTTCGGCACTGGAAAGTGCAAGGGTCTTTGCCCAGGAACTTGCCCATGAGAGTGTGGCTCGAGAGTTGGCATTGGCCGGACAAATACAAGCGACTTTCCTTCCCGACAATCTGCCAAATGTTCCTGGCTGGCAGTTAATTGCAATGCTTAAGCCGGCTAGAGAGACATCTGGAGATTTCTACGACGTCATTCCTCTGCCAAGCGGGCGGTTGGGAATACTAATCGCAGATGTAGCTGACAAAGGCACCGGGGTTGCATTGTATATGGCCTTGAGTCGCACGCTCATCCGCACCTACGCCGTCGAATACGACACTCAGCCTGAGCTTACGCTCAGTGCCGCGAACCGCCGGATACTGACGGATACTCGTGCTGGCCTGTTCGTCACGGTCTTCTACGGTGTCCTCGATCCATCATCCGGAGAGTTGATATATTGTAATGCCGGGCACAACCCACCGTATCTCCTCAGTAGCCGAAACGGGAATGCCATCCAGGAATTGGACAGAACGGGAGTGCCGTTGGGCATACTCGATGACGGGACATGGCAACAAGGCACCGCTCATCTCGCCCCCGGTGATGTGTTGTTGCTGTATACCGACGGCATCACCGAAGCGCAGAACGCACAAGAAGCTTTCTTCGACGAAGAGAGGTTACGGGAGATTGTTCGCGCCAGTGCGGGGCGTTCGGCTCTGGATATACAGGATGGCTTGATCGCACAGGTCGACGCCTTCGTGGGCGACGCACCCCAGTCTGATGACATTACTTTGATGGTCGTCGTCCGCCGCTCGGCAGAAGAATGTTGACATATATCGAACCTCGTTGGTCGAGAGGGCGAAACTATCGTCGGCCTTGTTCTCCCCACCAGCCACGATGACGAATGAGGCGTAGTGCTGCGAGATGTCATAGGATTTGCGATAAGAACAGCTTTGTTCGTTCGTGCTGAGGGTTGTCGAAGATATCCTTTGGCGTGCCATGCTCCACGATGTTTCCATCGTCGAACATCATCAATCGGTCGGCAACTTCTCTCGCAAAACCCATCTCGTGTGTAACCACGATCATCGTTATGCCAGACGCAGCCAACTCTCGCATGACGTCCAACACCTCTTTGATCATCTCCGGGTCTAGGGCAGACGTAGGTTCGTCGAACAGCATGATTTTAAGCTGCATGGCGAGAGCGCGGGCGATGGCAACCCTCTGTTGCTATCCGCCGGAAAGCTGAGTAGGGTACTTGTCGGCCTGCTCTGGAATACCCACTCGCTCCAGTAGCTCCATAGCCACTTCATGCGCTCGCTCACGGGGCCACTTCCGAACCCAGGTGGGGGCAGAGTAATGTTTTGCAGGACTGTTAGATGGGGAAAGAAGAAGAGCTGCACTAGAAGGGGAATGTTACGGAAGGTCTCGACATAGACAGCGGCCATCTTGCTGATGAGCCAATTGGTGGAACCCCGAGCCACGCCTATGGCGAAACCCAGGATGGCGGCTAACATGATGCCCACCAGCGCTACCTTGAGAGTGTTAACTATCCCTACGATGAAGGCGTACCCGAACGAGGCGGATTCCTCGTACTCAATGAGCGACTCCGCGATAGGAAAACCGGCCTCCTGATCTAGGAACCCGAATCCCAATGACAAGCCTCGTCTGTCGGCGGCGTCGAGGAAATTGCCGATGAAGAAGACGACAAAGGACACTACGACGATGACGGATACGACTTGGGCGACACCTTGCAATACTCGAACGTTCCGCCAAAGTGGGATACCGTCATAAGTGAGTAGGCGATTCAAAACATTAACCTCAATACGTCAATGCCTTGAATCGCCCGAAGTCGATCGTGTCTGAACATGCCTACTTTGCTGCAACCAGGCCTATTTGAGAGGTGGCGCGTAGATCAGACCACCATTGGTCCAAAGCTTATTGAGGCCGCGTGGCAGAGCAAATGCAATGCCTTGAGGCCCCATGTATCGGTTGTAGATTTCGCCGTAATTGCCAACTGCCTTGAGGACATCCACAGCAAAGCCCGCCTTCAGGCCAAGGTCGGATTGGCCGAACTCGCCCGTTGCGCCTAACATGCGTCGAATCTGGATATTGTCGCTGCTGAGCATTGAGTCCACATTCGCCTGAGTAATATTCAGTTCCTCAGCGTTGATGAGAACGAACATAACCGTCTTCACGAGGTCAAACCACTGGTCATCGCCGTGGGCAACCACCGGCGCCAGCGGTTCCTTTGAGATTGTCTCAGGCAAGATTACATGGGCGTCTGATTCCGCAAACCCGTTCCTGATAGCCGCTAGCTGAGACTTGTCGCTAGTTGTAACGTCGCAACGGCCTTGCTCGTATACGTCATACACGGTGGCGGTGTCCTCAAAGATCACAGCATCGAATGACATGTTGTTCTGACGGAAAAAGTCCGCCATATTCGACTCGGTCGTCGTACCGCCGGTCACGCAGACAGTTGTTCCATCCAGATCGAGGGCGCTGTTGAAACCGGTGTCCTTGCGGGTCATGAAGCCCTGACCATCATAGAACATTGTAATGGTATAGTTGCCCCACTGCGCATCTCGAGTCGATGTCCATGAGACGTTACGAGATAGTATGTCGACCTCGCCAGCTTGAATAGTTGGCCCCCGCTCTGAAGCAGTGATGGGCACTATTTGCAGGGCGCTCGCATCGCCGAAGATTGCGGCGGCCACCGCGCGACAGAGATCGATGTCGAAGCCAAGGTTGTTGCCCGCCGGGTCCAGGTATCCGAAACCAGGCAGGTCGGTGCGACCCGCGCAGATGAGATTACCCCGCTCTTTAACAGTTTCCAGGCGACCATCAGTATTATCCGTCTTTTCATCGTCGTCTCCACCACAAGCCGCGGCCATGGAGAGCAGAACCATCAGGCCAACTAAAATCGCGAAGTTTTTCCGATTCATGTCCTTCTCTTTGTCAATATTCCTTGACTGAGTTTTCTTGGCGACTCCGCATAACATTTGCAGAATAAAACCGGATCAGTCTCGTAATTTCCTTTGTCACGGTGCGCGTGAGTATGTACATGAGGTTACCAGGGACTTGTCAAAAATCCAACCCACGTATATCATAAGGTAAGTTGGCAACTCAACATATTCTTGGGGCCAAAGGGCGGGGCTTAAACACCATGTGATTTCAGGAACATGCCGAATGGTCATAAAGGGCAATTACTGACCTCTGCATAAAGAGCTAACGTAATTGAGCCTGATCGATACAGGCGGTGATGACGTCAACTCTGTGCCTCATCCTCTCTTTGGCTTTTCGAATCTCATAACGCAGTTCAGGGATGCTCTGGCAAGCAAGAATCTTTAATTCGACTCGCTTCAGATAGTTCCAAACACTCTCATCGGGGTTCAGTTCCGAAGCATAAGCGGGTAACTGCTCAATGTGGATTCGAGCCGCGAAGGGTCAATTGGATTTTGCCTTCCGTACGACACGTGGTAAGATAGTGCTGAGCAAGCCTTTCTAGGGGTGTGTCTTTCTTGTTCATGGTCTCCTAGCGACTTTTTCTTTTGCCCATAATAAAAAAACCCTCCTTCACGTGCAAATATTCGTGATGAGAGTGTGCAGAGACCGTGATGTTAGGGTGATGTTCCAGTGATCACTCGATCGAGCGAAACCGCGACTCTTTTGCGCTTTTCCGATACCTCCCAATAGGCCTTGCGCCAATCTATAATACGCCCCTGTAGCTCAGGCGGATAGAGCAACGGTTTCCTAAACCGTGTGCCCCGGTTCGAGTCCGGGCAGGGGTACCACTTATTTTGCCCTTAATAGACAGGGGCAGCGCTAATACCACTGCCCCTTTGCTTTTCTGTTTAGGTCTACTTTGTCCACTATTGTCCACTATCTTGTTTTTTGGCTCGGTGACGCCTTGTCCTGTTGCGTGCAGCACATAGGCTAACAGCACGGTTACGATTGCCATATCGAGCTTGTAGTTTGTGGTCTTCCGGTGCCGGGCAGAACTGCGAGCGTTTATCGGTTCGCTCGTAATAAGAGCCACATTCTTTGCATATGGCAATGCTAGTCCGACTCGTAACCAGATTAGCTAAGTGACACCATATCGCCTCAATGAGCGTGCCAGCCTCGAATCTCTGAGAAAACCAGGGATATAGCTGCTTCACGCGGGCCTCGTTCGGCTCTGCCATATCGGGGTTTAGAACCACATCCTGCCTTACACCAACTATGTTCAAGGCGACTATCTCGGAGATCGCGTCCGCAACAACCACACCCTCGTAAAACCATAACTCATCATCGGCAGGGTATCGATAACGCTTCAAGTCATCTACGCCAGTATAGAGCACCATTCCTGACCTGCAAGCAAACCACGTCTTTCCTGCCGATTCTTCGCCCTCGTATGCCTTCACATCAGAACTTAGGAATTTTTCCCAAGCGGTCTTCAGAGCGTTGAAGTCGTTGTTCTATAGCGCGTCGTGGAGGCGCAGCACATTCTGGATGGTATATGCGTGTGACCATATAAAGTCCAGCGGGTCGTCGCCGTAGTACGGCTTTACAGCGTCATCCTGGATGGGGTCTAGCCCCAGCAGGCCCCATTTCTGAACGAAAGACAATGCCTCTTCTTTATCTCCACATTCAGCCTTCGCCAGTTCAAGAGGATATCTCCATCAAAGAGTGTATTTTCGTGCTGGCGTTCGATTCTGACATCCTCACCAAGCCCGAAGTGCATCAAGCGCTCTCTAGGTTCAAACGTTTTCTTGAAGGTCGTAGGATTCAGCGCGAGTTTGCTGAATGGCAATTGACAATTTCAGCAAGTGGTCGGAGAACGGGCCACCCCAGCATAGTGCGCGCAATAGACAATGGATTCCATCTGGGGAATACTGTTTTAGGAAAGGAGCAGATCCATGAGTTCGATCAAAGAGAAGGCTGAATAGTTCTTTGATGCCTGTGAGACTGGAAAGGGATGGGAGACATGTCGGCAGTACTGCCGCCCGCAGGCGACATTTTCGGCCCAGGCGGATGCGCTTGCTGGAGTCGATACCCTTGAGGCCTACACGGAGTGGATGAAGGATTTGCTCATACCCGTGCCCGACGGCCACTACGAGGTGCGTTCGTTCGCCGTGGACGAGGATCGGAACAACGTGGCGGCATACGGCGTATTCCGAGGTACTCATACTGGCAGGGTGGACCTGTGCCTCCGACGGGAAAGCGAGTGGAGGCGGACTATGTCTACATCATGGAGTTCGAGGGCGACCTGATCCGCAACATGACAAAGGTTTGGAACGACGGAGTTAGTCTGAAGCAGCTCGGCTGGATGCAGTAAGGCCAGAGGTCTTCTCGAACAGAGGACGATTGTTGACAGATAGCGAGCAGACACCAAATGCATTCTAAGAGCGTCTAACAAAATCCTTAATGGAATAGAAAGCGAAAGCAGATAATGGCACAAGCTATGGTGAGAAAAGCTTCATGTATGTCTGCCCTCCGTTCATATCGAACACGTAAGCGTCGAAACTGATGAAGCCAACTCGCAGTCGGCTTCCAAACCCCTCGACTTTGTCAGTCCGCTTGGTATGCTCACATTCGGCACTACATACAACAGTGACGATTTCCTCAATAGGTCATTTAGAGGGGCGATAGACGAGATGCGGATCTATCGGCGACTTCTGTCGTCCGACGAGATAGAGCAGCTATTCACAGATTCGAGTCGGTCATTGGAGCTGACATTCGACGATCCGCCCGGACAGCTCGAATTTGAAGATAGCTCGGTTAACGGTCTTGCTGGAAACTGCGACGATGAAAGTGTTTGCCCTGACAGCGGCATCCTAGGGCGCAGCAACCAGTCGGCAAGATTCGACGGAGACGACTTCCTGCGGCTCTCGAGCAACGCAGAGCTTTTGGGATTAGAAGACGCGAACTTCACCGCAATGGCCTGGGTCAAGCTCGCTCCCGAAGGTTCTGGAAACCGGACCATTCTCGGCACCAATAGCTCATCATCGAGACAAGGGCTGCAACTGATGGTTGATGGCAATAACAGGCCCTTTATGGGATTTAGTGGCGGCTCCGAACTGACGGCGAGCATTATATTCGAACCAGACAAGCGGTACCATCTCGCCTGGCGATACCACCTCAATGAACCAAACGAAAATGGAGGTCTGGATGATGTCAAACAGTCCGCCATATTCGTCAACGGAATCAATGTAGGATCACTTACCGGCGTCGAGCACTTCCGAGGTACGGGCCAGGTAGTCGTCGGTCGTTCTGCGAACGACAACTATTTCCAGGGAATGATCGATCACCTGGTCGTCGTCCAGACCGGCTCAATGTAGAAGAAATCCAGGCGATAATGAACGAGGCCCCACTACTAAACCTCCACCTGGACGAGGGCCTGCTTGACGACAGCGGCTCCGGCGAGAGGACCACGAGTTTCGCCGACGACAGCCACATCGATATTGACACCAACTGCGTTGGCACCAACTGCCCCGTTGCCGGTGCCAAATGCCAGATGCGTGAGGCGCTGTTGTTCAACGGTGGTGGATTTGGAGCGCTCGGCAAGTTGTTCGTCGCGGCTAACGACGCGTATTCTGTGGACGAATTCAGTGTCGGCCTCTGGGTCAATCCGACTGAATTTACCACTGGCCCCTTGATTTTCGGGAGAGCCAATTGCTGCGCATCCACGCCGCATACGTTTGCGCTGCAGACTGACTCTTCGGTTGAGGGCGAGGAAAACAAGATCGTCTTCGAACTCGCGCAAGATTCCTCGCGCACACCAATCGAGGTGCTGTCAGCCGGTCCCTTCGCAGATTTCAAGAATCAATGGACCCACCTGATGGTAACGTACGACGGGTCCACCGCCGTGTTGTATGTCAATGGAAGCGAGAAGGTGTCAGCAAACGCAACACTGCCCTCTGCCTGCGCAAACGACAGGCATGGAATGATGGTAGCCAGAGGGTTTGGAGAGGGATACGTTCCAGTCGCAAGATTGAAGAAGCATGCCGCGATCAGATCCCCTTTCTTTGGCTCACAGGCTTTCAGCATCCTGACCGCAACACCTTGTGGCGATTCTACAAGGCACATCGGCAAGCGATGCGAAGCCTGTTGAAGTACACGGTGACCACAGCGAGCGAGTAGCGAATAGTAGCCATGCGAATTTTCTGTTTTTGGAAGGTTGGTGATTGGGAAAAAGTTAATAAACAGGGGAAACTGACAGGTGTCTCAGCTCTATAACCGTAGATGTCTCTCAGACAATGAGTTAAATAAGACAAGCAAGCGACGGAGTCCTTTGAAATCCGACCCTCTGAGTATCGTTAAATTAGGTGATTTTCTGGCATATTACTTTTCCTGAAGAGTTGCCCAGCATCCAGTTTATAATGCGGTGTAAGTCGATTGTGCTCTTCTGAGAGATCTGATTTTCTTGGGGCCTGCTTTAGTAGCAGAAGGTCGCTGGTTCAACCCCAGTCACCCCGACCAACATCACTCGCAGTCTTGAGCGCGCGTCGCATCCAGGCCTCTCAGATGAGCAGCCATGGCGACACTTGCCGTTAGCTCGTTGTGGTCGGCTCGTTGGCAAGCTCTTCGGGCAGGTCGGCGGGCGGATGAACATCTCACAGCGCGGGGATTACTTCTTCTCCCATTAGCCTGATGGAACGCATCAATTTCTCATGCTCGATTCCGCCGAACATCATCCAGTTGCTTATGTGCGTCACGCCTATGGCGGCCAGGCTCTTGAATTTCTCGATGACGGTATCGGGACTCCCAAAGAATGTCCTGTCCAGATAGCTTTCGTCGTCTAGTTCTCCCTCGAATGGGCCGGCCTGCACTCTGCCATTGATGACATCCTGGCGGTTCAACGCACGCTGGGCGCGGGTCTGCCACTGAGCATACTTAACCTGCGCGCGCGCCTCCTCGTCGGTCGGCGCGACGTGGGTCATACACTGCAAGGCTAGCTCCATGCCGTCAATTGGCTTGCCTAGCTCCGTCAACGCATGTGTCAAGGTGACCATCTGAGCGCGAATATCTGCTCTACCCGCCATAGCGGATGAGAGAGGCATCATGTCCCTTTCGGCCACCATCCTCAGTGAGTCGGCGCTAGTTCCTGCCAACCAGAGCGGTGGATGAGGCTTTTGCAGAGGCTTGGGCCACACGGTTATCGGACTACTAATCTTGATGTGCTCGCCGTCATATGTAAAGGATTCGTCCTGAGTCCACGCCTTGATAATCACATCAAGGCTCTCGCTGAACCGCTGCCTTGAATCTTCAAGGTCGATGCCGAAGCCACCCATCTCATAGGGCTGGTAGCCTCGCCCAACGCCGCACATGAACCTGCCGTCTATGAGATTGTCGAGCACCGCGACTTCCTCCGCCAGGCGAAGCGGCTGCCAGACGGGAAGAACCAACGCCGCCGTGCCAATCTTGATCCGCTTGGTGCGCTGGCCTATGTATAGCGCCTGAAGAAGCGGGGACGGCGAGTTGCCGTAGTTCGAGAAATGATGCTCGGCGATCAAGCAGTAGTCGAAGCCTAGCTCCTCTGAGTACTGTACCTGCTCCATGCCCTCCTCGAATAGCGTCTTCCAGTTTCGGAGTGTGGGATTCGGCCACTCAAGGAACAGTCCAAATTTCATATTCTTTTGCTCTCTAATCCAAATTCTAACGGTATTATCGCAATGCACTTATTTTGCAGGCAGGCGCGCAACCCATTGCAGATTTGAGGACGTGAGGTTGCGACCCGCAACCTGCCATCGATGACATCCTGGCGGTTCTACGCGTGCCTCCGGGTTAGCGGTTCCGCGCGCCGTCCCCCGAACCACTGTTACGAACAAAATGCGTCGAGTTTACTATGGCAAGTAGACGTCCCTCGTCGCTGGATACTCTGGTTTCCACAACCACCAGGGTTCGACCTCCATGGATTACCGTGGATTCCGCTCGTATGACCCCTTCTTGCGTGTTGCTGACTATCTGGCTGGATAGCCCTATAGCCACCGGAAAGCGTTCCAATTCAACGTAGCTGCCCTTAATGGATGCAACAGCTGCAAAGGTAGCGGTGGAGTCAGCCAGCGAAATCATGGCTCCGGCGTGGACGTGGCCTGTCATCGTCTTCACGCCGGAATGCACTTCCATTTCGGCTATGGCACGCCGAGGCCCTACCTCCACCATACGGATGCCCATATGTCCCATCAGCGTTCCGTCGAACCGCTCGTTGAGCCAGGCAGCCAGGTCTTCAGGGACCAGTTGATTGGGCGACGAATCTACAGTCATCAGAATACTCTTTCAAAAGCTCCGAACAAATACAGGTTTAACATTGCGGGTGTTGCGTCAGATTACAATACCGCTTTGCAAAGTTCTATCCGAAACTTGCGCTCGAAGTTACTATGTGCATTTGTCCGAAGCTGCCCGCACCAGCAAGGGAACGAAGGAGTCTATTTCCTACAGGCTCACCTAGCCACCCACTAGCGCGGTCAATTCGCGCACGTCTGATAGCCGCTCAAGCCCATCTGTTGTAACAATGACTTCGTTAACGCGCTCCGAGCCGAGGATGCTGTCGTTCAGGAAGTGGAATTTCTCCAAAAGCTCCTCGCGGGGCAGACGGTTGCCATAATCGCCACGAACAATTGTGGTACCACCTTCCAGCACGCGCCCATCCTTCAATCGGACGAATGCCTGCGTCAGAGGCCCGTCCTCTCGTGCCGTAGCCAGTTTAGGGTCTGTAGTCACCTGCACTTTTCCCGCAAGCTCGCGTATGCGCTCGTCGCCTCTGGCCTCCGAGTAAAAGGAGTTCACATTGACGCTATCGCGCACGATGGCCGCCGCCACCGCGTAAGGTACGTTGAACTTCGCACCGAGCATGTTGCTTGGATACTCGCCCAGCATGCCCTCAAGCATACTTGGCGCGACAATATCCACGGCCTGCACGTCTTCCGGTGCAAATGTCTCTCGGTTGCGCACGTCTATCACCGCCTGTAGGGACGGATGATTGATGCGGCAGCAAGCGAAAAACTTGAAGTAGTTCTGCTGAATACGATACTCGCCGCCTATGTTATTCACTACAGCTTCCGGGTTGAAGCTCTCGCCGAGAATGGTCCCGAATACGTCGGACGGGCCGTCGTCCAGCCCCGTGAAACCAGACTCGTACACCTGCGTCGCCAGGATTCCATCGTGTCCAGAACGGCCCGAGTACAGGTTGCGTACTGTCGCGCCCTTGAAAGCCGTCGTCCAGGTGTTCGCCGGACTCATGGATGCGGCGATGTTGATTACGGCCCGAACTTGACTTGCGTCGTAGCCTTTCAGCTTCGCGACTGCCGCCGCTGTGCCGATGACACCCCAATGACCGTGCGAGTGAACGTTGGGCCGAGGTTTCGTTGCCCCACCTATCCGCGACTCGACCTCATAGCCAACGACAATGCTCTCCACGAGCCGCTGTCCGCTCGCGCCCATCTCCTCGGCGACGGCGATAGCTCCCGGAATGGAGTGAATCGCGGGATGCCCTCCACCGAAGCGATTGCCCTCGTCCATCTCCAGCGCGACGCCTGCGGTGGCATTAACCAGCGTGGCGAGCATTGGTTCGGCCTTGAGATCGTGACCGATTATCGTTGCCGAGGTCGGACCCGAGCGTTCGGCCGTCATTCTGGCGAACGCGACGTTTTCCTCCTGCCAGCTACCGGACACGATTGCGCCAATCGTGTCCAATGTCACGTCTCGGACGGCTGCCACCGCCTCTGGACTCAAGTCCTCGTATTGCGTCTCCGCGACGAATTTAGATAGCGTATCGAGATAGTCGCCCATGTTTTTCCTCCTGTAAAATTCACTTGAGAGGCGGCCTAACGTTTTGACTCAAACTAGAGTATTCTATCCGAGCGACTCGTACAGAGCCGTCGCATTACGTAACATCCGTGAGTCCGACTCTTCATAGACCAGTTTGTTTGGGGTGTATGCCCAGCTTACCCGTGCGTCCAAGTCTCCCACGACAGCGAAACCTCCTGCACCACCGTGTCCGAAAGTACGTGGATTCGGGGTTGCGGGCGAATCTCCGCCTGCTAGCATGAAACCAAGTCCCCATCGCATCGGCTCGCCACCCAATACCATATCTCTACCGCAGACCTGTTCTTCTATTGCGTTTGAGATAGCATCCTCGCTCAACAGGCGCACTCCGTCGATCTCACCTCCACAGGCGAGGGCCGACATCACCCTCGCAAGCGACCGTGCGTTCCCGTGTCCATTAGCGCTGGGGATTTCCGCAGCCCTCCACGCCCTGGTTCTCATGATAAGTCCGCTCATTGGTGGGTAGTCTTTTCTGACCTTAGCTTCCAACTCGGACTCAGGCTCATCAGCCGCCATCGACATGGTCATAGAGCTGCCTGAGGATGGATAGACATAGTCAGCGACACGAGCATCGTGCTCTTCGGGTAGTCCGATATGAATGTCGGCCCCAAGGGGAAGCGCAACCTCATCCTGAAAGAAGCCTCCAATGCTCTTTCCACTAACGCGCCTCACCAACTCCCCGACGATGAAGCCAAAGTTAAACCTATGATAGCCGAACTTAGTGCCAGGCTCCCACAACGGCCTCTGAGAGGCAATGGCGGCTATCATACGCTCCCAGTCATACATCGCTTCGGTCGGAAGAGGCTCCTCGATTACCGAAAGGCCCGCTTGATGGGAGAGCACATACCGAACCGGAATCTCATCCTTTCCAGCCTGTGCGAATTCAGGCCAATACCTTGCAACAGGCGCATCGAGGTCCAATAGTTCACGGTCCACCAGGATATGGGCGCAGATCGAGGCCATTGCCTTGGTGACCGAGTTTACATTGATGATAGTGTCTCGCTCCCAGAAGCGAGTGCGACGATAGTCGGCATACCCCGCCCAAAGGTCAACGACAAACCTACCCTCAACCGTGGCGGCGAAAGATGCGCCAACCTCTTCGCCGGACTCGAAATTGGCGGCGAATGCGTCCCGCACTCCGGTGAACCGTTCGTCACACATCCCATGAATTTCAAATTGAGTGTTCATGAATGCAGTTGTCTCCACAATCCCGGCCTGGTCAGCGGTGAGCTTCCGATAGACGCTATCGCACTCTTCCGGCGACTGGCGGTGTAGGTCCGCCAGCGGGAACGAATGTTCCGTAACCAGCCTGCCGTTCCAGCTTGCCCTGGTTAAGAAGAACGCGCCCTCGAAGCAACGTCATCCAGGGCTTGCCCTTGAGCTTCCAGCCTTCGTATGGCGTAAAACCCGTTGTACTGAAGTGATTCTTGGCCTGAATGGTCACCTCGGCTTCAGGATCGATAATGAGCAGGTCGGCGTCAGAACCTGGCTGGATTACACCTTTGCGAGGGTATAGTCCGAATATACGCGCGGGGTTCTCCGCCAACACGCGGGCCATCCACCAGAGTGGCATCCCTCGCTTGGCGACTCCCTCACTGTACATCAGGGGCACGAGTGTCTCTATTGACGGTGCTCCAAATGGAATAGGCTGACCCTCAGGGTTGCGGAATATGTTCTTCCAGCCGGCCTCTTTCTGTTCTGGCAGAGAAGGCGAGTGATCGCTGCCGATGGCCGAGATGTAGCCTTGCTCCGTGCCCTCCCACATGGCTGCCTGATTGATTCCGTCCGCAGGGCGCAGCGGAGGCCCTATTTTCGCCAGAGGCCCCAGACGCTCCATTTCCTTCTCGTTCAGAAGAAGGTACTGAGGGCACGTCTCTGTCCAGACGCGTTGCCCCTCTCTCTGGGCCTGTTTGATTCGCTCAAGCCCCACCTGCGTGCTCAGGTGGACGATGTAGGTAGGGCAATTGGTCATCGCGCCCATGAGGATGCCGCGATTGATAGCCTCTGCCTCTGCCCACGGTGGGCACGTCGCCGGGAAATCGGTTGGAGCCGTACGTCCTTCAGCGATGGCCTTGTCCATCAGGTATTCGATGACATCGCCGTTCTCGGCGTGAAGCTGTACCAGGCCGCCGTTAGCGCCGACAATCTCCATCGCCCTGGCGATGAGCGAGTCCGGGACGCGAAAGTCGTAGGTCATGAACATCTTGAACGACGTGACGCCCATCTTGATGGCTTCAGCCAAGCCATCGATGATGTAAGGCGTGTTGCTCAGGATGAAGTGAAGAGTGTAGTCCAGCACCGACTGGCTGTTGGCCTCCGCTGTCAAACGCTCAATTGCCTGAGGAAGCGTCTCATTGTCTGCGGCGTTGTAGGCCCCGAACGGGATAAGGGTGGTAAGTCCGGCGTGCGCGGCGGCAACTGACCCCACCTCCCAGTTGTCCCCAGGCGCAGGGCGAAAATGAACGTGGCAGTCGATGGCTCCGGGCAACACGCACTTGCCGGTCGCATCGATATAATTTTCAGCCGGTGGCATCAACTCATAGGGGCCTACTGCGGCAATCTGCTCGCCCTTGATAGCGATGCTGGCCTCATACGCGCCCGTAGAGGTTGCAACCAGACCGCCGTGCACCACCGTGTCAACCCTTGTGTTCTGCATATTACCCTCCGTTTGCTGCTGATATTCGGATTGATTGATTATTCCTTGATGAAATAATACGGCTAGTGCTGCGTCAATCCTATTTCGATGTATGTCATTCTGTCCGACTCCTTTGAGTGGAATATCTTCGGACTCCGATTCTTCGGAGAGCGGAGCGAAGAATCTTAGCGTATGTTCAGATTCTTCGTCGCAAGCTCCTCAGAATGACATATCAGTTCAAAGTTGACAGAGCACTGGACTCGCAGCCCTAGTATAGTTGCGCGCGGGTGGAGTGGCAACCGCCTATTGGAGATGGCGAATATGACGAGCGGTGAGAAGAAAGACGCCGCCAAATGCGAGGCTTGCCAATCCCATTGCGGTGAGCGCGAAGGATACCGAGGTCGCCCCAGCTAGCCAGCCGATTAGCAAACTAGATCCGACTAGGAACCCTCTACCATAACTCTGCAAGCTAGTTATCCGTCCACGTAGCTCGTCCGGGACTATTGTCTGTATAAGACTCCCACTGGCAGTGCGGAAAGCGGACTGGCTGAACGCGAACAAGGCGACCACAGGAAACGCCAGCGCGAGCCATTGCGCCTGAGCGAAAATCAGAATCAAGATGGCGCTCGTGCCTACGGTCATCAGCACGACCAAGCCTCTATTGAACACGAATCCCATCGAGGCGATCAAGAATGCGGCAACCAGACCACCAAAGCCATTGACGGCGAGAAGGTATCCGCCAACGTCCGGGCCTCTATGCAGTATCTCCTCGGTAAACACGGGCAGCAAGAACATCAACGGTTGTAAGATAACGTTGGGAATGAGGCTCAGGATGATGAGGATGAATATGGCCCTATTGTCCTTCCAGACGTATCGCAGACCATCTTTCAGGTCTGCGAACGGTGATTGACGTGATTCATTCCTTCTCTTTAAAAAGTAAGGCGTCTTCATCGGGAGCAAGACTATCACCATGCTGATGTAGAAGAGGGCTTCGATGGCAAAGTTCCAGAAAAACCCTAGCGTCGCAATGATGATGCCGCCGAAGAACGGGCCAATCAGCCGCGTGCCCGTGATCGTAAGCACATTGGCGGCATATGCGTTTTCAAGTGACTCGCGCGGCACCGTATTGGTTATAAGAACCTGTCGCATGGGCTGAGTAACCGACAAGCAAGTTCCACTTATCAGGACGTAGACATAGGCGTGCCAGACCTGCACATGACCTGAGAGCACGAAGAAGGCGAAGGACAGGGAAAATGCGGCCATGAATATCTGAATCGATATTATAAGCTTGCGCCGGTCTATGCGGTCGCCAAGAACGCCACCCCAGGGGCCAACTATCAGCCCCGGAAGGGTGTTCAGTCCGCCCACCGTTACTACGAGCAGGGACGACGACGAGGAGCCAGCGGTCAAGTCTCGCACCAGCCAACCGATGGTAAGCAATTGAAGCCACTGGCCGCTGTTGGCGAAGAAGTTGCCAACCCACAGCAGTCGATAATTAGGGTACGCAATCCAGGAGTCAAAGGTCTGCAGCCGTGGCAGTCGAGATAGCGGGTTCAAGCTTTTGGAACGTCGCTCTGTGGACTCGGAACCTGGCAAAGTTACTGCCGCGCCTTTGCTCTGGCCTCGCGCCGGGTGACCCATCGCGGCTGATCGCATATGCGGCCAAGGAATTCCAGGATAGTGTGAGCGCCCATATACGAGGTGATGCCCGTCCCCACGTCAAGCTGCGGATTGACCTCTACCAGGTCGAAGCCGACGACGTTGGTATGCTCCGCTATCGCAAACAGCGTGTCTCGAAGCTCGTCGTATGCCATCCCGTTTGGCTCGGCGGACACGCATCCTGGAACCAGCGGCAGGTCGAGTACGTCGATGTCTATGCTGACATAGCAGTTCGCGTCCCTCGGCAGTATCTCCGCCACCCCCTGCGGGCCAAGGCTGCGGGACTCCGACATGCCTATGACACGATTGCCGTCGTTGATGGAATCATCCACCCAGTCCTTGTTATTGCGCAGGCTGCGTATGCCAATCTGAGTCAGGCTCTGCACGTGGGGCATATGGTAGATGTGCCGAAATGCGTGAGAGTTTGTGAACTCGAAGCCGTGCGTGAAAGGCGAGTAGTCTATGCGCGCGTCGAAGTGCATCACGTGTAGTGGCTCACTATAGGCTCGGACAACGGGGAAGGTTATGGCGTGGTCGCCGCCCAATACTACCGGCAACGCGCCCTTGTCCAGCAGCTGTCGCGTCATATTAGGTTGTGTTGACATTTCATCTGAGCCATATGAGAGCACCGACGAAGTTCAAGAATCCCAGGAAACGCGATGACAGCTTGTCAAAGCGAGAGAAGATATGCCGGTAGTGCTTGATCTTGTTGATGAAACACTCCACAAGGTGGCGCTCTCGGTAAAGGTACTCATCATACTCTCGTGGCGTCTTTCGATTTGACCGAGGTGGAATCACAGGTAACGCGCCCCTGCCCAGGATGCATTGGAGAAAATCCATCGAATCGTATCCCTTATCAGCAATCACATGCTCGGTTTCGAAATCAGCAATCAATGCCTGTGCCTGGGTGATGTCGTGACGTTGACCTGCTGTGAGCTCAAAGCGCAACGGGTTGCCCAATCCATCCACGCTCACGTGGATCTTGGTACTGAACCCGCCTCGGCTCCGGCCAAGAGCTTGGGCCGATTGGCCACCGTTTTTTTGGAGGCTCCAGCAGCACAGGGATGAGCGCGAACCACAGTGCTATCACAGTGCTATCACAGTGCTATCAATGATGACATGCTCCATATCGGGGTCTTGCACAAAATGCTGATGCATTCGTTCCCATACACCCTTTTCACACCAGCGTGCGAAGCGCTTATATACGCTGTTCCAGTGACCGTAGTGCTCAGGCAGCAGTCTCCAAGGAGCACCACTTCGTGCCATCCACAGGATGGCCTCGACGTAGCGCCTGCAATCGTCCTCCTCTCCAACGTAGAGGTCTGGGCATGAGCGCAGAAATTCAAGGATTTTTGACCATTGTTCATTGCATAATTCAGTCGTTGACATGTATCCATTATGCACCAAATGTCAACACAACCTAGTGGTTCAACGTTTTTGTATTGATGGGTAGAGTGACTTTAGCTTGATGCGCGCATCCTCGGTAGTGAAGCGCCAATCCACTCGTATCACATCCCGGTTGCGTTGATTCTGCCAAGCATTGACCTCGCCGCGCAGGATGTCTTGATTGGCAATCCGTCGGTCCAGGCACTGTCGAGCTAGCACACCGATCTCTATCTCCGCCATATTCAACCAACTCCCGTGTTTGGGAGTGTAGTGTATCTCCAGTCGCTCAGCTATACGCCTCGCCTCAGCAGGCTCGAATGCCTCGTATAGCGAGGACAGCTTGTGAGTGTTGAGATTGTCCATTACCAGCACGATCCGGTCTCTGTCAGGGTAGTCCTCGTCGACCAGTTTCTTTATCACATGCGCCCAGTCCACCTTCGTGCGACGCTCTCTGACCTCGACTCGGCACCATCCGTCCAACGGTGCAAACAGCATGAACAGGCTGCTCACTCCATTGCGCTCGTATTCGTAGTCGTATGCCGCCGATAAGCCGGGCGCTGCGGGACGCGGCACTCGCGTCTCCTTGACTTGCTGTTTGCTCGTCTCATCCATGCACACCAGAACCTCATTCCCATCGTACGGCCGTTGGTAGACCTCCATCACGTCTTCCATCACGTCTTCCATCGCGCACACAAACTCCGCGCTCTGACCGGGCGGGATGCACCAACTCTGCTTCAGCCACGGCTTCAGTTCGTTTTTTTTTAAGCGCCTGGCGAACCGTCTCGGTGCTAATGGTCCCGACTATCTCACACTCGACCAACTGGTCAGCCAACAGCTTCAGGGTCCAACTGGCACGCCCCTCCGGCGGTTCCCCGCAGGCCATCGCTATCAACCGTGCTTCACCTTCGCCGTCCAGTCTCTTTTGACGCCGACGCAGTTGCTTTTTGCGATTCAGCGCAGACTCGACCCCCTCCTCCACACAGCGCTTGCGTATTCGCTCGACCGTTGACTGTCCCACACCGAGCGCGCTGGTGATGTCCGCGTCCTTCATTCCCCCGTCCGAGCGTGACTCATCGCTCATCAGCAGAATGCGCGCATGGGTCTGTTTGTACGCCGCAGCCCGACCGCGTGAGACCAAGGCGTTGAGTTCCTGTTGTTCGTCGGTAGTCAGTCTGATACGGTACTTCTTGGTAGACATCATGGTTCCTCCTCGGTTCAACGTTACGATTGAACCCCCAAGAGGAACAATGACTATCATGGTATTCATTTCAATGATGTTGGACCACTAGTGACATTCTCGAAGGTATCCACCACGTTCGTCGGCAACACATCGGCGTCGCCAACGTCCACGATAAGACGGTTCGTTAGCTCATGCTCAAGGAATATCTTGTTCGCGTCATGGTCGAAGTAGCCGGTTCCTCCAAAGCGAAGAGAATGCTCGCGGAGGCCGCGTGGCCCAAAGCGCGCGCCGGGCATGTATGGTGAGCCTTCGTCGGTCGGCACACCCATCACCGCGATATCGGCATCAAGTAGTTCGAGGTCTGTGCAGATGTCCGCCCTCAGGAACGATGGAATGCCTGCGAACGGGTATCTCGGCGCGCCCGGACTGACATGTCCATCTCGGCTATTGTTCTGCATGAGTAAAATCCTTTCTTGATGCGTATTGCAAAACCTGGCATTAGGTTGAACACACCCTCATCATCTCGACGGGAGAAGGTAAGTAATAGATATGCTCCAATGCAGTGGTTAACGTGCCTTCTAACCTCACCCCGTCCTTCCGCGGAAGGAAAAAGAAGCCTGGTTTTTAGTCACCCCTCCCCATAAACGGAGAGTGGGCGGGGGGTGAGGTCAACGCCCTTTGGTGCGAGAGGCCTGCCACTCTTCGTATGGCGGCACTTCCTCGTTGACGACCCACAGGAAATGATAGCAACCCGTGTCGCCCAGAAATCGGAACTGCTTGCGCAGGTCTTTCACCGTCGAGTCGAAGTCGTCGTGTGAGCGCAGGTAATTGCGGAAGCTCCCGTGCTTGGCCTCAAGATCGATCATCTGACGGGCGTTGTCCACGATAGCCTTGAGCTTGCGTCGATTCCTTATTACACGCTTATCGTTAGCCAGTTCCTCTAACTCCATGTCGCCAAACCTGGCTATGGTGTCGGGATCGAAATCCCGCATAGCCTCCCGGATTTCCGGCCACTTGGAATCTACGACACGCCATGAGATGCCAGTCTGGAAAACCGATTTGCTCATCGTCTCAAGATAGTCGGCTAGGCCCCGTGGCTCGATTTGCTCCGGCACATGCATGTCCGCCTCCTCTCCATTGCTGCTACTGCGCGGTCACGCCGCCGTCGATGACAAGCTCCGAGCCTGTGACGAAAGACGACTCGTCGGAAGCAAGGTACAGGATACCATATGCGATTTCGTGGGCGTTGCCCACCCTGCCCATTGGTATTCTCTCGAGCGTCGCCCCATACCGTTCGGGATCGTCATAACTCTCTCTGGTCAGGGGCGTTGCGGCAAATCCCGGATGCACCGAATTGACCCTGATTTTATCTTTGGCATACTGTATAGCCGCCGCCTTGGTAAATATGCGTATCGCGCCCTTCGCGGCATGGTAGGCAGTCGATGTCTGGCTGCCCACGAGGCCGTATATGGACGATGTGTTGATGATAGAACCTCCTCCAACTTTCCGCATCTCTGGGATGGCAAACTTCGTGCCGAGAAATACGCCCTTGGCATGTACATCCATCTGACCATCCCATACTTCCACAGTCGTGTCCTCAACGTTATACCGCGCGCCAGTGCCCGCGTTGTTGACCAGGATGTCGAGCTTGCTGAAGCTGGAAATAGTGGTCTTGATGGCGTTCGCCCAGTCTTCCTCGCTGGTCACGTCCATGCGAACGAATATGGCTTCGCCGCCGTTATCACGCACCTGAGAAGCCGTCTTTTGCCCCATCTCCTCGTTGATGTCGCACAGGACAACCTTTGCTCCCTCACGTGTGAACAGGTGAGCCGAAGCGCCGCCAAAGCCCATAAGCTCGCCCTCGACGCCCGCGGCGGCTCCCGTAATTAGCGCAACCTTTCCTTCCAGTCGCATTGAACCCCTCCGACGTTTGGTGTGTGCTGCCGCAGCGATTATACCAGGTAAGGGGCTAAGATTGATTCCCTCCCTTGTGTGTGTGCAATCCGTCGCCGCCCGATTACCAGTGCTCCAATCAACAGTCCACCAATGAGCAGCATCCAGGTAATGGGCGTGCCGTAGGAGAGCAACCCTGCAGAAGTACCATTTGCGTCGGCAGACTGCTCAAGCGTTTCCAGGCGCGCTTCCAATGCGGCGATTTGGGAATCTTTCTCCTTCACTATCTCATACAACCCCTTGACGGCAGCAAGGGCTACGCCATCGCTGTCAATCATGCTGATGCGCGTGTCGTCCTCGCCCACGCCGAAGGCTTTATAGAAATCCTGGGCCATCGGGCCTATGTGACGGATGGATGCGTCCTGCGACTTGTAGTTCCAGCTTTCGATGGGTATCTGGCTAACAAGCTCCAGTATTTCACGCCCATTCACCAGCGAAAAGTTGGCCTTTGCGTTGCGGTCTGACGTGCATGCGAACGAACCACTGCCGCCGGGCAGGTCGCAGCCAGTTGTTGGGACTCCAGTTGTGCCGTCGATTCCCGTAACGAATCGGAAGCCACCTGTAGCCCGCGCCGCGAACTCGTTAGCTGCGGCGGAGTTGAAATCGATCTCATTCGTATCAGCGAACAAAAATACGCCATCATGGGTAACGTCGACTACCCCTCGACGTCCCGCAACAAAACTGAGATCGCCAGCAGCAGTATTGTTTGCGCCTCCCGCCACAGTAGACCCTATGCCACTCGCAGTGTTGGATTGGCCTCCGCCGACGGTAGAATCCGAGCCACTCGCAGTATTGGATTGTCCCCCACCCACCGTCGAATTCAAGGCACTGGCAGTATTGAACTCGCCTCCACTGACAGTAGCGTGAAATTCGCTTGCTTCATTATCGCCGCCACCACCTACAGTGGCAGCGTTCAAACTCGCAACGTTGTTTAGGCCTCCACCCACTGTAGATTGAGGTCCGGTCGCCGAATTACCTATTCCACCAGACACGGTTGCTCGTCTATCACTAGCTATGTTATCAGTGCCGCCACCAATAGTGGAATCCGGGCCACTCGCGGTGTTGTTGAAACCTCCACCAATAGTGGAATTCGGGCCACTCGCGGTGTTGTCTGCACCTCCACTCACCGTAGCCTGAGGGGCGTCATTGTGGTCTTCGTTGTCAGTCCCTGCCTGATTGTTACCTCCCCCTCCTACAGTCGCAAACCTATCAGTGGCACGGTTGCCGGTTGAGAAATCCCAAAAATCCGTCGCGCCTCCACCAGCGACAGTGGAAAACAGTCCCGTTGCATCGTTAGCATGACCCCCGCCAACGGTGGAAGCGAAACCGCTGGCGACGTTTACCTGACCCCCGCCTATGGTAGTTACACTTTCACTGGCAAGATTGTCAGCCCCTCCACTTATGGTCGCCAAGACACCATTTATCGTGTTATTAAACCCGTCACCAATGGTGCCGTAATGTTCGGTGATAATTTGGCCCCCAAGTTGGCCTCCAAAGTCATCAAGGGCTCCACCGCCGGAAATGGTAGCGCCAACTACCCCTTCGCTTATGCTGTTGCCGCTATATCCAATGATGATGTTCGAGCTAGTAGCGTTGGGTTCCAGACGCAGGGTACGAACACCGTTGACGCGCAACTCAAGAGGCTCATCATCAGTAGTTCCCAGGAAGTTTACCCCTGCTGTGGTGCCAGCGTTGCCTGTGAGTTCCCAGCCTGATATACCTATCGCCGCCGTCGATTGGACTGTTCCATCGGGGAACTTGAACCCACCTGCAAGGCTCTCGACTATTCCCACCACTGAGAGTCTTTCAGACGGAGTGAATGTCCCGATGCCAACGTTCGGGCCATCGTTGTAAATGTCAGGATCGATAGTAATCCCGAGGGCGGGATGGAAGACCAAAGGCAGACCGTCTCCGAATGCCTGTGTCGGCCCCACTGCTCCTATATCCGGTGTGACGATGTCCATAGGAACCCAACTCCCTGGTAGGTTGCCACAATCGTTGTTGGGCCCCACCAGCCTTACCTTGCCGTTGTCGAGATTTGCGCAAGCATGGATTTTGGTCCTGTCTCCGCTGTGAGCGTTGACCATAGTGGCGAGAGTGACGCCAAGGGTAGCTCCCAGCACCATTAAGATGCCCACGCCTATTGACAAAATACGCTTTCTTCTCATTGGACTTCCTTCCTCATATATCCTTAATCATCCGGTTTTCTTCATTTTTATTGAAGGGCATCACTATATCAGAAAGGCAGGCAAAAGCAAAAGATGGGATGGTCTCACGAAGGGAATTCTAGCGCGGAACGCGCTTCAGGCGAATGTTGTTAGAATGAAAGCAAAGCTGATTAACTTGAAGTAAACAATAAAGCCACGGAGCGCCTGATGTTCTCGACCCCTAGCCGTGTAACATGGCTGTCAATCATAAGGGCGACAATGTGGACGACTCTATTTGTAGCTGGTATCGTAATCGTTGGATTTGTGGCACGTCAGACGAATTTGCTAGACAGATATTTCGTATATTTCCCAGAGCGAGAGATATCCTTGACCCCAGGCAACGTTGGTCTGGTGTACGAGGACGTGTTCATTTCGACCTCCGACGGCGTCAAGCTGCACGGGTGGTTCGTTCCAGGAAACAGCGACTTCACCCTACTGTGGTTTCACGGCAACGCTGGCAACATCAGCCGTAGGGTCGACAATATCGCGTTGCTTCACGAGCGTCTTGGGGCGAACATCTTCATCATCGATTACAGAGGATACGGTCGAAGCGAGGGCAGCCCTTCAGAGCAAGGTTTGTATCTGGACGCCGAAGCCGCCATCGAGTACTTGCGCTCGCGTGAAGACGTCAAAGACGACAGGCTCGTCCTGTTCGGACGCTCTCTAGGTGGCGCGGTAGCCGTCGAGATGGCCGCCAGGCACGAGGTCTATGCCCTGGTGGTGGAGTCCACTTTAACCTCGGTAAGGGCGATGGCAAAGAGCGCCCATCCGATTCTCTCCAGGTTCTTCCCGGTTGGCGCAGTCGTTCGCAGCAAGTACGACTCTCTATCCAAGATAAAAGACGTTAGCACTCCTATCCTGGTCATTCATGGCGCCCAGGACGAGATCGTGCCTTACAATATGGGACAGGAACTATACGACGCCGCCAACGAGCCGAAGACGTTCTATTCCATCGTAGGCGCGGGACACAACGACACTTACATCGTAGGCGGTAGCGCTTATTTCGATACGCTCAGACGCTTCCTCGAAGGTTCAGCGGGCAGCTAGAAATCTATCCTGCCTCTGGGCTAACTGCTCGCCTCTCTGAATTTACAGAAATTTGGAAAGCCTTTGTAATAGTTCTCCTCCTGCAATCTGAATTGAAACGTCACTGCCACCATTTGCCGCCTATTGACATCTGCCCTACCCGCCTTTAGTGTGAGCCTCGAAATAGTGTTGAAACAGGTATGACATGGCCGTTGTCGTCAAGAAGGCGCTAGCCTACATAACTCGTGAAAACGACCTGCTTGTCTTTCGACATAGGGATTTCCCAGATGCCGGATTGCAGGTTCTGGCGGGCACGGTCGAAGAAGGCGAAGACACACGGTCAGCGGTGTTGCGCGAGGTTTTCGAGGAAAGCGGTCTTTCAGAAGTGCGGATCATCGACTTTATGGGACGCTATTGCCATGATATGGCCCCCTATCGTGACGAGATACATGAGAGATTCGC
Organism: Dehalococcoidia bacterium; assembly: GCA_965206395.1. Classification (GTDB taxonomy): domain Bacteria; phylum Chloroflexota; class Dehalococcoidia; order Lucifugimonadales; family CATOSD01; genus CBDBJK01. The sequence continues at coordinate 209,743 of CBDBJK010000037.1, forward strand.
CTACCATCTAGAGCTGACAGGGCCAGCGCCAGACGAGTGGCTTCATTGGGAGACTGACCCAAGCGATGGAGGACCTGCTATCGCCTTCTGTTTCTTCTGGATAAGACTGGACGACCCTGAGTTGAGTCTCTCCGGTAGGCAGGGAGAGATTCTGTGGAGGCTTGGCCGGAAATCGAAGTGAATTGTGACAAATTTACCAAGGAGGTATGAATAATGGAATTTGGATTTGGCGTTCCCACTCGCGGCCCTCTCGCAGCACCGGATGCACTCGCTACTCTGGCACGGCGTGGCGAGGGTATGGGCTTCGGCATCATAAGCGTAAGTGACCACGTAGTCATGCCCAGAAACATTGCCTCACGCTACCCCTATAACGAGACGGGCGAGTTCATGGGCGGCCCGGCGGGCGAGTGCCTTGAACAGTTGTCTATGTTGAGTTTCCTGGCGGGAGTCACATCGTCGGCGCGGCTGCTGACCTCGGTGATGGTGCTGCCACATCGAAACCCGGTGCTTACCGCAAAGATGGTGGCCTCCATAGACGTGCTGTCCAAGGGTCGCGTAATACTGGGGTGCGGCGTCGGCTGGATGCGAGAGGAGTTCGAGGCCATCGGCACGCCTCCATATGACGAGCGCGGCGCGGTCGGCGACGAGTATATCCGCATATTCAAGGAGTTGTGGACGAGCGACAATCCCAGCTATCAAGGTAAATACACCAGCTTCTCTGACATCTCCTTCATGCCCAAGCCCGTGCAGAATCCGCACCCGCCCATATGGATCGGCGGCGAAAGTCCGCCAGCGCTGCGAAGGGCAGCCCGCTTGGGTGATGTGTGGTATCCCATCGGCAGCAATCCAAGATTCCCGGTGGGGTCGATTGAGCAGTTTGCGGAGTATGCCTCTCGCGTTCGTGGTTACGCCGAGGACGCTGGTAGAGACCCGTCGGAGATTGGTTTCGCCTATAGCGCGGGCTGGTACAACGACCAGGAAGCTCAGACGCTGCCCAACGGCGACCGCCGTGTCTTCACTGGCACGCCGGAGCAGATAGCGGGCGACATCAAGGGATTTGAAGAGCTTGGCGTAAAAGACCTCATGATCGGCCTTCAGGGCGACACGCTTGAGGGAACGCTGAAGCGTATGGAACGCTTCACAACCAGAGTCAAGCCTCTTACGTAGTCCTTCCGGGGAAGGACTACACGAACATAACGAATCAAGGAGCAGTGAATGAAAGCAGTCTATTTAACGGAACACGGCGGGACTGAAGTCCTGACGTATGGCGATATGCCAGAGCCGACTGTTGGCCCCAGCGACGTGAAGGTAAGAGTGAGGGCCTGCGCTCTCAACCGTCTGGACGTGTACACCCGCGCCGGAGCCAGGGGGACTCGGATTCGATTCGACGGGCCTCACATCCTTGGAGGCGACGCCGCCGGTGACGTGGCCGAAGTAGGCAGCGAGGTCACGCAGGTGAAAGTGGGCGACCGCGTGCTCGTCAACCCTCGAATAACGTGCGGTCAGTGTCAGTACTGCCTCGCGGGTGAAGACGAGCTATGCGTCAGCTCCTCCATGCTCGGCTCAAGGGCCAAGGGAAGCTACGCCGAGTACGTCAGTATACCCGCCGTCAATGCGCTTCCCCTGCCAGACTCGGTTTCCTACGAGGAAGCTGCTTCCCTGCCGACGGTTTTCTTGCCGTGCTGGACTATCCTGATGCGCCGCGCCGCATTGAAGCCTTGGGAGACCGCGCTCATCCTCTCTGCCTCCAGCGGCGTCGGGACGGCGGGCATTCAAGTGGCGAAAAATGTCATCGGGGCCAGGGTCATAACTACAACCAGCACTGATGAGAAGGCGCAGAAAGCAAGGGAGCTTGGCGCGGACGAAGTCATCAACTACAACAATGAGGACATCGCAGAGCGTGTCAAGGAGATCACAGGCGGGCGCGGCGTTGACGTTGTGCTCGACCACGTGGGAGCCGATTTCTGGCCTGCTATCACAGCATCGCTGGCAAGAGGCGGACGCCACGGCATTTGCGGCGTGACCACCGGCTATCGCGCGGAGTTGCAGATGGGAGCAATGTTCACCAGCTACCACACCGTCTTCGGCGTATTCATGGGGCGCAAGGAAGACCTGCGCCAGATACTAGACAGGACGGCGAAGGGTGTCATCAAAGGCGTCATCCACCAGACATTCCCGCTGGAGGATGCCGCCAAAGCGCACGAAACAATGGAGGGCCTCAGCTTCTTCGGCAAGCTGGTGCTTACTATGCCCTAAAGAGGGAGCTGTAGAGGAGGTGAAATGGCGGGACAGTTCGATGGCAAAGTCGCCCTGGTAACGGGCGGTAACTCAGGAATCGGCAAGGCTACGGCGATGAGGTTCGCTGAGGAAGGCGCGAAGGTTGTCATCGCCGCACGTCGAGTCACTGAAGGCGAACAGGCGGCAGAGGAAATTCGCAAGGCCGGTGGCGACGCTTTTTTCGTAAAGACAGACGTGTCGATTGAGGCCGAGGTCGAAGCGATGGTCAGCAAGACAGTCGAAGCCTACGGACGGCTCGATTGCGTTTTCAACAACGCCGGCATCTCGTCCGCTGGAAGCCTCATACACGAATCCACATCAGACGAATGGGACTACATCAACGACATCAACCTGAAGGGCGTGTGGCTGTGCATGAAGTACGAAATCATCCAGATGCTCGAACAGGGCAGCGGAGCCATTGTCAACAATTCGTCTACGGCGGGTTTGTTCGGGTACGCAAATAATCCCATTTACGCCGCGACCAAGTTCGGCGTTGTAGGCCTAACGCAGTCGGTTGCATTGCAGTATGCTCAACAAAGCATCAGGGTCAACGCGGTCTGCCCCGGATGGATTCGCACGCCAATGGTAGGCGATTCAATCGAGCGGGAGACTCAGGCTCTCGCGGAAACTCCGATGTACCGCTTAGGCATATCGGAGGAGATTGCCCACGCCGTGCTGTGGCTATGCTCGGACGCTGCTTCGTTCGTCACAGGACACGCGATGCCCGTAGACGGCGGCCTGGTGGCACAGTAGGCATTATCGGGTAACTGAAAATAGGAGGAGCTAAAATGGCAGGCACTTTAGAAGGCAAAATCGCGCTGGTGACGGGCGGTGGCTCCGGCATAGGCCAGGCTACATCGTTGACGTTCGCTAGAGAGGGCGCGAAGGTCGTCGTTGCCGACGTGAACGCCGACGGCGGCTAGGAGACGGTGGGCAATATCAAGGAAGCGGGCGGAGACGCCTTCTTCGTCCATGCTGACGTGTCCAGGGCATCGGACGTTGAGGCCATGGTCAAGACTGCGGTGCAGACCTTTGGAAGGCTGGACTGCGCCTTTAACAATGCTGGCATCAGTGGAGGTGGTGGTAGAGGCCCGACGCACGAATATCCAGAGGACATCTGAGACCGCGTCGTCAGCATCAACCTCAAAGGCGTTTGGTTGTGCCTGAAATACGAGATAGCCCAGATGCTCGAACAGGGTGGTGGGGCCATCGTAAACACGGCGTCGGTGGCGGGGCTGATCAGTGCACGGAACAACTCAGCGTATACTGCTGCCAAGCACGGCGTGGTTGGCCTGACCAAGACCGCTGCCTTAGAATACGCTCAGCAAGGCATCAGGGTCAACGCAGTTTGCCCCGGCTTCATCAACACGCCCATGACAGAAGGCTTCCTCAGCGACCCGGAGCGGCTGGCTTCGGTCACTGCGCTTCAGCCTAACGGACGGGTTGGAATGCCGCAGGAAATAGCGGAGTCCGTGGCGTGGCTATGCTCGGACGCATCCTCGTTTGTCACCGGCCACGCGATGGCGGTGGACGGCGGCTACGTCGCACAATAGACATTGGGATGTTAAGTCAAGGGAGGTCAAAATGGCAGGTATTTTGGAAGGTAAAATCGCCCTGGTGACCGGAGGTGGCTCTGGGATAGGCAGCGCTACTTCGCTGACATTCGCCAGAGAAGGCGCAAAGGTCGTTGTCGCCGACGTGAACGCTGACGGAGGTGAGGGGACGGTGACTCAGATCAAGGTCGCAGGCGGCGACGCCTTCTTCGTCCACGCCGACGTGTCCAGGGCGTCAGACGTTGAGGCTATGGTCAAGACTGCCGTGCAGACGTTTGGAAGATTGGACTGCGCCTTTAACAACGCCGGAATAGCCGGAGGTGGCGCTGACGGCCCACGCCTGACGCACGAGTATGCAGAAGACACCTGGGATCGAGTTGTCAGCATCAACCTCAAAGGCGTGTGGCTATGCATGAAGTATGAAATCGCCCAGATGCTCGAACAAGGCGGTGGGGCCGTCGTCAACACGGCGTCGGTGGCTGGACTGGTTGGCTTGCGGAACGCCACCGCCTACGTCGCGGCGAAGCATGGCGTGGTTGGCCTGACGAGGACAGCCGCGCTTGAATACGCCCAGCAAGGCATCAGGGTCAACGCCGTTTGCCCCGGCTATATAGACACACCCATGACAGAAGCCTTACGCAGCGACCCGGAACGACTGGCTTCGGTCATCGAGCGGGAGCCTATCGGACGGGTTGGAACGCCACAGGAGATAGCGGAGTCCGTGGTATGGCTGTGCTCGGACGCATCCTCGTTCGTCACAGGGCACGCGATGGCGGTGGACGGCGGCTACGTTGCTACGTAGAAACAACAATGTAGGACTGATTCTGGCAATTGACTCTGTTACAAACGCAGAGTAAGATAGCGACTGTAGAGAGATTTCTTTTTCAGGAATTGATAGGGAGTTCTGAAATTCATTGCGAAGAGGAAACTCAACGTTGACGATGCGTCTGGCAACACACTGGCAAGAAAAAAGGAGGAACATCATGGCAAACGCAGTCTTATTTGAAGTTCGGGACAGGGTGGCTTACTTGACCCTGAATCGACCGGAGAAACTTAACGCCATCAACAACGAGATGATTGGCGACCTCTTTGACACCTTTAATGAAGTAAAGACAAACCCCGACATCTGGGCGGCGATCGTCACAGGCGCAGGCCGTGCGTTCTCCACGGGCCACGACCTGGTCATGGGCAGAGAAGAGCCAGAGGAAGAGTCCCCAAGCAAGCCGCGCGGCAACACCGATAACCTTTACCACTTCATCAGCCAGGTATACAAGCCTATCGTCGCAGCCATCAACGGCTACGCGCTGGCACAAGGCGGTGGTATCGCGCTCCTTAGCGACATTCGCATCGCCTCGGAGAACGCTCAGTTTGGCTGGCCACAGGTCAAGCGAGGCATCGCCTCCATGAGCGGCCCCACTATTCTGGCCCACTACGTGCCGCTAGGCTCTGCATTCAAGTTCCTTTTCACCGGAGAGTTCTGCGACGCCCAGGAAGCCTATCGCATTGGCCTTGTCCAGGAAGTAGTCCCCGAAGGCAAGGCGGTGGAACGTGCCGAGGAGATGGTGCGGGGCATCGTTGAAAACTGCGCGCCACTGGCGGTGCGGTCTATCAAAGAGGCCGCCATCACAGGCCGTTCATTCCCTGACTTTGGCGAAAGGCTGAAGAACGCATCCAAGGTCAATCAGCAGATGCGCGGCAACGAGGACTCGGTTGAAGGTCTGAAAGCCTTCGCCGAGAAGCGCAAGCCCGTATTCAAGGGCAGGTAGCAGTCTCTAATAATCCGCAATCGTGTTTTATTTCAGGGGCACTCCCTCTTTGGCGGAGTGCCCCTGGTAATTACGCCTGAACCAGAGATCGGTTGCCCACATCGATGGTAATGCCATACAGCGGAGATGGCAACCTATATAAATTTCCTTCCTGATGTAACCCGTGAGGTGAGCCATGACTTACGCCCTCAAAGGCATCACCGTAATCGACCTTTCTCAGTCCATCGCTGGCCCATACTGCACCAAACTCATGGCTATCGAGGGGGCCGAGGTCATCAAAGTAGAGCCTCCAGGCACGGGAGACCGGTTGCGCCGGATGGGGCCGTTCGTTGACGACGACCCTCATCCTGAAAAGAGCATCCCATTCCTCTACCTCAACACCAGCAAGAAAAGCATCACACTGAATTTCCAGAATTCAACTGGCAGAAAGATGCTAATGGAACTGGTTAAAGAGGCTGACGTGCTCGTTGAGGGCTTCGAGCCATCGCATATGCCTTCCTTTGGGCTTGGATACGAAACCCTGGAGAAGCTGAATCCTCGCTTGGTGATTGTCTCTATATCCCACTTCGGGCAGACCGGGCCTTACCGCGACTATAAGGGAGAGGAAATAGTTGACCAGGCCGTCAGTGGTCATGTCAGCATCACGGGCGAGCCGGACAGGGAGCCGCTCAAGATGGGCGGCAACCTGGGCCAGTACGCCGGAGGCCAGGCCGCCTACGCCTCTACTCTTATGGCCCTGTACCACGCGACGCTCACTGGCGAGGGGCAGCGGGTGGACAACTCCATCGTCGATGCTAATGCCGACCTGCTGGATAGCTGGGGCCTGAACAGCCTGTTCGATGGCGTCCCAAAGCGGCTGGGAAACATTTCGCCGGCCATGGCGCTGCGGGGTCGCGGAGGTCTTTACGAAACCAAAGACGGCTGGATTGCGCTGGGACAGGTCCCCGGCGGTTGGGACGCCTTCGTGGACATGGTTGGAATCGAGGAACTGAGAGACCCCAAGTACATCGATCCGACGACTCGCGGCGAGTATAGGGACGAGCTTGAGGCCATAGTTGAACCCTGGGTTAGAGAACATACCAAGCTTGAGATTTACCACGCTTCCCAGACGCGTCGCAACGCCATCGGCTATGTCGCTACTCCGGAAGACATGTTCTCATCGCCACAGCTTGAAGCACGGAATTTCTTTCAAGAGATCGATCATCCAGTCGCCGGACGCGCCAGGTATCCGGGCTTACCCTTCCGACTGTACGAGACCGAGGCTACCATTAGCAGAGCGCCTCTACTAGGGGAGCATAACGCGGAGGTCTACAGCAAACGCCTGGGACTCGAACGGCAGGAAATCGTCCGATTGGGCCAGCTAGGGATTATCTGAGGAGACGTAGAATCATGGTTCGCTCACCGCTACAGGGTATTCGAGTCCTCGACGTGACCCAGATAAGGGCCGGGCCTAAAGCCGCCCGATGGATGGCCGACGCTGGGGCCGAGGTCATCAAGGTGGAGTCGGTCAAGCGGCCTGACGGTAGGGCGAGGGGTGGATTCGGAAGATCCACCCAGTCGAGGCCAATCCCCGAAGCCGACCAGCGTAAGACGAACCGCACTGGTTTCGAAGTGCTTCACCGCAACAAACTGGGCCTCTCAGTCGATCTCACCGACCCGGAAGGGATCGGCATCTTCAAATCGCTAGCCAGTCTCAGTGACGTCGTTATCGACAACTTCAGCCAGGGAGTGATGAAGCGCCTCGGACTTGGGTACGACATGCTACGCGAGATCAAGCCGGACATCATCGTAGTCTCGATGCCCGCATTCGGCGAAGACGGCCCGGAGAAGCAGTACATCGGCTTTGGATGGGGCCAGGAGCATATGAGCGGCGTCACCGCAATGACAGGTTATGCCGAAGGCCCACCCCTGCGCACCGGCACTGTCACGCCCGACCCTCTTAACGGCGTGCACGCCGCCGGAGCCATAATGACTGCCCTTGTGCATCGCGCCCGCACGGGGGAAGGGCAGTTCATCGAGCTGTCCCACTGGGAGTCCATGATCGCGTTGGTGGGAGACTGGCTTATGGAATACTCGTTCAACGGCAGGACAGCAGAGCGCATCGGAAACCGCCATCCGGCATGGGTTCCACAGGGATGCTACCGTTGTCAGGGCGATGACCGATGGGTGGCGTTGTCTGTGACGTGCGAGGATGAGTGGACAGCCTTATGCAAGGCGATTGGCAGGCCAAAACTGGCCGACGACCCCCGCTTTGCCGACATCCTGGAGCGTCGGCGAAATCACGATGCGCTCGACGTCATCATCGAAGAGTGGACGAGCCAGCATACCCACTACGAGGCAATGGAACTGCTTCAGCAGGCTGGAGTGCCCGCCGGAGCTGTGCTGGATAACAAAGAGGCTCTTACCAGTCCTCATGCCGAGGCTCGCGGCCTGCTGCCTCACCTGACCCATCCCGACGGCGTGTCCCATCCATATATCAATTCTCCCTGGCAGTTCTCCCGCACCCCTCAAGGCGTGCGCACACCAGCGCCCATCCTGGGAGAGCACAACAACTACCTGTTGGGAGAAGTCCTGGGAATGCCTCAAGAGGATCTCCAACGCCTGGAATCCAGCCAGGTGACGGCTACATTTCTCACGCCGCCACCCTCGCCTGTTGCAGATTAAACGAACCGCTAGCCTTGCTACGTTCGCATAGCACCAAGGAGGGAGCACATGAAACTTGAGGGACAAACGGCACTGGTGACCGGCTCAGGCAGAAACATCGGAAGGGCAACCGTGCTGGCTATGGCGCGCGAAGGGGCCAACGTCGTGGTCAACGCTCGGACAAATCAAGCGGAAGCAGATGCCGTTGCCCAAGAAGCCCGTGATCTGGGAGTAAAGGCTATCAGCGTTATAGCCGATGTGTCCGACAAGGCTCAGGTCGATGGCATGATGGCGAAAGCGCTGGAGGCGTTTGGACGGATAGACGTCCTGATAAGCAACGCGGCTATCCGGCCCCACAAGCCTTTCCTTGAGGTGACATATGAGGAATGGCGGCATGTTCTGGGAGTCGTCCTGGAAGGCGCATTCTTTTGCAGCCAGGCGGCGCTTCCGTCCATGGTGGCCCAGAACAGCGGACGCCTCATCTTCCTGAGCGGCGACGGCGCGTTTACTGGCGGAGCCATGCGCGCTCACGTGTCTGCCCCGAAGATGGGATTGACGGGCATGGCAAGAGGGCTTGCCAGCGAGTTCGCTCCGCACAACATAACCGTGAACGTCGTCTCCCCCGGCGCAATCGACACTACCCGAGACCTCTCGTGGTATCCCGGTAGAAACCCAAGCCAGGCCGCTGACAGTATTCCCTTGAAGCGGTTGGGCCAACCGGACGAGATAGCGGCGACCTGCCTCTTCCTGGCCTCAGCCGAGGGAGGCTTCATTACCGGCCAGACGCTGCACGTCAACGGCGGTGCGTACTATTTCTAGGCAACTAATAGCGTCTGACATCGCAGAGCGAAAAGGTGGCATCCCGTTCATTCGACTTGAAACCACTGTAGGCTAGGGATACTCTGAACAAGTCTGGGCATAGTAGCATAGAGAATAGCACTGTGTTCGGGGAGATAATTGATGGACCAGCCAACATTTGCGGACTTGGAATACGAGAGCAAGAAGCGCAAGACCCGCCGGGAGATATTCCTGGAGCGCATGGATGCTCTGATCCCGTGGGAACAGATGGAAGAGCGCATCCGTCCGTTCTATCCCAAGGCGGGCCGAGGCCGTCGACCATATGAGTTGTCGGCGATGGTGCGGATACACTGCGTGCAGTTGTTCTACAACTTGAGCGATCCTGGTATGGAGGACATGCTCTACGAGGTCGAGTCGGTGAGACGGTTCGTAGGGTTGAAGCTGTCGGGCCCGCTGCCGGACGAGACGACGATTCTGAACTTCCGCCATCTGCTGGAAGAGCATGAGTTGGGGCAGAGTCTGTTCGAGGAGATAAACCGTCATCTGGAGTCCCAGGGACTGCGGCTTCGGGAGGGGACGATCGTGGACGCGAGCATCATAGAGGCGCCGTCATCGACGAAGAATCGTGCGGGTGAGCGAGACCCTGAGATGCACCAGACGAAGAAGGGGAACGAGTGGCGCTTCGGGATGAAAGTACACGTAGGCGCTGACGCTGAGACGGGAGTGGTACACAGCATGACTACGACGCCAGCTAACGTGCATGATGTGACAGAAGCGCACCGATTGCTGCACGGTGGAGAGAAACGAGTGTGGGGGGATGCGGGGTATCAGGGAGTGGACAAGCGGTTGGAGAATCGAGAGTTGGATGTGGAGTGGCGAGTGGCGATGAGGCCCGGCCGGCGACGGCACCTGGAGCCTGGCAGCCACGAGGCGTTGGCGGAGAAGCGCAAAGCGTCGGTCAGAGCGAAAGTGGAGCATCCGTTCCTGTACGTGAAGCGGCGCTTTGGCTACGCCAAGGTGCGCTACCGAGGGTTGGCTAAGAACGCGCAACGGCTGGCATTGCTACTGGGGCTGGCCAACTTGATGACGGCAGAGCGCCGTCTGGCGGCATGAGAGGGGCGCAGTGAGCAAATCACGGCCGGGGAGCCGCGATGGCTCCGAAAAGCCGCTTCGAGGCCACAACAGACACGGTCTGAACGCCTCAACCACGACCTGGAACGTCACAAAGATGCCTGAACATCTCCAAAGAACGGAACCACTCTGCCCATCCACGCTTGCGCCGAGTTGTTCAGAGGTTCCCTAAATGTCAGGCTGGCGTGAGGTTAAAGTCAGGAATTCGATTCCTGCTGAGTGTTAAATGGTGTCTAGCCTGGTTGACACGCATTAGCACTCGGAGGAGTTGTTCGAATGAAACTATTAAAAGCCCGAACCCTGTATTTTGGCCTTCTGGTATTAGCCGCGACTATCGTACTCTGGTCAAGAGTAGATGTTACTCCGGCCCACGCCGCCGGGCCTGAATCCTGTCTGGATGAAGAGACCCTATGCGAAGACTTCAGCAACAGCACGAAAACGACCTTCGAGACCACTGACGGGACGGTTGCAGTTCCCGAACTGAAAGCCGGCACACCTCCGGAGATTCTGTATACGACAATCGTCATAGACGATGCCACTGGAACGCGCCGTTATCGCACGGGGTTTCCAAACCAACCAGCAGTCGGGATTCCATACACGGTTTCAGATCAGTCGTGCTTCAACCAGGGAATCTGCAGCAGTTCTATCATAGACGTTGAGTTAACGGTATTTGCCAACGACAAAGAGGATGGCCAGCTAGTCGGCAAGAGTATTAGCTGGACTGTTTTCGATACCGACGGGATTCTACAGCCCCGGGTATTCTCAGGGGGAACAATGAGCGCTCGACTTTTCCTGTTGGACTATTTTTCCACCAAGTACGAGGTCCATATAACCGCGACTGACAGCGATGGGAACTACGACAGCCATGTTCTTTACATTGATCTACTTTGTATGTCGAACATAGGGTGCGCAGGTATTACATATCCCTGGGAGTAGTCTTTAGATAATCAGAAACGACGATAATCAGCGCCCAATCATGAGCCTTTAACGCCTCATTGTTGGGCGCAAATCGTTTGCCTCAAAATTACATAGGCAAGCTACTAGACCCCTAGAGCCACGCACGCATTAGGATAATATGCCGCGACAGCACTCAGCAGAGAACGCCACTCCTCCCAGCCTTCGCGTTCCGGTTCAAGCCTGATTGCGCCTGAAAGGTAGCGTCGGGCCTCTGTCATGAGCGCGTGGTCGGGAGGCCCGCCATCGTCCCAAGCCTTCAATAGCCAGAACAGGCCGAGCTTCACACGCTCCGCGACGCCTCGCCTGTCTAGCAAGGCTCGCAAGCGAAGCTCACGCTTGCCAAGAAACGTCAGCGCAACGAACTGCAAGTCCCTCAATGGTGACTTGAGGCCACCCGAGTGAACAAAGGCCTTCGCAAAAGCTTCCGAAGACGAATCGGTTAGAGATATGCCCAGGAAGTCGTCCGAGAACAGGTCAAGTGTATCGAGAAGCCTTCGCCGCGCAAGCCGCCAGAGCGTGTCGGCCTGCGACACGGCTTCAAGAGACTGGATTGTCTGCGATGCGCGGTCAACCTCCGAGGCGACTTCAGCGTTGCCCGCTGACCTCAGATGCTCTCCGAACAATTCTGGCACGGACGTATATACGCCAGAACGAAGCACAAGAAGCTCGGCGCACCCTAAAATCGCTTTTGCCGCGCCGTACTGCACCTCTCGCGCACTCGGAACGTCGCCGGATTGTGCCGGAGCAACCGCCAGCAGGCGTTTGGCCTGAGAAGCCAGAAAAAAGAAATGCCACCAGGCGTCGATAGACTCCGGCCTAATCTGCTCTACGTACCGCAAAACTTCGGCGCCATGAATCACGACGCCCTCGGAGGCCAGCTTCAGAAGCATATAATTGCAGCCAGGATAGCGAAGTCTCAGCCAGGGAAGCGGGTTCAGGCTCACCTTGACGCCGTGCGTGGTGATGCCTTCAGCCTCGATGCGCTTGAGTTTGCGGAGCGCAAATGGCGTTCGTGTCGTAGGAACGACTACCACGATGTCGTAGTCTTGCAAAGGCGAGAGCGATGGACTGGGCGAGGCCGCGCGGCTGCCTATGACGACGATTGCCCGACAGTACGGAACACTCTCGACTATCTGGGCCTTGATTGCGCGCAATGCGGGATCCAAAAGAAGCTGCGCACTCTTGTTTTGAGAACTGGCGGATCTCATCTTACTCCGAGAGACGTTCTATTAGCTATGCAGGCCTGTCAAACGCCATCTAGCCCAAGTGTAGCGCACATCAGCGGCGAGATGTCTGTCATATGCAACTCCGGCTTGTCGGGGGCACGCTCTGCAATGGCGTCGCCGATCAGCATCGCAATCGCCCGCTGGTCAGGTTCTTGCGGATGATAGGCGTGCATCCCAAGAGGCTTCAGCAGAGAGTGGAAGTTGGGGTAGATACTGACGCCAGGCTCCAGCAGGTAAATGTCGTCGCCGTAATGGTCGCCCGGAAAATCCACGCCAAGCTCTATCCGCTCCTCTCCGGTGAGGAATCGCCCAACATCGCTGGACTCGACTAGCGGCCTTGCGATTTTCTTGCCATCATCGCTAAGATACCACAGCCTGACCATCGTCGAGTCCAACCCGACGACGAAATCCCTACCGAACCCTGAATGGGTTACGAGGTGTTTATAGCTAATGAAGCGCTCGGTGTGGTTCATGCCATGATCCGATGTCAACACCACTTGCATATCGGTTCCCATCTTTCTCTTGGCGGCGTCGATTATCTCGACAATGGCGCTATCCGTCTTCTTTAGCTCCTCCCAGAATCGCGGGTCACGAATCCCGCGACGGTGGGCGAACATATCCGGCGAGTGAAGATAGATGTACATGAATCTCACCGAACCGTCTAGGGCGTCGATTTCGCCGAGCAGACGGCGCATCTGGCTTGTCACGGAACCCAGTAACGCGAGCTTGCCGACAGTATCGCTCCTGACGATTCCGAACGACTGTTTGGTTTCGCGCAGGCGGTCGAATATGGTCGGCACTTCGCCCAGCGCGCCAGGAGCGTACATCGATTTCTTGAGAGTCGGAGAGTGCCAAGGGAGCGCCCGGAATGGCATGTTGTGAACGTTCAGGTCGGGATAGGGCCCTCGTTGCGTTGCTATCTTCAGCACGCTGCTGCTCAACGCGAGCTTGAAAAACTTTCGCGGAAGCTCGCCGGGCAGGGAGTCCCACATAGCCAGTTTGCTAAACTGCCTCCACGGGGAGTCCGACGGTCGCGCGAAGCGATACTGCATCCAGTAGCCCATCTGGTCGGGAGGCAACCCTGTGAACAGGGCCGCTCGCTGACAATCGCTGTATCCTAGTACGGGCCGCATCGGATAAAAGGGGCAATCGTCTGCGAGATTGCGAAGATTCGGCGTGGTCTCGCTCGTAACGAACTCGTATCCAAGTCCATCGACGAGCATCAGGACGAGCGGCTGTGATGAGGGTTTAACCAAATTCTAATCTATCTCAGCAGATGGAGCGACTAAGTGAGAATGTCAGCGCATAAACAGGGTTCATAACATCGAGTTGGTCGTCAGCGAGCAAGGCCAAACCTGGGCATATGGCGGGCTAATCCGCGAGCACCGCAGCCTCTTCCTTCACTTCTTCCGCCACTAATGCCTGGTAGAGGTCTACGAACCTGTCCGCGATGATGTCCCATGTGTACTCGCGCAGAACGATCTCGCGGGCGTTGCGGCCTAGCTGTTCCGCCAGTTCCGGCGCACGCGTCAGCGACTGGATTTTCTGCGCGAGGTCCTCGACGTCGCCCATTTCGCAAAGCAGGCCGTAGTCGTTGCCCTCCAGTAGCGAAGGCAGACCGCCTACCCTTGTAGTAATAACAGCTTTCCCGCAGGCCATCGCCTCAAGAGCGGTGAGCGGAAATGCCTCGGAAAACGACGGCACCGTGTAGAACAAGGAGTCGCAATAGTATTGCTTGAGATCGCCGTTCAGCACCTTGCCCACGAAGGTTACACGGGAGTCTATGCCCAACTCCGTCGCCAACGTCTCCAGCTTCTTGCGCTCAGGGCCATCGCCGACGATTACGCAGGATATAGAGCATTCGCGCAACGCCCGAATAAGAACGTCGACGCCCTTTCGCGGCTCAAGGCGTCCAACAAACAGGCAAAAATCTGCATCCGGCAAACCAACGTTACGTGGGAAGTGTTCCAAAACGTCTATGTACGGGCTGAACAGATGCTCATTGACGCCGTTCGCTACGACGACGATCTTTTCAGGGCTGATATTCCAGCGTCGCTCTAGGGATGCTCTGAATAAGTCCCGATGGCTTGTGGGATAGTAAAATAGGGCCAAGGGCTGAAGACGGGGGAGGAGAGGCAATGAACCAGCCGACGTTTGCGGACTTGGACTACGAGAGCAAGAAGCGAAAGACTCGCCGGGAGAAGTTCCTTGAGCGCATGGATGGACTGATCCCTTGGGAAGAGTTGGAAGAGCGCATTCGACCGTTCTATCCCAAGGCCGGTCGTGGTCGGCGGCCCTACGAGTTATCGGTGATGCTACGGATACACTGCGTGCAGTTGTTTTACAACCTGAGCGACCCTGGGATGGAGGACATGCTCTATGAGGTCGAATCGGTGAGGCGGTTCGTAGGGCTGAGACTGCCTGGGCCGCTGCCGGACGAGACGACGATTCTGAACTTCCGCCACCTGCTGGAAGAGCATGAGTTGGGCGCGGGTCTGTTCGAGGAGATCAACCGCTATCTGGAGTCCAAGGGTCTCCGTCTTCAGGAGGGGACGATAGTGGACGCGAGCATCATAGCGGCGCCCTCATCGACGAAGAATCGGGCTAAAGAGCGCGACCCCGAGATGCACCAGACGAAGAAGGGTAACGAGTGGCACTTCGGGATGAAGGTGCACATCGGTGTGGACTCGCAGACGGGAGTGGTGCACAGCATGACCACGACATCTGCGAACGTGCATGACCTGACTGAGTTGCCCCGGTTGCTGCACGGTGGGGAGTCTCAGGTGTGGGGAGATGCTGGGTATCAGGGAGTTGACAAGAGGCCGGGGAACCGGGGCTTGGACGTGGAGTGGCAGGTGGCGATGAGGCCCGGCCAGCGTCGGAAGCTGGAGCCTGGGAGCCCTGAGGCGGTGTCGGAGAAGCGCAAAGCGTCGGTCAGAGCTAAGGTGGAGCATCCGTTCCTGTACATCAAGCGGCACTTCGGCTACGCCAAGGTCCGCTACAGGGGGCTGTCCAAGAACACGCAGCGGCTGATGACGCTGCTGGGGTTTGCCAACTTGATGAGGGCCGAACAGTACCTGGCGGCGTGAGACCTTGTATAAGTGCGCCCAAAATCAGGGCTAAGGGCGGCGAAAGGCCCTGTCAGGGCCGGTTGTAGGCCGACAATAACCCTCACCACGGTGCCATGAGGCAATTTAACGCCCCCAAAACCACTCCGGTCAACTCGGCCCAGCCTGAAGCCGATTGTTCAGAGCATCCCTAGCTCGGTTTTCTGCTCCGGGTACAGCACCGCTATGGTTACCGCGCGCCTGTACAGGCGGACGTTGAACAGGTTATAGACCGTCTTGCGAAGTATACGCTCGGTGAGGGAGGGATAATAGCACGTCCAGGGAGTTGAGTCGTGCTCCGTGTACACTATGGGGGTCGAGTGGTGGAAAATGCTTATCAACAGCCCGGAAAGGTTACCGTGACAGTGAACAACGTCAAACGGTTCCCCGGAGTTGCGAATAATTCGCAGCGTGCTCCAGGCCGCAAGCATGTTACCAATCAGGTGTAGAATAATCCACAGAGAGAATCCCGCCCGACGGCAGAAGTTGCCGAACCATAGCGGCGTTCCAACCTGGTGAATCATATATTGGTCGTCTTCCGGCATAATCCCTTCGGAATCAGAGATCATGTGGACGCTGTGACCCAACCGAGCCAGACTCCGAGCGTGATTAAGCAAGACGAACTCGGCCCCTCCAGCCAGGCTGGAGGAATGGGGCGGACTCCGCGAGATACGATGAGCAGGTTCAATTGCGGTCTCCTAATATACAACAAACAGTGCAATACAGGGAACCACAAGCTCTTTCTAAACCGCACGGCTGCTCGTCGGCTAGGGGCCTGTGTATGCACTGGCATTCCGACTCGTCCGCGCTAACGAAAAATGTTCTGAATCTTCGCCAGACGCGGAATTATGTCCTGAAAAGTATATCATATGAATACACTGAGGTCAACACCCAATTTTATTGTCAACTCCACCCATGTATTATCAGGGGTATCCACGGGGGTGTAATTACTCAGTGATATGGGTAAAATCACGCAATCGCCATATTGAGCGGATTCCAGTTCGTCGCGAATGAAAGGAGTCAACCAAGTGAATAGCCGTGAGCCGAAAAATAGAGTCCTGGTTATCGGACTCGATGGGGCTGTCCCAGAAATCATCGACAAGCTGATCGCCGAGGGGCGTATGCCTAATATGGCAAAGGTCTATGAACGGGGCGCGCACGGCATCTTGAAATCTACGATACCCTCGATTTCATCGCTCGCGTGGGCCTCCTTCGTGACGGGAAACCACCCAGGCAAGCACGGCATATTCGGGTTCGAGGGGCGCGAGCAAGACTCGTATCAGACCCGTCTCATGTATGCCACCGACATGCGCACGAAGCCTCTCTGGAGCATGCTTAGCGAGGCGGAGCGGCGTATTGTGATGATTAACGTTATCATGTCCTACCCGCCTACCAGGGTCAACGGCGTGCTCGTTTCCGGCTTCCTTGCGCCAATGGAGACCTTGCATAGAGGCTTCACGTACCCCCCTGAGTTAGCCGAAGAGCTTGTTAACGACGGATACAAGGTAGAGCCGGAGGTGTTAATCTACCAGTCCCGCGAGCGTTATGTGGAAGAGGTCTTTTCGGTGATGGAGCATCGAGCAAAAGCTACACGCAAACTCCTCAATAAGGACGACTGGGACTTCTTCATGGTCGTGTTCACAAGCACCGACCGACTTCAGCACCGATTCTGGTAATGGATGGAACCCGAACATTTCGATACAGACCCGGAGGACGTAAAGAAATATGGCGACGTGATTTATCGATGTTACGAGCGTCTGGACGAGATAATAGGGGAGTTGCTTGATGATGTCGGCAACGACATGAACATCATATTCATGTCAGATCACGGCTTCGGTTACGCCAAAACCAACCTGAACCTCCATAACTGGCTTGTCGAGGAGGGCCTGCTTCACCTGCGGCTGACACCATGGCGGCGGTTTGTTCTGTCGCGGTATCGAGGCCTGACAACATGGATGGGCAGGCTTGGACTCATGGGCATCGTGCCATTTGTGCGAAAATACCTGCCCGGCGGGTTCCGCAAGATGACGGGCACATTCAGAATCAACGACGCAGTAGACTGGTCCAAAACAAAGGTCTATTCGCTGGAAAAGGCATTATACATCAATCTCAAAGGCCGGGACCCCAAAGGCGTCGTCAATCCAGGACAGGAGTACGAGGACTTGAGGGACAGCTTGATAGAAAAACTCCAGGCCATAAATGACCCTGCGACCGGCGAGCCAATTGTCGAGAAGGTGTTCAAGACCGAAGACGTTTACTGGGGAGCGCACGCGGACGAAGGCGGCGACCTGCTTGTGCGTTTCAAAAAGGGATACCGACACTGGCCCCGGCTCGCTCCAGGGGCGCCCTTGATAACCGAGGAGAAGGTTTTCTGCTCATATCATCACGACCACGAAGACGGCTTCTTCGCTATGATCGGGCCGAACGTGCAACAGGGCGCAACGGGCACAGCGAATATCGTAGACCTCGCGCCCACGATTATGCACCTGCTGTCAGTGCCGATTCCAAATGGGCTTGACGGCGAGGTAATGCGTTCTATGATGGACGAGACATCGGAAGCGGCCCAACGCCTCACCACTTACCAGGAACCAGAGGATGGCCGTTCCAGGGTACGTGACCGAATCAGGACGCTTCGCTCCAAGGGGAAAATCTGAACAGACAAAATCTGCCAAAGGGAGGGAGTTTTGGATGATACACTGGCTTTTGCTGGCGATACGCCCTGACCTCACACCCTTCCCCTCTCCGTGAACGGAGAGGGGTGCCTAAAAACCAGGCCTATTGTCGATTTCTCGGGGTGAGGTCAGGAGGCATGACACACACTGCATCTGGATATGAAGTCATCCTTTTGCTGTCAATCAGAGAGGACGATAGCAAAAAATAACAACCGAGGAGGAATTCATGAGCAGCGAATCAACCGACAAGGAAGTCGATGAGCGTTTCAGCATCGTGAAGCGGCTCTACGGCGACAGACTGACCACTGAACAACTCGACGAGGTGCGAAAGGGCGTCGTGGGCATCGTGGAGGCCGCCGAAGCCCTGAGAGCGGTGAAGCTGGAAAACGGCGACGAGCCTTTCTCTGTGTTCGTGCCATATCGCAAGGAGGGTTAGGTCATGGCAAACAGCGTCGTCTTTATGCCAATACGAGAGCTGAGTGAGCTTGTGCGCACGAAACAGGTGTCGCCAGTGGAGCTTGCCGAGATTTTCGGGAAGCGTTTAGAAACACTCGGGCCGGACTACAACGCCGTCGTGACTTTGACCCACGAGCGCGCGCTCCAACAGGCGCGACGAGCCGAGCAGGAGATTGCGTCGGGCAACTACAAAGGCCATCTGCACGGCATACCATACGGTGGCAAGGACTTGCTGGCTACGTCAGAAGGCATTCCGACCTCATGGGGAGCCGCCCCTCTGCGCAATCAGACCTTTGATTACGACGCAACCGTCGTCAAGAAGCTAGAGGAAGCCGGGGCCGTGCTTTCGGCAAAGCTCGCAATGGTGGAGTTTGCCGGAGGAGCGGGCTACCGCCAACCCTACGCCTCATTCACCGGGCCGGGCATTACCCCCTGGGACAAGAACATGTGGAGCGGCGGCTCGTCCAGTGGTTCGGGCGCGGCGACGGCGGCGGGCCTTGTTCCGTTCGCCATCGGCTCCGAGACCGGAGGCTCTATTATATCGCCAGCCAGCAACTGCGGCGTGGCAGGACTGCGTCCCACTTACGGGCGCGTGAGCCGCTATGGGGCGATGGCCCTGTCCTGGACGCTCGACAAACTGGGGCCGCTATGCCAGACCGCCGACGACTGTGGCCTGGTGCTTGAGACCATCGCAGGGCCGGACCCTAACGATCCAACGACTACAAACAGGGTGTTCAAGTACGATGACTCCGATGTGTCGTCCCGCCGATTCAGGATTGGCGTCCTCAAGGGCGTTGCCGACGCCGCAAGTGATCCGATGCGCCTCAACTTCGAGCGTGCGCTGAAGACGCTAGAGCCAGTCGCCACAATCGAGGAGGTCGAATTCTCCGACTTGCCGCACGAGGCAATCAACCGCACGATCATGTTCGCCGAGGCCGCAAACGCGTTCGATGAATTCGTGGAGAGCGGCAAGCCAGCAGAGCTTACCGCGCTTGAAGACCGCTACGGCCTTTACGCTCGTGTAACAGTCCTTGCGAAGGACTATATAAAAGCGGTGCGTCTGAGAAAATTCATGGCTGTGAACGCCGACGAGGTCATGTCTCGTTTCGACGCGCTGATTGCGCCAACGCGGTTTACTACAGCCACGCCTCTCGACCAGGAATTCCGAAGCGCTGCACTGCATTCAGGAAAAGATACTATGGGCGCGGTAGGAAATGGGGCCGGGCTTCCCGCCATATCCGTGCCGAGCGGTTTTTCGGACGAAGGCCTGCCGACGGGAATACAGTTCATGGGCAGAGCATACGATGAGAACGCCGTCCTCGCTGTGGCTCGTGCCTACCAACTGCTTACCGACTGGCATCTGCAGCATCCACCCGACCTGATTGACTAATGGAGCTATAGAGGTGACCTTAATATGGGCAAAATAGTCGCCATAGGTGGCGGAGATATGCGCGCGCTTGAGACGCTTGCCATCGACAAAGAAATCATCGCATTGTCTGGCAAGAGTCGTCCGAAGGCGCTGTTTATCCCGACCGCAAGCAGTGATTCTCAAGAATACTGGCAGGCGTTCCAGAACGCTTATGGCACGGAGCTTGGATGCGAGACCAATGTGCTATATCTGCTCAACGTCAATCCGACAAAAGACGAGCTTGAGGAGAAAATACTTTCTTCAGACCTGATATACGTCGGCGGCGGCAACACGCTCATGATGATGCGACGCTGGCGAAGGCTCGGAGTCGATAAAATCCTTGAGACCGCCTACAACAGAGACATCGTGCTCACTGGCCTCAGCGCAGGCTGCATCTGCTGGTTCAGTTGGGGTCACAGCGACTCCATGGCCTTCTAAAGCCCGAACGATTGGAACTATGTAAGGGTGAAGGGCATGGGATTCATCGACGCCTTGGGCTGTCCTCACTACGACAGTGACACCGCCGGCGTGAAGCGAGAGCAGGACTTTCAGCAGATGATGCGAAGGCACTCGAACATAGGAATCGCCATCGACAACAACTGCGCAATTGAGGTAGTTGACAATAGGTATAGAATAATCACATCACAAAATGGCGCGGGAGCTTACAAGCTCATCAAACAACGCGGAGAGCTTGCCATAGAGCGAATCGAGCAGAAGGGGGAGTACGCGCCAATCGCCAGTCTGTTGCAGAAGAAGTAGAGGAGGGTGTCCGATGGATAAACTGACGCAGATGAGAAAATGGCTGCTGCTAGGAATGGGAGGTGCGTTCCTGATAACGTTGGGCGTGTTGGCGGCTTCGGCAGTCTCAAGCATGGTCACCGCGCACGGAGGCGCTAGCGGCAAGATTCATGCCTGCGTCAACAGCAGTATAGGGCTGGTACTTCTCGTACCGCCTAACAACGACTGTAGCGCTTTGCCAGCGGCCTGGAGAAATCCAATCGACTGGGATATCGAAGGCGGCGACGAAGACTGGGCAGGCATCGGCACTGGGAGCATATTTCCGGCGGACCTGACGAACAACGTCGGCATCGGAACGGCGAATCCTCAGAAGAAGCTCCACGTCGGCTCGGACCTCGATACAGTTACAGGCCTTGGGGCTTCGGGGGACGGCGTCCGCATAGACGGCGTGCTAGAGTTGACAGAAAGCGGCGTGCCGCCAGACCCAAGCGAGTCCAGTGTATACCTGTACACAGACGCCGACTCCTGCCTTCGCGTCAGATTCCACACGGGCAATGACATATCGTTGGGATGTCCAGAACCCCCAGAAGTTATTCGGTTCCACGATGGTCAATGGGATAGCCTGTGGCTCAACAACGCCGTCGCCATGTACATTATCGAGCATGGATATGGCTATCCTGTTGAGAGCGTCGTAGGCAATAGGACATCTATACGACAAGGCCTACCGGCAGGCGATCTGGACGTGAACATGGAGATGTGGCGGGTCAACGATAAGGACTGGGTTGAGGAGCAGATCGCGCTCGGCACTATTATCGATCTCGGCCAGATTTATGAGCAAGCAACTCAGGGCTGGTACGTGCCTACCTATATGATCGAAGGAGACCCGGACAGGGGTATAGAGGCGACGGCCCCTGAATTGAAGACGGTGTTTGACCTTGTTCAGTACAAAGACCTGTTCAAAGACCCTGAAGACTCCAGCAAGGGCTTGTTAGTCAACTGTATTATCGGCTGGCGCTGTCAACAGATCAACCGAATAAAATTAAATACCTACACCATCCAGGACGACTCGGCATTGAGCGACCATTTTAATGTCATCGAGCCGGGCGCAGCCGCTGGAATCGATGCTGCCATCAGAGGAGCACATGAGGCAGGCGAGCCGGTTCTCTCGTACTACTGGGAGCCTACCTAGTTGCTCGGCACGTACGATATGACCTTGCTGGAAGAGCCTCCCAACACCGAGCAGTGCGATGCCGCGATAGCTGAGGCTAGGGAAAACTACCATGATGATAACGTGGCAACTGAAGCCTGTGGCTACGAAAATACTGATATTCACAACTTCATAAGCTCCATGCTCTTACAAAAGGCTCCAGAGGTCGTGCCGTTCCTGAATTCGATGTTCATGGGCACACAACGATTGCAAGAGTTGATGGCTTACATGGATCAGAATGGGTTGACACCTGATGAGACAGCAGTTTACTTCCTTCAGAATTTTGAATGGTGCGGCTGGGTTTCTCAGGACATATGCGACAAGGTCAAGGCGACTCTGCCTTGACATAAGCATCGATTGTTAAACCGTCGCGGAAGTCGTAGAATGCGGTCAACCTGACAAGGAGCGAAATAATGGTCGAATACAACTACAGGACTCTACTCACGGAGAAGAAAGACCGCATCCTGACGATTACTCTGAACCGCCCTGAGGTTCTCAACGCCGTTGGCGACGGCATGCACGACGAGCTTGAAGATATTTTCTACAAGGTCGGCAAAGACCACGAGGTCGCCGCAGTCGTTCTTACAGGCGCTGGCAGAGGTTTCTGCTCCGGCGGCGACATAAGCAATATGGAAGGGCGTAGCGGCATTTCGGAGAGGGATGCGGGCATCGGTATCGTCTCGCAGAGCGCGCGGCGGCTCATCCAGAACATGCTCTGGGTTGAGCAGCCCATGATATGCGCCCTGAACGGAGCCGCCGCAGGCCTGGGGGCCACCCTCGCCCTATTCTGCGACATCATATACGCCTCCGACAGGGCCAGAATCGGCGATACCCACGTCAAGGCGGGCCTGGTCGCTGGGGACGGCGGCTCGGTTATCTGGCCCCTGTTAATCGGCATTTCCAAGGCCAAGGAACTCCTCATGACCGGCGACCTCATCGACGCCACCGAAGGGGAGCGCATCGGGCTGATAAACAAAGTGGTTCCTCACGACGACCTCATGCCCACCGTCATGGCGCTTGCCGAGCGGCTAGCCAACGGGCCTACCAATGCTATTCGAGGCACAAAGTACGCGCTGAACAAGCGCATCTGGAACGAGCTTAACACCTCGATGGACGTGGGCCTTATCCTGGAGGGCAAGAGCTTCCAGCACCCAGACCATAAAGAGGCGGCGAAGGCTTTCGTAGAGCAAAGGCCGCCTGCATACACGGGGACTGTAAACTCTGCATAAGTTGTTACATCGAAGGGATGAAACACCGATGACCTCTGGCAATCCAGTTTACGATATTGTAATTTCGAACGGCAGGGTCATGGACCCGGAGTCTGGACTTGACGACCTCCGCAACGCCGGGACGCGCCGTCCGCACGCCGATCCATTGAGTCAAGATTGGGGTTCCGTGTGGTCAGCTAAAACCATGATATCTACCCATAAGTTGAAATCAGTTCGCAGATACGAGGCCTGGTTAATAGCCGGGCCTCTTTTCTTGTTATTCCCTGTGCTCTAGCCGTCTGCGTCCGCCATCTGCGGCGATGTGCATACTGTCTGCTACGGTCAATCCGAGAAATACCCACGCAGAATAAGGCACAACTATTTTCCAGCCGATGCCGAAAACAATCAACGGCACAAGAGGAAGCAGCCACAGGCCCATAATCAATACACGTGTGATGGTGCCAACGAAATGCTCGTGGCTTATGCCTCTATGACGGAACATCCAACCGTAAGGCTTGCTCCAGTAGAAAAGGAAGCTGCCCCACAGTCCTCCGCGCTCTGCGAAGGTTCTAATGCCCCCTCCAATGTCCTGGTCCGGGTTTATGCCAACTGTCGAAAGGAAGTAGCCGCCTCCAAGGGCGGCCATACTCTGCCACGTGCCAACCGAATAGTCTCCGGCGAACCAGGCAAGCGCCAGCGACGCGGGGACTATGAGGGCGGTCATGTTGACCAGTCGGTGTGTTCTGCCTGAAGACATCACGACCTCACGGAAGGCCGAGTGTTATCGGGTGCGGACTGTCATATACTAGGAAAAGCCTGCACCCGATATTAAGCCATTACGCCATCAGTTAGCCGTATAAAAAGGCCATCCGTTCTTGCTTCAAGTGGCTCCCCACATGGGCCTGGATGATGTCCAGGGTCGAGAAATCCAATACGTCGGATACGAAGGTGATAGCGGTTCCGGGCTGTCCCATGCGCGCCGTTCTGCCGATGCGGTGGACGTACTCCTCCAGATTGCTGGGCATGTCGTAGTTGATGACGTGGGACACGGCAGGGATGTCCAGGCCTCGCGCGGCAACATTGGTAGCCACAAGGATGCGCAACTTTTTGGCGCGAAAACGATTCATCACACTCTCACGGCGCGACTGCGGCATGTCGCCGTGGATGGCTTCGGCGTCGTAGTTCTGGCGTTGCAGATGTCTTACGAGCTTGTCCACGCCGATCTTGGTGCGCCTGAATATCAATGCCTGAGTGATGCGCCCCGGCTCTCCAAGGAGGTTCTCCAGCGCGGCGGGCCGGTCTTGTGCTGCAATCTCGTAATAAAGTTGCTCGACCTGCTCTACTGGTTCGGCGTCACCGCCAATTCTCACCCATTCGGGGTTGTTGAGATACCGATTAGCCAGCCTCTTGATGGGGCCGGGCATGGTAGCGGAGAATAGCAAGGTCTGGCGAGTGCGTGGCGTGGCGCGAAGAATGCGCTCGATGTCCTCAGCGAAACCGATGTCAAGCATCTGGTCTGCCTCATCCAGCACTACTATGCCAAGCCTGTCTAGGCGCACTGTGCGGCGGCCCATGTGATCCATAAGACGCCCGGGCGTTGCCACGATTACGTGAGCGCCCCGTTTCAGGGACTCAAGCTGCTGGTTCATAGACTGCCCGCCGTAAACGGTCACGCAGCGTATACCGCTAAACTGGCCCAGTCTGGAGATTTCGCCGCTGACCTGAACCGCAAGCTCGCGGGTGGGAGTCAGCACCAGCGCCTGCAGATGCTGGGCTTTCGGGTCCAGACTCTCTATCAGGGGAATGCCGAATGCGGCAGTCTTGCCCGTGCCGGTCTGAGCCTGGCCTATGATGTCGCGCCCGGCGCGTGCCAACGGAATTACCCGTTCCTGCACGGGAGTGGGCGTGGTGTAGCCAATTTTCTCTAGGGCGTGAGCTATCGGGCCATTTACCGTCATCTCGCCGAAGTGTCCATCTTTCCCTTGCCACACTTCTGGAGTGCGCTCCCTGGTTGTTGCTGGGGGGCGACGCCTTCGTCTGTGTCTTTCCGGCGGACGCTCTGCCAAGCGCGTAACGGGTCGCGGCGCTCGCGAAGCTACGCCGTTCGCAGGCGGAGACGGTTCTCTAGGGCCAGCGATGACTGCCTGGTCTTGGGAAGGTGGCGGAGCAGGAGATTCTGAGGTCTGTGAAGCGCGCCTTTTGAAAAGGCTGCCGAGTTTGTTGGTTACTTTGCCGAGAGTGATAAGAGAAACCTCCGATGAGTTGGATGGGTAGGCAGGCCTCGTAATGCAAAAGAGGTGCGTCGCCTACAGGCGCGCACCTCTTTTTGTTTGCTGTTTTCGATGCTCTGATACCGTCGATACATTTGATTATTAAGTCAGTCTAGCACATAAAATGATGAACTGTCAAAGACGTCATATCCGTGCGCATCACATAAAACATCCGTTTGCGGGCTTCAAGAGCCTACAACGACGCCAGCAGCCTGTCGCCGAACTCGGCAGGCTCGCTGCGCTCTATGACTAGCGATACGGCGTTGTGGAACTCCATGAACTCCCTCATGGCGGCGGCAACTGAGGTCACAAGCTCTTCATCGGGCGAAATACCAGGCTCAAGATAGATGGCCTTGATGCGCAGTACTCCGGTCCTACGCTCTAGTTTCGGGTCGAAGCGGCCCACCAGTCGATCTTTGTGCAGTATTGGCAGGCAGAAGTATCCCCACTTTCGAGATGGGCCGGGTTTGTAAGCCTCTAGGGTTTGCTGGAATCCCCAGAGCCGTATGTCCCGACCCTTTGCCCAGAACAGGCTATCGAAGGGGCTGAGACCAGTCGATCTTTGTGCAGTATTGGCAGGCAGAAGTATCCCCACTTTCGAGATGGGCCGGGTTTGTAAGCCTCTAGGGTTTGCTGGAATCCCCAGAGCCGTATGTCCCGACCCTTTGCCCAGAACAGGCTATCGAAGGGGCTGAGAAACGTCGTGCGTTCAGGATTCAGCGCGCCGTCGGCAGCCTCGTCCAGCAGAGGCAGGTTGTCCCGGTGCACAACGAAGTCGAGAACGCTGCCATCGTCGGTGCCACACTGAACTGCGACGAACATGCCATCTTTCGTTAGCTGCTCAAGGTGGGGCCTGGCATCAATGCGTTTCATATGAGTGTAGTCTGTCAACTGAGCCATCTGACAGATGCCCAGTGATTTCATCGAGCGCTCAAGCAAATGCCGAGAGGTCTCGGCCTCTGTCGGTTCGCTCGCGTCCACCCAGTCAGGCAGCACACGCTCTCGCAGGTCGTAGACGCGCTGAAAGTTGACGCGATTGGCGACCATCAACTCGCCGTGGTCGTACAGGTGCTCAAGGGCGCGCTTGGACGGCTTCCAGTCCCACCAGCCGCTTCGAGTGCGGCCTTTGTGTTCGAAATCGGCGGAGCGCGCGGGGCCGTTGCCGTGAATGTGTTCCAGAATCATCTGCACGAGTTTGGCGTTTTCAGGGTCTTGCGCCCAGTCCCGACGCCATCCGTGTATCCCATCCTGATACCGGCGCATGAGCGGAAGTCGGTAGCGGTATTCGCTAAGTGGGATGATGCAGGCCGCGTGAAGCCAATACTCGAAAAGCCGCCGCTCCGTATCGTCGAACAGCAGGCGGTCCAGATCTGCCGGGTCGTAGTGCCCTAACCGGCTCCACAGCACGATGTTCTGACTGCGGCGCACCATCTGCAAGGTGTCGATTTGCAGATGACCGATTTGTTCGATAATCGAGTAGACCTCATTGAGCATCGATGACCTCTTTGGGTCTGATTGAACGCCCAAGCCTTGAGCGTGCAGGGCCAAAGCGCGGACTGCTGATAGGGGATAAACGGTGTTGCTGTTGGTCACGGATGTCACTCCATGTCGTGGTATTTAGGAGGGAGTATACATCTCTTTCAGAACAAATGTCCAGTAGAAAACGGGCGAGCCTGCGGCATTGCTGAGGCTTGTGCTTCACTCAAATCTTCGGAGGGATTGACGGCGATAGTGAGCGCGGATAACATTGGTTGCTGGCGGCAGAGTGTTTTCGACTGCCAGTCTTGATGAAAAGCGTCGGAGTCAAGGGAGACAACGTTTGAGCGATAGCGTGGTCGAATGGCCCCGGATAAAGGAAATCCTGGATGCGGTAATGGCGCGCTGGGAGCGGCGCGAGGGCAGAAAGGGCTTGCCCGGAATTCACGACTATCACTGGGACAGCCCTCAGCATCTCGCCAACGACGAGGCTATGGGCAAGAAGTTCATCGAGCCGGGAGTCCCCGCAGAGGAGACCAATCTGATAATCTCGCTTCGGCGCGGCTTCGGCAACATACCCCGTATGCCAATGAGCGGCCCGTTCGTTAAGGAGGAGGATATCGAGGAAGTCGTGGACTGGATTGATGCGGGGATGCCTGAGTAAATGATAACTATCTTTTACCAGGGCCATGCCCGAACGCTGGACATCGAACGCGGGATCGCGTCGGGACACTTCGACGTCGCTCTTGCCGAATCGGGCCGCAAGCAGGCCGCCGAAGAGTACAGGCCGGTCTATGACGGCATCGAGTTTGACGCCGCATTTACTTCGGACACTCAGCGAGCCTATGAGACGGCGCAGATAATGCTCGCGGGCAAGGACACCCCTATTATGCAAGATGCCCGTCTCCGTGAATGCGATTACGGCGACATGACTGGCAGCTCGCGCTCAGAGGTCGAGGCGACGCGTCCACAGTACATCACGAAGCCGTTCCCGAATGGTGAGAGCTACGAACAGGTGATGCGCCGGATAAAGAACTTCATTGATGATCTGACAAAAGATAATGACGGCAAAACGGTTCTGGTCGTCGGGCACTACGCTACATATCTTGGGCTTGAGCACATCATTAAAGGCGTGCCCGTCGTCGATGCAATGGCCTCTCAGCCGCCCGCGCTTGCCGAATACCGACTGGATTAGAGAAAATCAAATATGACGAAAAGAGGAGGGAGCTTATGGCAGACCTGACACGAGAACAGCTAGAGTCCTTAGGGGATATACAGTCGTGCGCCATCGCCAATGCCATCGAGACCTTTGACATACAGGGCAGAGACGAGGGCTTCATGCGCCCACCAATCAGCAGCATTTTTCCTGAGCTTGGGAACATGATTGGGTATGCCGTCACAGGCGTTATCACGGCAAGCACCCCGCCCAGCCCGCACATGCGAGTATCCAGAGCGGAGTGGATAGATTACGTTCTCACCATACCTGAGCCAAGGGTTATCGTTCTGCACGACCTGGACTACCCTGACGTTATCGGCTCGTACTGGGGCGAGGTGCAGAGCAACGTTCACAGGGCGCTCGGATGCGTGGGAACGGTTACTGATGGCGGTGTGCGAGACCTGGACGAGATGAGAGAGCTTGGCTTTTTCGCTTTCGCGAGCGAGGTGTTGGTCTCCCATGCCTACGTTCATATGGTGGAGTTCGGCGTGCCCGTGACAATCGGAGGCCAGATCGTCAACCCTGGCGACATCGTAATGGGCGACCAGCACGGCGTGCTGACTATCCCGCAGGAAATCGCATCAGACGTTCCGAAGGCGGTCAAAGAGGTCGAGATTGCGGAATGCAAGATTATCGACTACTGCCAGTCGTCGAGTTTCACCGCCGAAGGACTGAAGGAGCTTCTTCAGGGACGATACTAATCAACAGCCCTATCCTTTTCGTGGGAAAATTATAGAATTGGGTAATTTCCAGAAATTGCGGAGAAAGGACACACCAATGGCAGACGCAAACAAGAAAGTGGTGTTTATGACCGGGCTGCCCCAGAAGGCAATAGACGCGGTGACCTCGTATGAACCAGAAGGATTTACAACTACTATCCTTGACGGAAGGAATTCGTCTGAAGAAGAGCAGATAGAGGTGATGAAGGACGCGGATTTCCTCATACTGTTCGGAGGACGGCTGCGCGAAAGCGTGCTGCGGGCAGCAACAAAACTTCGGCTGGTGCAGCTTCTAGCCGCCGGATATGACGGCATGGACCTCGATTTGCTACAGGAGCTTGAGATACCCTGCGCCAACAATGGCGGCGCAAACTCCAGGTCTGTCGCCGATCATGCGCTGCTGCTAATGCTGTCCGTCTACAAACTCCTACCTCAGACCTACAACTCCGTGCGAGAGGGTGACTGGAGAGGCCCTATAAACATGGTCAACACCTTTGAGATGGAGGACAAGCTAGTAGGAATAATAGGCATGGGCAACATAGGCCGCAGGGTGGCCCGCCGGGCGCAGGGTTTCGATGCGAAAGTGCAATACTACGACAAGTACCCTCTCTCAGAAGAGCAGGAGCGAGAGTTAGACATTACCCTCGTGTCGCTGGATGAGTTGTTCCGAACCTCGGACATCGTGACGTGCCACACGTCGCTAACGTCTGAGACCCGCCATATCGTAAATCGCGAGCACCTTGCCTTGATGAAGCCAACGGCAGTTGTCATCAATACCAGCAGAGGCCCTGTGATAGACGAGGCCGCGCTCATCGAGGCGTTGCAGGAAGGCCGCATCGCCGGGGCCGGTCTGGACGTTTTCGAGAAGGAGCCTGTCGACCCCGACAACCCGCTTCTGAAGATGGACAACGTCGTAGTCAGCCCACACAGCGCGGGCACTACGTGGGATGCTCTATTCCGACGCGCTGATTTCGCTTACGGCAATATCAAGCGAGTGGCTAACGGTGAAGCGCCACATGCCACCGTCAAAGACTACACGGGCTGACTGACACGCGACATTGTTGGCATTGCCGGACGTACTATGTCGTCAACAGCAGCGGGTTTCTCGGCAGTGGTGTTAGCTGACTCTCCTCCAGGGGATAGGCCTCTTTCTGGTATATCTGCACACGGTGAGACCCGAAGTCTGGTATGAACAGGCGGCCCTCGTCGTCCACCCGCACGGAGATTGGCC
The DNA here is from genome assembly GCA_965206395.1 of Dehalococcoidia bacterium. GTDB lineage: Bacteria > Chloroflexota > Dehalococcoidia > Lucifugimonadales > CATOSD01 > CBDBJK01. The sequence goes on from CBDBJK010000037.1 coordinate 239,802, forward strand.
CTCTCAGTCGTTTGCCTTCCTCAAGGCGGCTCATGTCTCGCAGTCGAAGGGTTATCGGATTGGCGAGCACGTACTGCCGGGCAGATTTCGACAGGTTCGCGTCGCCGATGAATTTCTCGACGTACTTGCCGTCCTGGTTGAATAGCTGAACGCGGTTGTTGCCCCAGTCAGCCACGTAGATGTCGCCGTCCTTGTCGACCGCAACTCCTGATGGCCGGTTGAACTCCCCGTCCCCGCTGCCGGAGGAGCCGAGCTTTAGGATGAACTCCCCATCGGCGGTGAACTTCTGCACTCTATCGTTTCGCCAGTCGGCGACATAGACATCACCAAGTTCATCTATGGTGATTCCCCAAGGCATGTTGAACTCTCCGTCTCCATCGCCTACCCTGCCCCAACCCGTCAGGAACTTTCCGTCCTTTGTGAACTTCTGGACACGGTGGTTCAGTGTATCCGACACGTACATGTTCTCTTCGGCGTCGAAGGCGATACCGGACGGTCGGTCAAGCTGGCCATCGTCGTCGCCATGCTCGCCCCAGCTTCCCATGAACTCGCCGTCCCTGTTGAACGTGGAAATCCTGTGCAGAGCCTCGTCCGAGACATAAAGATTTTCCTCTTTATCGACGATCAGGCTGGCGGGCCAGGTGAACTTGCCCTCGTCGGTTCCAGCGCCACCTATCGTGCCGAGGTTTTCATCGTCCATGTTAATTACTCTAACCTCGGTGCCGAGGCTGCCCCGGCACAGCACGTAGACGCGGTTCTTGCTTCCCAGCGCCACGTCGACGGCATCCGAGGTCACTCGCCTCATTCCGAGGGCCATCAGGTACGGGAAGCCCGACCTTAGCAATGCGTATGGTCTACCCATAGTTCACCTCGCCCTTACTTGTTAAATGGATGAATCTGTTCGTACGCCCCACCGACGATTGGCGCGGCTTCCACTCCCATCCATTGTTCGAGCATCGTGCCGTATATGCCGCGAAAGTCGATGGTGTGCGCCATGTCATCGCCGTTCAGCCACTTGTCAGGCTCAAGCGAAGGATACTCCGAGTACAGGCCGCCGCTAACGCGGTTGCCGATGATGAACGCGCCGCCGCCAGAGCCGTGATCAGTGCCGCTGCCATTGTCGTAAATGCGCCGCCCGAACTCGGTGAACACAAGCATCACGATCTCCTCAGAGGCGTTATGCTCCTTCAAGTCTTGGAAGAAGTCCGCGATTGCGCTGGACAGTTCGGTTAGCAGCTTGGGATGGGTCGGAAGCTGATTGGCGTGAGTGTCGTATCCGCCATGGGCTGTGTAGAATATTCGCGTGCCCAGATCGGCCAGATGCACCCTGGCGACATCTCTCAGGCTCTTTGCGATTGGGGTGCTCGCGTACTCCACGTTAGAGGTGTACTTAGCGGGCGCGGCCTTGAGCCTGTCCGCTCCGGCGATTACGTCCATGCCGGTCTGCGCGAGATACTCCATCACAGGCCCCGTGCCGACAGCCGGTCCATACATATCCTTGAAAATCTGCAGGGCCTGATCGCGCTGCTCCTCTTCGGAGATGCCAGTCATGAGGCCGTAATTGTCAAGGTCGCTCACAGACGTGACGGGCACTCCTGGCACTGCCATCGCTCGCGGCAGACCCACGCCGAAGTTTACGCCAGTGAGCACGTTCTCGCCTTTCGGGTCAAGCTCCCGTATGGTTTTGCCGAGCCAACCCTCTGTCGCCACCCTCTCAGGCTCGCAGGTATGCATGATGTCCATACCTCGGAAGTGAGAACGGCTCGCGTTGGGATAGCCGATGCCCTGAACAATCGCGACCTTGCCTTCGTCGTAAAGTTCTTTGACAGGCGCAAAGTTGGGATGAAAACCCAGGGTGTCGTCTATTGGCATAACCTGGTCCTGCGGGATGCTTACAAGCGGCCTGTTATCGTAATACACGGAATTATTATACGGAACGACGGTGTTCATGAAGTCGTTGCCGCCGCTTAACTGTACGACAACTAGGACTGGCGGCTTTCCGTTTTCTGCCATATTATCTAACCTCCTGAAATGCTAATGATAGCTGGGTGTGGCCTTGGTCCCCTCTCTAACTCCCCCCCTTCCGTGAAAGGACGACAGGGGAGAAAACAATAAGTCCCTTCCCTTGTCGCAACGGGGGAAGGCTAGGATGGGGGTTTTAGCACAACGCTACGCGAACTGATACTCCCTGGAAGCGGCGATGAGTTGCAGCATCCGGCCAATTCGGGCTGCGCTCTGTTCGCGTTCGGATTCGGAACCGAAGTTTAGCGCGCCTCCAGACGCAGCGTAGTTGAGCAGGCCGACCCTCGTCTCGTCGCCAACGTCAATTGGCCCCACCAGGTCAAGGCAGCGACTGACGAACTCGTCCGGCGAAAGCGATTTGGCCTCAGCGCCGAGCCTTTCGATGATGTCCTTGATACCTGGCTTCGTTACGTCGTTCAACTGGTTGACCGCGAAGTTGATTCGCTGATTCAACGTGCCGCCGTCTATCCATTCCTTGCCTGTGTGCCAGCCTTCCACAGTTGGCGGATTCATAAGCCCCTGACCCATCAGGCTTGGAGCGCCGCCTAGCTGCGTAAGGCCCAATTCAGGGAACTGGTGTGTTCCAACCAGCTTGATTGTGCCCGCGACAAGCTCGGCTGGGCTTTTAACCTTCTTGAAGCGAGCCTCTTTGAAGAAGTCGGAGTTGAACATCACCCTGAGCATCGAGCGTATGTCGCCATTAGACTCGAAGTACGCCTTCACGAGGGTCTCAATCGCCTCTGGATTCTGGGGCGGCTCAAGCTCCCACGCTGGAACCTGCTGTTCGTCGGCAACGAAGAAGTTGTACAGGTGGCGCGATATGAAACGAGCCGTTGCAGGCTGCTTCACAACGATGTCGATGATGTCCTCGCCGTTGAAGCGGCCTGTTTCTCCGAGGAAGGTCTTCTCACTGTCGTCATGGTCCTCTTCGTGGTATACGAACTCGGTCTGATGATGACCGAACGGGTACAGAGGGATTGGCTGCGTGAACGTCCAGCCTGTGAAAGCGCGGGCGGCGTTCTTTATGTCGTCCTCGGTGTAGTTGCCAACGCCCATCGAGAATAGCTCCAGTAGCTCGCGTCCCCAGTTCTCGTTGGATTGAGCGCTGTGATTCTCGCAGTTGTCCAGCCAGTAGTTCATTGACGGGTCTCTTGCGAGGGCAATCAAGATGGTACGCATGTCCGATAGGCCTTCGCGTCGGAACAACTCTATCTGGTTGATGCTGCTAGGGGTATGCTCGGCCTTGTACCAGGCCGTTGCGAATACATGATGCCAGAAAAGGGCTATCTTCTCCTCTAATGGACGCCTGCTGCCTACCATGCGATACATCCATCGGCCTACCCAAAGGCCCAGCGAGTCGGGGTAGGTTAGTTCTGGGTAGTAGCGTCGCAGAACATCTTCTTCGACATCCGGGTTCCTCTCAGGGTACAGCAGGTCTTCTACAACCGCTCCGTAACCCTTTGATGTCAGTTCTTCGAGCTCTGTTCGCGCCGCGCCGAATCCGGCACGCCGCATAAGATGGGCAAAAAGAGCAATATTGTTCTCTGCCATATTCTCCTCCCTCAATAGACTGACGCGAGGCGTCAAAATTTTCATTGTTGACCATTGCGTATTTTACAAGAAATCCTTCAAAAGTTACAGCATCACCGCTTCAACAGATTCAACCAGTGTGAAGATACAGGTCGCCTACCTGCCTTACAGGATATTCGTTCCTTGTTCTTCGACGAAAGAATAATCAGCAACCCTTATGAAGAATGCTACGTCATTTGACAGCAAATGAAGCTCAGATTACACTCGCACATGCCTGAGAAATAACCGGAGAACTATGTTCCACATAACTATCCTCACCCTGAATATGAGAGAGCCAGCATGAGCCAGCAAAACCCCAATCGCCCTGCCGAATCACCTGCCGAAGCCTACGAACGATATCAGGTTCCGATCATCTTCTCTGAATGGACGCCTGAGCTTCTTGGGCTTGTACAGATAAAGCCTGGGGAAAGTGTATTGGATGTGGCGTGTGCCACGGGCATCGTGGCTCGTGGCGCAATCGAGCAGACCGGTGACTCAGGGCGGGTGGTTGGTCTTGACATCAGCGCGGGCATGCTGGAAAAGGCTCGAACACTGAATGGCTCTATCCAATGGACGGAAGCCAACGCCATGGACATGCCTTTCTCGGAGGGGGAGTTCGACGTTGTGGTGTGCCAACAAGGGCTTCAATTCATGTCAGACCGTCTAAGGGCGGTTCAAGAGATGTATCGCGTGCTGGTTCCCGGAGGGCGGATAGTGAACGCGACGTGGTTTTCGTTGGAGCATATTCCTGGTCAGTTTGCTATCGCGCAGGGACTAGTGGTTCAACGTTTTTGTATTGATGGGTAGAGTGACTTTAGCTTGATGCGCGCATCCTCGGTAGTGAAGCGCCAATCCACTCGTATCACATCCCGGTTGCGTTGATTCTGCCAAGCATTGACCTCGCCGCGCAGGATGTCTTGATTGGCAATCCGTCGGTCCAGGCACTGTCGAGCCAGCACACCGATCTCTATCTCCGCCATATTCAACCAACTCCCGTGTTTGGGAGTGTAGTGTATCTCCAGTCGCTCAGCTATACGCCTCGCCTCAGCAGGCTCGAATGCCTCGTATAGCGAGGACAGCTTGTGAGTGTTGAGATTGTCCATTACCAGCACGATCCGGTCTCTGTCAGGGTAGTCCTCGTCGACCAGTTTCTTTATCACATGCGCCCAGTCCACCTTCGTGCGACGCTCTCTGACCTCGACTCGGCGCCATCCGTCCAACGGTGCAAACAGCATGAACAGGCTGCTCACTCCATTGCGCTCGTATTCGTAGTCGTATGCCGCCGATAAGCCGGGCGCTGCGGGACGCGGCACTCGCGTCTCCTTGACTTGCTGTTTGCTCGTCTCATCCATGCACACCAGAACCTCATTCCCATCGTACGGCCGTTGGTAGACCTCCAGTACGTCTTCCATCACGTCTTCCATCGCGCACACAAACTCCGCGCTCTGACCGGGCGGGATGCACCAACTCTGCTTCAGCCACGGCTTCAGTTCGTTTTTTTTTAAGCGCCTGGCGAACCGTCTCGGTGCTAATGGTCCCGACTATCTCACACTCGACCAACTGGTCAGCCAACAGCTTCAGGGTCCAACTGGCACGCCCCTCCGGCGGTTCCCCGCAGGCCATCGCTATCAACCGTGCTTCACCTTCGCCGTCCAGTCTCTTTTGACGCCGACGCAGTTGCTTTTTGCGATTCAGCGCAGACTCGACCCCCTCCTCCACACAGCGCTTGCGTATTCGCTCGACCGTTGACTGTCCCACACCGAGCGCGCTGGTGATGTCCGCGTCCTTCATTCCCCCGTCCGAGCGTGACTCATCGCTCATCAGCAGAATGCGCGCATGGGTCTGTTTGTACGCCGCAGCCCGACCGCGTGAGACCAAGGCGTTGAGTTCCTGTTGTTCGTCGGTAGTCAGTCTGATACGGTACTTCTTGGTAGACATCATGGTTCCTCCTCGGTTCAACGTTACGATTGAACCCCCAAGAGGAACAATGACTATCATGGTATTCATTTCAATGATGTTGGACCACTAGCCCGGCACGTCAGCAATGAAGTCGCGGCGTTGATGCAATCTTCGTTTAGCCTGGGCGACGCCGACGAGGTGCGATCCATGTTGGAGAGGGCAGGTTTCCAGGACATAATGATTCGCGAGGCTACGAAGATGGCCCGATTTCCCTCGGTCAGAGAGTTTGTGCGAATCATAGTAGTGGGTTCTGTAATAGGGCGCTCAGGCGTCAAATTGAGCGATGACACCCTTGAAGCCCTGATCGACGACGTGAGCGTCACGCTGCAGTCATATGTGGACGATGAGGGGCTTGCATACCCCATGATGGCTAACCTCGCCTTCGCGAGAAAGTAGAGCAATCTGCGTCGGCGCATGCGTAGTTGACTACGGTTTGTCTGGAAATCAGGCCATGCAAGCCTTGCGTAGATGCACCCACGTGTTTCCATCCATGTCCATAGGTAAAACCGCCGTTATGTTGTTCATCACTAACACCTAAGTGTCTCCACGCAAAACCATATTGACGAATGCGCCTCTCATCGGTCTAAAATGAAGTATTGGGGAACTGCCGCCGATTGTTTTGCGCTTGCGATGAATTTGCGACTGCCCCCTCATCGTAGAATATTCTCTCAGAAGCTATCTCAAGATTCGTCTTGTTGTCTGTCTATAGAGAGACTTTGAGAACACCGACCATCTAGCGGGAGGGTGTTGGTTTATGAAGATACGAATTTTGGCGTCGCTGCTAATCGTTGCGCTCGCTGTAATCGCTTCGGGCACACGAGACAGTCAGGCAGCGTCTGAGAACAGCCCGTTCGTGCCAGGACAGCTCATCGCTGCGATGGCGAACGGGGCGAACGCCTCTGAAGTCGCCGCAGATCACGGCGCGACCGTCTCTAGCGAAATCGCGGGCGGGCGTTTTGTTCTGCTTAATGTGGCTCGCGGCAAAGAAGGGCAAGCCGCCAGGTCGCTGAACGGCGATCGTCGGGTGAGTTTCGTCGAGCCTAACTGGTTGCGCCAAGTTCATGTAGCGCCCGACGACACTGGCTACAACCTCAAGTGGGACCTCGACAACACGGGGGACCTCGCTTTGTGCGACGGTTCCGACTGCCCTACCTATGACGCCGACATGGACTGGCAAGAGGCTTATGACCTCCTCGGCAGCGGCGTCAACGGGTCGGCGGTAGTAGCGGTGATAGACACTGGAATCGACCCCAACCACCCAGACCTGAATGGCAAAATTGTCGCCGGATATGATTACCTAGACGCCGACAACGACCCAACAGACACCTATGGTCATGGTATGCACGTTGCGGGCATCAGTTTGGCCAATACGAATAACATGACAGGCACAGCAGGTGTTGGCTACAGTCCCAGCATCAAGGTCATGCCTCTGCGCATTTGCGACCAGAACGGCTGCCCCACCAGCGCGATTGTTAATGCCATCTACCACGCGGCAGACAACGGCGCGGATGTCATCAATATGAGCATCGGCGGCACTATCAAGTCGAGGGCCGAGGAATCCGCCGTCAACTATGCGTGGTCGAAGGGCCTCGTTATCGTCGCCTCCAGCGGCAACGACGGCATGAACAAGGTATCCTATCCCGCAAAATTCAAGAAGGTCATCGCCGTCGGCTCCACCGACTGGAATGACGTTAGAGCGCCATACTCCAACGGCGGCAAAGACCTGGACGTGGTGGCCCCAGGCGGGCGCATGGACAAACTCCACGACAAGGGCGGCATCTACAGCACGATGCCAACATATCCCGTATATCTGACCACTCAGTACAGCTACAGTCAGGGTTACGACCAGCTACAGGGCACGTCGATGGCTGGCCCTCAAGTGGCCGGACTTGCGGCTCTGCTTATCGCGCAGGACTCTAGCCGCAGCAACGCTGACATACGCAGCATAATTGAATCGACCACCGACGACCTCGGTGCGTCCGGCTTCGACAACGACTATGGTAATGGTCGGGTGAATGTCTGCAAGGCGGTTGGGGGCACAGACTGCGACGGCTCTCCCAACGACGTGCCTGTGGTCAGCATGACCAGCCCGTCAGATGGTGCGACGTCCGGTACCGGCGCTATGATTCTCTTTGAAGGCGCGGCTAACGATACCGAGGACGGAGACATTTCTGCAAGCCTGACCTGGACTTCGAGCATAAACGGAAGCATCGGGACGGGTGCCAGCTTCTCCACAACTCTTAGCGACGGCGACCACACCATTACCGCTTCTGTCACCGACTCCGGTGGAATGACGAGCAGCGACACCACAAACATTACCGTTGGTACGCCCAACGACGCGCCTGTCGTCAGCATAAGCAGTCCATCAGATGGCGCGACATTCGGTTCAGGAGCTTCCATCTTGTTTGCTGGTTCAGCCAGCGACACCGAGGACGGGAGTCTTACTGCTAGCATGGCCTGGACTTCTAGCATAGACGGTAGCATCGGGACGGGCAGCAGCTTCTCCGCTATTCTCAACGACGGCAGCCACACCATCACCGCTTCGGCAACCGACTCTGGCGGGAAGATGGATATCGCATCTGTGAGCATTACCGTTGGCGCACCTCCTACGTTGAGCGTGACGGTCACGACAGACAAACCGAGCTACTCCAACCGTCAGAGCGCCATGATTACTGTGACTGTCACCGATGGGACAAATCCCGTCGCGGGCGCAGTGGCCCAGATCACAGTCTCTACCCCCAAGGGCAACACGTTAGGGTGCAGCCCTACTACCGACAGCGTGGGGATTGCGAAGTGCACGTACAAGGTCAACTCCAAGCGAGACGGCGGTGGGACTTACACTGTGATAGTCACCGCTTCCAAGTCTGGATACGTCTCTGGAAGTGACGATACCACCTTCACCGCGAACTAACGGGTTAGCGCGCTGCTAAGGCAGTAAGCAACACAATCGACTCTGAGAAGGGGCTGGCACAACGTCAGCCTCTTCTTTTTGTGCCTGCGTAAGACACAAAGTGGCATACAGGCTGTCAAATGAAATATACTGAAGTAACGCTACGCGAATCTGCTTTGCGGCATTTTTCTGAAATACACGTATCAAAAAAGAGGGGCTGATGACGACCAAACAGAGGGTTAGCAATGTCGAGTTGAGCGACGAAGGAATCTCAATCGAGTGGGGCGACGGCCACCATAGCGTTTACGACGCGAAGTACCTCCGCATCAACTGCGGCTGCGCCGAATGCGTGGAGGAGTGGAGCCGTCGAAAGCTGCTCGACCCTGCGTCCGTGCCAGCCAACATCCGCGCAGAGGACTACCTGATGGTGGGACGGTACGCGGTGCAATTTCTCTGGAGTGACACCCACTTCACGGGCATTTACCCCTTCGACACTCTTCGCAAGCTCTGTCCATGCGAAGAGTGCATAGCAGAAGCATCATGACAAACCAGTTTCCGAAAGCTATTCTGTTCGACCTTGACGACACCATCCTGTCGTACGCAAAGATGGCTGACGTTGTTTGGGCATCGGTCTGCGACAGGTTTGCGCCGCGCGACCAGGGAATCAATCCCGATGATTTGCTGAACGCGATTCGAGAGCACCGAGACTGGTTCTGGAGCGACCCGGTGCGCCACAAGAGAGGACGCCTCAACCCGCAAGTGGCCTCAAATGAAATCTTGCAAAAGGCCTTCGATCAGCTTGGGGCCGACGTGCCTTCCTCCCTCGTGAGCGAAATCGCCGAGACGTACAGGGCTGAACGTGAAGAGGCCGCCAGTCCGTTCCCCGGAGCAATCGACACTCTAGTCCAGATTCGCAAAAGCGGCGTCCGGCTCGCGCTCATCACCAACGGCGGCTCCGAAGGGCAGCGTTACAAGATAGACCGCTTTGGCATCGCCCCGTTGGTTGACTACATACTCATCGAAGGCGAATTCGGCGTTGGAAAGCCCGACGAAAAGGTTTATCTTCACGCCCTCGACCAGCTTGGGGCGAAACCAGCCGAGGCGTGGATGGTCGGAGACAACCTTGAATGGGAGATCGCGGCCCCGCAAAAGCTAGGGATACGCGGAATATGGGTCGATTGGGCGGGCAATGGTCTGCCGGAATCGACAACCGTCCGCCCCGACCGCATCATACGCGCTATATCAGAGCTTTTGTAGGAGGAGATTTGTCGCCATTGAAAGCTTTCATCAGCTATTCAACAATCGACAAACAGATCGCGAGACAGATAAAGACCGCCCTTGACGAATATCAGGTGGATGCCTTCCCAGCGCACGAAGACATCAATGTGTCGCAGGAGTGGAAGGATCGGATCATCCAAGAATTGAAGCAAGCAAATATCGTCGTTGCGCTGCTCAGCACTGCCTTAAAGCAATCGGATTGGGCACCGCAGGAAATTGGTTTGGCATCTGCGCGCAGTGACGTATTATTCATTCCCCTTTCGGTGGATGGCACAATTTCGTTTGGTTTCATTTCGCACATTCAAAGCAAACCGATTCCAGCTGATGGCATTCATAGCGACTTGTTCATCGAGCCAATCATCAATCGCTTCCCTCACCACATTATCCTCGCTCTAATCGAGCGAATGGCGAGGGCAGGGAGCTTCCGACGTGCTGAGTCATTAATGTCGCCCTTGGTGCCTCATTTCGATAAATTCGACGATGCCGAAATCAGCGCATTCGCTACTGCTTCAATCGAAAATGGTCAGATATGGAACGCAAAAGAATGCCGCGAAAAATACCTGCCAGCCTTCCTTGATCTTCACTGGTCAACGATGGATTCTAGCAAACGTGAAACGCTCAATTATCAAATCAAAGAAGGAAAAGCGCTCATTCCTTAAGATTCAGTCCTTGTTACACTCTACAACGCCATATTCTAAACTGTTTTACGCCATCCACTTGTTGTGAGCAACTCCCTGAGCGCAAGCCCTAGAGTATCCTACCTCCAGGCATGTTTATCCAGGTGCTCATTTCGTGAGGCGAGGTGACGACCTCCGCTTCTTGCACGTAGGCAGGCGAAAGCTGGCCGATGGACGTAACTCCCATCAGGGCCATCGCAATGACAAGCTCCTCCGCCAGGATTTCCAGAACGCGTACAAGACCTTCCTGGCCTGCCGCCGCCAATCCCCAGCCCTGAAGTTTTCCGATGGCAACGGCCTTGACTCCAAGCGCGACGGCCTTCGCTATATCGTTGCCACGCTGAACTCCGCCGTCCAAAACAATGTCGGCCTTGCCATCGACCACTCCGACGATCTCCTTGAGAATGTCCATAGTGCCCAACCCATGATCTAGCTGACGCCCGCCATGATTTGATACCCATATGACATCAACGCCATGCTCTATCGCCAGCGCTGCGTCCTCGGCCGTCGCTATGCCTTTGAGCATGAAGGGCAGGCCAGCCAGTTCCTTGATTCTGTCCACAGTGTCCCAAGTGACGGACGCCCCGTATGACGGGTCGACGGGATTGCGTCTGGTGGCGGGTGTCCATCGGCTTAGCAGTGGCCTCTCTCTGCGACTGTAATGGGCGGTATCGACTGTGATGCATATTGCTTCATAGCCAGCCTGCTTCGCCCGCCCGATCATGTCCTCGACCCACGCCCAATCCCCACGAATGTATAGCTGAAACACCTTGGGGTTGCCTGCGCTCGCGGCAGTCTCCTCTAGGCTTGGCTCCGTGACCGAGCTAAGAACGTGCATCGTTCCGAACTCCGCGGCGGCTTTGGTGGCAGCAGCGCCTGCTTCAGGCGTGAAGACCTGCAGCGAGCCTATTGGAGCCAGAATCACCGGTATCCGCAGTTGATGACCGAGAAACGTGGTTGATGTATCGATCTTGGATACGTCGACGAGCACTCGCGGGCGAAAAGCTATACGGTCGAACGCCAGCCGATTTCGCCGCATGGTCGTCTCGGACTCTGAAGCGCCTGCCAGATAGTCCCAAGCGCCCTGGGAAAGATTGCGTCTCGCAATCTGAACGATCTCCTGGATGCTCACAAACTCAGAATTCACTTATATGCCTCCTCATTTCCTAATGGGGTCGATTCTAACAGAATTCGGGGGACAACGCTAAAGTCTCTTTTCACCGATTAGAATTGCCACCGCACCCAGGCCTAGCTTACGATAGCTCACATTTTGGAGTCCAGCCTCTTCCATCAATGACGCCAGCTCGTTCGCGCTGAGGAACTCCTGCACCGACTCCGGCAGATAGGTGTACGCCTCGCGGTCTCCCGCTATCAGCGCGCCCACGGAAGGCGTCACGTAGCGAAAAAGAATCGGTAGCAGCTTGCTCAACAGACCCCTGCCGTCAATCCGAACGATTTCTAAAATCACAACCCGACCGCTGGGCACGACTACGCGCGCCATTTCCGCAAGCGCCTGCGGTACGTCAATGAAGTTGCGTATGCCGAAGCCAACGGTCGTGCAGATGAAGCTGTCGTCGGGAAAGGGCAGCGCATGAGCGTCGCCGACCGTAAGAGTCAGAAGATCAGCGATGCCCTGTCGTCTAGCTTTACGGGCGGCTATCGAAAGCATTTCTGGAGTGTAGTCCAGCCCAACTACGTGGGATACAGAGGTCTTGCGAGCGAGATCGAATGCGAAGTCGCCTGTGCCGGTGGCAATGTCCAGCGCAAGCCCGGACAGGTCACCGACGGCTAGGCGGGTGGCCCTTCGACGCCAGACGTAGTGCATCCCTCCCGTCATTATGGTGTTGAGAAGATCGTACCGGCGTGATATGCGTGCGAACATTCGCGTCACATATCTGGTTCGCTCCTCTCCACGAAGATGCGCCAAAAAGCTCCCTCCACTTGTAGGGGTTAAGGGTTTTGGGGTTTGGGTCGAGGGTCTCTAAGCCCTTTGATTACGCGGGGCAGAATTGGCAGCAGATCGCTGGCTATCATGCCCGTGTCGCCGAGCGCATCGCGGACTCGTTCGCCTGCCGCGCCGTGCAGGTAGACGCCCAACGATGCAGCGTCATCGAGAGTCAAGCCTTGAGATAGCAGGCCTGCGATTGATCCAGCCAGAACGTCGCCAGTGCCAGCCGAGGCCAGTCCAGGATTAGCGAAGGGGCTTATCATGGCCCTGCCATCGGGAAACGCCACGACGGTATAAGCGCCCTTTAGTACCGTGACCTTGTTCCACTTCATCGCCGAGTTAACGGCTTTATTGACGCGGTCGCCTTGAATATCGCTGGTGGACTCGCCCGTCAATCGCGTCATCTCACCAGGATGCGGCGTAACGATGGCTGTGGTCGGAAATCTCTCCCACCATCCTTTTTCTGCTGATGTTGACATCGACAGAAAATTAAGGCCGTCGGCGTCCACAATGGCAGGCGGTAGGGTAGCGCCTGAATAAAGCAGCCGCTCGATGAAGGCGCCGGTTTCAGGGGCCTGACCCATGCCACAGCCAACGAGCATGGCGCTATACCCGTCCAGGTTCTCGAAGATAATAGAGGCGGCCTCGTCAGGCGACACCACGCCCGGCGAGGATTCAGGCAGAGGCAAATACGTGGGCTCGGTAGCCTTCGATGCTACCGCCATTTGAAGGCTCTGCGGTATCGCAACCGTCACCAACCCCGCCCCAACACGAGTCGCGGAAGTCGCTGCAAGGTAGGCTGCGCCGACATAGTTTCGGGAGCCTGCCACGACGAGCGTCCGGCCAAAGCTGCCCTTGTGCGCGGCGGAGGGTCTGACAGGTAAAATAGCGGATGCCCAGGCGGATGTCATCAATTCCAAGGCAACATCATTATCGAGGCCGCCTGGTATGCCGATGTCCAGTATCTCCAGGCTGCCGGTCTTTTCCGCGCCAGGGAACACAAACAGTCCTACCTTTGGGTAGCCGAGAGTCAGCGTAATGTCCGTTGTCGGGCATACGGGGTCAACCGCACCCGTATCGGCGTCGAGTCCTGTGGGCAAGTCCATAGCCAGGACACGCAGCTCAGGCCGTCGCGCTCTGGCGTCCGAAAGTTCCAGGAGTATCGCCTTCAGCGCGCCCTCGATGGGACGAGCGCGGCCCGTGCCTAGAACCGAGTCTACTACCAGATGAGCAGACGCTAGCGCCTCCTTCAACCGCACGAGGCCTTCGTCCTGCGAAGCGTGAGCAATGAGCAAGCCCAGTTCGCGGACGATGTCCAGCTTCGGGTCGGGTTCCCGCCTGTCATGGCAAAGATAAACCAGGACACGCGCTCCCCAGCGATGCAGATGCCGCGCGGTCACGAGGCCATCGCCCCCGTTGTTGCCAGGACCTACGAGGACGACCACCGGCACGCCAACCAGATGCCCAAGGTGATGCCGGATGCGTTGGGCCACAACGAGGCCCGCGTTCTCCATGAGCGCGTCTTTGGTTACGCCCGCCTCCTCGGAACGATCCTCTATGCTGCGCATCTGGTCTGCGGTTACGATTTTCATCATGCGTTGGGCGACTAGATTTTGCCGACGAGCAACTTCAACAGCGCCCGCGTCCTTGAGACAGAAGCATCCTCGTCGTCGCCCACGGGGAAGATGGAAGCCAATAGTTCCGTTGCACCCGCGTCGGCAACGGCACGAAGCTGGCCCTCGACCTCGTCCTCGCTGCCGACGATAGCTATATCAACCGGACTTTCGACGCCCTCTATATCCAACATACGCCGGTAGCTCGGCAGTTGACCGTAGCGGACAAAGTTCTCCGCGGCCTGTTGACGTGCGGCCACGGGGTCGTCTGTGACGGCGATGGGAAAGCCCGCGCAGATTCGCGGCTTCGGACGGCCAACAGCTTCGGCGGCGGCATTGATGCGCGGCCCGATATGCGATTCCAGCGTCTTCGGGCCTACCATCCACGTTATCGTGCCTTCGGACAGTTCGCCTGCTATACGCAACATTCTGGGCGCGAGCGCAGCAATCAGAATAGGAAAGGTCGACGCGCTCGGCACGTCTATTGCGGCGTTGACGCGGAACACCTCTCCGCTGAACTCGACGCTGCCCTTGTCAACGAGCGTGCGCAGCACCGTAAGATACTCTTGCATGTGGAGCGCGGGCCGCTCGAAAGGGAGTCCCCACCTGTCTTCGACTGCCGGTCTGTGCGACAAGCCGATGCCAAGGTCAAGCCTACCGCTCATTGCGGCGTTGGCAGTAAGCGCCTGTTGAGCTAGAACCACCGGATGACGCGGAAAAGTCGGCACAACGGCGGTTCCCATCTGAATGCGCTTCGTCTTCTGACCGGCGAGGGCAAACAGAGTCAGCGCGTCAATACCCGCGACTTGAGCCGACCAGAAGCTGTCAAAGCCGTCGTTCTCGGCGTCAACCGCCTGCTGAACCTGACCTTCGAGGTCTGCCGATGAACCTACCGAGCCTATGAAAATACCTATACGCATTTTATTCTCCATATCCTGATAATAGCTATTTGCCTGCCTGCTCGTCCTGCCACCGGCGGGCCTCGGCACGGGCGACAAAGCGATTGGGCGCGTTCATGCTTCGTCTGCGCAGGTCAATGGCAGGCGCAATCTCGGTCTGGCTCCGGCCCCTCTGCATCTGAGCTTGTTGGAAGTTGTCCAGGTCTTTGGCAAAGGCCATCTGCCATCCGTAGGTGCGGTCGAATACGGGTTGAGTCTCCAGCACACCCACCTCATTGAACCTGTCCATGAACTGTAGGTCAGCAATCGACTCGCCCTCCCATATGAAGACACGCCGGTTGTCGGCAAGATTATACGCGCCGGCAATCTTGATGCCAGGCGGTGGGTCGCCTTGCCATATGGTAGCCCATAGCCCAGGGTCACGCGCCCGCTCGGAGGTTAGTATGGAAACATAAAGCATGATAGAGTTCCCCTTAAAAGCGCGCTAAGAAATCGACCTGAAGTCTCAGAGCGCGCGTAATTTTGAATTTGTTCCAATGCGTTCTAAGCCGTGCCTCTGACCTCACCCCGCGCTGTCCAGGGCTTGTCGTAGGTCTGCAAGGCTCCTCTCCGTGAACGGAGAGGGGAGGCCGAAAGCAAGGTTTCCCTTATATGACGCTGGGTGATGCAGGCACATTGCATAAAAACATCGTCCCAGGTCATGTGGCTGCCTATCCTCTTACGATGGGCAGCGTGTTTTCGTGCTCGCTCTCTCCGACCACGAAGGCGACTGCGAACTCGTCTGAGTGCGACAACGAGAGGGCTAGCTGCTCGACTCCAAGAAGCTGCGCGCGGGCAAGCGCCTTGCGATGCAGCTTTACGGTGGGCGCGCTGCCTCTGCGCCGCTCTACCTCGATGTCCTTCCAGGGAACGCCCCGTATACCGGTTCCCAACGCCTTCATCACCGCCTCTTTGGCGGCGAACCGGCTGGCAAGCTGCGGCGGGCGTCCTCGGCAATAGGCTATCTCGCCCTCGGTATAAATGCGGCGCAGAAATCTCTCGCCATACTGCTCTGCGACACGTTTGACGCGCGGAATTTCGATAATGTCTACGCCGGTAACAAGCATGTTTGTCCTCTGTGCGTTGTGATTGTAGGCCGCCGATATTATAGACTGCTGACATGTTAATTGAAAACACGCTTTATTCGACGCACATCTCGATTATATACTTGGGGAGTAGCAATTTTCTGAATAATATGACCTTTTGCAGGAGGCGTTCCTCATGGGAGCTAAAATCATAGACGGCACGGCTATGGCTAAAGAGATCAGGGCGGAGGTCACGGAGGGCGTCGTCGAGATGAAGGAGAAGCACGGTGTCGTGCCGGGTCTTGCCGTCGTGCTGGTCGGAGACGACCCCGCTTCGGCGATATATGTTCGTAACAAGGAAAAGGCCGTCGCTGAAGCTGGCATATCGTCAGAAACCTTCAGGCCTTCCGCTGACACCACTCAGGACGAGCTACTGTCACTGGTTGAAAGGCTAAATGGCGACGACCGCTTTCACGGGATACTCGTTCAGTTGCCGCTGCCAGACCATATCGACGAGAACACGATCATCGAGGCCATCAACCCTGACAAGGACGCTGACGGCCTGCATCCGATGAGCATGGGGCGGTTGATGGCTGGCAGGCCGCGTTTCGTGTCAGCGACCCCGGCTGGAATCCAGCAGATGCTCCTGCGCAGCGGCTACGACCCCGAAGGCAAGCACATCGTCGTGTGCGGCAGAAGCAACATCGTCGGCAAGCCCGTCGCGAACCTGCTCATGCAGAGAATGGCAGGTTCGAACGCCACCGTCACCGTGTGCCACACGCGGACGAAGAATCTCGCAGATGTGACTCGGCAAGCGGATATTCTCATCGCGGCCATGGGGCAGCCGCTATTGATAACCGCCGACATGGTGAAAGAGGGCGCAGTGGTAATCGACGTGGGAATGAACCGGATCGACGCTCCGGAGAGGAAGCGGGGCTACCGACTGGTGGGCGATGTTGATTTCGGCCCGGTGTCCGAGAAGGTGGCGGCCATAACGCCTGTGCCGGGCGGCGTCGGCCCGATGACGATTGCCATGCTGCTATTCAACACGCTCAAGGCGGCGCGTCTCTCGATTCACCCGAACCTGGCGGGCTAACGCTCTCAACTAACGCCAGATACTTGGGCTTGCCAAATATGACCAGCAAGGGTGCGTACTTGAGCACAGAACCTTTGTCGTCCTCGCCTACATGAAACACGATGTCGCCCTGTGCCTCGGTGCCAATTGGCAAGCCCAGCATCACAGACGACAGGGGGTTATTGGTTTCAACTAGCAGGTCTACGGGATATGAATTATCCTGTGAATCAATGAGATTGAAGTCAGACGTGCTATACGTCTTTGTCAACGAGTCCGGGGAGCCGACGTTCCGAACCTTCAAAGAGACTACGACCCATTCATGGTCTGGGGGCCTGGATAAGGCATAGCGCAGACTTGAATCGGAAAGAATGGAGCCGACATCATCTACCTGGCCTCGGACAACGCTCAGAACGGTGACCTCGACGTTGTCCTGGACTATGGAAGAACCCAGCGGCGCTGGCTTGCTGACGCTGGAACCATTGTAGCTCGCCGAAGTGAGGTCGCCAGTGTCTGAAGCCTCGGCATTCGAGCGAGCCGAATCATCGGTTGCAAGCATGCCGCACGCCGACGATACTAGCATGAGCAACGTTATCGCAATAAACAGGCTATTTTGCTTTGAAATTTTCATGCAGCTTGTTCCAAAGTGATTTTTATACCTATTGATACAGATAATCAGACATCACCGATTGCAAACGAATTTTTCGTGAGGGTTGCCACTCTCACCCTAATAAGCATGGGAATACCAGAACGAGGGTGGACGTCTGTATTTTCATACTTACGTCAGTATCCAATCGCTGTATAATTGTTGCGTGAAGACCAGCGACTTCGATTACCAGCTCCCCACAGAGTTCATTGCGCAGACACCTATTGAGCCAAGAGACCACTCTCGGCTGATGGTGGTCTCCCGTACAGACGGCTCTATTCAACATCGTCATTTCTATGACCTGCCCGAATACCTGCGTCAGGGCGACGTTCTTGTGTTCAACGACAGCCGTGTCATTCCGGCCAGGCTTTACGGCACGCGCGTCGGCACAGGGGGCAAGGTGGAGCTTCTGCTACTGAACAGGCTGTCACCTGGCGTATGGCGCGCCCTCGTCAGGCCGGGCCGCCGTATGAGGGAGGGCGCTGTGTTCGACTTCTCCACCCACGACGAGACGATGAGCGCAGAGGTACTTCAGGTGGAACCCGACGGCACTCGAATAGTGAAGCTGTCGGGCGAGGAACATCTGCATAAGATAGGAGTAGTCCCGCTGCCTCCTTACATCCACGAACGGCTAGGCGAGTCGGAGCGGTACCAGACCGTCTACTCTCGCGTCGAGGGCAGCATTGCCGCTCCTACGGCGGGTCTGCACTTCACTCCCGGCCTGCTTGAACGCGTGCGTGCAGTTGGAGCGGAGACGATGTTCGTAACCCTGCACGTCGGCTGGGATTCATTTCGTCCCGTGAAGACCGAAGAGCTTTCGTCCCACGAGATGCATTCGGAATACTGGAAACTCGGACGAGAAGCCGCCGACGCCATAAACTGGGCCAAGCGAGAAGGCAGGCGAGTAATATCCGCTGGCACGACGGCGACGCGTTTGCTGGAGCAGGCCGCCGCACTTAACAGCAACGCGGACAACATACTGTCTGAGGGAACGGGCTGGGCAGACCTGTTCATACTGCCAGGCTATCGGTTTCAGGTGGTAGACGCGCTAGTGACGAACTTTCATCTGCCCAGGTCTACACTGCTCATGCTCGTCAGCGCGCTTGCCGGACGCGAGCTTATCCTGAACGCATACCACGAAGCCGTGGAACATCGCTACCGCTTCTACAGCTTCGGCGACGCCATGCTTATTCTTTGAGAATTCACGGAAGTCTGCCAAATAATCTCTGCTATACTGTTAACGTTATGCCAACCGTTATGAGGAGTGGGGGTTTTCGGTTCTTTTTCTTCAGTAATGAGCGAAACGAACCCCCGCATATCCATGTTGAAGCAGCAGAAAAGTATGCGAAATTTTGGCTCGATCCTGTGGATGTAGCCGAGTCTATCAGATTTAGAGGACACGAATTAACCGAATTGAGCCGCATAGTTGATGAACACAGAGGGTTGTTCAAGGAGCGATGGGATGAGTTCTTCAATCGCTAGGCCGATGCACGCTTTTGCTACAGAAGTCTGGTTTGACAATGGCATGATATACGTTCGCCTTGTGGACGGCAGAGAAGTTGGTGCTCCTCTTGAGTGGTTTCCTAGATTACGTGAGGCTAGCGAGTCACAAAGAAGCAGTTGGCGTCTGATTGGAGATGGCACGGGGATTCATTGGGAAGATGTAGACGAAGACATCTCCGTAGCCAGTTTGCTAGAGACGTAGCGTTAACTCGAAACTGCTCCGTAATTGAAAACGCCGCCTTCAGATAACATTACCGTCCAATATACAATATAGACGGCTCGCAAGACTCGCAGCTAAATCTGGAAAATTCCCCTCCCTTTCCTTCTTTCGAAGGGTGTACAACATCCTTTTGTCGCTCCCTGATTCACGATAGACTTCTGGCAATATCCTGACTGCGCGAGAGACTTTGGAAACATCGACTGTAATTTCCGCACGTAAACTGACCAAGCGTTACAACAACCTCATCGCGGTGGATGGCATCGACTTTGACATCCGCAAGGGGGAGTGTTTTGGCTTTCTCGGCCCCAATGGTGCGGGCAAAACTACCACGATGAAGATGATTACCTGTATCTCTCCGGTAAATGAGGGAGAGCTACTGGTCGATGGCAAAGACGTTCGCCGAAATCAGAAGGCCATCAAGTCGGTGTTGGGGGTGGTGTCACAGTCGGACAGCCTTGATCCTGACCTAAATGTGATTCAGAACCTGCTGTCATATGGCCGCTTCTTCAATCTGCCGAAAAAGACCGCTCATGACCGCGCGTGGGAGGCGTTGGAGTTGTTCCAGCTTCAGGAGAGGGCGCAATACAAGCCCGACGAGCTTTCGGGCGGCATGAGGCGCAGGCTCCTGATCGCGCGTGCACTTCTGCACGAGCCGAGCATCCTCGTTCTCGACGAGCCAACGACAGGCCTCGACCCGCAGACACGCCTTCTGGTTTGGGACAAGCTCGTTTATCTCAAGTCACAAGGCATTACCATACTGCTGACCACGCACTACATGGAGGAGGCGTCCTACCTCTGCGACCGTCTGGTGGTTATGGATAACGGCAAAATACTCGTTGAGGGCGCGCCAAGAGACCTGATTCAGAAGCACGTTGGAGATCAGGTGGTTGAAGTAAGGGTCATGCTCTCGGAAAAAGCTCATGTCATGGACGACCTGCGCTCAAAGGGACTCGATTTCGATGACAGGGGAGACTCGCTGTTCCTCTATGGCGGGAACGGCGCTATTTCACAGGACAGCGACAACCTGGCGGGATACCAGGTCGTTCAGCGTTCGGGTAACCTGGAGGACGTATTCCTCCGGCTGACCGGCAGGGGGCTTCGAGAGGAATGACTACATTAGCTCAGAGCATACAAGGCACGCTCATCTGGGGAGGTTTTCGAGTCTGGCAGCGCAACCGCGACGCTTTCTTGCGCGCTTGGAAAGTGGAGGTCGGCGGTATAGCCATCGAACCCTTCGTAGTGCTGATAGCCATGGGTTTCGGATTGGGCGGGTACATTGACGAATTCGGCGACCTGACATACGCCGAGTTTGTCGCGCCGGGCATCATCGCAAGCTACGCCATGTTCCATGCCACTTTCGACAGCACCTTTGGCGCGTACCTGCGTATGGAGACCCACCACGTGTACGAAGCCATCCTGTTCACACCTCTTGGGCCAGAAGACATCGTTTTAGGGGAGGTCCTCTGGGGGGCTTCCAGATCAGCGTTGACCGGCACGGCAGTGCTGACAGTAGCCTTCCTCTTTGGCCTGGTAGGGTCGCCCCTAGCCCTCCTTGCCATACCGTCAGCCTACCTCATCGGGTTGACCTTCGCGTCTATCTCGATGATATTGACTGCCACAGCCACCACAATCGGGGCGATGAACAACTTCTTTACGCTGGTCATCACGCCGATGTTCTTCTTTAGCGGGGTGTTCTTCCCTTTGGAAAACCTGCCCGACGGCGTCAAAATGGCTTCGTGGGCGTTGCCTCTCACGCCGGGTGTAGCCCTGGTGCGCGGTCTGGTCACCGGAGACGTTTCCTGGTGGATGCTTGTCTGGGTACTTGAACTGATGACTTTTACTACCGTTGCGCTCTGGCTGGCGTCAATGTTCATGAGGCGGCGGCTTATCAAGTAAATTTCCATGAGGGTTGCCACCTTTGCCACGTAGATAGATTAAGAGCGCCTAAGAAAACCGCAATGTCATTCTGAAAGGAGCGAAGTGAAGAATCTAAGCGTCCCATATCATCATGGCAAAGGTTTAGATTCCTCGTCACAGGCTCCTCGGAATGACATAACGCAAGTTCATTTTGTTAGGCACTCTAAGAATTCTGTGTTGAGCGTAAGTGACACGCCTTATTATTCCCAGTGACGTCCCAACACATCGGGACTCCGATACTCATATCGGAGGACTCCCGAAATAGTTGTGGAGAATGATATAATCTGCTTCATGCTCTTGCGCAGCAAAATCTATCATGGAGGCCATTAGGAAATGACATCAAGCGGCGACCCTGCGGAGTTTTATCGTGACCTTGGTGTGAAGCCCGTAATCTCGGCTTCCGGCACCGTGACTGCCTACGGTGGCAGCAAGCTGCGTCCCGAAGTTATGGACGTGATGAACAGGGCCGCCACGACGATGGTAAACATGGATGAGCTTAACAAGGCCGCGGGCAAGGTCATTGCAGAAGTTACCGGCGCAGAGGCTGGATTCGTATGCAGCGGAGCCGCTGGCGGCCTGATATTGCAGGCGGCGGCGGTCGTGGCAGGCTCGGACCCAAAGAAGATGGCCCAGCTTCCCAATACAGAGGGCCTCAAGAACGAGATTATCATTCACAGAAGCCATCGCTTCCCCTACGACCAGAGCTATCGCTCCGTCGGGGCCAACTTCGTCGAGATAGGCGATGGCAGGCGCTGCCAACCCTGGGAGTTGGAAGCGGCATTTAGTGAGAAGACTGCGGCAGTCGCCTATCTTTTTTCACCATTTGTTTCACGCAGGGCCATTCCTTTCCCCGATGTGTGCGAGATCGCCCACGCCCACGGCGTGCCAGTGATTGTTGACGCGGCTTCGTTCGTCCCGCCAAGGGCTAACCTGCGCAGGTTCATCGCCGACGGCGCGGACATGGTTGTGTACAGCGGCGGCAAGGGGGTGCGAGGCCCCCAGGGCGCTGGAATCCTGTGCGGACGCGCCGACCTCATCGACGCCGCCTTCGCCAACGCAAGCCCTCATCAGTTCATCGGACGCGGCCTAAAGGTCGCCAAAGAGGAGATCATCGGCCTCATCCACGCATTGCAGATATTCGTTAACGAGGACGAAGACGCCGAGAACAAGCGTTATAGAGAGATGTGCCAGCGCGCGGTGGACGCCCTCATAGAAATTCCGGGGGTCAAGGTCACACTGGAACATGACAGAGTCAACTATATGATACCTCACGCCTTGATCAAGTTCGCCGGGGACCGGAGAGGTCGCAGCCGAGACGAGGTGTCGAAGGCGCTGACCGAAGGCGACCCCGCTATATACATGCACACCATCGGCGACCCTGACGAGATGGCTCTAGACCCGTTTAACCTGAACGACGATGAGCTTGAAGTGGTCATCAACAGGCTGCGCGAGGAGCTTCTCAAGTAAATTATGGGTTACCATTGGGAATCTGCCGTCCCCTGGTCGGGCGTAGTATCTGTTGGTGGTTTTTGATAACCATGTTCTTCTAGTTTATTCTAGATGAGCTCTCATACCTTTGGAGGATAGAGCTATCAACCTTTTGTCTCCTCAGAAATCGATAAAGTTTCCGATGACGTTTGATAACCGTTGATTTACACTTCTGTTCAAAAATCTGTGAATGCTTGTCGACCATAATTCTCAGATAAGCAGAATTAGTACTGCGGTGAGCGTCAACCAATAGACGTCCATGCATTAAACGTAATTGACGTCCAACGCAAGGAGGAGATTGGCGCAATGGCAATAGAGCAATCGAATATCGACTCATCGACACTCTCATTCACGGGACGGATTGCGGGTTGGAGCGCTCGGCATCGCTGGTGGGTTGTGGGTGGCTCGGCCCTAGCCGTCTTCCTCGCGGTGTTCGTGCTATTCACCGTGGAAACGAAAACTCGCGATGATGGAGATGGCCCGGGAGAATCAGGAAGAGCAGAAAGGCTGATCGACGAGCGATTCAGAGGTTCAGAGGAGACTCCTCAAGAAGAATTACCGGAGTTCAGAACTCGGACTGAGCGGTTGATCTTTAGCAATCTGTCTATCGAAGTGGACGACCCTCTTTTCCGGTCCACTGTGGATGGTGTTATAGAGATTTTGAGGGACCTTCCCAACGTTGAGTCCGCAGTCAGCTTCTACGACACCAACATTCCAGACATGGCCTCAGCCGATAGGCATGCGGTCGTAGGACAGGTCGTCATCCAGGCAGAACGTGGAAAAGCCTTCGATATCGAGGTTGTGGCAGATGCCGTCCGCGACGCCGCGAATGAATCCAGCGGGTTTGAACTAGGGATCATCAGCAACAGGTTGATTCAGGACGAGGCTGATCAGATCCTGGAAGAGGACTTCCAGCGCATTCTGTTTATATCTCTGGGATTTGCTCTGATAGTGTTGTTGCTGGCCTTTCGTGCGGTGGTCGCCGCCGCTATTCCACTCATCATGGCTATTGGGGCCATATTCAGCGCTCTTGGCGTAACTACTCTGATAAGTCAAGTGTACCCTTTGGTGGACCTGTATGCAGAGATGATTCTGCTAATGGGTCTTGCAGTGGGGATAGACTATTCGTTGTTCATCGTCAGCAGGTTCCGCAGCGAGAGGAAATTAGGAAGGCCCAAGTTGGAGGCTATTTCCATCGCTAGTGACACCACCGGCAGGGCCGTCTTCTACGCGGGTATTACCGTGGTGCTGTCCCTGACTGGACTGATGCTCACGAACGACTTTACCTTCATCTCACTGGCCGCGGGCGCGATCGTTGTCGTCTTTCTAACAATCATAGCGTCATTAACCTTGATGCCAGCATTGATTGCGGTCCTGGGCGACAACATAAACAGACTGCGTGTGCCAATCATCGGGCGCGACGCCAAGGACAACAGTGGCGGCGGTATCTGGGGCGCAATTGCTGACAAAGTTTTGGCACAGCCAGCAATATTCGCTACCGTAGCTGCGGCTGGACTCATCGCCATTGCGCTCCCATTCTTTTCGTTGAATCTCGGCTTCAACGAGGGAGCAGATGCCCTTCCTGATGCCCTGGAATCGAAGCGCACGTTGCAACTGCTAGAAGACCACTTCTCTTCAAGCTTGACCCGGCCTGCCTGGATCGTCATCGACGCCCCGAACGTGAACTCCCCGGATGTTGAGGCGGCGACGACCAAACTTATCGAAACGCTCGATAGTGACACATCTTTCTTTGGGCCTTTCGAAACTCAGGTCAACAGGGACGAAGATCTAATGTTGATTAGAGTCCCCGTCGCCGGGAAGATTGATGATGAAGTGTCAGTGAATGCAGTTAAGCTTCTTCGCAACGATATCCTTCCGATTGCCTTTTCTGGAACGACGGTAAGGGCGGCGTTAGTCGCTGGCGCGACGGCTGAGAGCATCGACTTCGAAGACAAGATGCTCGGCTCGGCTGTATACGTATTCGCTTTCGTGTTGGGGCTTGCGTTTCTTCTGATGCTGGTCATGTTCCGCTCTCTTGTCATTCCGATAAAGGCAATCGTTCTCAATCTGCTCTCCGTCGGCGCGGCCTACGGTGTGCTGGTGATGGTATTCCAGTGGGGTTGGGGAATAAGTATCCTTGGCTCTGAAGCTTCAGGCGTCATCGAGACTTGGCTTCCGCTATTCTTGTTTGGAATCCTCTTCGGCCTGTCTATGGACTATCATATGCTCCTGTTAAGCCGAATCAAGGAGGCCTACGATCAGAGACATAGCAACGACGAAGCTGTATCGACAGGCATCAAGCTTCAGGCGTCATCGAGACTTGGCTTCCGCTATTCTTGTTTGGAATCCTCTTCGGCCTGTCTATGGACTATCATATGCTCCTGTTAAGCCGAATCAAGGAGGCCTACGATCAGAGACATAGCAACGACGAAGCTGTATCGACAGGCATCAAAATAACAGCAGGGCAAATAACCAGCGCCGCGATAATAATGGTAGGGGTGTTCGGTGCGTTCGCCACGAGCCGTATTCTGGGCCTCCAACAGTTCGGTCTTGGGCTGGCGGTAGCGGTATTTATCGATGTACAATCATTCGCGTGATCTTGCTACCCGCCACCATGAAACTTCTCGGCGACAGAAACTGGTATCTGCCCAATTGGCTCGGATGGCTGCCTAAGATTAGCGTAGAAGGCGGGCGTGGCGAGCCGCAGTTTGTGCCTGACGCAATTCCCAGCGACATGGATGATTAACGCAGCTATTACTGTTAATTGCGTAAGTTTCTAGTTTTCGTTCGAAACTGTAGTGAAGCGCCAATCCACTCGTATTACCGGGCTGTATGAGAACAAAAAGGCGGGAGGTGGGTGGTTGCAATTCGATTGAATCGTTCATTATTGCCGATGGTTGCCGGGTTACTCGTCTTGATGGCTTTAGCCTGTAGCTCCGACGCGCCTGCTCCTAACCCTTCTCCTACAGCAGGTCAGGAAGCAGTAAACTCTACGAGCGCAAGCAACGCGACTCCCACACTGCCTCCGGCTTCCACGCCAAGCCCTGAATCAAGCAACGATACCCTTGCTCCGCCCGTTGCTAACGCTGACGAGCCTACGCCCGGGCCATATAATGCGACAGAGACCATGTATCGAGTATTGCCAGGGATAGGGATCAGCTATCCCACGACAGCCGCCGCGCTCGACGACATCTTGCGGGAGAATGACATCTCTCTCGTTCCTGTTCTGATCGAATCGATACGATACGTTTTCGATGAAAACGTTCGTGAGGATGTCGCCGCAACTCTACGACAGCTTACAGGGCAAAACTTCCAACGCCGAGAGTGGGATCAGTGGATGGAGTGGCTGGGAAAGCACCTCGACGTATTCCAACCTCCCGAAGGCTACGTGGCCTGGAAGATCAACCTGCTGTCGGCTCTAGACCCCGATTACGTGGAGCTTCTTGCCACCGCAGAGGAAACCTCGCGCATCGACATGACAGAGGTAGTTTGGGGTGGAGTTGCTATCGATGGCATCCCAGACCTTCGCAATCCCAACACAATTCCGGCGGATAGAGCCACTTACCTTGAGCCGGGTGAGCGAGTGTTTGGGGTATCGATTAACGGCGAGCACAGAGCTTACCCACTGCGTATAACGAACCCTCACGAGATGGTAAACGACGTGCTTGGAGGCGAACCAATCTCTCTCGCCTGGTGAACGCTTTGCGGCGCTGGAATCGTGTATTCCGCAAAAATCAACGGTGAGCCTACAACCTTCGGAACGTCAGGATTGCTTTACCGGAGCAACAAGGTCATGTACGACCGCACGACCAGAAGCCTCTGGAGCCAACTGCTCGGCGAGCCGGTAATAGGGCCTCTAGCTGATAGTGGCATCAAACTGGACTTCTTTCCTGTGAACCTCACGTCCTGGGGAGAGTGGCTCGCAGAGCATCCCGACACCACGGTCTTGTCGATTGAGACCGGTCTTTATCCGCCTGAGCTGTACTTGCCTGAGGATGAAATCGAATCTTTCTACTTTCAATATCGCTATAGCAGCCAGACCATGTTCCCTGTCTCGGAAAGAGATAGAAGGCTAAACATCAAAGACCATGTCCTCACTCTAAGCATTGGCGACGTACACAAGGCATACGCAATCAAAGCGCTTCAGCAAGAGCGAATTGTCAACGACACCGTGAGCGGCGTAAACGTGGTTGTGCTCTCCGGGTCGAGCAAGTCCCTGGGTGCCGCGATATACGCAAGGGGCGAAAAGACGTTTGGCTTTCCAGACGATTACGACCCATCAGACCTTACCGGGGGCTTGCCTGAGTCACTCATCGACTCGGACGGTCAGGAATGGCGGCTGACCGAGGACGCCTTGGTAAATGTCGCCGATCCGTCACAGACGTTGCCGCGCATGTCCTCGCATCAGGCGTACTGGTTCGGATGGTTTGCCTTCCACCCTGGCACAGAACTATACGGCGTCGATGGCGGCTAGGATAGTCGGCAAAAGGACTACCTCAGCCCGCGTATCTGGGGTTTGACGTAGGTCTACATGCCCCCTCTCCATGAATGGAGAGGGGGAACGGGGGTGAGGTCTGGCGCATCGCCGAACACATCGTTGTATTTTTAGAAATTACATCCCGCAGTCAACTCACTGCATTCTCAGAAACCTGTCCTAGTTCAAAAGTTCCGGTCGGCAGGCCCTCATCGCCGCAAGCACGGAGTCCACGCCCGGGCGCGCCGATACGACTCTCACCATTGCGATGTCCAGGCCCTCGGCTAGAGCGCGGAACGCCTTGGCTGCGCCGTCCGCTTTACCATAATAGCCAACGCTCAACAGAAGCTCCGGTGGGAACGCGTCGGCAACCTCCTCGCGTGAGGCCCCTTTCTTTCGCATCTCGTCTAACTTTAGCAGGGTATCGGTGTGACCCATGCGCTCGAAGTGCGCGCGGTAACCTAGCTGCCTCTGGCGCTCGGTCGGCACGCCAGGGCCAAGCGCGTAGTTCATGGTCG
The DNA here is from genome assembly GCA_965206395.1 of Dehalococcoidia bacterium. Taxonomy (GTDB): domain Bacteria; phylum Chloroflexota; class Dehalococcoidia; order Lucifugimonadales; family CATOSD01; genus CBDBJK01. The sequence goes on from CBDBJK010000037.1 coordinate 267,559, forward strand.
ACATAGCATAAGCGCGACGAGCCTTGTCAACGTCGTCGTCCACGCAGATGCGGATGTATTCGGCCATCTTGATCTGGGAAGCATCACGTCCTGCCTTCGCTGCGCCCTCGCTGATTCGCTCTCGGCTCCATGCGATTCGCTCCGAGTTGCACCAGTTCAGGCACGCGCCGTCTGCCACTTCACCGGACAGCCGAAGCATTTCAGGCCCAAGCGCGCCCAGATACACAGGCGTCTGTGGTGCTGGATTGATGCCCAGGCTGACTCCGTTAAGCGTAACGGTCTCCCCCTTGTAGTCGACCCTCTCGCCAGCGACGAGTTGGCGTACTGTAATCATGTAATCGCGCATCATGGCGAGCGCCGAGACTTTTGGCATTCCCGCTGCATGCCGACCCCTTGGCTGGTATACAGCTCCGGTGCCGATGCCCATATAGAAGCGTCCGTTGGTGACCTGGCTCATCGTGCCGCCGCTCATGGCAAAACCAACGGGCGTGCGCCACATCACGGGCGACACCGAGATTCCCGTGTGCAATCCCTCCGGCACAATCTCACGAGTTGCCGCCCATCGATAGTTGCACACCTGAAACGAATCTTGGCCCGTGCCTTCAGGGGTCCAGATACTTGTGTAGCCTAGCCGCGCCGCTTCCCTGGACATCTCCATCTCTTCCGCAATCGAAAGGCCCAGGCTTCCATCCAGTCCAACACCAAATTCCATAGCGATTATCTCCTTATGCAATGCAATTGATTCTTTGAAAAACATGCGAAGCTATTTGCCGCTGATGGTAGTCTTCGCCATGTCCTCGATAAAATTGGCGATAGCCGAATGGTCGTCATCGCCCTTGCCGTCGTTAATCAGCGCGCCAAGCATCTGCTGCACGAGGCTCGTCACAGGCAGCGGCACACCAAGCTCCTTCCCGGTCAGCAGCGCGTTATGCAGGTCTTTCTGGTGTAGCCTGATTCGAAAGCCGGGCTTGAAATCGCCCGCGATCATCATCGGGGCCTTGGCGTTTAGCACGGTGCTTCCAGCCAGGCCGCCCTTGATAGCCTCGAAAACCACATTGGGGTCAAGCCCCGCCTTCTTTGCCAGCGTCAACGCCTCGCCTACGGCCTCGATGTTGGCAGCGACGATAATCTGATTGGCGAGCTTTGTGGTGTTGCCCGCGCCGTAGTCGCCGCACAGCACTATGCTGCCGCCAACCGCGTTCAGAAGTTCCAACTGTGGGTCGAATACCGCCTTCTTGCCACCCACCATAATCGCCAGCGTGCCAGCGATGGCTCCAGGCTCTCCACCGCTTACAGGGGCATCAAGAAAATCCACGCCCTTCGCCTCGCACGCGGCGGCAATCTTCTGCGACGTGCCGGGCGCGATTGAACTCATGTCGATAATCACCGCGCCCTTGGATGCGCCTTCGAGCACGCCGTTAGGTCCAAGAATAGCGGCCTCGGAGTCTGCGGAATCCGGAACCATTGTGATGACAACGGGGGCTTTCTCTGCCACCTCTTTCGCCGTGGATGCGGGCTTCGCGCCATCGGTCGCCATCTCCTCTATCGAAGTGGCGACTATGTCATAAACGGTCAGTGAGTATCCTGCCTTCATCAGGTTTCGCACCATCGGTTTGCCCATGATACCTAGTCCTACGAACCCTACCTCGCCTTGAGCCATAGCTTTCTCCTTTCTCTTATAATTTATCGTTTTAGGAGTGATAATCAAGAACGAATGCCGGCGTGCATTATCACAGTCCGGTGCTTGATTTGTCGCGGGACTGAACTACAGCAGTCCGTGAGACACATTATTCGTCAAGCGGTCGGCATGGTCAAGTGGTGATGCCCAAATACACAATCAGCATGGTACAATACTTGTAATAAGGCTAGCCCGATTCGCACGGGCTGGCCGTTTAGTGCGTGGCGCTTGACACCTTTGAATTACATGAAGGCGGGAAACTTTTATGAATCTGAGCGCACTCGGCAGTCTTCTAGAAGCTGCCCCTCAGTATCAACGCTTACAAAAATCTCTGGCGAAATCAAAAGGCAGGGCCAAGGCTCAGGTATTGTCCGATGCCGTGCCGTTTACTCTGGCAACCCTCTGGCAAGGGCTGAACACGCCTGTGCTGGTAATAACACCGCGCCCGGAAGACGCGCGCCGCCTGCATGAGCAGCTAATTACGTGGAGCGGCGATGAGGCGTCGGTGCTCCACTTCCCGGAAACTGAGACGCTGCCTTTCGAGCGTCTGGTGTCCGACGTCGATACGATTCACCAGCGTCTGTGGACGCTATCTGCGTTGAACGACATCGAGGCGCAAGCACGGCCTCCAATCGTCGTCGCCTCAGCCACGGCTGTTACTCAGAAGACCGTCGACAGGAAGAATTTCGCGTCGAGCAGCCACACCTTGCGTAGGAACGAGCAGATTGACCTGGACGAAACGCTCGACCAGTGGCGGCGTATGGGCTACCAGTTCGAACCCGCAGTCTTCGGTCCCGGCTATGTCAGCAGACGCGGCGGCATTATCGACATCTATCCCGTAGGCTCGACAATGCCTGCCCGCATCGAGCTTTGGGGCAACGAGATTGACACCATTCGCCTGTTCGACCCCTCCACGCAACGCTCGACAGGTATGGTGGACTCCATCGAAATCATACCTGCACAGCAAACGCTGCCCGCGCTGACTCACCGCGAACAGCTCGATGCACAGCTTGGCCTCATCGACGTGTCCAACTGCACCGATGCCACACGGGAGCGTCTGAGGGAGGAATTCAACCTGCTTCTGGACGGCTACGAGGTCGAAGACCTCGACTTCTACGCTGGCTTCTTCAATCGCGGCTCGCTTCTTGATTACTTTCCCAGGGATGGGCTGCTGGTGATGTACCGACCCTCGGATATTGCCGAGGCCGCCTGGGATACGGAGCAGCGCACCGACCAGTTGCGCGGCGTGAAGGAGCAGCGCGGGGAACTGCCGAAGAACTTTCCCTCATCTCATCTCCTGTGGAACGAGGTAGAGCAAGCGTCCGAGCGCATCGGCAGACGCCTGGAAATCACGCACTGGGGCACTGACGATTCTGACCAGCATGTCTTGCCCTTCGCCTCGACGCCCTCCTTTTTTGGCAAACTGGACAACTTCGTCGAGGACGTAGACGAGCTTGCGAAGGACGGGCAGATGGTCGTCGCCGTAACTTCGCACTCAAGAAGGCTTGGCGAGATTCTCGCCGACTACGGCCTTGGCGCGACGCTTCCCTCATCCCTGCATGATGCGCCTGCTCCCGGCTCCATCACAGTGCTACAGTCGGAGGGCACGGGACTGAGGGAAGGCTTCGCTCTTACTATCGGCGATCAGAAGCTGGTGATGTTCAGCGACACGGAGATTTTCGGCATCGCCAAGCAACGTCGCGCCAGCACCAGACGCACGACGATGAGGCGAGAGGCGTTTCTGTCTGAGATGTCGCCCGGCGATTACGTCGTACACGTGGAGCATGGCATTGGCAGATTCATGGGGACTCACCACGCGCCCAAGGAAGAGGGCGGCGGCGAATTCCTGATAATTCACTACGCGCAGAGCGACAAGCTGTATGTCCCGATGGAGCATCTGGACAGAGTGACGTCCTACGTCGCGCCGCTCGACAATCCGCCATCCTTGACTCGCCTGGGAACGCAGGAATGGAGGCGCGCCAAGGAGCGTGTGGAACGCTCGACCAGAGAGATGGCTGCCGAGCTTCTGACGCTCTACGCCTCCCGCGAGCTTGCGGAGGGCTACGCCTTTTCGCCCGACACGCCCTGGCAGTCCGAGCTTGAGGAATCGTTCCCATTCGAGGAGACGCCAGACCAGCTTTCGACCATTGCCGAGGTCAGGGCCGACATGGAGTCCAAGAAGCCGATGGACAGGCTGGTGTGCGGCGACGTTGGATACGGCAAGACCGAGATTGCCCTTCGCGCCGCCTTCAAAGCCGTCATGGAAGGCAAACAGGTGGCTGTGCTGGTTCCCACGACTGTGTTGGCGCAGCAGCACTACGTCACATTCTCACAGCGTCTCAGCGCATATGGGACAAGAGTCGAGGTTCTGAGCCGCTTCAAGACAGATAAGGAGCAGCGTCAGATAGTCGAGAATCTGGCAAGCGGCGGCGTGGACATATGCATCGGCACGCACCGCCTCATTCAGAGCGACATCCGTTTCAAAGACCTGGGGCTTGTCATCATCGACGAGGAGCAGCGCTTTGGCGTCACGCACAAGGAGCGTCTGAAGCAGATGCGCGCAGAGGTTGACATTCTCACGCTGACGGCCACGCCTATTCCGCGAACGCTGCACATGTCCCTCGCGGGCGTCCGCGACATGAGCACTATGGAGACGCCACCGGAAGAGCGATTGCCCATCAAGACCTACGTTTCAGAATTCAGCGACGAGCTAATACGCGAGGCCATCCTGCGAGAGCTTGACAGGCAGGGACAGGTCTACTTCCTGCACAACCGAGTTTACAACATCGAGTACATGGCAAACTACGTCAAGCGTCTGGTGCCGGAGGCGGAGATCGGTATAGCGCACGGCCAGATGCCCGAAGGCCAGCTTGAGAATGCGATGATGGACTTTGCCGAGGGCAAGATGGACGTGCTGCTGTGCACTACTATCATCGAATCCGGTCTGGACATCCAGAACGTCAACACGCTCATCGTAAACCGCGCCGACACCTTCGGACTAGCGCAGCTTTACCAGCTACGTGGCCGCGTCGGACGCAGCTCGCGCCGGGCGTATTCCTACCTGTTGATTCCCAAGGCGCGAAGTCTCACCGAGGCGGCGGAGAAGCGACTCAAGGCCATGCTAGAAGCCAGCGAGCTAAGCGCGGGGTTCCGCATCGCCATGAAAGACCTTGAGATTCGCGGGGCCGGTAACATCCTGGGCGCAGAGCAGAGCGGCCACATCCACGCCGTCGGCTTCGACCTCTACACTCGAATGCTATCGAACGCAGTCGAAGAGCTTCGCGCGTTGCGAGAAGGCGCACAGGCTGCTGAAAACGGGACTCAGGAAGATGTCATTCTGTACCCTGAACCCCAAACCCTAGACCCTTCAATCGATTTAGGTATTCCTGCGAGCATGCCCGACGAATACATAACAGACCTGACTACGAGGCTCGGCATATATCATCGTTTGGTGCAGCTAGGCAAGCTCGAAGGCGTCGACGAGATGGAGGACGAGTTACGCGACCGCTTCGGCTCGCTGCCCTGGCAAACGCAGAACCTTCTGTACATGGTGCGCCTCAAGCTGCGAGCGAAAGAGGCGGGAATCGAATCGGTAATGCGGCAGAAGGAGCAAATCGTGCTGCAACTCAGAGACGACGTTGGTGGAGCGAGGCGCGCCCTGCAGCGCGCGCTCGGCAGGGGCGTAGAGATCGGCAACACGCAGATACGCTTTGAGCTAAACGGCCTGACCGACGGCTGGGAACAGCCGCTCGTCGACACCGTGCAAAAGCTAGCAGACTTCAGGGAGCGGGTAGCGATTGATATGGCTGGTGTACGTTAGAATAGACCCGAAAAGCTATTCATATTCAGGTTAAACATAGTCGCCGATTTAAACGAGTTTAGGGAATCGCATGGATGATAATGATGTGCCTATAGGTGCAAGAGGATTCGTAGCATATTGCAATTACCGGAGGGCAATCCACATGAGCCATGCAGATGTCGAAGCCTTGAAAGCTTTCATCGATGATAACGAGGAGCTTGACCAACTCGAAACCATTCTGGACCATTTCAATATCTTTAAATCGCTGGATCTCGTCCGCCAAGAAATTCGCCATTCCGCCTTCCTACGTTGGCTCCTGGATCCATCCGAGACACATGGCCTGGGCGACTATTGGTTACGCCAACTTCTTCGTAGAGTCATTAGCGATGGTGAGGGGAGTCATCCAGATTTCCCTTCGCTTTTCGATCTGGATGACTGGAATCTTGGAAACGCTGAAGTTCTCAAAGAATGGCGCAATATCGACATTCTTATTCTTGATGAGGAAAATCGTTTCGTTTGTGCCATAGAAAACAAGGTCGACTCCGGTGAGCATAGCGAGCAGCTACAACGATACCGAAGGACTGTGGAGCAGGCTTTCGGTGACTATAAGAAAGCATTTGTTTTCCTCACCATATCCGGTGAGGAACCGTCAGAAGAATCCTACGTCCCCTTGAGCTACACAGAACTCGCGTCCATTATTGAGAGTGCCTTGAGAAGGCGTGAGGGCCAGTTAAACGATGAAATCAGGCTGTTCGTCCAGCAGTATCTTGATATGGTACGGAGGTACATTGTGGAGGAATCCGATGTTCAAGAGCTTTGTCGAAGGATATACAGAAATCACCATCAAGCTTTGGATCTAATATTTGACCACCGACCGGACCGAGCGGCGGAAGTATCCCAGGTCATACAGGATTACATTGGTTCGAGGGACGACTTGATATCCGAACAGAGTACCAGAACACTTACCCGCTTCTTGCCCCGAGATATGGATGTTCTTCCACATGAAGGGACAGGAGAATATGTCAGAAGCAAGCGAATGCTGCTCTGGGAACTAGACAGCAATAGGGAGAGAGGAGTTGAGCTTAAGCTGGTCTTGGGACCGGGTTCGCAACATGTGCGGAAGGCGGTGTATGAGAAGGCAGAGAGGTTGCCTCAGGCTTTTGGCAAAGTACAATCGAAATTAGGAGTAAAATGGCACATCTGGCCCCAAAAGACCAGGGAGACCTGGATAGCTCCTAAAGAGTTTGAAGACATCAGCGATGAAGAAATCAGAAATCGGATAGAGGAAAAGCTTGAGGATTTCCTTACTGGAAGAAGTAAAGAGGTGGCTGAGGCTCTCGCGAAGCTAGAGCTACAAAAGACAGCGGTAGCCACCTAACGACCTTTGCTGGGGAAGGCTGGAGCTAATACGACGCCAGCATCCCCGGTAGTTCTGCCATAGTCTCGATGCGGGGGCAGTCCTCGATGCCATCGTGGTTACCATCGCGGTCTAGCAGTACGGGGTGGATGCCGACGCCGCGCGCGCCATCGATGTCGGACGCAATCTGGTCGCCGACGTGCACAGCCTCATGAGCCTGCGCTCCGGCCTTGCTCAGCGCCGCGAGGAAGATCGGCGGATGCGGCTTCTCGGAGCCTACCTCTATCGATGTGACGGCGAAGTCCAGATGGGACGTCAGGCCGAGGCTGTCGGTAAGCTCCCTGCTGTCGCGGTTCATGTTGGAAATCAGGCCCAGGGTCAGCCCTTGCGACTTCAGAGTGTCCAGTGTCGGGGCCACGTCGTCGAAATAGGCAAGCTCGTATGGCAACTGTCGGACGCGGTTCCAAATCTGCCACGCACGCTCGCGCGTGACTTCGACCCCTGCTCCCTCAAGCACCAGCCGCTCGTACTCCGCGAAGAACTGTTTTTGCCCTTCGGCGTCGCGCGCTCGAAACGGATTGACGGCATTCTGCTGCGTCATATAGCTATCGGCGAGGGCATAGCCTCTGAGGATACCCTGCTCCGTCACCTGTACGCCGAAGTCAGCGCAGGCCGTGGACTGAATCTCGTAGCGCGAGGGATTGAAGCCCGCAAGGGTGCCGTATAGATCGAAGAAGACTGCTCTAATCATAGCGCGTTTATGATAGCATCAAACTCGAATATCAGCCATCTTCCAAGGAGTCCAAATGCAGGCGGGAAAGCTACCTCTGAAGTTTCTGTCAGAGCTTCTGAGCAAGATAAACGTGACCGACCCTCGCGTCGTGCTGGGGCCCAAAGCTGGCGAGGACGCGGCCCTCATCGACCTCGGCGATAAGTATCTCGTAACCAAGACAGACCCGATTACCTTCGCAACCGACCTCATCGGCTGGTATCTGGTGCAGGTCAACGCAAACGACCTCGCGGTCATGGGCGCAACACCTCGCTGGCTGATGGTCACACTGCTTCTGCCCGAAGGCACAGCCCAGGAAGAAGTGCGTGACATCTTCGATCAGTTGCTTGAGGCGTGCGCCGCGCTGGACATCACCCTGATAGGCGGGCACACAGAGGTCACTTACGACCTCAAACGCCCAATAGCCGTCGGCGCGATGCTCGGAGAGGCGGCCAAAGATCGGGTCGTACTAACCTCCGGCGCTCAGCCCGGCGATAGCATAATTCTGACGAAACGCATCGCCATCGAGGGCACGTCGCTGCTTGCGCGAGAGGCGGGCAAGCAATTGTTGGAAGCGGGAGTCTCGCACGACATGATCGAAAAAGCAAAGGGGTTGCTGTTTTCGCCGGGCATCAGCGTGTCGAAAGACGCCGCCATCGCCTGTGATACGGTAAAAGTCCACTCGATGCACGACCCGACGGAGGGCGGTCTGGCGACAGGGCTGCTGGAAATGGCAACCAGCGCGGGCGTCGGCATGACTGTTAATGCAGAGCGGATTCCCATTCTGCCGGAGTGCAAGGCGTTCTGCGACGCACTGGGACTCGACCCGCTCGGCCTCATCGGCTCCGGGGCGCTGCTAGCGACGCTCGTCCCGGAGGACGCTCCCAGGCTCATCGACGCACTGACCCAGGAAGGCATATCCGCGCACGAAATCGGGCGAATTACGGCAGCCGACGAGGGCCTGAGGCTTCGGACTGCGGACGGCATTCGTGAGTTGCCGGTCTTCGATAGGGACGAACTCGCACGATTCTTTGGCAGTTAGAGGCTATATCGAGCAGCTGTTGGCTCCGAATATCGTTAAAATGGGGTACAGGTCTTATTTGACACCTTTTTGAGGCCGATGCTACACTTGAACTGCATACAAACTTAACTCTAAGGTGACGATGTGCCCGAAGGATTCGACACAAACTGGACTGTGATGCTGATACTGGCGGGTATCGGGATTGCGGCTATCGTTGGGATGTTCATGACCTCTTTCATGATCGCACCCAAACGCAAGTCCGCCATCAAAGAAATTCCCTACGAATGCGGCATCGAGCCTGCCCCATATGTGTGGTCGCAAATTCAGATTCGCTATTACGTCTTCGCCATTCTGTTCATCATCTTCGACGTTGAAGCGGTCTTTCTCTTTCCATGGGCCGTCATTTTCCTCAAGTCGACTCCCGCTGTCTTTTACGAGATGCTCATATTCATTGGCATCCTGTTCTTCGGGGTCGTGTATGGTTGGAAAAAAGGGGTGCTGCAATGGAGATAAGGTTAGGACAAGGCTACGAGCCTCACAGCGGAAACGAGCCTGCTGACAGCATCTTTGAAAGGGTGCTGCCCAATGCGGTGACTGCCAAATCGAGCGAGTTATTTGCGTTGGCTCGGAAGTCGTCTCTGTGGACGCTCTCATTCGGTCTCGCCTGCTGCGCCATCGAAATGATGAGCACGTATATGTCGCACCACGACTTCGATCGCTTTGGCATCGTCACATGGCCCTCGCCTCGTCAGTCGGACGTGATGATAGTGGCGGGCACAGTCGTGAAGAAGATGGCCGAGCCTATCAAGCTGCTCTACGAGCAGATGCCCGACCCGAAGTGGGTCATCGCTATGGGGAGTTGCGCCACCAACGGCGGCCCTTACTACCGCTCTTACTCCGTCGTTATGGGCGTGGACCATCTTATCCCCGTAGACGTGTATGTGCCCGGCTGTCCACCAAGGCCTGAAGCGCTGATGAACGGCATCTTGCAGCTTCAAGAGAAAATCTCAAGGGACGCTAAAGAACGTGACAACAGAGGATCAACCTCCTAGACGCGAACCCCGGCGCGAGCCGGAAGTTCCTGTCGCCCCGATCGTTCTCGACGACAGGGCGCAGGCGTTATCGGCGTTGCTGCCGGATGTGCTGAGAGACTTCGAGATAGAGGTCGGCGCGACGGTGGACGAAGTTACCCTTACCGTTAAGACAGAAGACATTCCCGCCGTCTGTCGCAAGGCAAAAGAAGACCCGCAGCTATCCATGAACTACCTGCGATGCCTCTCCGTAGTCGATTACTCGGAGCGGCTAGAGGTCAACTACCATCTGTTTTCCATGAAGAAGCGGCACAAGCTGGTTTTGAAAACCTCTGTCTCTCCTGACGAGCCTTACGTTCCCTCTGTCATCACGGTGTGGCGCGGCGCGGACTGGTTCGAGCGAGAGGGTCACGACCTGTTCGGCGTAGTGTTCCAGGGACACCCCAACCTCGCGCCGCTACTACTCTACGAAGGTTTCGAAGGCCATCCCGGACTGAAAAGCTACCCCTTCCACGACTACGACGAGTGGTGATTGTCATGATAAAAGTTATTTACAAGGCCGAAGTTTTCGAAGAGGATGGCGTCTATGTGGGCCTCTCCCCAGAGCTAAATGTTTCAAGCTTTGGCGACAGCCCTCAAGAGGCGACAGACTCATTGCAGGAGGCAGTAGAACTTTTCCTGGAAGGTTGCGAGTCGCTGGGGACACTTGGGGAGGTGTTGGAGGAGTCTGGATTCAAGAAGGAAAACGATACATGGCGTCTTAGAGAGCGTATCACTGCAGAGAAAGTAGCTACGTTGGCTTGAGTTCTGCTCAGAGGCGTTTGACACGATATGGCTACGGAGTTTGGGCTTGTGTATCCCCAGAGTTGGAGAATAAAACCTGATTGAGCTTGAGGTAAGTACAGTGACTCTACCGCAACTCCAAGAACATGCAAGAGATTTGCTTGTTAATTCTATTGTACGGGGGACGAGTGAGAGTAGTGATTATAAAAGGCATCTAATAGATGATGCTGTTGCGAATGCTGATGTTGCAACTCTCAGAGAATTTCTATCTTTGCACGAACAATTTTCGTCAATTGTACAGCCCCATGCATTTCGAACCCGACATGCAGGTAGGACTTCATCTGAAGGTATAGGAATATCATATTTCAGCCAACCAATTGCAGACAATCGAAAAGTAGAAGTTTGTGCCATGTTGTTACCAACCAAGCATCGATGGAGTGGCTATTTGGAATTTTATTTAAGTGGACAATCGGATGCTCCGGAAGCTGATGAAGTAACGATTGACTCAAAACCTAGACGTGGAAGGCTCGTATATCGGCTATTTAACAGACCTAATCCTAGTGGTCCAACATCATTGAAATGAATACCATGATAGTCATTGTTCCTCTTGGGGGTTCAATCGTAACGTTGAACCGAGGAGGAACCATGATGTCTACCAAGAAGTACCGTATCAGACTGACTACCGACGAACAACAGGAACTCAACGCCTTGGTCTCACGCGGTCGGGCTGCGGCGTACAAACAGACCCATGCGCGCATTCTGCTGATGAGCGATGAGTCACGCTCGGACGGGGGAATGAAGGACGCGGACATCACCAGCGCGCTCGGTGTGGGACAGTCAACGGTCGAGCGAATACGCAAGCGCTGTGTGGAGGAGGGGGTCGAGTCTGCGCTGAATCGCAAAAAGCAACTGCGTCGGCGTCAAAAGAGACTGGACGGCGAAGGTGAAGCACGGTTGATAGCGATGGCCTGCGGGGAACCGCCGGAGGGGCGTGCCAGTTGGACCCTGAAGCTGTTGGCTGACCAGTTGGTCGAGTGTGAGATAGTCGGGACCATTAGCACCGAGACGGTTCGCCAGGCGCTTAAAAAAAAACGAACTGAAGCCGTGGCTGAAGCAGAGTTGGTGCATCCCGCCCGGTCAGAGCGCGGAGTTTGTGTGCGCGATGGAAGACGTACTGGAAGACGTACTGGAGGTCTACCAACGGCCGTACGATGGGAATGAGGTTCTGGTGTGCATGGATGAGACGAGCAAACAGCAAGTCAAGGAGACGCGAGTGCCGCGTCCCGCAGCGCCCGGCTTATCGGCGGCATACGACTACGAATACGAGCGCAATGGAGTGAGCAGCCTGTTCATGCTGTTTGCACCGTTGGACGGATGGCGCCGAGTCGAGGTCAGAGAGCGTCGCACGAAGGTGGACTGGGCGCATGTGATAAAGAAACTGGTCGACGAGGACTACCCTGACAGAGACCGGATCGTGCTGGTAATGGACAATCTCAACACTCACAAGCTGTCCTCGCTATACGAGGCATTCGAGCCTGCTGAGGCGAGGCGTATAGCTGAGCGACTGGAGATACACTACACTCCCAAACACGGGAGTTGGTTGAATATGGCGGAGATAGAGATCGGTGTGCTGGCTCGACAGTGCCTGGACCGACGGATTGCCAATCAAGACATCCTGCGCGGCGAGGTCAATGCTTGGCAGAATCAACGCAACCGGGATGTGATACGAGTGGATTGGCGCTTCACTACCGAGGATGCGCGCATCAAGCTAAAGTCACTCTACCCATCAATACAAAAACGTTGAACCACTAGATTCAGCAACCGAATTGTTATTTTGTTTCGTGATAGCGCGAATTGGATGAGATAAGAATAATTGCCCCTGAAGAAGTGTCTAAAACAAACGTCCTAGATTCCTAGCCTGCGGCTAAGAATGACAGTAAGAACTGACATCTATACAAGACATGCAAATACAAGAGCAACCAACACAACAAGCTAACTCCATCGACCTGATGATTAACATGGGGCCTCAGCACCCCAGTACGCACGGCGTGTTCAGGTTGGTGATATGGGTGGACGGCGAACGCATCGTCAGGGCGGAGCCGCACATCGGCTACCTGCATCGAGGCTCCGAAAAGCTCTGCGAGGACGAGCTTTACAGCCAGATAATCACCCTGTTCGACCGCATGGACTACATTGCCAATCTCAACGGCGAGATGACCTTCTGCATGGCCGCCGAGAAGCTGATGAGCCTTGAGGTTCCAGACCGCGCCAACTACATCCGCGTCATCATGTGTGAGCTAAACCGTATCGCGAGCCACATGCTGTTCTACGGCGTCTACGGCCTCGATGTCGGCGCGATGACGCCCGTGCTGTATGGCTTCCGGGAGCGTGAACGCATACAGGCCCTGTTCGAGAGCGTCACTGGCGCAAGGATGATGCACAACTACATCCGCATCGGCGGAATCAAAGAAGACCTGCCCGACGACTTCGACAAGCGCATGGTCGAGTTGATGGATCACTTGAAGCGCGGCATCGAGGAGTGCGATGCGCTTCTCTCTCAGAACGAGATGTTCCTGGCGCGTACCAAGGGCATCGGCTCTGTGAGCGCCGAAGACGCCCTGGATTTCGGCATCACTGGGCCTGGCCTTCGGGCCAGCGGCGTGCTGGAAGACGTGCGCATCTCCGACCCCTACTCGATTTATGACCGATTCGACTTCGGCATCCCTGTAGGAACATACGGCGATTGCTGGGATAGGTACTACGTTCGCGTGGAAGAGATGCGGCAGTCGATGGCAATCATCGAGCAGGCCATGAAGCAGATGGAACCCGGCCCCATTAAGGCCGAAACCAGGCGTATCGTTCGCCCGCCAAAGGGTGAGGTGTACGTGCGCACCGAGTCCCCTCGCGGCGACTTCGGCGTCTTCCTGGTCAGCGAAGGGCGCGACAAACCCTATCGAGTCAAGGTGAGAGCGCCATCCTTCGCCAATCTACAGGCCCTTCAGCACATGCTTCGCAATGCCTACATTGCCGACGCAGTGGTGATTTTAGGGTCGATAGACATCATACTGGGCGAGGTTGACAGATGAGCCTCGAGCAAGTCGTTTACTACTCGCTCGGAGGACTCGGTCTTTTCGTCTTCCTTTCAGTTACGGTTCTGGCGTTGACGTGGCTGGAACGAAAGGCGCTCGCTCGCATCCAGATGCGGATGGGGCCGATGCGCGTCGGCTTTCACGGCGCACTACAGCCCATAGCGGACGCGCTGAAACTCATCGCCAAAGAGGACATACTGCCCTCCTGGGCGGACCGGCGAGTGTACTGGCTAGCGCCGTTGGCGGTGTTCGTGCCATCCCTTCTGCTGTGGGTGACCATACCGGTAGCCAGAGACCTGGCGCTGAGAAACCTGGACATTGGCCTGTTCTACATAGTGGCCTTTTCCGTACTGTCGGTGATGGGCCTGCTCATGGCTGGCTGGGGGTCTGCGAACAAGTATGCCATGTTGGGCGGGCTGCGGGCTGCGGGACAACTAATAAGCTACGAGATCCCTTTTATCATGGCAATCCTGGCTGTTGCTATGCTGTCCCAGTCGCTTGACCTAGAAAAGGTGGTAGACGACCAGGCCAACTGGGGCAACATACTGATTCAACCCCTAGGACTGTTCATTTTCCTGACGGCGGGATTGGCTGAACTTGGGCGAACGCCCTTTGACATCCATCACGCGGAGTCTGAGGTAGTGGGCGGGCCGTTTGTCGAGTACAGCGGCGCTCACTGGTCGGTGTTCTTCCTTGCGGAGTACATAAACACCTTCACCATCGGGGCGCTGACTGTGCTGCTGTTTCTAGGCGGGTGGCGTTGGCCCGCGATGCCGTTCGATGGAGTTGCTCACTCCACCCTGTCTGCCATATGGTTCATCGCCAAGGTTTACGTCGTCATCCTCTTCATCTTCTGGATAAGAGGCACGTACCCCCGGCTTCGCATCGACCAGCTTATGGCTTTCGGATGGAAACTGCTGGTTCCGCTTTCGTTCATAAACATCGTGATTACCGCAGTCGTGCTTTTTTACGGCTGGCCGCGCTGGATTCTACTGTTGATATCGCTGGCATTTTTGGCAGGCACTTTCTATTTGATCTCCAAACGCGCCGGAACCACTATGGAAAGAATGACCGTAAAAGTGTATTCTGCCCGCAGCATGCGAGAAGAAGCTCCCGCATTGCACACCAATGCAGGAGCTTCGCTGGATGACTAGGAGTGGGAAGAGTGGGCTACCCACTGGAGTAAAACGACGCTTGATATTGAGGTAAAGGATGATAGGCTTTCTGGAAGGGCTGATTGTCACTCTCAAGACGACTTTTCGTCGTCCGGTGACGGCGCAGTATCCCGACCCGAAAAAACGACAACAGGTCGCCTATAGATATATGGGTTTCCCTGCCCTTCTATGGGATAATGAAGTGGCTGAACCCTATTGCACCGGCTGCATGGTATGCATCCGCGACTGCCCCACGCAGTGCATGACTGCCCATATGATGGACAATCCTCAGTTTGAGGCGGGCGAAAGCCGGCGACGTAAGATCATAAACGAGTTCGAGATTAACCTGGGACGCTGCATCCTCTGCGGCATATGTGTTGACGTTTGCAACTTCGACGCCATCGAGATGAGTCACGAGCATGAGTTAAGCAAGTACGAGCGCAACAGCAACCGCGTTGACCTGCCTCAGCTGCTTGAGATGGGCAAAGAGTTCCAGACGAAAACGAATTGGCGGCCAACTCAGCCTGAGAAGAACAGTGGTGTGCCTGCCAAGCGAGAGGCCGCGGCTGAAAGCCCCGCAGCGATTGCGATTGAAATCACGCCCGCAAGCGACTCGAAAGAAGACCGCCTTGCAGCCGCGAGAGCCAGAGCACAAGCCAAACGAGAGGCTGCCACCGCCGAAACTAGCGAAGCGCCTGCCGATGCTGTAGCGTCCGAGGCTCCGGCGCAGGCCATGTCGAAAGAAGACAGACTCGCAGCCGCAAGAGCCAGAGCGCAGGCCAAACAAAAGGCTGCCACCACCGAAACTGGCGAAGCGACTGCCAATGCTGTAACGTCCGAGGCTCCGGCGCAGGCCATGCCGAAAGAAGACAGACTCGCAGCCGCAAGAGCCAGGGTGCAGGCCAAACGAGAGGCTGCCGAAACCGAAAATAGCGGCGTGGCTGCTGAAGACAGTAACGAAACCAATCCAGAGGAGGGGTAACTAGCTGATGGTAACGCCATCGCTGGTCTTTTTCTACATCGCGGGAGCGCTCACTTTAGGGGGCGCTCTTGGTGTAGTAATGACGCGCAATATCGTCTATGCGGCGTTCGCGTTGCTTGCGGCGCTCATTGGCGTGGCGGGCCTGTTCCTGCTGGCGTTCGCCGAATTTCTCGCTCTGGTGCAGATTCTCATCTACGGTGGGGCCATCGTTATCGTTATCCTGTTCGCGCTGATGCTCACCCGCATCCAGGATTTCGAGCATCTGACCGACAATCGGCAGTGGCCTATCGCGGCAATCGCTGCGACAGCCGTGTTCGGCCTTCTCGCCGCCGCAATCGTGACCACCAACGTCCGCACACTTGTCGGCGATGATGGACAACCTGCGAGGCAACACGTCAGTTTCGAGGCGCTTGGCGATACTCTGTTTACTCAATGGGCCGTTCCCTTTGAGGTCGCCTCCCTCGTGCTGCTCGTGGCGCTCATAGGGGCCGTGATTCTAGTTCGCAGCAACGGAGGGCAGGATTGATAGAGCTTGCCCACTTCCAGGTATTAAGCGCGGCGCTGTTCGCCATCGGGCTATACGGCGTGCTTGCGAGAAGAAGCGCCGTGCTCATTCTAATGTCCATCGAACTGATGCTGAACGCCGTCAACATCAACCTGATCGGCTTCGCGGCCTTCGGGGACTTCGAAGAGCCGCAGAGGACGCTGGGGCAGGTCATCGTCATATTCGTCATAACCATCGCTGCCGCCGAGCTTGCGCTTGCCATCGCTATCATCTTGCGCCTGTACAGGAACCGCTCTTCGGTCAACGTTGACGAGATAGACCTGATGAAGTGGTGATCCTTCCGCGGAAGGACCCCCTCACCTTAGTCCTCTCCCGCAAGGGGAGAGGAGACATCGCGGGTACCTCCTGACGCATAATAGAGGTGAGCAAGCGAGTAAGGCTGTGAAAAGGAATCTGAAAACTGGTTAGATGGCATAGATTAGCGTTGTGATGAAATCGGCGTGTCCCTTCTCCCCTTGCGGGAAAAGGCTAGGATGAGGGGTATGGACGCTACCTCCAGAAGCAGGCAACTCAGAAAACAATCAACGGATGTCGAGCGTAAACTCTGGCGATATCTCAGGAACCGGAACTTCAATGAATTCAAGTTCCGCCGTCAGCAGCCGTTAGGTTCATTTATTGTTGACTTCGTGTGTTTTGAGAGTAGCTTGATCGTTGAACTGGATGGCGGTCAGCACTCTGAACAGATAAAATACGATTCCGAACGCGATAAATGGTTAGAATCTCAAGGATTTCGTGTGCTGAGATTTTGGAACAATCAGGTGTTGGGGCAGATGGAGGCGGTCAGAGAGACTATCTGGGAGGCGTTGGAACACCCTCTCACCTTAATCCTCTCCTCCGACATTAGTGTCGGAGTCCGATGCGTCGGACCGTCGAGGGAGAGGAAATACGTTTAGAGGACAGCACTGCTAATATGCCATTTGGCGACACAATAGGAATAAGTTGGGCATGGGTAATCCCGGCCCTCAGCGCATCCGCTTTCTTTATCGTCGCTATATTTGGAAAATACCTCCCCGGACGAGGGGCATTCGTCTCCATTACCGCCATCTTCCTGGGATTCATTCTTTTCTGGTACGTGCTGAGCGATCTGCTCTCCAACGGCCCCGGCTCCTTTAGCATCAACTGGCTGACAGTCGGCAACACGAACATCACCTGGGGCGTTACGATAGACCGCATCTCGGTGACGATGCTTGGCCTGGTAACCTTCGTCGCGCTTCTCGTTCAGCTCTACTCGCTCGAATACATGAAAGGAGACCCTCGCTTTGGCTGGTACTTCGCCGCCCACTCCCTGTTTGCAGCCGCGATGCTCGCGCTGGTGCTTGCCGATAACCTGCTGTTTCTGTACTTCGCCTGGGAGCTTGTCGGACTAGGCTCGTTCCTGCTGATAGGCTTCTGGTACGAACGACGCTCTGCGGCAGAGGCCGCGAAGAAGGCATTCATAACCACCCGCATCGGCGACGTTGGCCTGCTCATCGGCATCATCCTGCTCTTCAAAGCCACTGGCTCGTTTGAGATTTCGACACTCTTTCACATTGGTGAGCAAGGAGGCATAAATCAAGGCACGCTCAACGCCGCCATGATCTTGATATTCCTGGGAGCTATGGGCAAGTCGGCGCAGTTCCCGTTCCACGTCTGGCTTCCCGACGCGATGGAAGGCCCGACGCCGGTCAGCGCGCTCATACACGCCGCTACGATGGTCGCCGCAGGCGTCTACCTTGTGGCACGCATGATGCCTATGTTCGAGCTAACGCCCGTGGTGCTGCTCATAGTGGCGGTCGTCGGACTCATCACTTTTATATTCGCGGGCACGATGGCTTTGGTCATGAACGACTTGAAGCGAGTGCTGGCGTACTCCACCATCAGCCATTTGGGTCTGATGATGCTCTCACTTGGAGCGTTCGGAGTCGCGGCTGCGCTGTTCCATCTGGTAGCGCACGGAGTGTCAAAGGCGCTGCTGTTCCTGGGCGCTGGCAGCGTCATGCATAGCCTGCACGACGAGACCAACGTGTGGAAGATGGGAGGCCTGCGACACCGTATGCCGATAACGGCGGCGACTTTTGTCATCGGTGCGACATCGCTCGCCGGCATCGTGCCATTGAGTGGCTTCTTCAGCAAAGACGAAGTGCTCCTTGCCGTCCTTGACCATCGCCACCCGGTATTCATCATCCTTGCGCTTGCGGCAGTCGTCCTGAGCGCCCTGTACATGGCCCGCGTGACCTTCATTGTATTCTTCGGCAAACTCAAGACTGAAAACGAACACGCCCACGAGTCGCCCAGAATAATGACCGTGCCATTGATGCTGCTGGCCTTCTTCGCCATGACCGTCGGCTTCCTGGCGTTCAACTGGACCGACGCCTATCGAGGATTCGGAGATTTCCTCGTAGGCGAGGGCGATTTCCATATAGAGTGGTGGCTTACCATCGTTTCGCTGCTGCTGGCGTTGAGCGGCGTCCTTATCGGCTGGCTGGCCTACTCGAAGGGCAGCATATCGCATGACGCCATCGCCCAGCGATTTTCTGCGCTGCATCGCCTAATCGTCAACAAATACTACGTCGATGAAGTCTACCAATGGGTCATCGACCACATGGTTATGGTATTCAGTAGATTCGTGGCGTTCTTTGACCGGGTGGTGGTCAACGACACGGGGGTCAACGGCTCTGCCTGGACGGTGATGCTTTCGGCGTTAAGGGTGCGTCTCATACAGACCGGACGCATGCCTAACTACGGCCTGGCGATGGTGCTCGGAGTGCTTGGCCTGGCGCTGATATGGTGGGTCGTGCAGACATGATGAACTGGCATAACTCTTCGGACGATTCGCCATCTGTGATACTGCCCCAGCATCAGGTGCAAGAATACGTATCTGGTCAAGGGGTTGGCGACAAGCCTGCGGTGTCAGACCGTTTGATGATGATAATGACACGCGAGGTCGTGGGCCATATTGCCGAGAATTATTCGACCAGGGAGGAAGAATATCCTATACCGGCTTTCCTTGGCAATCACCGGCTCTATGGCTTGACACACGAGCCTAGCCTGTCGATAGTTGAGGGGACGCTAGGCGCGCCAGTCGCGGTGGACGCCTTCGAGGTTGCCATAGCTATGGGCTGCAAGACTCTGTTTGCCTTTGGACTCTGCGGCGCGGTAGCCGAGGATGTGAGCGTCGGAGACATAGTTGTTCCGACAGAGGTAGTCCGAAAAGAAGGCACCTCCTATCACTACACACCGGACAGCGCGAGCGCCGAACCGGACGATGCGCTGTTAGGCGCATTAATCAAATATCTGGAAACAGTTGACGGCCTGAAAGTCCACATCGGGAAGGCGGTGAGCACCGATGCCGTGTTCCGCCAGACATTGCGGACGGAAAGGGACTGGCGAGCCGATGGGATACTGGGTGTAGATATGGAAATGTCCGCACTGCTCACCGTCACCCGGCATCGCGAAATACCAGCGGTCTGCCTGCTGGTCGCGTCCGACAAGCACGACCTGGACGGACGCACAAGCTGGCGTTGGGGCGGCGAAGATTTTACGAGAGCGAGAAACTCAGCCATCGAGTTGTACGTTGACTTCGCAACCAGCTATGAAGAATGACTAACATTGCCACTGTTATCCCACATTAGGAGCGACTGAAAACCCTATCTATGGATACTTTCGACAGCTACGTACTATTCATAATAATCGTCCTGCCCCTGGTGGGAGCGGGACTTATCATGACGATACCAAGCTACCGCCCGCAGACCATAAGATGGACGGCAGCGGCGTTTGGTCTCGCGGCAATACTGCTGACATTCTATGTCTTTTTATTCTATGATTACAGCGAGGGCGGGTTTCAGTTCACACGAGCCTGGCAATGGCTGGAAATTCCCGGTCCCTGGCCCTTTGGAGACGAGGGCATTACGCTGACCCTCGGCATAGACGGCATCTCAGCCCCGATGATACTGCTCACCGGCATCGTCATGTTCACCGGCATCCTTGTTTCGTGGTCAATCAAGGACCGCAACAAAGACTTCTTTGTGCTGTACCTCCTGCTGCTGTCGGGCGTATTCGGAGTATTCGCCAGCCTGGATATGTTCTTCTTTTTCTTCTTCTACGAGCTTTCGGTGCTGCCAATGTACCTGCTCGTCGGCGTCTGGGGGAGCAGCAGCACGTTCCGCACCTTCGTGCGCACCAAAGAGTACAGCGCGATGAAGCTCATGATATACCTGGTGGCTGGCAGTGTGCTGATCTGGATCGCCATCATAGCCATATTCGTCGAGGCAGGGTTGGGAACTTTCAACATCATGGAACTGCAGAACGCGACCTTCTCGCCTACGTTTCAGAAGGTGTTCTTCCCGTTCCTTGCCATCGGTTTCGGCGTGCTGGCGGGACTGTGGCCCTTTCACACGTGGTCTCCCGACGGTCACGTTGCCGCGCCGACTGCCGTGAGCATGGTACACGCGGGCGTACTGATGAAGCTGGGAGCCTTCGGCATCATACGCGTCGGGATGTTCCTGTTGCCGGAAGGAGCCGCTTTCTGGATGCCTGTGTTGGTGGCATTAGGCACGGTAAACGTCATCTACGGCGCTATCTCGGCTATGGGCCAGACCGACCTGAAGTACGTCATCGGCTACTCCAGCGTCAGCCATATGGGATACGTGATAATGGGCATAGCGACGCTGCACCCTCTCGGCCTCGGCGGAGCGGTGATGCAGATGTTCTCGCACGGAATCATGACGGCCCTTTTCTTCGCCGTCGTCGGCGTCATCTACGAACGCACGCATACGCGAGACATCGCCGTGCTTGAAGGCCTCGCCAAGCGCATGGGGGTAACGGCAACCTTCTTCGTGATAGCAGGGCTTACCTCGCTCGGACTGCCGGGGCTTAGCGGCTTTGTCGCTGAGTTGCTGGTATTCCTAGGGCTGTTCCAGACCTATCCCGTGCTTGGGATACTGGGGATAATTGGTGCTGGCATAACGGCGGTGTATATCCTCAGGTTGCTCGTGAAGGTCTTCTTCGGGCCGCTAGGAGAGATGTGGCAAAACCAGACGGATTCAACGAAACTGGAGAGCTTTTCAGCAGCTGTGCTGGTCGGGTTCGTGCTACTGGTCGGACTCTTCCCGTTCCCATTCATTCGCGTGATAAATACTGGGGTTGCCGAGATGCTCAGTCGCTTCCCAGGGACAGGTTAGATGAATAACGACTTTACGCTGCTCATACCGGAGTTCCTCGTGACGGGACTGGCTTTTGTAGTCCTGAC
The DNA here is from genome assembly GCA_965206395.1 of Dehalococcoidia bacterium. Classification (GTDB taxonomy): domain Bacteria; phylum Chloroflexota; class Dehalococcoidia; order Lucifugimonadales; family CATOSD01; genus CBDBJK01. The sequence goes on from CBDBJK010000037.1 coordinate 289,014, forward strand.
GGTGGACTTCTTCCTGCGCTCGGAACGCAAGCACTTGCTGGCGTACCTGTCGGTGCTGGGACTGGGCGGCGTGCTGGCGTTTTCCCTCATTGACCTCTGGAACAAGGACGACAGCCTCTACGACGGCCTGATCCTTGTAGACGGCTACTCCCTGTTCTTCAAGGCGTTCTTCCTGGTGCTGGGCGGCGTTGTGATTCTGAGTTCAGTGGACTACGTACGCCGACACCTTGCCCACGCGGGAGAGTTCTACGGCATTTTGCTATTCACCTTCGTTGCAATGATGCTGCTTGCGATGTCGGGCGAACTACTTACAGCCTACATCGCCCTGGAATTGTCTGAGCTTCGGCCTGTACGTACTGGTCTCATATGACCGCTACAACCCCAAGTCCAACGAAGGGGGAACCAAGTACATACTGCTCGGCGCGCTGTCGTCGGCGTTGCTGCTGTACGGCATCAGTCAAATTTATGGTCTGCTGGGGACAACGAGCTTCGATGGAATCAGCGCGGCGTTGGCGAGCACACCAGACCTCAGCCCCGGCGTAATCGTGGGACTGGTGTTGATCATCGCGGGCTTGGGATTCAAGGTCGCGGCTGTGCCCTTCCACATGTGGGCGCCCGACGCCTACGAGGGCGCGCCGATTCCTATAACAGCCTACCTCGCCGTCGGCTCCAAGGCGGCAGCCTTCGCCCTCATCCTGCGCCTGTTCACAGAGGCCTTCATGCCCGCCGTTGGCGACTGGCAGCTAATCATCGTCATAATGGCTGCGATGACGATGGTTTTGGGCAACCTCGTCGCGCTGGCGCAGCACAACATCAAGCGAATGCTGGCATACTCAAGCATCGGGCAGGTGGGATACCTGTTGATGGGCGTCGCGGCACTGGCAGCTGTTGACTCGGACGGCAGAATCTCACTAACGCTTTCGCATCTGGCGTCCAACGGAATCATGCTGCACCTGGTCGCGTACGCGGTAACGAATATGGCAGCGTTCCTGGCGATAAGCGCCATATACAACATCACGGGCAAGGAGGAGATACGCGACTTCGCGGGGATTGCAAGGCGCGCTCCGTTGGCAGCGATGGTGCTAGCCGTCGCGCTGTTCTCGCTGGCAGGCCTTCCAATATTCGCCGGGTTTGCCAGCAAATTCTACCTCTTCAATGCCGCCGCGAACCAGGGACTTCTATGGCTGGCGGGTCTCGCGATATTCATGAGCCTGGTCTCGCTCTACTACTATCTGATAGTCGTGAGGCAGATGTACATCGAGACTGCCGAAGACACAACGCCCATACGAGTCCCCCGCATGACCATCGGCGTGCTAGGGCTCCTTCTGCTGGGCATGGTGTTCGTGGGCGTGTACCCCGCTCCTTTAATGGAGGCGATACAGCACGCGAGCGATGCAATCCTGTCGTCCGAAGGCATCACGCAACTGGCCCAATCTCTGCCGCTAGACTAATTCCTTCCCTTTGGTTACACTTAAAGGCGTATGGTTTCAGGAAATTTTCAACCCAGGGCAGAGGCTTTCAGTCACACGGCTGAGATTCTTAGCTCCGTCCAGGATGACACTTCCTCTGGCAACCCCTTCCAAGAAGAATTGCCCTTCAATCTTTGTTGCGAAGCTCCGGCTTCGTGTTGCGTGAATTCAGAAAACACCAAGGAGAAGATAAATCGATGACTCAGGAGAACGAAAACGGTTTCAGTCGTGGGATGGTCGTGGTAGCCCATGCGGACGATGCGGAATTTGGCTGTTCCGGCACCGTTGCCAAGCTGTGCAGCGAAGGCTGGGAGATGGTGTACGTGATGTGCACCGACGGCAGCAAGGGCAGCAGTGACCGCGAGGTATCCCAGGAGGAGCTTTCCCGTACACGCCGCCAGGAGCAAATTAACGCGGGAAAGGTGCTGGGTCTGAAGGACGTCGTGTTCCTCGACTACGAGGACAGTATGCTTCAGCCGACGCTGGATTTGCGCCGTGACATCGCGCGCGAGATACGCCGCTACCAGCCGGATGTCGTCATCTGCCAGTACCCGATGCGCACTCTCGATGGAGGATGGGGCGTCGGCCACCCTGACCACATGGCGGCAGGAGAGGCCGCGCTCGCAGCCGTGTTTCCCACGGCCCGCGACCACATGACGTTTCCAGAACTGCTTGAGGCAGGCTTCGAGCCGCACAAAGTAGCCGAGGTATGGATTACCGGCCACCCGGAACCCGACCTGTGGGTGGACGTTACCAAACACATGGACATATCCATCAAAGCAATAATGTCACATGAATCCCAAGTGGGCGAGCGTGATGAAAACGTGATGCGCGAGCGTATACACCAGTGGCACAGGCAGCGCGCTATCGGCAAGGGCATGCAGTACGCCGAGTCCTACAAGCGCATCACCTTCAGAAGATAGGTATAGTCTGTTCAGGCAAACGGGAGAAGTGCAAAACGGGTCGAGAGTAAGGCGCGGGGACTGAGTATTGAGACCTCGTAGCTAAACTACCACAACGCGGCCACTCCTGCCCAGAGTACGAACCCTGTTGTCACCTCCACTATTGCGGCAGCGGCTACCCCATTCATTGGAAGCTCCTCAACATCTATCGGAATGCGCAATACTCGCAATATGTGGGCTGAAACACGCGCCAGCAGCGCGGCACACACGAACAGGTAGAAATATGTCGACGTGGAGAAGGTAGTCCAGAACAGGATTCCGACCCAGGGTCGGTCTCCTCTGAAGAGAATCGCATCCACGAGCGCTGGCACCTCCCACAGGATGGTGGGCAACACGAGGAAGATTGCGGTGGATAATGTCAGGTCAAGAACTAGCAGCCCCAGAAGCCTGAGAATCGTAGCCTCCGCTCCACGCTGAAGCACCCAGCGAGTCTCCACTAGCGACACTCCATCGGCGAACATATTGAAGGCGATGAAACCGAGAACTTTGTAACCCTCTGAGTCAATCGCTACCAGGAAAGAACGGGCGGCATCCGTCTTTATCAAGCTCATGACGCCTATGACGACCAGCGAAGATAGCAACGCCTTTAGCGGATGGACTGGTAGCTGAAAGTCTCTGGTAGCCAGAAAGATGATGATAGCGCTACCGACGGCGATGGCGCTGCCTATGCCGCTGACGGTGCCACCTATGATGCCTATGACGCTGACGATACCAATGCCGATGGCGCCACCACTGACAATGCCGTTGCCGCTGACGATGCCGCTGCCACTGCCGATGCCGATGCCGATGCTTATGATGCTGACGACGGCGATGCCGATGCCGCCGTTGACGATACTGTTGACGCTGCCGATGCCGATGACGATGCCGAAGACGATGGCGCTGGAACTTCTATTCGCCAAAACGTGGCCCAGCGCAATACCAAAAGCTATACTGAAGGCCATTGTAATGGCGAATAGCAATAGCTCTTCTGTAGTTCGACCTGTGCCATTCGCCAGGCTCAATACGCGAGCTAGGGCCAACATCGCTGGCGACAGCAAAAGCCCCTTCCAGATGCTTTGCTCGATGAGCGTTCCTCTGGCGCCGAACAGCTTATCAAATCCGCCCAGAAACCACTGGTTGGTTGCCCTGGCCCAGGCTGTGGCATTGCTTTCGGACAACATCCTTCCCAGCGACTCTCTGTACCGTTCTCTCAGACCCTCGCCGCTAAAGACCGCCATTGCCCCTATAATCAACCCAACCAGTCCGGCCCAGGGTGCGAGGAGGCCCTTAATGTTCGTGCCAAATTCTGGCAGAAAGCTGCTGAAATCCATGCGCATATCGTAGTCGATGGCGGTGGCTATCTCAACCTTGGGGTAAGGTATCGTGGGTTGCCGTGATTATGGACTTGTTTTGAGGAAGGATAGCGACAGCCCGCGCTACGTCCCTCGCATGACCCGCCGCCCGTCGCCAAGCTCCGAGCCTTCCAGATTTCTATGCGCGTCGTCCGAAAAGCCGGGGACTTCGCGATAAAAAGACTGTCTCATCGGACGACTGATGCTATAATGCGCAACGGGATGGGCAACGAAATTTGCTATCGCCAATTAACTTTTGCTGAGGTATTGAAGTGTTAGAGCAAACCGGGCTTTCCTTTACCTGGCTTAATCCTACAAGAGTCGTCTTCGGAGTAGGGAAGCTGTCGGAGCTGACGTCGATAATCGACGAGACGGCAGGGACAGACGCTCAGGTGTTCCTCGTGACGGGCCGCCAGAGTCTAAGGGCGAGAGGAATTCTCCAGAAGGTGCTCGATTCAATAGGCCCTTCGAGGGTGGCCTTGTTTGACAAGGTTCCGCCGTTTCCGTCGCCCGGCAACGTTGACGACGCGTTAGAGGCTTGTCGCAAATCGTCCGCTGACGTCGTTGTGGCTATCGGCGGAGGCAGCGCGATGGACCTCGCCAAGGCGGTGGCGATTCTGATGGCTCACGAAGGTGGCTCACGTCAGTACGCGATGCGCGAAAAGAGCCTTCAGCGTCCCGGATTACCCTTCATCGCCGTTCCCACCACCTCTGGAAGCAGCAGCGAGGTAACGTCGGGCGCGGCGCTGTGGGACATAGAGGCGAAACGCTCGATGGGCCTGAACAGTCCGCTTATGTTTCCGACTGTCGCTATCGTCGATCCGCAACTTACGATGAGCATGTCGAAAACGCTGGCCGCCGTGTCTGGCATGGACGCCTTCACCAGCGCATTCGAGTCTTACTGGTCGCTGGACGCCGAGCCTATCGCCGACGCCATAGACCTGGAAGTGGTCAAAATGTACGCTGGCAACCTGGAACGCTCGTGCATTCAGGGCGACCTTGAGTCTCGTTCCACCTGCGCCCTTGCCGCCACGATGTCAGGCATTGCCTACAGCAACAGCCATCCGAATGTGTGTCACGCCGTGGGCAGTCCGCTGACGCTCTTCTGGAACGCCGACCACGGCCAGGCTGTGGGCATCACACTTTCCACGTTCTTGAGGTGGAACGCCCCCGCGATTTCCCATAAGCTGCCCGCACTCTGGGATGCGCTTGGCGTCGGAAATCTGGACGAGGCTGTGGCTCGCATCACGCAGATAATGGAGAGGTGTGGCCTGGAGACCCGGCTCGGCGGCCTGGGCATCGGCAACGATGACATGGAGACGCTGCTGGAGCATATCCGATGGGACAGGTTAGGCGTCCTCCCTCGTCCGCCGGAGCGAGAGGACGCCCGAACCCTGCTTCAAGAGCTGATGTAAGGCTTATTCTTGAACTTCTGAAGCTGTAGGATAGTCTTCCTGTTCCAGGATATCCCGAAGCTCCTCTTTAGCTTTCCTGATGTTCTCGATTTTCTCGCCAATCTTATCGAACATCCCTTTGCGCGACTTGACGCCTTCGCCTATCAGATACGCCGCCGCCTCGGAGCGGCTGCTTGCCAGTCCCGCCTCCACCAGTTCATCGAGCTTCGACAGACTCTCTTTGTCGACTCGCACCATGACCACGCTGTCTCTGGTTGAACGCCCGCCGTGTATGGTGTCCTTGATTGTTTCCTTCAAGTTCTCCCCGACAGACTCGGCTGCTTCAGACCCGCGTATCACGGCAACTCGAACAACCTTGCTAACATCGCCAACAATTTCCTCCACATCGTCGAGAATCCTTCTTCTCCTGTTTTTGGGTTCCTCTTCCATGCGAATTCTCCTTTCTGAAGTGTAATCTAATTACATGTAATTATACATCATCCTTACGAAAAAGCAAACACGTCATTTGACTGGGTGTCCCTCATGGAGTATGCTTGCCTCAGGCTGTGTGGATTTTCTGGCAGCCCCGAAGGATGGGTCGGATGGCCGATGATGATCTACAAACTCCTGACCAGAATACGCGCCAGGCAGCAGATAATTCCCACGACAGGGAAACAGACTCTCCCAGTCCACCGGTAAGCAAGCGAAGGCGTTCGTCTTACGCTACCCGCGATCTCACCAAGGGCAGCGTCCCCAAGAACCTCTGGTTTCTCGGCTGGCCGCAGGTAGCTGAAGGGTTCCTCAGCGTCGTAGACCAGCTCGCAGACCTCATCTGGGCTGGCCGTTTAGGGTTCCAGGCCATCGCGGGCCTTGGCGTTGCTCAGACGTATCTCATGCTGGTGATGACGGCCAGGATGGGCCTCGACACAGGCATGAGGACGATGATTGCCCGGGCCGTGGGTATGCGCAACATACCATATGCGAACCACGTCTTCATGCAGTCTCTTACGCTGTCTTCTATGTTCGCGGCGGTTTCCGTCCTCGTTGGGCTTTTCTTGACAGAGCCGATGCTTCGTATTCTGGGGCTAAGCGATGCGGTCGTGAGCCAGGCCTCCGGTTACATGCGCGTGCAGTTCATTGTGATGGCCGTAATGGGTTATCAGCGTCTGAGCGCCAGCGCCCTTCAGTCCTCTGGCGACAGCCTAACTCCTCTGAAGGCTGCCACCGTAACGAGAGTCACCCATCTGGTACTCAGCCCGCTGCTCATATTTGGCGTGTGGTTTTTCCCTTCGATGGGACTCACCGGGGCCGCCGCGGCCAACTTGTTCGCCGTGACTCTGGGCGCAATAATGAACTTCTATGCCCTTATCAGGGGGACTTCCAGGCTTTCTCTCGACCTTCGCAATTATAGTATCGACCTGCCTTTAATCTGGCGTCTTATCAAAATCGGCGCTCCTGCTTCGGTCACGAACATGCAGAGGGGATTCGGTCAACTGATAGTGGTGGGCATTGTGGCCTCCTTCGGAGATGGCGCACTCGCCGCGTTCGCTCTTACCCGACGCACCGAGAACGTGGTCAATCAGAGCAGCAGGAGCCTCGGCAGGGCGGCAGGCGCGCTGGCAGGGCAAAACCTGGGAGCGAACCTGCCTGAGCGTGCCAAGAGTTCGATAAATTGGGCGCTCACATATATCACGGCAGGCACTCTCGTCATCGTCATTGGATTTCTGGTGTTCCCTGATGCTGTGGCTTCCTTCTTCAATAGCGATACCGAATTCGTGGCGCAGGCGTCCACATGGATTACCATCGTCGCAGTGGGCTACCTGTCTATGAGCGCGGTGCAGGTGTTTACGCAAGCGTTGAATAGCACCGGCGACACCATGGCACCGATGGTGATAACACTTTCCACGATGTGGGCGGTTGAGATACCCCTGGCATTCGCGCTATCGCTGCTAACGCCTCTGGGTCAGTTCGGCGTTCCCTGGGCCATTGTCGCTGGCATGACCTTGAGGTTATTAGCATTTATCTGGTACTACTCCAAAGGACGCTGGCTCCGTACAGGAATGTTGTAGCTTATTTCTTGATCAGAGAAGTCCATGTCACGAGCGGCCTTCGTATGCTATTCTAGTTAAGACGTGAGAAGATATTATTAAGAAGTTCTTAGGCATCAGACTATGACTCAACATCCAGACTCACAAGCAACCAAAGGAACAACCGAGGCGCTTCCACCAAAAAGGCGGTCCTTGGACTTCCTGGTGCTTTTAACCGTGCCGTTGGTGCTGGCGGTAGACCAGATTACCAAGCAACTGGTTCGAGCTAATCTAGACCTGGGTGAATCGTGGCCCGCGACTGGCTTTTTTCGGCTGACTCATGGAACAAATACAGGCACGGCATTCGGACTTTTCCCCAATCAGACGCTCGTCCTGATAATAGCCTCGGTGATAGCCATCGGGTTCCTGATATATTTCTACAGGACTCACGCGCTTCCCATGCCGCTTCTCAGATTCGCCATTGGTTTGCAGCTAGGCGGCGCGCTGGGCAATCTCATTGACAGGCTGAGGACGGGCGCGGTAGTGGACTTCTTCGATGTAGGAAGGTGGCCTATTTTCAACGTGGCCGATTCCTCAATCGTCGTTGGGATGGCTCTGCTCGTCGGAACCTTGATCTTGACCGGCAAGGACAAAGAGCCATCGAATGAGCCGGAACCCGGCCCGTCGAGCGACAGCCCTTGAGCCACACCCAGACCTTCACCGCCGATTCTAGCGGAGAGCGTCTGGATATTTTCTTGAGCAAACAGTGTCCCGATCTCTCTCGCTCTAGGCTGCAACATCTCATAGCAGATGGCTGCGTTACGCTTGATGGAGCAATCGCAAAGCCATCTTCCAGGCTTCGAGAGGGACAGCTTATTGGCCTCACTATCCCTGATGTGGCCCAGAGCCACATGGAGCCGCAGGATATTCCTCTAACGGTCGTGTATCAGGATAGCGACCTTCTGGTGATCGACAAGCAAGCGGGGCTTACCGTCCATCCCGCGCCGGGCCATCCAGATCAGACGCTAGTGAACGCCGTGCTCGCGCTTTGCCCCGATTTGCAGGGCATCGGAGGCACAGTGCGCCCCGGCATTGTACACAGGCTGGACAAGGACACCTCCGGCCTGCTGGTCGTCGCCAAGAACGAGAAGGCCCACGCAAAGCTGACGGCACAGATCAAGGAGCGGAGTTTTACGAAGCTCTACGTCGCGTTGGCGCACGGGAAAGTGTCGCCCGCCGAGGCGGTCATAGAGGCCGCGATAGGCCGCGACCCGGGCAATAGAAAGCGGATGGCTATTGTTTCCAATGGTCGTGAGGCGACAACTCGATATAAGGTTCTGAAGTATTACAAAGGCTATTCGCTCATCGAGGTAAAGCTCATCACAGGCCGCACGCACCAGATCCGCGTACACTTTGCCTCTCTAGCGCATCCGCTGGCGGGCGACGGTATCTATGGAAAGCCGCATCCTTTGCTCGACCGCCATTTCCTTCACGCAAGCGTATTGGGCTTCCAACATCCATCGACAGACGAGTACGTGGAATTTTCGTCAGAGCTTCCCGACGAGCTAACCGCATTTCTCGAAACGTTGGAAATTTCCAAAAGAGTCAGCTAATGCAGATTCCCGTGTGTACAGCGTAACACTTACGCGCGCTCATGTGGATTTTCGCTGGTGTCTGACGCAGGGGCCGCCGCCTCGACCCTGCTGTTCAGCCGTGAGCGACTCAGCCAGCCAGCAAAGGATGAGCCAGCCAGCGTTATGATTAGCAGCCCCGCCGCCGTCAAAACCACCGAGCCACCGGCGGCGATATTGGCGTAGAACGAAATTGCCAATCCCAGCAGCGAACTGAACACGCCGACGACGATTGCGAGCGCAATCGCCGCGCGCAACCCAGTCGCCAGTCTGAGGCTCACCATTACCGGAATGACGATTAACGCGCCCACCAGCAGCACACCCACGACGCGCATTGACAGCGTTATCGTCGCTCCGGTGAGCACTGCCAGCACAAGATTGATGGAGAATACCCGCACTCCGCTCGTCCGTGCAAGGTCGGCATCGAACGAGCTTTGTGATAGCTCTGGATAGAAAAGCGCAATGAATCCAAGGACGACAACAGTCAGCCCCGCAAGCAGCCACAGGTCGGTGGAGTCTACCGTGAGTATGCTGCCGAAAAGGTATGCAAACAGGTCGACGTTGAATCCGTCGGCAAGGCTAATGATGACGATGGCTACAGCAAGCGCGCTGTACAGGACCACAGCCAGGGCCGCATCTCCCGGCATAATCCGGCGCGACCTCAAGAACTCGATTGTCAGCGCCGCGACCGAGGTTGCCCCCAGAGCAACGAGCGGCGGAAACGTGTTGGTTAGCAAGCCGATAGCTACGCCAGCAAGCGCGACGTGCGAGAGGCTGTCCGCAAAAAGCGACAGCCTGCGCAGCACAAGAAACGTGCCGAGCGCGGGGGCGAGCGCGCCCACAAATGCGCCGCCTATCAGGGCGCGGATCATGAAGTCGTAGTCAAATATCGCTGGCATAGGTCTAGCGGTGCTCGTGGAGCGCGTCATGCAGCAGCACGTCCATCGGAAGGCCGTAAAGCTGCGAAAGCTCGCTCTGAGTTATCCCGTGCGGCGAACCGTGGAACACGAGGGTGCGGTTGATACAGGCGACGACCGTTGCCTCCCGCATCACGGCCCCAATGTCATGAGTGACCATTAGGATGGTGATATCGCGCTCGTCGTTTATGCGCCTCAGCATCGCGTAAAGCTGTTCCTGTCCTGCGGCATCGACGCCCGCCTCTGGCTCGTCAAGCACGAGCAAATCAGGCTCGCGAACGAGAGCGTGGGCAATCAAGGCCCGTTGCTGCTGTCCGACGGACAGAGTCGAGATTCGCCGCCTTCTCAAATCCTCCATGCCTACCGTTTCCAGGGCATTGAGCACTTCAGGTTGGCCGTTGCGACGCCAGAACGCCAGCGGGTCGAAGCCGCGATAAAGCCCCTGCGCCACGATTTCTTCAACCGTGGCGGGAAACTGGTTATCCACTCCCTGCATCGTCTGGGGCACATAGCCGACTCGCTGCCAATCGCGGAACTTGTCCGGCGGCTGACCAAACAATTTCACAAAGCCGCGGGTCGGCTTGAGGAGGCCAAGGGCAAGTCTCAGCAGGGTCGTCTTTCCGCTGCCGTTGGGACCGAGAATGGCGGCGAACTCGCCGCGCCCGACTGTAAAGGTAATGTCTTCTACTGCCGCCTCGGAATTGTACTGGAACCAGGTGTGGTTGAATTCCAAGCTCGGACTGAGCTCTATCCTGGTCTTACCATTTTTGCTGTTCAATTGTTGCACTCCAGAGCGGCGCGAAGGCTTTTCAGGTTCGCGTTCATTATCGAGAAATAGGTCTCGCCCCGCACCGACTCGTCGGCGGTAAGGCTCTCTAGCGGGTGGAGAACCAAGGTCTGTGCGCCGACCTCCTTGGCTAAGGCCTCGGCGAGCCTGACACTGACGATGACTTCGACCAGCACGTATCTCACCTCAAGCTCCTCAATCCTGTCAGCAAGTCTCGCGAAGTCACGGGACAAAGGTTCGGCCTCCGGCGAAAGGCCCGCAATCGCAACCTGCTTCAAGCCGTACCTTCGAGCGAGGTAGCCAAAGGCATCATGTGATGTGACGAACTCGCTGAGGCGGCATTCAGCCAGCGCAAACTGAAATCGCGCATCCAGTTGCTCAAGTTCGGCAACCAGCAGACCGGCATTTTCGGCGTAGACTTCGGCACTGTCCGAGTCCGCGCGACTCATGCCGTCAAGAATCGGCTTGACTTGCTCGATTGCCTTCAGTGGATCGAGCCACACGTGAGGGTCGCCAGATGTAAGGTCGGTTAGCCCGCTGCTCGTCTCTACGATCAAAGTTTGGCTCTCGTCTATGGACTCTAGCGCGCGGTCAATCCAAGGCTCAAAGCCCGTGCCGTTATAGACAATCAGATCGGCGGAGTTTAATTGGCGGATGTCATCTGGCCTTGGCTCGAAGTCGTGGGCCTCCACGCCTGGCGGAACCAGATTGATAACCTCTACGGAGTCCCCGCCTATGCGACCGATGAAGTATTCCAATGCGTAGAGCGTGGTAACGACCCGCATTTTGCCAGAGCCGGGTTGATCGCTGGCATTTGAGCCAACAGGCCGTTCTTCGCCAGCGCACGCGGTTGCAAGAGCGGTGATTCCGATTAGAGTTAACATCATGAAATATACTAGATTCAATTGCCTCAAATTATTGATCCTTTGTCTCATTAAAAAGCAGGCCATACATGTTATATGGCAACGGCCGTTGGATTACCCTCCAGAGTTGATGGCGCATTGCTGACAGATGATGTAGAACTCCATGCGGTGTCCCACTATCTCACCGGAAATGTCCGCGCCTATCGTCCGCAGAAACCGCTCGATGGTCACATCCCTGAACTCGCTCACCGTCCCGCACGTAACGCAGACGGTGTGGTGGTGGTGCTCGATGCGGGCCAGGCTGTACTTCGGCGCGCCGTTTGGCAGGGCCAGTTTGCAAATGACCCCGGCCTCGAGCAGGAGTTTAATTGTCCTGTACACTGTGGCTCGGCCCACGTCTGGAAGCTCGCCGCAGATTTCCTCCGCGCTGAAACCCACCTCTTTACTGTCTAGAAGTTCGACAACGCTGCGGCGCGGCTCTGTGACTCGATATCCCCGGTCTTCCAGAACTGCCAGCAGATCAGGTCGGGTTTGTTTAGCATCAATCATGATACTTAGTCTCAATCCTAAGATACCAAACCTATCATAACAACAATTTTATAGAGATAAGATATCATTATTTATTCTGCGGGTCAATTGTCTCGCAGAATAAAAACATCACCGCAAGGCCATTTTCAGAAGTGCGGCCTGCGTGTTAGAATGCGGTAACACACAGATGCATCCCCAAGTAGGCAAGGAAAGGATTAGTAGACGACGTGACCGATAAAGTTCGGGTGAGATACGCGCCCAGCCCCACAGGTGCAACCCACGTTGGCAACGTGCGCACGGCCATTTTCAACTGGCTGTTCGCTCGACATACCGGGGGCACATTTTTCATTCGCGTGGAGGACACCGACCAGAGCCGCAAGATCGAGGGCGCGACAGACGTGATGCTCGAAGCTCTGCGCTGGCTTGGGCTAGACTGGGATGAAGGCCCGGACATCGGCGGCGACTATGGCCCGTACTATCAGTCTGACCGTCTTGAGCTATATAGGCAGGTCGCCGACCAACTGGTGAAGAACAAACAGGCCTATCTCTGCTACTGCTCGGCTGAGCGTCTGACGGAGATGAGAGAGGAACAGCAAAAGCGCAGCCAGTCGCCCGGCTACGACCGTCGATGCCGCGATATGAGCGAGGAGGAGCGCCTGGAGCATGAACGCAGTGGGGTCACGCCCGTCGTCCGCTTCATGATGCCGCTTGACGGCACAACCATACTCAACGACATCATACACGGCGAAATATCCTTCGATAACCAGCTTGTGGACGACTTCGTGATGCTGAAGTCGGACGGGTATCCCACGTATCACCTCGCAAACGTGATTGACGACCATCACATGGAGATAAGCCACGTGATGCGCGGCGACGACTGGATTTCCAGTTCACCGCGTCACCTGCAACTATACAGCGCGCTGGGCTGGAAGCCGCCGCAGTTCGCGCACCTGCCGATGATTCTGGCCCCGGACAGGTCGAAGCTCGGCAAGCGACATGGCGCTACCTCCGTTCTTGAGTATCGAGAGATGGGCTATCTGCCTCAAACGATGGTCAACTTCCTCTCTTTGCTTGGATGGTCGCTCGACGATAAGACCGAGATATTCTCTGCCGATGAACTCATAAGGCATTTCACAATCGAGCGCGTGGCGAAGGCCGGGGCCATCTTCAACACCGAAAAGCTCAACTGGATGAACGGCACGCACATTCGCCAGATAAGCCAGGATGAGCTTGCCGACGCCTTGCTCGATTACTGGCGACATTACCCGTCCGTGGAGATACCAGAGCTACCGGATAGGCAATACCTGCTAAAAATGATTCCGCTGGTACAGGAGAGGCTGAAAGAACTGAGAGACGCGGCTCCGCTTCTTTCGTTTTTCTTCAAGACCGAGCCAGTATACGAAAGCGCGGAGCTTGTGCAGAAGGGCATGGACGCCGAAGGAACAAAGGGAGCGCTAAACGCGGCGTTTACCGGTATTTCTGGGCTTGGGGCATTCGACACCGAGTCAATCGAGGAAATGCTGAGGCCACTTGCGAAGGAGCTTAACGTCAAGGCGGGCCAGCTATTCGGGTCACTGCGCGTAGCCACGACCGGCCTACGTGTCGCGCCGCCGCTGTTCGAGACGATGGAAGTGCTGGGCAAGGAACGCACGCTGGCCTCAATTCAGGGGGCGATTGACAGGCTGTGAGATGGTATCTATTGAGCCTTGTATAAACGTCTCATGGAGATTGGTTTCCGAGCATTTCACCCTCACCTCAATCCTCTCTCATCGAGGGAGAGGAGGTTGTCCCCTTCTCCCTTGACGGGAGAAGGCTGGGATGAGGGTGAGACTTTAGCCGATTGTTAAGTTTGGATATTAAATTTCAATACAGGGGCCGTAATTCTTGACACCTCAATAGGCGGTATCTATACTTCGACGTTGAATCGAATCCACACCATTTTTATTGCAGGACAAAACATGCCGATACAGGCCAGATTACAGGAAGACCTCAAACAGGCGATGCGCGACAAGGACGCTGCTCGACGCTCGGTGCTACGTTACCTGCGCTCCGAGATACACAACGAGGAGATAGCTAAGCAGACGGAGCTTGACGACGAAGGCATCATCAGCGTGCTGACTCGGCAGGTGCAGCAACGCCGTGACAGCATTGAGGCCTACGAGGCCGCGAATCGCCAGGACCTGGTTGACAAGGAGAAGGGCGAGCTTGCGATTATCTTTGAATACATGCCTCAGCAGATGTCCAGGGAAGAGATTATCGACGTGGTGCATCAGGCCATCCAGGATTCGGGCGCTGCGGGGCCAGGGGACATGGGCAAGGTGATGGGACGCATCATGCCCCAGGTTCGCGGCAGGGCAGACGGCAAAGAGGTCAATTCCATAGTCTCCGAGGAGCTTAAACGTCTGGCGGAAATAGAGTAAATGAGATTTGGCGTTATCGTATTCCCCGGCACATGGAGCGATACCGATTGCTTCAACGTCCTCAGCGAAGTCTTCCAGCAACCAGTAAACTATGTGTGGCACAAAGAGACTGACCTTTCCGATTACGATTGCGTCATTCTTCCCGGCGGATTCTCTTACGGCGACTACCTTAGGCCGGGAGCCATCGCACGCTTTTCGCCTGTCATGAAGGCAGTGGAGGAGTTCGCGGAACTGGGCAAGCTGGTGCTTGGAATTTGCAACGGCTTCCAGATACTGTGCGAGGCCGGATTGCTGCCGGGCGTGCTTATGCGGAACGCTCACCTTCAGTTCCGATGCCAGTGGACTCACCTGCGGGTAGAAAACGCTTCCTCTTCCTTCACCAGCGCAGCCACAGCGGGCCAGGTGCTTCGCATTCCCATCTCTCACGGCGAGGGCAATTACTTCGCCGACGCTACCACAATCAGCGCACTCGAGGCCGAAAATCGTGTGGCTTTCCGCTACTGCACGGCCAATGGCGAGGTGACCGACGAAGCGAATCCTAACGGCTCGCTTGGCAACATCGCGGGCATAGCCAACGCTCGCGGCAACGTGCTGGGCATGATGCCGCACCCCGAGCGCTGCTGCGAAAGTCTGCTAGGCGGCGACGACGGCAAGCTCATCTTTGAATCGCTGATTCGTGCCGCAATTCCGCTTCTGGCGACAGGCGCGGAGAGGTCGCTCGCGTAATGCTAGGCATTGTACTCGCCCTGTCCGCTGCCCTCGGTTTCGGTCTCAGTGCAATTTTCGCCCGATTAGCCCTACAGCATATGCGCGCCACCACCGGAACCCTTATATCGCTGATCGTCGGAACAGCCATCGCCATGGCATTGGCGTTTGCGATTTACCCGGATAAAGTTCTTGGCCTTGCCGCAGTTGCATTCCTGTGGTTTTTGCTTTCTGGATTCATCAACTTCCCGTTAGGGCGATTTTTCAACTACCTCAGTGTAGGCATGATCGGAATTTCCAAGGCAACTCCAATAATCGGCGCATCTCCGCTATTCGCCACAACTCTGGCGGTTACAGTTGGAGGCGAATCTCTCAGCCTGATTACCTTGCTGGGCACATTCTCGATAATCGGAGGGCTGGCTCTGATACTCAGCCAAAGATGACAACAAGCATCACTCGACGCAATCTGTACCTTGGATACCTCACGTCTCTTGGAGCGGCAGCCTGCTACGGGTCTGTGGCGGTGGTCGGGGCGAAGATTGTCAGGGAATACGCTCCGCCTATTGTAGGCAGCGCATTCTCATTGATGTTTGGCACGATTATCGTAGCCGTCTTGTTCCACCGCCACGTTATCGAGGACTATAAGCATATACCGAGGCGAGGATGGATTTTCATATCGTTGGCGGGCTTCGCATCGACATGGGGCGTGAGTTTCTGGTTCCTTGCTCTGAGCAATGCTCCCGTCGTATTGGTTACACCCGTCGCCGCAACGAACCCGTTGATGGCGCTGTTGATTACTCACGTTTTCTTGCAACAGCTGGAGCGCGTGACTTTGCGCACGGTGTTCGGCGCGTTGATGGTCGTCGGCGGAGTCGCGCTCATTGCAATCGGCAACGGATAGCAGACGCGTTGATCTTCACCGTGCTAACGGCTTGGCAGAGGTAGGTATATAAAATGGAAAAATGCGATTATACAAGGGGACGTGGCGACCTCACCCCAACTGTTCGTAGGCAAACCTCAATTATGGTCGCCCCTCTCCTCTTGAGGAGAGGGGTCGCCTAAATCTACTTCAAGCTCTGGATTACGTGGGGTGAGGTCAAGCGCACGACTGCACATATCGCTGCGTTCTTAGAATCTGCGTACACCAGTCAACCACCATGGGTAAGAGAACTAGAGAGAAGGCTTAAAAGATGCCTGTGTCAAAAGAAGCCTTAGACCAACTAGCCCTGTCCGAACAGGAATACGAGGCCATAGTCGAGCGACTGGGCAGGGAACCCAACGAGCTTGAGCTAGGCTTGTTCGGCTCCTTGTGGAGCGAACATTGCGGCTATCAGCACTCCAAGCCCCTGCTGAGGCTGCTCGCCAGCGACAGCCCGCGTATGCTAGTCGAGGCGGGCAAGGAAAACGCAGGCGTCGTCGACATCGGGGACGGCCTTGCCATAGTCATGAAGATCGAGTCTCACAACCATCCGTCGGCAATCGAGCCATACGAGGGCGCGGCGACAGGCGTTGGCGGCATCGTTCGCGACATCTTCGCTATGGGGGCCAGACCAATCGCATTGCTGAATTCGCTGCGCTTTGGCCCACTGACCGAGCCACACAACAGGTATCTGCTCAATGGGGTCGTAGCCGGAATATCAGGCTACGGCAACTGCATCGGCATACCGGACGTTGGCGGCGAGATATGCTTCGCGCCCTCGTATTCGGGAAACCCTCTGGTGAACGCCATGTGCGTCGGCATTCTGGAAAAAGGCAACCTCGTCAGTGCCACGACTGGCGGCTCAGGGAATCTGCTCATGCTTGTAGGCGCGGACACCGGACGAGACGGCATTCACGGCGCGTCCGGCCTGGCGTCACGCTCTTTCGAGGAAGACAGGGAGCTTCGGCCTACTGTGCAGGTGGGGAACCCATTCCTCGAAAAGGTGCTGATCGAGGCCTGCCTTGAGGTCGCGCAGACCGACCACTTCGTCGGCATACAAGACCTTGGAGCGGCAGGACTTACCAGCGCAAGCGTCGAGTCTGCCGCCAATGGCGGAAGCGGTATCGACATCGACATATCCCGCATCCCGCGTCGAGAGGACGGAATGGTTCCCTACGACGTAATGCTCTCAGAATCTCAGGAGAGGATGCTCATCATCGTTAAAGAGGGCCACGAAGACCCGGTAAAGGCCATCTTCGACAAATGGGACTTGCAGTCCACCGTAATCGGCACGGTCACGGGCGAAGGGATGACGAGGATATTCGATGGGGAAACGCTTGAGGCCGAGGTTCCAGTTCGTCTGCTGACAGACCCGCCCGCTCTACAGACCTCAGGGCGTCAAACCGGAGTGGCTAACGAAATTACAGGAGTACGACCTCGACAAAGTACCTTTGCCCGAAGAATCCGCAAACGTGGTGCTTTTGAGGCTTCTGGCGTCCCCGAACATCGCCAGCAAAGAGTGGGTGTACAGGCAGTACGACCACCAGGTACAGACCAACACTGTAGTGTCGCCGGGCGGAGACGCCGCCGTGTTGCGTATCAAAGGCACTCGGCGAGGCATAGCCCTTTCCACTGATGGCAATAGCCGGTATTGCTACCTCGACCCCTTCCTAGGCGGCATGATTGCCGTCGCGGAGGCCTGCCGCAACGTAGCCTGCACAGGAGCGGAGCCAATCGCTTTGACAGACTGCCTCAACTTCGGCAACCCGGAGAAGCCCGAAACCTATTATCAGCTAGAAGAGTGCATCAAAGGCATGGCTGAGGCCAGCCGCGCGTTCGGCGCACCGGTCATCAGCGGCAACGTGAGCCTGTATAACGAGACTCAGGGAGAAGATATTTACCCAACGCCTGTAATTGGCGCGCTTGGCCTGCTGGAAGACGTATCTCGCCACGCGAGCGTCGGCTTCAAGCAGGCGGGCGACGTTGTGGTACTTCTGGGAGTCGGCGAAGTGCGCGGTGACGCTGCGGCGTTGTCTGGCAGCGAATACCTGGAGCTTGTTCATTCGCTAGTGGCGGGCATGCCAGCAATAGACATCGACAGGGAGACAGCCATACAGAGGGCATGCCGTCGGCTCGTTGGCGATGGAATCGCGGTCTCGGCACACGACTGTTCGGACGGCGGACTTGCGGTCACGTTAGCAGAGTGCTGCATCGCTGGCGGAGTAGGATTTCAAGGCAGCTTCGATTTAGCAGGCAGGTGGGACGCGGCCCTATTCGGGGAGCAGCAGTCTCGAATCGTCGTGTCAATCGCGTCCGAGCGCCTGACTGAGTTTGAAAGCATTTGCCGCGATGAGGACGTTCCCTGGGTTGTGTTGGGGCAAACGGGTGGTAGCTCAGTGAAAATCAACGACATCGTAGACCTGTCTGTCTCGGAGTTGGAAGACGTATGGCGGAATAGCTTAGAACGCGCCGTAGGCCAGTCGCGGTCTTGACGAGCTTGACAGTAAACACGTATGTTGTTAGATTAAGGTATAATGATAGCAGTCATGTAACGTGACTGCCAGTGACATGACCATGTGGGGGGAGCTACATTTGCCAAGATACGATTATGAATGTGACACGTGCCATCACATTTTTGAACTGAAGCAGAGTTTTGACTCTGAACCTGTTGCCACCTGCCCAAGTTGCGAAAACAGCGCCCGTCGCAAGTTCCACGCAGTTCCAATTGTGTTCAAAGGCAGCGGATGGTATGTGAACGACTACGGAAAACGCAGCAATAACACGAACGCGTCTGCCGAGTCCAAGGAATCATCGGACTCAAGCTCAAAGTCAGAGAGCACATCTGGGACTGAATCCAAAGAGTCGTCCGACTCAAGCTCGAAACCAGAGAGCACGACCAGTTCCACCGCCAAAACAGAATCCACACCAGCCAAATCCAAAAGCGAATAGCCAGTGCGCGCCCTTGTCCAGAGGGTCTCAGAGGCTTCGGTCTCGGTTGCCGGTGAGATCGTAGGTCGCATAGGGCCAGGGCTGGTCATCTTGCTCGGCGTCTCCAAGAACGATAGCGACGAAGACGCCAGCTACATAGTCGGCAAGGCAGTCAACCTGCGTATATTTGCCAACGATCAGGAAAGATTCAATCGCTCGGCCCTTGAAATTGGGGCCGAGCTTTTAGTTGTCAGCCAGTTTACGCTGTACGGCGATACCCGCAAGGGACGCAGGCCCAGTTTCACAGAGGCCGCCCTCCCTGAACAGGCAGAGGCCACGTTCAACCGTGTCGTGGAGATGTTCGGGGAGTCGGGTTTGGCAGTACAAACGGGCATTTTTCAGACCCATATGATAGTCTCCATCCAAAACGATGGCCCTGTGACGATTATGCTCGATTCAGCCGACAGAGGACGGCCAAGGCGAGGCTGACAATCTCAGCAAAGCACCGTCTCACCTCGGCGACCAGAAGCCAAGGATTCCATCGGTTATAGCAAGGGGCAGCGAATCAGGTTCAACGCCGATTACCAGGATTTGCGGCCCTTGCTGAACGGACGAATCATAACTGAATAATGCGGTAACGGCTTCCGCATCCAATATTCCGGCGAAGACCAGGTCGCGGCTGTCTGGCGACCATAGCGAATGCGAGTATGCGAACTGGTCGAAGAACTGGAACATCGTCAACTGCTCGCTTGTGGGCACGAAATCTACAATGGGCCATCGGCTCCCATCCGCAGTGTCCAGAATCATCCATCGCAGGATGCCGCGCGTTTCGCTGAGAGTTACGTACGCCAGCTTCGAGCTATCAGGCGACCAGAAATAGGCGATTACATTGTCCTGAATCCTGATCGGCTGTTTTGCGTCGTCTTCCGAATACAAAGTGAGGTCTTGATATATGAATATGCTTTGGCCCCGGTAGAGCAAAAACTGATCTGTTCCGGCGGCGGCCAGATACGCGCCGTCGGGAGACCATAGGAATGCTGGGTTAGGCGGCGCTTCTCGTATTCGCCTCGGATTTTCCAGACTTTCGCCGATAACCTCGCCCTCGTAAATACTGTTGCCGCCATCGCCTGGTTGCACAAACGTTATCGTGCTCCCGGAAGTCTTCCATGCAGCAACGCGATAACCAATGAAAGGGATGTTCAGGTTGCTTACCTGCAAGGTGTCAGCGGCGTTGACCAGGAAATGGTCTTCGGCTCGATGAACAAGGAGGTATTGTGAATCGGGCGACCAGGATATCCACAGAGGGCCATTGTCGAGAATCTCGTTGGCGCTGACATCCTCATCAAGGTTGTCGATGAAAAGAGTCAGCCCTTGTGCGGTTCCCGCTATGAAGGAGACGCGACTGCTGTCAGGCGACCAGAGTGGATAATGAATAACGCCCTCAGCCAGTAACATAGCGACCCCAGGCTCGCCAGTGTAAATCTCCCGCGATGCGCGTCTGGCGGCATCGAAGACGTACAGACTCAACTTGCGCTCGTTGAATCCTGCATCAACGACGCCCGAAAACACGAGCCTTCTGGCGTCAGGAGACCACGTAGGCCAGGTGAAAAAGCCCTCACCCTGATTGATCTGCCAGGGATCAGAGCCATCGGGCAGAACAGCCTCTATCTGCCCATCCGGGCTGACGTAGGCTATCCGGTTCACTAGCGGCTCAGGAGGCAGAGGCCCCTTGTTTGATGCGATGCCGCCCCGACTCCCAAGCACCGCCGTAACGACTAGCAGCGCCACCAGGATTACGACTCCAGCATAGACTCTGTTAGAAATTTCCATGAGGGTTGCCGCCCTTACCACATCCATCCGCCAAAGTATGACGAGGATAGGCTGCCTCTATCTCCATACCGATTTGCCGTATGCCTTCTACTCGATCAAATCGAGGCTGATATCCAAAGCCTTGGACGAATGCGTCAGTGCGCCTGACGAGATGAGGTCAACGCCTGTCTCGGCGACTGCCTTCAGCGTATCCAGGTTGATACCGCCCGACGCCTCGGTTACTGCCCTGCCGCGAGCCATGTCCACCGCTTGGGCCATCTCTTTCAGACCCATGTTGTCCAGCAGCAAGATTTCTGCGCCGGCGTCCAGGGCCTCTTTCACCTCGTCGAGGTTTTCCACTTCAACCTCGACCTTGATGGTATGGGAAGCGTTGGCGTGCGCCTTTTTAACGATGTCGCCAAGGCTTAATCCCTGCCCACGCAACGCCTGAATATGATTGTCCTTGATCAAGATGCCGTCACCAAGATTTCGGCGATGATTGAAGCCGCCTCCAGCCCGAATCGCGTACTTTTGCAAGGTGCGAAACCCTGGCGTCGTCTTGCGCGTGTCTATGATGCGGCAGTTGTGGCCTGACACAGTCTGAACGTATCTTCTGGTCTCGGTGGCGATTCCGCTAAGACGCTGCAAGAAGTTCAGCGCCGTCCTCTCAGCCTTGAGGATGGACGATGCGGAACCCTGCACGGTCGCAATAACATCTCTTGGATGAAGCGGTGAACCATCCTGTATGTTCGCGTGGACGCTCAGGCTAGGGTCAACCCGCTTGAAGACGGCGAGGGCCACCTCCACTCCGGCAAGGACACCTTCCGCCTTGGCTATCAGTACGGCCTTGCCCATAAGCTCAGGAGGTATGAGGGCGTCGGACGTAGGGTCGCCTATGGAGAGGTCTTCCATCAAAGCGAGGTCAATCAGCGATTCGATTTCAGGCGTAATCAGAGTCAAACTGTGCCTCCTCCTCATATAGTCCTATGTAAAGACAGCATGAGGTCCCTTCTCCCCTGGTGGGAGAAGGCTAGGATGAGGGGGAAGGTATGTTCATACAGACGTCTCCCCCTCACCTCAGTCCTCTCCCGTCAAGGGAGAGGAGAATATACCCAAATTCCAAGCAGAGGTCGTATTACATGCAAGTCGCAGGCTTCAAGGCACAATCAAGCCCATCCCGACAACCTTGACTAAGAGTATCTGAGATGGGCTTGCAACAGTCAACAGGGCTAAGTTTGGATTACTTATGCCACCGATAGCATTCTGTCCAGGGCGATTCTGGCGTACTCGGCGGTCTCCTCGTCTACGGTTATCGGGTTTACGACGACTCCCTCGACAAGCCCGTCAAGCACCCAAGATAGGTACGCGGGATGAATGCGGTACATCGTCGAGCAAGGGCAGACCACCGGATCGAGTGAGAAAACGGTCTTGTCGGGATGCTCCGCCGCGACGCGGTTCACCAGGTTCACTTCGGTTCCCACTGCCCATTTACTGCCCGATGGAGCCTCGCTTATCACCTTGATGATGTACTCGGTGGAGCCTACGAAGTCGGCGGCCTGCACCACCTCCATCGTGCACTCTGGATGGACGACAATGTTGATGTCAGGATACTTCTGCCGTGCTTCCTCAATCTGCGCCACGCTGAATCGCGTATGCACCGAGCAATGGCCCTGCCAGAGGATTAGCTTCGCCCGCCGAAGCTCGTCTTTCGTGTGCCCTCCAAGCGGCTTGAAAGGGTTCCAGACGAGCATTTCGTCCAACCCGATGCCCATCTTGAGGCCAGTGTTTCTTCCTAGATGCTGATCGGGCAGGAACAGAACTCGCTGACCCTGGCTGTACGCCCACTCGAAGGTCGCGGGCGCGTTCGACGACGTGCATACGATGCCGCCGTTGCGTCCGCAAAGCGCCTTTATGCCTGCGGTAGAATTCATATAAGTGATAGGCACTATGCCGCCATCGTCCCCGAGGATATCCTGGAGGTCGTCCCAGCAATCGTAAACGTCGTCCACATGGGCCATGTCTGCCATCGAGCATCCCGCTGTCAGGTTAGGCAAAATAACATTCTGGTCTGGCGCGCTGAGGATGTCTGCGGTCTCAGCCATGAAGTGGACACCGCAGAATATGATGTTCTCGGCGTCTTCCTGTGACGCGGCGAATTGTGACAGCTTGAATGAGTCACCGCGATAATCAGCGTACTTGATAATCTCGTCGCGCTGGTAGTGGTGGCCCAGTATTACCAGACGCTTACCGAGGGCAGCCCTTGCCTCAGCAATACGCGCGTCCAACTCCTCAGGAGTCAGGCGCATGTAGCTGGTGGGCAGTTTCTGCCAGCGCACGCCTGCCTTGAACTCCTCTTCGAGCGTCTTGGAGTTTAGCTCATCGTCCGTCTGACAGAAGGCCGACTGCTCTATCTCCGTGATTGGTATGAATGGCTTCTTGAGATTGATAACCATCTTCGATTGACTCCTCCAAGTTCTAGTCGTTCAAGACACGATTGTCCCTTGAAGCGACCAGGGGCTTGTGCTGACTATCTTGACACTTACAACTTCGCCTTTTCTGTCCTCTTCATCGTCGAAAAAGACCAGCTTATCGTTTCGAGTGCGCCCAGACCATCGGCCTCGTTTCCGACCTTCCACAAGTATCTCGGTGGTCTGCCCAAGCAATTGCGCGTTGATATCGGTAAGAATTTGTTCCTGCAAGCCCTCGATGCGTTTGAGGCGGTCTTGCTTGTCCTCTGGCGACACGTCGTCCGGCATCGTCCTGGCGGCGATTGTGCCTTCCCTGGTCGAATATGCCGCCGCGTGTACTTTGTCGAACTCGATGTCCCTCACAAGCTCAAGCGTGCGCTCGAACCGGGCCTCGGTCTCTCCACTAAAGCCCACGATTATATCGGTACTCAACGACACGTTGGGAATTCGCTCACGTATCTTTTCTATGATGCGACGATACTCATCGTTCGTGTAGCCGCGCCGCATCTCGGAAAGGATGTCATCGTCGCCAGCCTGAAACGGCAGGTTTATGTGCTCGCAGACCTTGTCCAGCCTGGCTACGGCCTCGATGATGTGGTCGCTCATGTCGCTAGGGTGAGAGGTAAGGAACCGGATGCGCTCAAGCCCTTCGACCTCGTTCGTTGCAATCAGCAAGTCGCCAAGGTCCGGGGTATCGGGCAGGTCGTGACCGTAGGAGTCCACGTTCTGACCAAGCAGCGTGATCTCTTTAACGCCTCTTTGCGAGAGCAATCGCACTTCCCTGACGATGTCCTCGATGGAACGGCTAACCTCTCGTCCGCGCCGGTACGGGATGATGCAGAACGCGCAGAACTTGTCGCAGCCGTGAATGATGGGAATATATGCGGTAACGTCGGGCTTCGCCACAAGCGGCCCAACACATCCTTCGGGGTCAACGCCCATGCGTTCGCCCACGATGTCTATGAGAGGCTGATACTGCTGTGGACGCATAAAAACGTCCACATAGGGGTAACGCTTTTGAAGCGGCTCTGTTTTCGGCCCCACCATGCACCCCATAAGCGCAATTACCTTGTCCGGGTCGCGCTGCTTTTGGGGTTTGAGGCTGGTCATCATGCCGATGACCTTGTCTTCTGCGCTCTGCCTGACAACGCAACTATTGAGGACGACAACGTCGGCATCTTTGGGGGAATCCGCGGAGGAAAGGCCCAGTTGACCCAGGGCGCTTTCGAGGCGTTCGGAATCGGCCTTGTTCATCTGACAGCCGATTGTCCAGATATAGTAGCTGCGCATACTGTTAATAATTACTTCTCTGAATACAAGTTAAGAATGGCGGAGGGAATGGGATTCGAACCCATGAGGGAGATTGCGCCCCCTAACCGCTTAGCAGGCGGCCGCACTAGACCTCTATGCGATCCCTCCATTGGAAATCAATATAGCAGAGAAATAATTGGCTCGCAACCGGATACTTTGTGAAATTCTACACTATAGTATTTGGATTCTGTGAATACGTCAACTACCGTGAATCGCTGTGGGATTTCGACGCAAATTCGCCGAGTTACGACTTCTTACCTTCGTCATCGTTTTTTCTATTGTGAATATTTTCACTAACAATTGGGTCACTATTCCAGTCAGACCTGGAGCTTCGCGGGGCAACGTGAACGGCAAGAGAGTCAGTCATTTGAAACCACAGCCCTCGCCGCCTCGAGCAATTGCGCGTCTTCCTGACTTCCGACCCAGACCTCTCCACCCTCGAAAAACTCTTTCTTCCAGATGGGAACAATCTGCTTGATGCGGTCTATGCTGTACTGGCAGGCTTCGAAGGCGTCCCTTCGGTGAGGCGACGCGATGGCAACAATCAGGCTGGTTTCGCCGATTTCGAGCCTTCCAAGCCTATGGCTCATGGCAACGTCTTGAATATCCCATCGCCGCCTTATTTCGTCGGCTATCTCCGCCAGCTTGTTATCGGCCATTGGCCGGTATGCCTCGTATTCCAGGTGCAGCACGCGCCGCTCGCCAGTGAAGTTGCGCGTCACCCCCAGAAAGGTGACCACAACCCCGTTGGTGTCACGCATTACCTTTGCCGTGACGGCTTCGGGGTCGAGAGGCTCGTGGGTTATTTCAATCATGTTTCTTTCTTTCATCGAATGGCGCAATTAGAATTGGTATGAAAATAGAATCCCGTCTGCTACCCTCGTCGCACGATTTTCATTCTTTGTGGTGAGAGCGGCAACCCTCATAAAAAATTCTTACGAAAAACCTCCGCTGACAGGTGGAATTAGCGCAACCTCGTCCCCATTGCTCA
This sequence comes from Dehalococcoidia bacterium, assembly GCA_965206395.1. GTDB lineage: Bacteria > Chloroflexota > Dehalococcoidia > Lucifugimonadales > CATOSD01 > CBDBJK01. Next base: position 314,474 of record CBDBJK010000037.1, read on the forward strand.
GGACATAGCTATGGTCTTGAAATTCCTGGTTGACCGCAACGACGAGCCTTTCCGCGTCGCGGGTGAGGGTAGGATGATGGCGAATCATCTCCTGGGCAAGATAGCCGACAGTAGCGTCATCCGGCAGTTCAAGGTCTACTTCCGGCCTTCCCACCTTGTCGCGGTAGCCAGCGAATAGTTTTATGTGGACTTTCAGGGCGTTAGCTCCCTTGGCTAGCGAAACGAAGACAGGCCTGTATGTCTTCCAGTTCGAGGTCTGGCAATTTCTCCACAACCTGTTCGGATGTGAGGCCGTTTGCAAGGAGGTCAAGCACATCTGTCACGCGGATTCGCATGTCATCGCCCGCCGAGCCGTTCAGGGTCAACAGTGATTCGATTCGCCAACCTGGTCATCTTAAAAGGCCTCCCGAATCAATTATAACACGCTAGCGCCAGCTATCTCCCAATCGCATAGACATCGCGTCTGGGGTCTGCGCCGCCCTTGAGTATGCCGGACTCCTGGTCTACGACGATGCCGGATAACGCTCCCATCAAGGGCGACCAGTCGTTAATCGATTGCATTTTGTGGCCTCGCCTGGAAAGCTCCGCCACGGAGTCAGACGCTATTCTCCCTTCTACCTCCATACGGCCTGGCAGGTAGGTGTGAGGCCAGAACGAGTTAGGGAAGTTCCAGGACACGAATCTGGGCTGCTCTATGGCCTGTTGCGGGTCCATACCGAACTCCACGATGTTCAGGAACATCTGCGCCATCGCCTGACATTGCGAGTCGCCGCCCGGTGTGCCGAAGGGCATGAATAGCTTGCCCTTCTTGAATGCGATGGCAGGGTTTGGCGTCAGCCTCGGCCGCTTCCAGGGTTGCAGGCTGGATGCGTGATTAGGGTCAAGCCAGCTCTGGCTGCCTCTGCCGGACAACAGAAAACCGAGGCCGGGCACGATTGGGCTGCCATATATGCCATCGCTCGGAGTGGCCGAGAAGGCGTTGCCCCAGCGGTCTACGACGCAGGTATAGCTAGTGTCCTGCTCCTGGTCGCCGGGTACGGGAAGCAGACGTTGGGCCGCCATGTTCTTGTCCGGCTTGCCCTGGTATGTCCAAGGTTCGCCCGGCGGTGGCATCTCAGAAAACGCCCTATCCATGTCAATCGCGCTGCGTCTGGCCCGCGTATAATCCTTGGACAGCAGCCCTTCCATAGGGACTTCGACGTGGTCGGGGTCTCCGTAGTATATATGCCTGTCAGCGAACGCGAGGTTGAGCGCCTGCGACACCAGATGAATGTAGTCGGGGCTGTTGTGGCCCATTGCGGCGAGGTCGTCGTCCTCAAGTATCTGTAGCGCCTGCGCGGTCACCGGCCCCTGGCACCACGGCCCGCATGTGTAAATCGAGTAGTCCTTGAACTGGCCCACCTCCGGCTGCTCCATCTGCACCGAGAACTCGTTCAGGTCTTGGAGCGTGATGAGTCCTCCCTGCTCCTGGCTGAACCGGGCCATCTCCTCGGCGATGTCACCTTTGTAAATATAGTCGCGTGCGGCGCGAATGGCGGCCTCACGGCCCTTGTGAGCGTTGGTTCGCTCGACTTCGATCAACCGCCTGAACGTGCGGGCAAGGTCTTTCTGTATGATTGGCTCGCCGACTCTCGGCACACGACCATCTGGCACGAAAATGTCTCTCGTCGAGGGCGACAGCGCGTCTGCCGTGCTTGCAATCGACTGTTGGACGATTGGAGTCAGAGGATAGCCAAACTCCGCAAGCTCCAGCGCGGGCGTGATGACCTGCTCGAAGGTCATCGTGCCGTGCTTTTCCAACGCGGTGAGCCATGCGTCGGGAGCCGCGGGTATCACCGACCTCAGGATGCCTAAGGGTATCTCTCCGCCCGCGTGCTTGTTGAAGTATTCGATGGAAGCCGCGCGAGGCCAGCGTCCCAGGCCACTGATGGTCACGACAGAATCGGACTCGGCCAGGTAGATGATGATAGGAGCGACGCCGCCGAAGTTCGTTGCGTGCGGCAGGGTTACATTTATTGCGATCCCGGAAGCGACCCCAGCGTCGATGGCGTTGCCGCCTTCCTCAAGTATGCGATAGCCCGCCGACGCCGCCAGATAGTGCCCGGACGACACGACGTGAGTTACGCCCATGATGGGCGGCCTGTAAGATTCGAGTCCTAATGCCATTTGATTCCTCCTGAATTGCTTAGTAAGTGAATGCGCCGCCGTTTACGTGAATGGTCTGCCCGGTGATGAAGCTGGCATCGTCCGAGGCGAGAAAGGCGCAGGTCTTCCCGATTTCCTCTGGCAGGCCCAGACGTCCGAGCGGGATGCCCGCCACGCGCTGTGACATTGGAGCCGGTTCTGCCATACCCTCGCGTGTGGTGTCGAACGCGCCGGGTACGATGTGGTTCACGAGGATTCCACGCGGCGCAAGCTCTCCAGCCAGCGCCCTGGTGAGGCCCAATGCTCCCATTTTGGACGCCGACACGTGTGCCCAACCAGCATGCCCCTTGAAGGCCTGCAGGCCGGAAACGTTGATGATGCGCCCGCCGCCTGCAGCTATCATGCCCGGCACGACGGCCTTGCACAGGTAGAAAGGGCCGTCGAGATTCACAGCCATCATCTCTCGCCACTCGTCCATGGTCAACTCGGTTATCGGGGCAGCGCGGCGCAAACCAGCGTTGTTTATTAGAATGTCGATACGGCCAAACTCGTTCATGGCATCCGCGACCATACGCTCAAGCTGGGCCATGTTGCCAACGTCCGCCAGCAGAGCGATTGCGCGCACGCCTAGAGCTTCGGCTTCCTTGGCTACGGCCTCGGCCTCGGCGCGATTGCTGCGAGTGTTGACGATTACGTCCGCGCCCTGCCGCGCAAGCTCCAGGACTGTTGCGCGACCAATGTTCCTCCCGGAACCCGTAACCAGCGCTACCTTACCTTGAAGGCTCATTCGCTATCTCCTACTCTCGAAACTCTCTTGGGACGCCGCCGCATCTACTCCTGGCGAAACACCTGCACCCGACTAGTCCCACCGTCCGCTACGTATATGTTGCCCGAGTCGTCCACAGCTACAGCAAAGGGGAGGTAGAAGCGTCCAGCGTTAAAGCCCCTACTGCCCCACATAGTCAGAAACTCGCCATCGGAAGTGAATTTCTGCACGCGGTCATTTCGTGTGTCTACCACGTAGACATTGCCCGCCCCATCCGCCGCTATAGCAAAGGGGGAGTTGAACTGGCCGGCACTATAGCCCTCATTTCCCCACATATTCTGAAACTTGCCGCCGGCACTGAACTTCTGCACACGGTCATTGAACCTGTCTGCTACGTAGACATTGCCATCCCCATCCACCGCTATACCATCGGGGGAGTCGAATTGGCCAGCACTTTTGCCTTCGCTTCCCCACATAGTCAGAAATTCGCCGCCGGCGCTGAACTTCTGCACACGGTCATTACCGACGTCTGCCACGTAGACATTGCCCTTCCCATCCACCGCTATACCACTGGGGGAGTCGAACTGGCCGGCACTGTTGCCCTCACTTCCCCACATAGTCAGAAATTCGCCGTCGGCGCGGAACTTCTGTACACGGTCATTACCGCCGTCTGCCACGTAGACATTGCCCGACCCGTCCACCGCTATACCACTGGAGGAGTCGAATTGGCCAGCACTTTTGCCTTCGCTTCCCCACATAGTCAGAAATTCGCCGTCGGCGCGGAACTTCTGTACACGGTCATTACCGCCGTCTGCCACGTAGACATTGCCCGACCCGTCCACCGCCATGCCACCAGGACCTTCAAACTGGCCAGTACCATTGCCAGCACCGCCCCACATCCTCACGAATCGTATAGAAGTAGGCACTCGTTGATACGTAACTTCAACGCCGTCGTCATCAAATGTCAGATTATTGCCAGATGTTGAGAAGCGATAGATTTGAAGGAGGTTTGGGCCCTCAAACATGATTCGGCCTTCTTCTGGAAAAGAGTACTCCGCTGCGGCTTTATCCTTTCCGAAGACAACTATCCCATCGGCCAGAAACTCTAACTTTTCAGTCCAAATCCCCTCGTCTGCCGTTGTGATTCGTACCCAACTGTTGACTATATCTGCGTCGGAGTCATCACTTGACCGACTAACCGTACTCGCAGGAGTGGACTCTTCTACAGCTTGGGTCGCCGAGTTGCTTGGCGCCGAAACCGTACTCTCACGAGTAGGCTCTCCTAAAGCTTGGGTCGCCGAGTTGCTTGGTATCGAAACCGTACTCTCAGGATTGGTCCGCTCTCCAGCATTATCATTGGTGGGCTGGCTGCTACATCCGGCTGCTAGAAGCAGAAGGAATGTTATACCAATTGTCACAGCTCTTTTCATGGCTTTTGGCCCTGTAATTATTGCGCTTTTGCGTTCCTAGTCCGAAGCGACCGCGGGTTCTTGACCGCGAATCACCTTTTCGTCTTGAAGTGCCTGAATCTTGTCCTGCGAATATCCGAGAACGTCTTTCAGCAACTCTTCGTTATGCTGCCCTACTGTTGGCGTGGAGCCGACGACCATCGGCGTGCGACCGAACTTTATCATCTTGCCGGTCACCCACATTGTTCCCGCGACGGGGTCGGGCACCTCCATCAGTATCTCGCGCTCGCGCAGGTGAGGCTCGTTAGCTGCCTGCACGACGTCATTGACGGGAGCGCAAGGGACGCTGAAGCCAGAGAGGTAGTCAACAGCCTCCTTGGTCGTTCTTGTGCTGAACCATTCGCCAAGCTCGACTTCCAGCGCGTCCGAGTTCTCGGCTCTGTCATTACGAGTGGCAAACCTTGGGTCTTCCAACCACTGCGGCTTTTCCAGGGCTTCGCATATCCGAAGCCACATGTGATCGTTGTTCGCCGCGATAATCAGCCAACCGTCGGCGGTCTTGTACATGCCGCCCAGCCCGCTGCCGTTGCCCCTACGCTCGGAGATGGTGCCATCTCCAAGGTATGCCGATATAGGAATTTCGTTAGTCGTGAATCCCGTATCGGCAAGGCATACGTCTATAGTCTGGCCTTCGCCGGATATCTCGCGCTCTCTGATCGCGGCCAGCGCGCCTATGGTGGCGTGCAGGGAGGTTATCCTGTCTATTATCGGGAAGTATGTCAGAATGGGAGGGTCGCCTTCGCTTCCGGTCAACGACGCCATACCGCCCATCGCCTGACCAATTGGATCAAACCCAACCCTGTCCTTTTGCGGCCCGTATTGCCCGTAAGCCGAAACGTTAATCATGATTATCCGTGGATTGAGCTGCTTCAATACGTCGTAGCCGAATCCCATTACTTCGATAGTGCCGGGCCGGAAGTTCTGAAGAAAAACGTCTGAGACTTTGACCAGGTCTCGGATGACCTCTTTGCCTTCTTCGGTGCGAAGGTTTATCGCGAGGCTTTTCTTGCCGCTGTTGTACTGCACCCAGTAGGCGCTCTGCCCTCTAATCGTCGGGCCGTTTTTGCGGCTTTCGTCGCCCTCTATGGATTCGACCTTGATGACCTCAGCCCCCATGCGAGCGAACATCAGGGCGCACCGAGGGCCTGCCTGATAGCGTCCCAGATCGAGCACGCGGATTCCTTCTAGCGGGGTCTTGAGCGAACCGGTCATATTAGCTACCTCCATCCTTTCGGCCCTTCCTGTCCAAGAAATCCTTGAATCCTTCTTCCACTGTTGTTGCAGTCAGCTTTCCGTCACGGGCTTCGACTTCGATATCGTGCATACGCTTCCAGCCTGCGCCCACGTCGTCTATCATGATTTCCTTGATGCCCTGCACCATCCTGGGGTCGTTCGCGGCAATTTGTTTGGCTATTTCCATTGCCTTCGCCATAAGCTGGTCTGACGGGACGAGATGATTCAAGAGGCCTATTTGAAACGCCTCCTCCGCCTCAACCAGACGCCCTGTGAACAGCAATTCCTTGGCCTTCGGCCAACCCACTTGCATCGGAAGGCTCCACGTCGAATTGACTCGCCCATATGATGCCGCGAGGAACCTGAAGCGTGTCCTCTCACAGCCAACGCGAATGTCGAAGCTTGAGGACATAAGCGCGCCGCCTCCAAAGGCAAGGCCGTTTAGTGCGCCAATTGTCGGTTTCGTGCAAGCCGCTATGTTCCACTGGAACATTTCGCCGCCCGGAGTAGGCGGAGGTGGGTTTGGATTGTCGGCGTTGCGGGCCATCTCGTGAATGTCGGCTCCAGCGGAAAAGGCGCGGTCTCCTGTGCCAGTGAAGATGACGGCCTTGACCTCGGCGTCGGCCTCAAACTCCCCGACCGCCTCATTCACCTCGCGGTAGAGGTCTCTGCTAAGCGCGTTAAGCACCTCTGGCCGATTGAGGGTGATTATGCCTACCCCTTCGTCTCTCTCTACTATGATATTTTGGTAACCCAACGCAATACTCCTACCAAGATTATTGGCGTCATTATATTGGTCGGCGTGGAGTAGGGTCAAGGAAAAGCATCTTGACGCGAGTCTCGTTCGTGTTCGCGCGCTCTCAATGGCGACCAGAACGAAACATTTGTGTATAATAGGCCGCAACAGCCCCAGTAGGATAAGAGGCCGTCCCTATGGACTGCGTTCTCAGTGGTTTTGAGATAATTACTTGAAAGCAACTATCAAAATGTCATGCTGTCCGACTCCTTTTATTTGGAATTAGGTCGGACGGAATGACATTGGTAGGTTTATTTTTTAGCTAATCTTAAATAGTGCATAACTCCAACACGAACGGAGGGGAAGTATGACCACGCCGACGTTTCCGACTATCCATAAGCCGGGCCGAGATGAGATGAAAGTGAAGCCCAACCTGGAATATGGAAAAGTCGCTTCGAGCTTCAGTTGGGAGGACATGTCCAAGGAGTTGGACTGGCTTCCCGGTGGCTGGTTGAACAAGGCTCACGAAGCCATAGACCGCCACGCCAACGGGCCTCGCCGAGACAAAGTCGCTATGATCTGGGAAGGCAAGAACGGCGAGCAGGAAACATACACCTTCGGCGAAATGAAGACGCTGACCAACAAGTTCGCCAACGTCCTCAAAAGCCTTGGCATCGAGAAGGGCGACAGAGTCTTTCTGTTCATGGATCGCACCCCGGAGACCTATATAGCCTTCTTCGGAATTCTCAAGATCGGCGCAATCGTCGGGCCTCTGTTCTCGGCATTCGGCCCTGACCCTATTAGAGATAGGCTTCAGGATAGCGGGGCCAAGGTGCTGGTTACTCAGCCGGAACTTCGCCGCCGTATCACTAGCGTCATACCGGAGCTTTTCGAGCTTCAACACATCATCATCGTCAACAAAAACAACCGCGACCCCAACCCCAAGGATATGGCCGACTTGAGTTGGGAAGAAGAGATGGGCAAGGCTTCCGCCGACTTCGACATTGTGCAAACCAGTCAGTACGACTACTCCGTGATGCACTATACGTCGGGTACCACCGGCAAGCCCAAGGGCGCTGTGCATCGTCATCAGGCCGTCGTGCAACAGTACGCGACTGGAAAGTGGGCACTCGACCTCCATGAGGACGACATCTACTGGTGCACCGCAGACCCCGGCTGGGTGACCGGAACATCGTATGGTATGCTCGCGCCGTGGACGAACGGCCTGACTCAGCTCATCTACGAGGGCGGCTTCAGGGCAAGCGCATGGTACGAGATGCTTCAGAAGCACAAGGTGACCGTCTGGTACACGGCCCCGACTGCCATTCGTATGTTGATGAAGGCCGGTGAAGACGTTCCCAAGCGATTCGACCTGTCCAATTTGCGGTATATGTGCAGCGTCGGAGAGCCGCTGAATCCCGAAGCAGTCGTTTGGGGCGAGAAAGCCTTCGGGCTGCCTTTCCACGACAACTGGTGGCAGACCGAGACGGGCGCGATTCTAGTCGCCAACTACCCTGAGATGGACATACGTCCCGGCTCGATGGGCCGCCCGATTCCCGGCGTTGAGGTTTCCATCGTCGATGAAGACTTCAATCCTGTCCCACCCGGCGTCGATGGCAGCCTCGTCGTCCGCCCCGGCTGGCCTTCGATGTTCCACACGTACTGGAACAACACCGAGATGTACAACTCCAAGTTCCGCAAAGGCTGGTACGTCACCGGAGACAGCGCTCGTATAGACGAGGACGGCTATTTCTGGTTCGTGGGCCGCACAGACGACGTTATCAATACGGCGGGGCATCTTGTCGGCCCGTTCGAGGTCGAGAGCGCGCTCATCGAGCATCCGGCTGTGGCCGAAGCTGGCGTCATCGGCAAGCCTGACCCGATAGCGATGGAGATCGTAAAGGCGTTCGTTGCCCTTAACGACGGCTACGAGCCAACGACTGAGCTTCGCAATGAGCTAACGCGATTTACACGACAAAAGCTGTCCTCAGGAGTCGCCCCGCGCGAAATCGAGTTCGTGCCTTCGCTGCCCAAAACTCGCAGTGGCAAAATAATGCGACGGCTGCTGAAGGCTCGCGAGCTTGGCCTCCCGGAAGGCGACACAAGCACGCTAGAGGACGAGTAAAAAGGGGGTTAGGGTTTGGAGGAGTACCAAACCCTAACATCTGTATTTAGAGTTTTACCAGAATCACCGCTAGGGTTCCAAGCACCGCCATCATTGTGGTCACCCACATAGCGATGTTTGCTTGGAATTGCACGTTCATACGAGTGTTCATGTCGTTGAATCTGCTGCGGGTTTCCTCAATAAAACCGTCTAATTTTGTTTCAACTGTCGTTAGCCTATCGGCTTCTGTCGTCATAATGCTCCCTCCACGTGTCCCTTTATCATACCTCATCTCACTAAGGCCAGCCAACTCAGCGTTTGTGGCCTTCGAGAGGCTTTTCGGGTGCATGAAGTGAGGTTCCCTACTCTCTAGGCACGACGGGCAGCGTAATGCAAGATGGATATTCCGACGTGTGATACACAGACTGAAGCGCCGACACGAAACTGCTGTCTGTGCCTATTGCTTCACCAGTGTTGGTGTTGCGATCGAAGCGAGGGAAATTGCTGCTCGAAATCTCCACACGAATCTGATGGCCCTTCCTGAACAGGTTGCTGGTGGCCCATAAGTCTATTGTGTACTCGTAAACCTGCCCCGGCTGTAAGAGGCTTGCGGGTTCGCGCGGTATCCTATATCTTGCGCGAATGACCCCATCTGTCAGGTTCCTGGCGTAGCCGTTCGGGTCTACGTCAACCAGCTTGGCCGTGAAATCAGTGTCGCGGGCGGAACTGGAGGCGTGCAGGGTCACGGTAATCGGCCCCGTTACCTCCGTGTCGTTCTCCAGCGGCGGCGTAGAGTAGACAAGCACGTCTGGCCTTGCCTCAACCTCCCTCTGATCATACACGCCCGACGGCATGAACGCCGGGTCACAGCAGAGTCCCCCGCCGCGCGTTGGCACTGGATTCAATGGATTGTATGCGTAGACATCGGGCGGCTCATCGTTTGCCGCATCGAGGCTAAGCGCGCCGTCTCCATTCAGGGTATTGGCTTTGCCATTGCTGCGCAGGTAGTATCTGGATTCGACCGCTCTGCTCAGAGGCCAATCATCCTCATATCTCCAAACGTTTTCTCCCATGACGAAGATGTGCACGGGCTTCTCATCTGTCACACCGTTGTCCTCGCCTTTAAGCCAGTAGTCGTAATAGGCGAGAATCTGATCTGAAAGTCCTAGCGCGGCTGCCGAAGCACGTGTGCCGAAGTTGTATTCTCCCGATACGCTGGCTGGTGAGCCACCGTGAACCCAAGGGCCGATGACCAGCCTCTGACCACGTCTTGCGTCGTCGGTAGCGCCCATCTCGCGCATCCTTGTGAAGTTGCGAATGGTGCCCCCCAGGAAAACATCGTACCAGCCGCCAAAATTGAATGATGGAACAGTAATATCGGAGTGGGATTCTTCTATGGAAATCTTCTTCCAGTAGTTGTCATACTCCGGGTGAGCTAACCAGTCGTAGTAATAGGGGGCCAGTTCTCCTTTGAGGTCTGGCATGTCTTGCATCGGCAGGTGGTCGAATCCCGTTGTCAGGTCGTCCTTCGCCTCGATTACGCCTTTAATGTTATCGCCGGGCAAAAACAGTCGTTTGGACAGATTAGCCCAGTTAGCCGCAGTTAACGCGCCAATAGTCCAGGACAGATTGAATCCCAGTTCAAACGCGCCGCCTTGCCACGCCCAACCTTCCTGGTAGTTCGAGGCCGTGACGCCGGGCGCGATTGCCGCCAGCGAAGGAGGCTTGGCTTTGGCCGCCAACCATTGCGTGGCACCTACATACGAGACGCCATACATCCCTACCTTGCCCGTGCACCAGGATTGGCTCGCCAGCCATTCCACCGAGTCGTAACCATCTTCAATCTCGTTTACGAAAGTGTAAAATTCGCCATCCGAGCTGTAGCGTCCCCTGATATCCTGAATGGCGACTGCGTATCCGCGAGTGGCGGCATGAATAGCGTCTATTGTGCCGGTCCTGCTCCCCGCGGAGCTTTTGTCATACGGTGTGCGCTGAATCAACCCTGGAAATCTCCCAGAGGCATCCGGACGGAAAATATCAACGTAGGTAATAGTGCCGTCTCTGAGCATCAACGGCACGTTCGGATCAAACTTCACCGAATACGGCTCGGCCATGAATCATACCTCCGAAAACATCAGTTTCAGTTAGAGCGAGAATTCCTCTACAATATAACAGGTGTGAATGTAGCATAGCGCCCGATTGGTAGCAACCCCGAACAAATTCAAAAGGGAAAAGCATGAACCGTTCCGCATATGTTGATAATTCAGAGCTATATCTACAACACCTGGTGCCTAACTCGCCCTGATATACCGTATGGGGTATCCGGTTCGCATTCTGCAATCTCATCCTAAGCGGGTCGAAATTTCGGATTTCCTCAAAAACAAAGGGCACTGTTGCTTGTTTTTCGGATATGCATAAGCACGAGGGTTGACAAAAGCACCATTTAATGATACTCATGGCATTCATAATTTCATTGCTTGCCAGATGACTATCAAAGGGTCTGTAATTTCACAATTCTTTGTTCATATGAGACGACTTGAAAGCGTATTGGTGCGATCTTGAAAAATCTTAATCAAGCAGACCAATACGCGCCAAACTTGGCAAAAAGTCCTTATATACATTAACGCAAAACGTTAGCATGCTTAGGCAATGCCTTGAGGGATTTAGGGAAGGGGAATTGATATGAAAGTTCTGTTCTTTAGCCAGGACGGTTCCCGGGTGGAACATTTAGTGCTCGCTCTGAGACTGAGGTGGCCTGACCTGAAGCCTCTGGTCGCTTCCCAGGGGGGTGTGGGTTTACAGGTGGTTGAGCAAGAAGAACCTAGGTTGTGTTGACATTTCATCTGAGCCATATGAGAGCACCGACGAAGTTCAAGAATCCCAGGAAACGCGATGACAGCTTGTCAAAGCGAGAGAAGATATGCCGGTAGTGCTTGATCTTGTTGATGAAACACTCCACAAGGTGGCGCTCTCGGTAAAGGTACTCATCATACTCTCGTGGCGTCTTTCGATTTGACCGAGGTGGAATCACAGGTAACGCGCCCCTGCCCAGGATGCATTGGAGAAAATCCATCGAATCGTATCCCTTATCAGCAATCACATGCTCGGTTTCGAAATCAGCTATCAATGCCTGTGCCTGGGTGATGTCGTGACGTTGACCTGCTGTGAGCTCAAAGCGCAACGGGTTGCCCAATCCATCCACGCTCACGTGGATCTTGGTACTGAACCCGCCTCGGCTCCGGCCAAGAGCTTGGGCCGATTGGCCACCGTTTTTTTGGAGGCTCCAGCAGCACAGGGATGAGCGCGAACCACAGTGCTATCACAGTGCTATCACAGTGCTATCAATGATGACATGCTCCATATCGGGGTCTTGCACAAAATGCTGATGCATTCGTTCCCATACACCCTTTTCACACCAGCGTGCGAAGCGCTTATATACGCTGTTCCAGTGACCGTAGTGCTCAGGCAGCAGTCTCCAAGGAGCACCACTTCGTGCCATCCACAGGATGGCCTCGACGTAGCGCCTGCAATCGTCCTCCTCTCCAACGTAGAGGTCTGGGCATGAGCGCAGAAATTCAAGGATTTTCGACCATTGTTCATTGCGTAATTCAGTCGTTGACATGTATCCATTATGCACCAAATGTCAACACAACCTAGTCTCGTTATTCTGTGCGAAGATCTTCCCGACATGGGTATCTGGCAGGCTATTAAAGAAATCCGGCGCTTTTCTGATATTCCTCTTATTGTAGCGGTAGAAGGCAAAGAAGAGATGGATGTCGTCAAGGCCATCGAGCTAGGCGCGGACGATTACATATCCATGCCTTGCAATCTCATGATAGTCATGGCTCGCGTTGTGGCGCTGATTCGACGCGTTGGCCTAAGCAGGCAGCGAAGCGAGGAAGGCCCAATTTACTGTGGTGATCTGGTCATAAACCCTGCCACGTATGAGGTCTTTCTCGGCTCTACTCGATTGGTTCTTACACCTACCGAATTCAAGTTACTGCATTTGCTGGCAACGAACAGGCATACGACGCTTTCCCAGGGCTTCATTCAGAGGGTAATCTGGTCCGATGATAACGAAACTGGGGACACGATGAAGAAATATATCCAGCGTTTGCGCCGCAAGCTAGGCGACGATGCTCGGAATCCGAATTGGATCAAGACAGTCCACGGCGTCGGTTACAGGTTTAGCGCCCCCTCGCAAACACCACCGGTTCAGCCCATCCAGCCAACTCAGCCAGTTCCTGTTGGCAGTGCCGCTGCCGCGAGCTAGATAAGACTTTTAGCCTGTTCCTTAACCTCTTACTGCAAAAAGATAAGACCCCATCTCAATTTCCAGATGGGGTCTTATGTTTAGGTTAGAATCGTCTCTAACCATACAGGCCCTATATATATCGCGTATCAGTTGATACAATTTCCTGGTATGCGGAAGAGCGCGAATTCGGAAAGGCTTGGGAACTCGAAAGAACCAGCGAACGCGATGGGAAGCCTTCCGTTCGATTGGCTCATGGTCGTTCTGGCCAGCTGGGCCATCGCCGGAATCTTCCTGGTTGGTCGAGCCTATAATCGGGTTCCAGCACCAGACTCCTTATTTTCACCCTGGCACCTCATCCTCTATTCCGGTCTTGTCGCCAACGTCATTGGCGTCTATACCTCCCTCGCCGTCAGCTACTTGAGAGAGCGAGATTGGAAACAGGCTCTATCAACAAGCTATAAGCTTTATTCGTCGGGCCTGGCAATAATTCTCTTTGGTGGTCTGATTGGCCTGGTGTGGCGGCAACTCTTCAGCATAGATGAGAGCATCAGATCGCTGCCAAGCCCTGTTCACCTCGCCCTCGCCCTCGGCGGCGTGCTTATTATGATCGGGCCTCTCTACTCGGCGTGGCAACGGTCAACCGGCAACCTGAACCGGAATTGGGCCAGCATGCTGCCTGTGCTTCTCTCTCTGACATACGCATTCTCGATAATTACTTTTTTTGCGCAATTTGCTCACCCACTCGTGGAGCCATTGGCGACGATAGAGGTGTCAGACATCGGCGTTCATGACGAAATTTATCTCATGAACGCCGATGGAACCGGGCAAACGAGAGTGACTATCAGTCCCAAAAGCGACGACTGGAAACCTAGCTGGTCGCCAGACGGCAGCAAGATCGCGTTTGTCTCAAAGAGGCATGGGATTTCCGAGATATACGTCATGAACGTCGATGGAACCGAGCCGACGAGGTTGACCTTTAACAATTCTCGTGACTGGGATTCAACGTGGTCGCCCGACGGAAGTAAAATCGCCTTCGCATCCAGGCGAGACGCCGATTTTGAGGTCTATGTTATGAACGCCGACGGAGCCGAGCCGACGAGGTTGACTCATAACGAAGTCCCTGACTGGAATCCAACGTGGTCGCCCGATGGGAGTAAAATCGCCTTCGCATCCGAGCGTGACGGCAACTCCGAGATTTACTCCATGAACACTGACGGAACCGATCAGATTAATTTAACACGAAGCAATGGCGCTGATATGCGACCATCGTGGTCGCCAGATGGGAGCAACATTGCCTTTGCGTCCGACCGCGACGGCGATTTTGAGATATACGTCATGAATATCGACGGGACCAATCCGGTTAGCTTGACCAGTAATCGAAGCGTTGACTGGCAGCCCTTGTGGTCTCCTGATGGGAGCAAGATCGCCTTCGCATCCGAACGCGACGGCGACTTCGAGATTTACGTCATGAACGCCGATGGAACTGAACAAACCAACCTGACCAATAGCCCAGGCGATGAAGAAAGCCTGCCTTCGTGGTCCTCCGATGGGAGCAAAATCGCTTTTGCGTCAAGTGGACGGCCCAAACCGTCGCTCGAAGGTCTGGGAATGATAAGCATAGCAATACAGGCCGCGCTGATGATGGGGTTCGTGCTATGGGCCATGAGGCGTTGGTCCCTGCCGACAGGAAGCATGGTTATCATCTTCACCATCAACACCGTTCTGATGAGCACACAGGAAGGCACCTTACAGCTTATCCCTTTCGCGGTTCTCGCTGGCGTCGCGGCAGACATCTTAATATGGCTGTTCAAGCCATTGGAAAGACAGCCGCTAGCCTTGAGGATTTTTTCCTTCAGCGTGCCAGCTATCTACTACGCGTTCTACTTCATTGTCCTGTCGCTAACATACGGGCTTGGATGGCCTGTGGAACTCTGGTCAGGGTCTATTTTGCTAGCGGGGTTCATGGGTCTGTTGCTGAGCTACTTGTTGATGCCAGCGAGGAAATCGCTTGACCAATCGAGATAGCCGATGTCCAGAGATAACCCGATTGCATTTAAGCTAGTTAGCGGCTACGTCGAGTGTAATTTGTAAGGTCTTGAGCGTCACAGGAAGTCCGTCCTCATCATCCAGCGCATATTCGGAAATCAGGAGAAGCGTGCTTCCCGATGACTTCGCAAGGATCTTGAGTGTAGCCAATAGCGCGCTTTCAGTGTCCCTGGGAACGAGGTCTGCGAGGTCTGCCGCTTGGATCTTCAGAGTGCTGTCAGGAATCGATGATGAGAGATAAAGTCCAAAAGGAAACTCCACGGCTGTAAATTCCACGACGTTTCCGTTTTGCGCGCTAACTGTCAAAATGAATCCCGCCAGCCCTGTGACCAGTCCTGATGCGCAAAGCCGAATCGAAACCTCTTCCCCAACTGTAATCGATGTATCGCTGCCTTCAACCTCCAGCCACAGAGTTGGTTCTGCCATCGGTAAACATGCAGCGTCAGCCGTCTGCGTAGGCTCGGCGTCCGGCGTGTAAGTGGCTGTCGGCGTTGGCAATGTTGCAGGAGGGGTAGCTGTAATAGTTGGCGTCGATTTTATCGCGGGTGTGGGCGTATTTGTGGGCCTTGGTGTTGCACCAGGTTTGTCGGTAGCAGTCGGCGTTGGGGTGCTCAGTGGTTCTTGCTCAGAGGCGGACGAAGTTTGCACTGGAACGAGCACGGGTGTTTCGGATGAATCGGCAGTTGCCGATTCGTCAGGCGGTTGTTGGACGGACGGGGCCGTTAACACTGGGCTTGAAGGTATGGGCGTTAGCATTGCCGCGTAAGCTGTGGCTAGAGAGGCATTGCTTCGAATTGAGGTTGGCGTTGCCCCAGGGATTGAAGGGGTTGCCAGGGCATCGTTGGCAGAGAGCAGGGGTGGTTCCGCTAACTGGGAGGTAGCAAGAGGCGGCGACAATCCGGGTTGGCCGCAGCCGACTACAGTCATCCATACCAATGCCAGTCCGATACCAAACGCACGGTTACCTTTCAACTACGCTCCATCCCATCTAAATACATGTGAGCTGCGTTGTCGACCCTGAATATCTGTAATGTTACAGGGTTTCAAGCTAACCGCTCAAATGATTAACCATGTTAGCTCAATACTTATGGAATCAAGTTAACACATGTTGGCCCTGGGGGAGTGTGTGTTGGGTTTAATTGTTGGTGCAAAATGATGGGGCACTGAGAGAATCTAGTCGAGCCAAGGGCAATTAATCCGCGATCGGCTGCGTGTTCAAGACGCATTCTTTGCACACCGACTCTGGAATCAGGCCCCATCGCATCAGGTAGCCGAAAACGAAGCATCCAGCGCAAAAACCTGCAACCGATTCCAGGGCTGCGAACAAGACCAGTACGCCAAGCACGCCTTTTGCGGCTAACGTCGCGCCCACAACGAAGTAAAGCACCAGTGCGGTAGTCGAGAAAACCAGACCAACGAATTGTGCGAACCGCTTTGGTGGCCCGGGCACGAGCCGTTGTGGGTTGCCAGCCAGCGGGACGAGCACTCGTGTGGCAAGCAGACCAATCGGGCTAAGAGTCGGGCCAGTGCCAACTCGCGCCAGGAAGCCATATGCCAGCACGAACATCAACCACGACTGGTCGGTGAATATGATAGCCAGCGACAATGCGACCACCATACCCGCCACCATCCGGGACGCCACTTCGTTGACCGGGTTGGGAAAGCTGAATAAAGATTTGATGGCGCTGGCCGCCGAAGCAGCCTCTTTGTATCCGCTGATTGTTGTCGACATGAAAACCTACCTTGATGCTAAATGGGTGATACTAATTGGGTTATGCGGCTCGAAGGCCAATAAAAGACACCCTCGTCAGTGGTCTGACGAGGGTGTTCATCTTATCGTGCCTAAGCTATGGACAATGCGAAGCCTACAGGCAGATATGCCCCCTCAATTTTCGCTTCGTACACATGCAGGTATGTAGCTGATTCATAGCTTACAAGTATATCGCCGTGCGATTGCGATGTCAAAAGTTTCTTCTCACGGCTTCAATTACGCCCAGGGGCCTGGCGGTGTCAACCAGCCAGGCCCCTGGTTTCTACGAAACTCTATCGACTCAAGACGTTAGGACGCACTCCCTGGAGCCTCTCCCTTAGCTGCGGAATCGACAGGTTGGTCGAACCTCTGGGTGAGCCTGTGTCAACAACTTCGAAGTCCCAACATATCAGGCCTGCGTCTTGCGTCGTTAGCGTAGTCAAGACGCCAACCTTGCCCAAGCCGGAGAGCGGGAACTGCACGGGAATGTTTATGGGTGGCTCAATAGTCACTGGAATGTTGGGTATCTGCCAGAGCGGGAAGATGGAATTTTGCGCAGCCATCCAGACGTTCCAGGACGTCGGCGCTACTGTCATGCCGAGAGTGAAGTCTAACTTGATGTTGGCGCCGTCGTGGCTAAGGACAAGGTCTAGCTTACAACGAGCCGGGACATCCCTCAGCAGTGTAATCTTGCCGATGTTGGTAATCTGGTCGGCCATGACCCTGACATCCTTAAGTGTTTGCGTCACGTAACCGTCTCGACTGAGCATCAGGTTATATGCACCTGGCATGAGGGGACCATAGTCGAAGTCGCCAGCCTCGTCTGTTTGGGCGACATGAAGCCTCGGATCAGTCGGGATGACCATGATCGGTGTGCCTGTGTGATCATCCTGTCCCTCTAGAAGCACCTGGCCTACTATGGCGCCGAGTGTGCCTTCTTTCTTGACTCTAATTCCGTCGTTCTCGACGATAGACTCAAGCCCATTCGCGTCCCGATATTTGACGTAGACTCTGGCTATGTCTGTTGCCTTGTCCGGTTCTATTTGCCAGCCTTCGACCACAGGCTTGTAAGGCTGCCAGGTGGCCTTTTCGAAGTTCGGCGAGTTGGAGATTATCATCTCCAGGCCCTCTGTCGTGAACATCGCAGGGCCTGCCGCATCGCCCTTGCCATTTAGAAGTTGTTTCAGAACGTTCAGAGACAGTGTGACAGGAGTGCCAGCATTGGTTGTGCAATGAGCTCCGCCGTTGATGAGCACACTGCCGCGCGGGGCATAAGGCTCGGTCCTTGGTATGCACATGAAGACCCGACTGAAGGCCGTCGTCTCGCCCTTAGGCCCCATTCCCATCATCATGTAGTAGTAAGGCACATCGGGCTTCAAAAAAACTCCGTTGTCTATATGTACGCCCGGCGTCTCGCTCTTGGCAGGGTCGATGACCGCAACCTGCTCAAACTGACCATTCGGGTCCAGGCTCCTGTATAGGGCTAGCTGCTGATACCCCGATGGCGGATACTGCACCATGTTGGAGTTGGGCCGTAGCTTGATCGTCGGCGAGTCGTCGGTGTCCGCGACGAACACCCCAACGCCCACCAGAGTGGGAACGCCGTCATCCCTTGGGTTCAGAGGGTCAGCCCCTCGATTGACCTCGGAGCCGTCGGACTCGCCACCATCGTCGGTGTCAGCATCGCACGGGTTGGTGCCGTTCTGGAGCTCCTGGAAATTGTTCAGCCCGTCCTTGTCCGGGTCGGCGCCGGCGTCGTCCTTTCCAAGTATGACGCATGGATACAGCGCTTCCCACCGGTCAGGCAATCTATCCTCGTCGGCGTCATTTAGCGTAAATCTCTCCATGTTTATCGGGCCGACCCATCTCACATCCAGAGGAATCTGGGTGTTCACTGGCTCTGGCATAGTCAACCAGATTTCTTTTCTCTCTTTCTCGTCAACCATGGCCTGGACAGGGGTCTGCCCATTTACCTCGAAATCCTTCGGATCGACTGTGTCGGCATCCACCTTTAGCACCAGGTTGCCAATACGGAAGAACAGGTGCACGAGACGCCCCTCTGTCCGCTTATCCAGGTCTAGCCTGGCGTCTATGGTAGGCTCGTCCGGAATCTGGAAGAGCTGGAACGACGTGCCCTTGTGTCGCTCGAATTGCTCGCCCTCGTTGGACTTACCAGAGGCCCGCGCGCGCGCGCCGTAGCTGCCTCGTTGGCCCTCGTCCTTGCGGTCTCTGTCATCCACGCCTTCGGTGCTGCCCTGCGTGGTACGAGTGTAATTGCCGACATAAACGCCGTCGTCAGGCTCGCCGTCGCCATGATTGCCGTCGTCGAAGAGGCGGAGGCGATCAGTCTTTCCGTCGGGGTGTTGCACCACGGCTTCAACGTCCGCTCCCTGAATTGGCCCCTTCTTGTCGGTGAGAATGGCGATGATTGGCATAGGCACGCCCACCATGAACTTGGACTCCGGGCTGGAGTTTTGCCCAAGGAATAGCTCCATCTGCGCGCCACGAGTTCTGGCGGACAGCGAGGCCACGTAATCAAGGTTTCTTCCCTTTGGCGCAGCGATCAGGAGTGTCCAGTTGCCGAGCGGGTCCAACTTTTCCATGTGGTAGGCGACATGCGTGGAGTCCTTAATAATCTGAACGTCCGGGCCTGAATTCACGGTGCTTCCGTCAGGGCGGAAAAGTGTTATCTGGACAGGGTCTTGGAAATCTGGCACGACCCAGTTGACCGTCAGGACTGCGTGTGTCAATCCGCCTTCATTTACAGGGATTGGCAGGGTTACCTGCTGGCTCTCACCTATGGTTCCTGCGTTCTCCCACAGGCGCTCCTGGTTCATAATTGTCTCGTTGACAAGGCGATAAGTGTTAGCCAGGTCGTTGGCAAGAGGCAAAGAGCCAAGCATACTGGGAGTGCTCCCCGAAACGACAGAAGCGCCAGAAAGGTCTACGTACAGGTAATCGCCGCCGGTTGCCGTGGCGATAGCCTGCATCTTGGCCTGGTCAGTCGTAGGCCCAAGCGCGATGGCGTATATCACCGTGCCCTTGCCAACGATAGTTGCCTCGATGTCGGCCCAGTAATCGTCTTCGTTTTCCATGCCGTCGCTAAGTAACACCATATTGTCCACGGCCTCAGGGATGCCGCGAACGTCTATTTCGTCCTGACCTTTGTTTATGCCGTCGCCGATGGACGTCATGTTCTCAAGCGCAATGGCGCTGATGAGGTTCTTCGCAGTGGTGCGCTGGCCTAATACGACTTGAAGCAAGTGGTTCGCGTCGGCGTCGTCATTAGGCTCGACCAGGTCTCCTGAGAAGGACACCACGCCCAACTGGTCGTCGTCTGCGGCTGCGTCCACGAGAGGCGGGCGGCATTTTTGGCCGCGTCGATCTTCGTGTTACCGGCAGGAGAGTTCATGCTCCCGGACTTGTCGATGACCAGCACTTGATCCTTCAGTTCCTTGGTATAGTCCACCGAGTTCGCATTGGTGTCGGTGGCCAGGGCACCGAGATTTACCGTAAGATCGTAGACGCCTGCGGCACCCTTCACAGGGGCCTGAACCACCAGCCAGTAGGAACCCTGGACATACGCGCCGCTAAGAATCGTAGCTGTGTCGCCGCCAACGATGGCCTCGAAGTCGGAGATGTCCAGACCTTCGATTGATGGCGTGCCCACAGCGGAGCTTAGCGCGTTTACGATGACGAGGAACCGGTCGGGGTCGGCGGGCAAGCCCACTTTGGCCTCGTAGACGCTAGTGGGTCGCACGATTTCAAGCGTGGCGTCGCCACAACTGAAGGTATGATCGTAGGTGGCGCTTGATCCCATACCCGCGAAGACAGCGGCTAGCTGAGTATAATTGTCCGGGGCGGGCCGGTTGATAAGCGCCTTAGCGAAGTTGGTTGTCGTTGACTTGTACAGCCGCTCCACGTCGTTCGCGCCGGTGATGGCCATAAGTGCATAGGCAAGAGAGTCACCGGTGGAGTTGAAGCTCAGGATTTGACAATCGTTGGGGTCGGCGGGTAAGTTGCCTATGGCGTACTTTGCCGCGAAACTGCTGACCGAATCGTTGGTCGGGCCAAGGTTGCCGCCTGCAGGCACATTATTTTGTCTAAACGTCGGGTTGCCGCCGGAGTCGTTCCCTGCTACAGCCGATAGCTGAGAATACGCCGTCGCGTTGTCGTCTATGTAGCGGTAGTCGAGGGCATCGACCAGGGCGGTAACGTCCAGGTCTTTCGAATAGTTGGTGATGGCGAAGTCCTGGAATAGCTCTTCCAGGGAAAGGCTCACATCGAAATCTTGTATTGTGTCCCTCAGAATCTGGACCGAGTCACCCTCAGAGGCGCCGCCTACCGAGCTTTCGGCGTTCGCCCAGTATTGCTCGATAACGTCAACGCCGTACTGAGGCTCCGCTGCGGTCCCGAGGCGCTCCGTCATATAGTTCCAGAAAAGGACTGCCTTGTAAGATAGTGAAGTCAGCGTGCGGTTGGTGTTCTGCAGATAGGTTGTGATCTCTCCCAGATACGACGCCTGCGTGGTGCCTGGATCGAGGTCAAGGTCTGTGTAGAGCTTGTCCTGCATCATTCGCGCGGAGCCTTCGCACGTCCACTTGCTCCATGTGCCGCCGCAGCCAGATATCGAGCCGTTGTCGATATAGCCGTACTGGACGTGGTGGAACAGTTCGTGGCCTATGACCAGGCGAATATCAAGCTCTGGGGAACCCAGGTACGACGGCGCGTCGATGTCTATGCCTGCGAAATACGCGCCACCAAGGTTGGATGAGTTGTAGATATATACTTCGTTAGGGCCTGAAGGGTTGAAGAAAGGTGCATCAAACCCCAGATTTACGAAAAGGTCGTGTTGCCCTGGAAAAGCAGGGCTGCCGCCGTTGGTCGTGTCTATGGCGTTGACCAGAAGCTGCGCTTGAGCGGTGGTGAAGTAATCGGAGTCTGTGGCGTCGTCGTTGGTGTAGTAGACGGTGTAATTGCCGTCGGGTGTGTTGATGGAGTCGGCAAGCTCGGCGGGGTGGTCTGTTCTGTGACCCGCATACACAATGCTAGTGGTCCAACATCATTGAAATGAATACCATGATAGTCATTGTTCCTCTTGGGGGTTCAATCGTAACGTTGAACCGAGGAGGAACCATGATGTCTACCAAGAAGTACCGTATCAGACTGACTACCGACGAACAACAGGAACTCAACGCCTTGGTCTCACGCGGTCGGGCTGCGGCGTACAAACAGACCCATGCGCGCATTCTGCTGATGAGCGATGAGTCACGCTCGGACGGGGGAATGAAGGACGCGGACATCACCAGCGCGCTCGGTGTGGGACAGTCAACGGTCGAGCGAATACGCAAGCGCTGTGTGGAGGAGGGGGTCGAGTCTGCGCTGAATCGCAAAAAGCAACTGCGTCGGCGTCAAAAGAGACTGGACGGCGAAGGTGAAGCACGGTTGATAGCGATGGCCTGCGGGGAACCGCCGGAGGGGCGTGCCAGTTGGACCCTGAAGCTGTTGGCTGACCAGTTGGTCGAGTGTGAGATAGTCGGGACCATTAGCACCGAGACGGTTCGCCAGGCGCTTAAAAAAAAACGAACTGAAGCCGTGGCTGAAGCAGAGTTGGTGCATCCCGCCCGGTCAGAGCGCGGAGTTTGTGTGCGCGATGGAAGACGTGATGGAAGACGTGATGGAAGACGTACTGGAGGTCTACCAACGGCCGTACGATGGGAATGAGGTTCTGGTGTGCATGGATGAGACGAGCAAACAGCAAGTCAAGGAGACGCGAGTGCCGCGTCCCGCAGCGCCCGGCTTATCGGCGGCATACGACTACGAATACGAGCGCAATGGAGTGAGCAGCCTGTTCATGCTGTTTGCACCGTTGGACGGATGGCGCCGAGTCGAGGTCAGAGAGCGTCGCACGAAGGTGGACTGGGCGCATGTGATAAAGAAACTGGTCGACGAGGACTACCCTGACAGAGACCGGATCGTGCTGGTAATGGACAATCTCAACACTCACAAGCTGTCCTCGCTATACGAGGCATTCGAGCCTGCTGAGGCGAGGCGTATAGCTGAGCGACTGGAGATACACTACACTCCCAAACACGGGAGTTGGTTGAATATGGCGGAGATAGAGATCGGTGTGCTGGCTCGACAGTGCCTGGACCGACGGATTGCCAATCAAGACATCCTGCGCGGCGAGGTCAATGCTTGGCAGAATCAACGCAACCGGGATGTGATACGAGTGGATTGGCGCTTCACTACCGAGGATGCGCGCATCAAGCTAAAGTCACTCTACCCATCAATACAAAAACGTTGAACCACTAGGAACCAGTATCAACATTGCCAGTATTGATAAGATAAATACCTTTCTCATGAGTACCCCTCCTTGGTCAGGCGAAACGCAGGAACCTGCTCAAAATCAATTCGATTAATTTGGTGATTATACACTTGACACAACCAATGGGGATGTGTAGTATGTCGCCATGCAGCTACGCAGATGGACAAAGCGCATGGGCGGCGGTGCCATCTTCATTCTTTCGTTATGGAGAGTGGTTGACTTGGCGTGGGGCGTACCGGGGCGAATTGATGATTCGGCCATGTGGCGAATATGGCTGGACGGCATGAATCCGTTCGACATCATCTATCCTGCCGGATTGGCATTCGGTATTTGCTTGGGGACATCCGAATGGTGGTACCCACGGTTGCGGCAGGGGTGGAACCGTGCTCAAAATACCTCCACTGCGTTAGCGTCACCCGCCGAGGACTTGGTGGGCTTTAGGGAGTGCCTGCCACAGGTTGAGCTATGTCAAAAACTAGTTGGTCAATATGCCAGTCCACTAAACATGGGGATCATGGAGTTGCTTACAAGGGACATCACAATGATCAAGTTGATTAGAGAGCTTGACTATTTGACTCGGAGTCTAAATGCACTGGGAATACGGTGCCCTAGCGTCTACGGAGGCAACGATGAGTCGCATAGTGACTTTCGCGTCAGATTGCGAATATGGAATATGCACCTAGCGGAGTTAGTAGTGATGATTACACACGATGACCTTGTGCGGGCTAGACAGCTTGAGCCGCTTAATCCAACTAAGCCACCAACTTCTGGTAAGTCAGATGCTCTGTGTTAACAATACGACGGAGGGTGTCAGTGAAAATATGGGTGTTGTCCCGATTGTTGTACCGCCATTCCAGTTCTTCAAGGTAGCGGTCCAGATGCTTCACGCTCACCTTGTGGAATGCTCCGACGATGCTCCGCTTGAACAGCGACCAGACGCCTTCGATGCTGTTGGTATGAACGTCGCCCAAGACCCATTGCTCGATGGAGTGGTTGACGGTCTCATGGCGGGTGTTGTCGTCAGCAATGCCCAGGTAGGACGCCAGTTCGTCAGTGTAGATAGCCTCCGCCTTGTCGTGGACCGTCCGATTGATAAAGTCGTGAAGGGTATGGCGCCGCACGTTGGGGATGCGCTCCAAGCGAACGTTGCCGTCCCGCTGGATGGCTCCGGCGACCCAGGTCTTGTTACCCTTGTAGGCCCGCCCCTTTCCTCGGGTCTTGCCGCCAACAAGGGTTTCGTCCACTTCGACAATGCCCAGGAGAGTAGGGCCGTCGAAGGGATCGTTGCCCATTGCTTCACGGATGCGGTGGCAGAGATACCAAGCGGTCTTGTAGGCCACTTTGATGGTCCGCTTGAGTTGGAGGGCGGATATGCCCTTCTTGGATTCGCACATCAGGTAAATGGCGATAAACCACTTGCGGAGGGGCAGGTGGGAATCGTGCATGATGGTTCCGGCGGTGACGGAGAACTGATAGCGGCAAGCGGTGCAGTCGAATTGTGCACGAGCTTCAATCTCGGATACGCTCAGGGACCCGCACCGGATGCAGGCTACGCCATTGGGCCAACGCAGCCTCTCCAGGAGTTCCCGACATTTGGCGTCTGTGTTAAAGTCGTCCACGAGGGTTAGGAGGTCAGTCATGGCTCAGTCTCCAAAGAAGAAATTGCTTCCCGAGAACATCGAGGAAAAGTCTGACGCCGAAATTGCCGAGAAGCTGTTTGGCAAGGCCGCCAAAGAGGAACTCGACCGGCTAATTGATGTTCCAAAGAAGTCCATGCCTAAAGACTAACACAAAGCTAACCTTGTGTCAAGTAGATAATCGCCAATTGAATAGCGATTGAACGGCGAAGCAGGCTGGCTGTATAGGCATGTGTATAGGAATGAACGTAAGGGCGCTCCAGTATCAACCTGGATTTCCCAGATAGGCTAATGTGGTGATTGGCGTTCCTATACCAGTCGTCAATTTGATGTCCATGCTCAGGGAATTGTTCATCATAATGCATTATAATACAACATATATTTTAACTTTAGCATATGATTACGTAATCATATTGGAGGCACCGAATGGGTGACGGCGAAAAGACTCCTCTCAAGCTCAACTTCGACCCTAAAGTACGCCTGGAATTTCGTGGTGCTACCATCACCTCGAACGCAGGGCTTCTCGCATGCAGAGAGCTTGATGACGCCCTAAGCCTGACCGACACCGCTGAAGAATACCTCAAAGAGAGTCGAACCGCCAAAACATTCTCCATAAGTTAACCCCACTGCTTCGACAATCCATCTACAGCCGCCTCGCAGGATACGACGATACTAACGATGCCGATCGCCTCTCCCAGGACCCGGCCATGAGAGCTGTCGTGGGCTGGAAAGGCCCTGACAGGAACGCGGCCAGCACGAGCGAGATGAGCAGGTTCGAGACCGAACTGCTTACTCACAAGGAAAACCGTAAGGGCCTCGAACGGTTGAATATCGAATGGGTAAAACGTGGCGTAGCCAAGACAGTCCACCGGCGTATTATCTTGGACATCGATAGCTCAGAGAGTCCGGTGCACGGCAACCAGGAAGAAGCAGCCTACAACGGCCACTTCGAATGCGTCTGCTATCACCCTCTGTTCTGCTTCAATCAATTCGGAGACTGTGAAGGGGCGGTGCTCAGACCAGGCAACGTCCACAGCGCCGATGGGTGGCAGGAGTTCATCGAGCCTATTGTGGAGCGTTACCTGAAGATGGCGGTGAGGCTCCTGTTTCGTGCAGATGCCGCCTTTGCCAAGCCGGAGGGGTATGGGATGCAATCGATACTAATGAGCCACCCTTCTCCCTGACGATAGTACTCCATGCCCAGGTGCCGCGGAGACGGAAGTAGCAGGCCAGGGCTACCCCTGTTAATAGCCTAATTCTTGCTGGTCTGCCTCATGCTAGAGCTGGTGCAATGACAGCGCCTATGGGCAACGTTCACAGTTGCCACGATAGACCAACTGACGCACCAGGTTGGGTTCCAACCTGAATTTGGCAACCTTCACAACTTCCATAAGTTCTCGGTACCGTTCAACCAACTGGCGCGGATGCGGGTGGTCCCTCCACTTCTTTCGTAGTCTTCGGTGCGCGTTCTCGAGTCGCTCCAGGTCTTCATTATCTCGGGCATAGGCTATGTATGCGGCATTAATCATCAGTCCCACCACACCCTCACCTTGGGGTTGCAGTTGGTAAGGCTCTTGAATAGGCTCTCTGGTGTCAATAGCCGTCAACACCGCATCATAATAGACCAAATCGGCAAACCACGGCGTAATACAGGGAAGCACCCTCTTTGAAGACGATGCGATTGGGCAGCCAGCATATCTCCTACCGGTAGCCAGCTTACCGATTTCGGCCAGGAAGTCTACAGCTTGCTGGCGGTACTCGGCTGACTTCCCTCTGAGATAATCCATTCCTTTCCACAGCTCATCCCCTTTGAGATGACCCTCCAGGAACGGATAAAGCTCATGTTGCTCCGCTGGAAGCACCCATCGCCCCTGGCAGTCCATGATCCAGATAGGCTTGAGCAAACGTTCCACGGTATCTCCCATCAGCTCACGGGGTTTCGGGACAGAAATCTCTTCGCATAGCTCTGTCGCCAGTGCGCAGAGGTCATCTTGGTGCTGTTGACGCCGTGAAACGAGTAGCGGATCCGGCACTATAGGTTAATACCCACGACTCTGTCCTCGCTCCTCGGTGCTGTGACCACTGGTAGGCAACCCCGCCTTTTGACAGTACCGACCGATGGTGCGTATGCTCACCTTTATTCCAAAGCTTTCTTTGACAACTGCCTGAATGACAGGATTGGGTGGTCTCAGATTCCTCCCTGCCAGCTTGACGACCAACGCCTTGACACCATCCGGGGGACGCTCGCCCTGCTTCACCATCTGACTCCTTCTCTGTGAACTCACCTTGTCGTGCCAGACAGGCACCTTTCTGATATTTTACTGCTTCAATTCTCAAGATGCCTACTGGCATATCGACGGCATAACCGCCGATATGGTTGGCTAAGGGTATGAGCGGCAGGAGCGAGCAGAGACGTGAAGACCTCAAAGTGAGGGTTGAACATGTACCTGACGCAGACGGACAGGGACGTCTGACCAAGGCATACCAGCTCATCTTGAGGGCGGCTGTTCGAGCCAGGGACCAAAGCTCTAATGTGGAGAAGTCGTGTGAGGAGTTTAGAACGAAAAAGGGGCCCATGGAGCAGGAATAGGTCAATCCATGACTCCCAAATCGCTGTGGCAAGGGCTCAGGTATCCCGACACCTCAGCCGTCGCCTTCTTACTATCTTACTTCAGATGAAGCCCACCAGTTCATCGATACTGCAGACAATGAGCGTGACCGACTATACCTTAGACTGTTATGGGAGACCGGCGCAAGTGTCAGTGAGGCTATCAGGTAAGGTTCGCAGATGTGAGTAGAGATGGCATACGAGTCCTTGGCTAAGGTGATGTAGAACGGGTGATATTCGTCCAAGAGGGGTTGGTGACAGCTATCCTGTTCTATGGACAGGACAGGGATATGCAACGGAATGGCTACCTGTTTCCTTATCGCAAAGGAGGCCACTTCACCAAGTCGAAGATCCCGTACTTGTCGGGGTAGAGGGTTGATCAGATAATCAAGAAGCTGGCCAATCGGGCCGGGCTTCAGCGAAACGTGCATGTGCACCTGTTCCGCCACGGATATGCGATCAACTTTCTCAACTGTGGGGACCGTCTAGATGCTCTCCAGGGGCAGCTTGGACATCGAGACATCAACACTACCCGCATCTACCTTCGCCTCTCAGATGAGGATATTCGCAGAGAGCTCGCCAAGATTCAATTCTGAACGACTCCTTCCTCAGAGTCCAACACTCTAGTGATCATTCCATACCCTATGGTACACCCTGTTGTACACCGTAGGGATTACCACAAGGATTGCCACTGCAGAACACCATAGGGTGCAGTCCGAGTTGATAGGAAGCTATGTAACAGCCCTGCCATAGATAGGAGAAACTACTAGCAAAGGAGGATCCACATGGCTCCTAAAAGGCGCGTGCCACCATCACGAACACGCTACGAGCAACAAAACCACACCGTCAGTATCAGAGTGTCCAAGGAGATGTACGATCGTCTCAAGGCTCTGAAGGAGCAAGGTGATAAGAGCTTGGGTGACATTCTGCGAGAGGCGTTGGGTGTCCAGGAGCCTGCTACAAGGGCAGCCCGCAGCCGTGGGTACAGAAAGGGTGGTTATGCCGACGCTAAGAAGCTCTACCGCGTCAACTTCCGCTGTAGTGTGTGCAACGGAAGGCTCTTCATCGATGATGACACTTCTAAACGGGCAGCTGCTGAGTACATGCAACAGAATGGCTGGAGCCATAACTCTTGTCTGAGATAGAGCCGACAAGTCCGATAGAGACAGCTAGTGGTCCAACATCATTGAAATGAATACCATGATAGTCATTGTTCCTCTTGGGGGTTCAATCGTAACGTTGAACCGAGGAGGAACCATGATGTCTACCAAGAAGTACCGTATCAGACTGACTACCGACGAACAACAGGAACTCAACGCCTTGGTCTCACGCGGTCGGGCTGCGGCGTACAAACAGACCCATGCGCGCATTCTGCTGATGAGCGATGAGTCACGCTCGGACGGGGGAATGAAGGACGCGGACATCACCAGCGCGCTCGGTGTGGGACAGTCAACGGTCGAGCGAATACGCAAGCGCTGTGTGGAGGAGGGGGTCGAGTCTGCGCTGAATCGCAAAAAGCAACTGCGTCGGCGTCAAAAGAGACTGGACGGCGAAGGTGAAGCACGGTTGATAGCGATGGCCTGCGGGGAACCGCCGGAGGGGCGTGCCAGTTGGACCCTGAAGCTGTTGGCTGACCAGTTGGTCGAGTGTGAGATAGTCGGGACCATTAGCACCGAGACGGTTCGCCAGGCGCTTAAAAAAAAACGAACTGAAGCCGTGGCTGAAGCAGAGTTGGTGCATCCCGCCCGGTCAGAGCGCGGAGTTTGTGTGCGCGATGGAAGACGTGATGGAAGACGTACTGGAGGTCTACCAACGGCCGTACGATGGGAATGAGGTTCTGGTGTGCATGGATGAGACGAGCAAACAGCAAGTCAAGGAGACGCGAGTGCCGCGTCCCGCAGCGCCCGGCTTATCGGCGGCATACGACTACGAATACGAGCGCAATGGAGTGAGCAGCCTGTTCATGCTGTTTGCACCGTTGGACGGATGGCGCCGAGTCGAGGTCAGAGAGCGTCGCACGAAGGTGGACTGGGCGCATGTGATAAAGAAACTGGTCGACGAGGACTACCCTGACAGAGACCGGATCGTGCTGGTAATGGACAATCTCAACACTCACAAGCTGTCCTCGCTATACGAGGCATTCGAGCCTGCTGAGGCGAGGCGTATAGCTGAGCGACTGGAGATACACTACACTCCCAAACACGGGAGTTGGTTGAATATGGCGGAGATAGAGATCGGTGTGCTGGCTCGACAGTGCCTGGACCGACGGATTGCCAATCAAGACATCCTGCGCGGCGAGGTCAATGCTTGGCAGAATCAACGCAACCGGGATGTGATACGAGTGGATTGGCGCTTCACTACCGAGGATGCGCGCATCAAGCTAAAGTCACTCTACCCATCAATACAAAAACGTTGAACCACTAGCTTACCTGCATGTACTGGGCCTAACGCCAATTATGGAACACACTTATCCATCTGTGAGATGAGGCTGTGAAGGGACAGACGGCCAACATCATCTGTTAATTGCCCTTTCTGGCCTTTCGACAAATTAAGAAGTAAGACGGAGGAATTCGACCCTCCTCTCTTTGCACATACCTTGTGGCGGCAATAATTGTCAATCTGTTACACTTCGTACGATTTGACCTGACTTTTAGTGTATATCCTCTACGCTGAATGTCAGCAATGATGAATCTTTTTAGGCTGAAATCAATTCAGGAGGGAACAATGGAGTTTGGCGCATACATGTTCTCCACCGACTATTCAATCAGGCCTGACGAGCTGGCCAGGCTTCTAGAAGACCGTGGATTTGAATCCATGTGGGTGCCAGAGCACACCCATATCCCCACTAGCAGGCAATCTCCGTGGCCTGGAGGTGGCGAACTTCCCAAAATGTATTCGCACACCTATGATCCATTCGTTGCACTGACCGCAGCAGCAGCAGCCACCACCCGGTTATTGCTAGGAACGGGCATCTGTCTGGTGATAGAGCGTGACCCCATTATCATGGCAAAGGAAGTTGCCAGTCTTGACCTGCTTTCAAATGGGCGGTTCATCTTCGGCATTGGTGGTGGCTGGAACGCTGAGGAGATGGGCAATCATGGCACTACGTATCGGAGCCGATGGCGACTTCTTCGGGAGCAGATATTGGCCATGAAGGAGATATGGACCAAGGACGAGGCCGAATTCCATGGGGAGTTCGTTAACTTCGACAAGATTTGGAGCTACCCCAAGCCGATGCAAAAACCCCATCCGCCTATAATTATGGGCGGGGATGGTGCAACAACTTTTGACCGGGTCATTGAATTCTGTGACGGCTGGATGCCTATAGGAGGAAGAGGATCGCAAGGACTCGATCTGCCCGATAAAATCTCATTGCTAAAGCGGCAGGCCGAAGACGCAGGAAGAGACCCGTCGTCGATCTCCATTACCATGTTCGGTGCCCGACCCGACCGGGACGAGTTAGACCATTTGAAATCGGCTGGCGTGAACCGTGTGATATTTTCGTTACCTTCGGAAGAACGGGATACGGTACTACCCATAATAGACGAGTGTGCCAAGTTCATCTAACGCTCGCCTTCGAATAAGCAGACCCTTACCTCAAGTGGGTTGGCTAGGGGACTCTGCATAAGTTAGACTTATGCGTCTGGGATGAAAAAGCTCCCATGTTTGGCATCAGAGTCTAGAAAGTGAACTAAGCGCCCTGAATTCGGATGAACAGATGATGCGAGGCATTCATCATCGTACAAAGCAGCTACTTACTAAGGAGGTCAACCTGATGGCGCAGGAGCGAGTTGCATATATTAACGGGGAAATCCTACCTGAGAGCGAGGTGAAAATTCCTTTCCGCGATAGGGGTTTCATGGCGGGCGACACCGTCTTCGACACCACGCGCACTTTTGATAAGAAGATTTTCAAGCTGCAAGAACACCTCGACAGATTATACAACTCGCTGAAATACATGCGAATAGACCCCGGCCTGAGCAAGGAACAGATGCACGGCCTGACTATGCAGGTGCTGGAGGCCAACCTTTCGTTGCTCGGCGAGACGGACGATTATTGGATATCGCAACGCATCACAAGAGGCGTGCCCACGAACGAGGGCTTGAAACCAACGGTGCTCATCGAGTGCGCGCCGCTGCCTTTCGAGTCGCGAGCCAACTACTACCGCGACGGTATGCCCGTGATCGTTCCATCGGTACGACGCACTCCGCCTGAGGCGATGAGTCCACGCGCCAAGGTACACAACTACGTCAATCTTCAGCTCGCTGAAATGGAAGTCAAGTCGCAGAACCCGAACGGGTGGCCCATTTTGCTCGACATGAACGGGAACCTCGCGGAAGGCCCCGGTTCCAACTTCTTCATAGTTAAAGACGGCGCGGTAATCACGCCCAAGGAGCAGTACATCCTTTCCGGTATAAGCCGTAAGACTGCGATAGAGCTTGCACAGGAACTCGGTGTAGAAGTTCATGAAGCGGACATTGACCTCTTTGACGCCTATACCGCAGACGAGGCGTTCGTAACATCGACAAGCTTCTGCATATGCCCCGTGTCGTCGGTCAACGGCAATGACATTGCTGGTGGAGCCGTGCCTGGCCCTGTGACTAATCGTCTCATGAACGCCTATAGTGGACTGGTCGGCATGGACTTTGTACAGCAGTATCTGGAGAGGTTGTAGGCGTCCGTTTACCCAAACATGCTATTTGAATACCTGGAGCGAGGAGAGAGAAGATGACCGTTTTGTCTGACAGCGAAGCCCTGCGAAGAACTTCCCTGAAATACCTCTGGATGCACAATCGAGATTGGACGCACATGGCTGAGGAGGGCGACCCGCTGATAATGGTCGAGGGCCGCGGAGTAAGAGTCACAGATTCAGAAGGACAGACCTGGATAGACGTCAATGGGGGCTATACTTCCGTAAACGTGGGATATGGCCGCACGGAGATTGCCGATGCCGCCTATGAGCAGATGGTCAAGATTCCTTACTTCCCCAATAGCACGACTACGATCCCGACCATCAAGCTAGCCGAAAAGTTGGCGCAGATTACACCGGGCAGTCTGGAGCGCGCCTGGCCTGTAAGCGGCGGTTCGGAGGCAAATGAGACCGCGTTAAAGATTGCGCGAAGCTATCACAAAAGAAGGGGCGATTACGGTCGCTACAAGATAATCAGCAGAAGGGGTTCCTATCATGGCACGACTGGAGGCGTTCTGTGGCTGGGTGGCAGCGCGGCGACGCCACGCGACGACTTTGAACCGGCATACCCCGGCATGGTTCATGCGCCTCAGCCGAATCCGTACCGTTGCGAGCTAGGGGGAGAGACAGCTTCCGAATGCGCGGTGCGATGTGCTCAGGCCATCGAAGAGTTGATCCTGTTCCACGGCCCCAACACTGTGGCCGCTGTCATAGCCGAGCCGGTGTCTGCCGCATCCGCCGCCGCCGTCCCAGGAGATGAATACTGGCCGATGCTCAGAGAGATATGCGACGAATACGGGGTGCTGCTGATAGCGGATGAGGTTATATGCGGTTTCGGTCGCACGGGTAAGATGTTCGCTGTGGAGCATTGGGAGGTTGTGCCCGACATAATGACCGTAGCCAAAGGCATTGTAAGCAGCTACCTGCCACTGGCCTCAACAATCGTTACCGCCGAAGTCGCCGATGTCTTCGCTGGGGAGGAGAACGTCTTTCGTCAGGCATTGACCTTTGGAGGGCATCCTGTCTCAGCGGCGGCGGCGCTCAAAAACATCGAATTTATAGAGAAAGAAGAACTGGTGCAGAACTCTGCCGATGTCGGAGCATACTTCCTCGAACAGCTTCAGGACCTCAAACAGGACCACCCGATAATCGGCGATGTCCGAGGCATCGGACTGCTGCTCGGCATCGAGTTGGTGAGCGATCGTGACAAGAAAACGTACTTCCCCTCCAGCCTCAAATTGGGGGATCGACTTAACGAAAAATTCCGTGAGCAAGGTCTGCTCCTGCGCAGTGGAGGGCAGACAATTAGCTTTGGGCCGCCACTATGCCTGACTCCCTCTGACGCAGACGAAATCGTGATAGGTATTGACCGGGCGACCGGCGAGCTTGAGAGCGAGTTGGCGGCGTCTGCAATAACCTGATGACAACGTCGAGAGGCGAGGAATAGGCGTTTATAGGAGCATCACTTCTTTCAAGATCTGCCTCAGAGTATTGACCACGATGGTGGCCCAGATGCCCCGGCTATGCTCCTCGCTTGCGCCGAGTTTGGGAACTCGGCCTTTCGGGGCGCTGAAAGCTTAGAGGGTCAGCGAATTGACAACTTCAATGTTTGATCTTATAGTCGGCGGTGACTCAGGTTATTGCGTCTTTCTTGCAATAGGTCAGTAGTAGCAAACCGAAAGGAGGATGCTGTGAGCATCGTATTCGGAACCGCTAATGGCATCTGGAAGGTTGATAGCGATAAGCCGGAACGCATAGGGCTTCCGGGTAGATACGTTAGCCATGTGGTGAATAGCAACGATTATACTCTTGCGGCAGCGCCCAACGATGGCCTTTACGCGCTCTCCGAGGTTGGAGAGCACCGCATTTGGGAGGGCGACGCCCGCTCCTGCGCCATCGGGCCTGACGGCAAGCTCTACCTGGGCATTGAGCCTGCCATGATATTTCGCAGCGAGGACAGTGGCAAAACCTGGCAGCGGCTGGACAAGATTGACGAGATGCCCACGCGGGATAAGTGGTACTTCCCTCCCCCGCCACATGAGCCTCACGTCCGTTCCATAGACTTCCTGCCCGGCGAGCCGACCAGCGTGCTGGCTGGCGTAGAGGTAGGTGGCGTGCTTCTTTCCCTGGATTTCGGCAATACCTGGAGGGAGATGAACAACGGTGTCAATGTGGACGTTCACACCGTACGTCCTGATCCTTCCCAACCGGGGAGGCTGATGGCCGTTACAGGTGGAGGTATATATGCCAGCGAGGACGGCGGCGAATCGTGGGAGAAACGTGAGACGGGCATCGGTCAGGGCTATGCTGTGGGGCTGCACTTTAACCCCCACCGTTCTGGTGAGGTTCTGGTCGCCACAGGCCAGCGCCCCCCTGGATTGAATGCGCAGGTATATCACTCCCTGGATGCAGGGCGCAGTTGGCACCGGTTATCGAGTGACACTCTCCCTTCGGGATATCACAGAGTTCCCGTTATGCTGTTCACCGAGGATACTGCGTGGCTGGCAACTGACAAGGGGCAGGTATTTAAGGCTGAATTACCTCTGAGGGATGGCAAGTGGTCGCTGGTATGCGAGATACCAGCGACTATCAACGCCGCCTCAGCCGGTGGTAGCCCGTCGTCGATTGATTCAGGATTCAGAGGGTAAGGCGCAATAGCTATACCAATCCATGGCTGCTGGCGTTACGCAGCCTCAGTGCGATTTGTCAAGGCTTGTCTTGCTGGGAATGTTGCTCACGCGCTTGCCTACAACGAAGCCTTGAATGGGACTGATCCCTATCGAAGGTTGCTGTCTTGAGCTATCAGCAGGCAGTCATATAGTCCGTGCTATTTCAAGATGGTGGCACTGGGTTCCATCTGGGAATATCAGTTAACCTCGCTCTCCGGGGGATGACAGAATTCGAACTGAGCTTGCGGCTAACGCATAGGAGAAATCGGAAAATGGCTGATGATAATTCTCTGCATTACAGAGCGATAACTGAAGTCGCCAAACTGATCGAATCGAAACAGGTTTCGCCAGTTAAACTTACCTCGCATTTGCTCAGTCGAATCGAGAGCCTCGACCCTAGATTCAAGAGCTACGCGACCGTTATGGTGGACCACGCGCTGGCCGCAGCCAGGTCGGCAGAACAAGAGATTCAGTCGGGCACGTATCGCGGCCCATTGCACGGCGTTCCGATTGCGGTCAAGGACTTGTGCTTCACCAAGGGTGTACGAACCATGGGTGGAACAAAATCGCTCGCCGATAACATTCCCGACTTCGACGCTACCGTCGTGACGAAATTTCATGCCGCAGGCGCAGTACTGCTTGGTAAGCTCAACCTCACTGAGGGCGCTATGGCCGGCTATAATCCCGACTTCGATATTCCAGTCAACCCCTGGAACGCCGAACGGTGGGCGGGCGCATCGTCGAGCGGTTCGGGCGTCGCAACTGCTGTCGGAATGTGCTTCGGCTCGCTCGGCAGCGACACAGGCGGCTCGATCAGATTTCCCGCTGCTGCCTGTGGAGTCGTCGGCCTCAAGCCTACGTGGGGCCGGGTGAGTCGATACGGAGTTCTGGCTCTAGCCGAATCGCTAGACCACGTAGGCCCGCTCACTCGAAGCGCTGCCGACGCGGGAATCGTTCTGCAAGCAATTTCAGGCCGCGATCCGAACGACCCAACGTCACTGCCCGATGCCGTACCTGATATGCTCAATAGCATTGAGCAGGGTGTTAAGGGAGTTCGAATAGGACTCGATGAGAATTACGTCAGTAAGGGAGTTGACCCAGAGCTTACCGAAGCGGTGCTCGCAGGGGTGCGAATTCTCGAAGCGCAGGGCGCTGAAATCGTTGACGTGAACTTGCCGGATATGGAGGAGTACCTTTCGGGATGGCCTACACTTTGCTCAGCGGAAGCCCTCGCCGCACATGAAGCGACTTATCCCTCTCGACGTGATGACTATGGGCCCTGGTTCCGCGATTGGCTGGACCTAGGCGCGAGTGTTACCGGCGCGGCGTATGCCAAAGCAAACAACCTGCGCGCCGCCTCGAACGGCCAACTTCGGCACATATTTGAGCGTATCGACGTGTTGGCGTGTCCTTCGATGCCCGGACCACCGTTCCCGATGGACCCTAGTTGGCTGTACGGGCCTATGGGAGATGAGGGCCTGGATATGTCGTTGCTGAAGTTCTCTGCCCCGTTTGATTTCAACGGCGCGCCGACGATTTCTCTGCCGTGTGGCTTGAACAACGAAGGACTTCCGCTGAGCTTGCAGTTCGTTGGGAAGCATCTTCAGGAGCCGCTGCTTTGCAGAATTGGTCATACTTATGAACAGCTAACAGACTGGCATAGCGCCAGACCGCCGATTGACTAGCCAGTACGCTAATTTAATACTGAGAATCCTATCAGGAACCCACGAAAGGGTCTGGCTCCCAGCCCCAGGGCCGCGGGGCCCACTCTGGAGTGAAGATGTCCCCTCTCTTCACCGTGAGCACGGGGACTATTGCCTTATCTGCACGAAGGCTTGCCCTCTGGCCGCTGCGGGTGTCATTGTCGTAGATCACCCAATCACCATTTCTAATTTCCAGCACAGAGAGGTCCGCAGACCGACCGACAGCCAGGCTCCCCAAACGGTCCTCCCTCCCAATGGCTTTGGCCGGATTTGTGGTTGCCATGGTGACCACCTGCTCCAGAGAAAAACCCAGGGCCAGGAACCGTGTCATCACCTCTACGAAGCTATGAACGGTTTCCCTCCGGCTGTTAGCGGTCAGGTCAGTGCCCAGGCAGTGGGGTACCAGTCCCTGGTCCAGCATTCGTTGGGTTACATCGATGCTGTTGCCCCCTCCAATACCCATATCAAACCACACACCTCTGTCCAGAGCCTCCTTCGCCTCAGGCACGGCAGTACCCTTTTCATCCAGAATCCCACCCACGGCATGAGTACAACAGTGGGTGACGATGTCCCCCTTTTCCAGGACGGGGAGCAGCTTGCGAATGGCGTCTGGCTCGAACCGGGCCGTCACGTCACCTGCGATACCGATATGCATCATGAGCGGTATGGCACTCTCTTTGGCGACCTGTTTGGCCCGCCGGGCCAGCTCAACGCCTATCAATTCCAGGGTCAGACCTGTCATCCGTATCTTGATCCCCTTTATGACATCCGCGTTGGCCTCAATTGTGCGCATTGTTGCGTCCAAATCTAGACTTTGTTCACCTAGGATATCCGGGAACTGCGCCTGCCCAGTACGGCCAATGTGCAGGAAGGGTATGATCTCAGTACGCGCATTGGGAATGACGTACAATGGAATGCCTTCAAAGTTGTTGCACCCTGCACTTCCCGCATCCACTACCGTAGTTACTCCGGCACGCACGCCTATTAGATCGGCATCCAGGCCCAAGGTAGGTGGTGTACCACCGCGGTACACGTGGGTGTGGGTATCGATGAGGCCAGGGGTCACGGTATTGCCATGAATGTTGACCAACTGCCTAGCTTCCTCAGTGATGTTGGGTGCAATGGCAGCGATGGTACCCTTATCCACAGCTACATCATGCACGCCATTGAGGCCCAGAGACGGGTCAACTATTATTCCGCCCTTTAGTATTAGGTCGTACATTTGCTACACCTCCCACAGGCACTGCGATACGCCCCAAGAAGCTTCCTGGAGCTTCCCCGACGACGCAAAATATAACACGGTCTTGATGACAATGCCATTTGTTGGACTGAGGAATAGGGCTGCGCCTCCACCATCCGAAGGCCCTCAACCACTCTTAATTGCTGGTCAGGTATGTGGAAAAATGGCCCTTTCAGATCGACCCTTCACAAAGTACAGTCAATTGGCACGCCGTTAGGTCAGTTCAATAACACTAACATTCCGATTGCTGCGACAAATACACCGAGTACTATCCGGCCAATTCCTCCCGCGAGCATTAACAGTGTGAATAGCAGCGAACTCCTGGCCTAGTTCGAGCTTGTTGTCCAACAGATCTACATCGATGATGGTGGTCGCCCCAGAGATAGCAGACCCCTGGATACAGTTTAGCCCTACGCCCTTACAGCCGAAGACGGCGACGGTGGTCCCCGGTTGGACTCACGCTATGTTGATGGCAGCCCTTACGCCTGTTGTCATACCACAGCCCACTAGAGCCGCCTGGGGGAAGTGCTGTGCATCCGCGCAGCATATCGTGCAGTACCAGCAGGGTAGACTAGCCAACACTGGAAACGCTAGCATAGGTGAATGCTCGCTATACTCATTCCACAGGCTGAGTTTCCAGGTGATAGATGTCAAAACAATATCCCGTATGTCGGGGACCACATCTAGTCTTTCCACGGCTCGGTATTCCCATGCAAGCCTGTGTGGTGGCCTCGCTCCACCCGAAACTCAGCGGAGTATTGCCTGGGCAGAGCTTGTGCTGCGGGATCAGATTGTCCCCACCTAGTAATGCCTCAGTTCGATGGTGTTGCCATCCCAGTCCTTGATGTATATGGAAGTCGCCATGCCTCTGGCTCCTGAGCGTTGGGCTGGTGATTCGCTTAAAACACTAGGTTGTGTTGACATTTGGTGCATAATGGATACATGTCAACGACTGAATTACGCAATGAACAATGGTCGAAAATCCTTGAATTTCTGCGCTCATGCCCAGACCTCTACGTTGGAGAGGAGGACGATTGCAGGCGCTACGTCGAGGCCATCCTGTGGATGGCACGAAGTGGTGCTCCTTGGAGACTGCTGCCTGAGCACTACGGTCACTGGAACAGCGTATATAAGCGCTTCGCACGCTGGTGTGAAAAGGGTGTATGGGAACGAATGCATCAGCATTTTGTGCAAGACCCCGATATGGAGCATGTCATCATTGATAGCACTGTGATAGCACTGTGATAGCACTGTGATAGCACTGTGGTTCGCGCTCATCCCTGTGCTGCTGGAGCCTCCAAAAAAACGGTGGCCAATCGGCCCAAGCTCTTGGCCGGAGCCGAGGCGGGTTCAGTACCAAGATCCACGTGAGCGTGGATGGATTGGGCAACCCGTTGCGCTTTGAGCTCACAGCAGGTCAACGTCACGACATCACCCAGGCACAGGCATTGATTGCTGATTTCGAAACCGAGCATGTGATTGCTGATAAGGGATACGATTCGATGGATTTTCTCCAATGCATCCTGGGCAGGGGCGCGTTACCTGTGATTCCACCTCGGTCAAATCGAAAGACGCCACGAGAGTATGATGAGTACCTTTACCGAGAGCGCCACCTTGTGGAGTGTTTCATCAACAAGATCAAGCACTACCGGCATATCTTCTCTCGCTTTGACAAGCTGTCATCGCGTTTCCTGGGATTCTTGAACTTCGTCGGTGCTCTCATATGGCTCAGATGAAATGTCAACACAACCTAACCTCTTGTTGGCTCAGATACTCTGAGAGTTGCACCATATCTGCTGGCGGATGGGACCGTTGACTACCAGCACTGGCACAGGAGAGCTAATGGAGGCTGATATGGAGTGGACGATGTTGGTTTCCTCATTTAGTACACTGAGGGCTGAGATGAGGACTGGAAAGTATTGAGGCAGACAGACATTACGGCGCAGGCAGTCACCTTCTCTGCGGTTACAAAGCGGCGGCGCATATAAAGCTCCAGTATCCCTTCATCGCCTTTCACGTCCACGTAGTCCAGCATCTGCCTAACCTTGTACTCCACAGTTGGCACCACGGGCAGGCCATCGGTCCAGCCCATATGGTAGCATTCCTCGATAGCTTCCACGATGTCCCTGGTTACCACAAGCCCGGCTTCTTCTCTGTTGGTCTCCGATGCTATCGTCTCAGTCAGAAGAGCCTTATAGCCCGCTTCAGTCACTTTTTGCATGTCACCTGCTGAACCCGAAGTTCAAAAAATCCCAAGCTCTCTCGTCGACCGCCTCATAGACACTTTACGCTATGCTGCTTGACATACAAAGTCGAGCTTAGTTCATGGCTGTATTGCGCAACATTGTCTTGGGGTTATTGCGGCGCATAGGCAAC
Source organism: Dehalococcoidia bacterium (assembly GCA_965206395.1). Taxonomy (GTDB): domain Bacteria; phylum Chloroflexota; class Dehalococcoidia; order Lucifugimonadales; family CATOSD01; genus CBDBJK01. The sequence goes on from CBDBJK010000037.1 coordinate 354,229, forward strand.
GCCAATATTGCGGCGGCCATCAGAGAGATCGGTTGGAAACCTGGAGAGGCTTTGAGAATTTTGGGACTCGTACCTCCATGATGACCGAAAACCCCTGCCGGATAGCCAGCCAAGGGTTGGACTCGGTTCCATCTTAATATTGGTGAGGTGTGTTGGTAGCTGGCGAACCATGAAAGGGACTCCAACCGCCATACCCCCGCGCTGGTGCAAGCAGGCGTGGGGGTATGGTGGCAGGTCTTCACCTAGCGACGTTAAGTCCGCCGGCCGGTATCGGCTCGAAAGACGTGGGATGTCCTAGTTGTCGAAAGATCTACTTCTCGAGAAACCTGCCTCATGCCATCCACCATGGTCTGTATCGTGGGAAGGACGATCTCCAGCTCCTCATCGGACATTGGAGTAAGATCGAAGTCCTCAATCATTTGTCGCAGGGTCTCTTTGTCCACAGGCATATGATCCTCCCGGTATGCGGTTTGTATCTGGCGGGTCTACAAAGTGGGCCGAAGGGTTAGCTTCGGGCTAATGCATCGTGCACGGCTGGCGGCACCGTCTTTGACTGGGGCTCGGTATGCTCATAATGGTGGGCTACCCTCAGCACTAGGGTCTCCTCCCACGGCCGTCCCATGATCTGGAGTCCGATGGGCAATCCGCCTTTCGAGAACCCACAGGGAACGGTAATCGTGGGTACGCCCGTGTAGTTAGCCGGGATGGTATTATGCCCCATGACCCATCCGTTAGCCGCATGAGGTAAGCTGCTGACGTCTTCCTCTGTATCGCCTACGGCGACGGTCTTATCTCCAAATTTCCAGGGCAACGCAACAGTGGTAGGCGTCACTATGAAGTCTACCTGCTGCATTACCGCAGCCCATTCCTGTTGGAAGAGTCTTCGCATCTGCTGCGCTCTAACGAGGTCACTGGCCAGTACAAACTGACCGCTCAACGCCCAATACCGCTCCGGTGGGCTCATGTTGTTCCGGTTCTCTCGTACAATCTGCTCGTATGGAACTGAGTAGGCCGCCAGTAACACCCCGCCTACCTTGAACATCTGGTCGATATACTTTATCTCCACTTGTCGTGACTCAGCCCCTAGCTCTTCCAGTACAGTGATAGCCTTCGAGACTGCCTCCGCGATTTCAGGGTCCAGGCGATCAAAGAAGTGGTTTGATGGTATGCCCATCACCAAACCCTTAATGGTCTGCCCCAGGGTGCTCACATAGTCATCTACTGGCACAGGCATTGTGGTCGGGTCCAGCGGGTCATAGCCCGCCATGGCTTGGAGCATTATGGCAGAGTCACGCACCGAGCGTGTGTGCGGCCCCATGTGATAAGTAGAAGGATCAGGGCCTTCTAGGCCGCCGCGAATGCTGATACGGCCGTAAGTGGGTTTGAGTCCCACATGGCCGCAGACCGCCGCCGGCTGGCGTACCGAGCCGCCGCCGTCGGTTCCAATGGAGCCGAAGGTCACGAAAGCAGAAACGTTAGCCGCTGAACCGCCGCTGGAGCCACCAGCTATACGTTCAAGGTCCCATGGGTTACGTACTCGCCCGTACCATTGATTGTCGCTGACGAACCCGGCTCCGATTTCGTGCATGTTTTCCTTGCCCAGCAGGACTGCGCCCGCTGACCTTAATCGCTCCACTACTCCTGCGTCTTTCTCCGGCACATAGTTCTCCAAGGGCTTGCCCCCATCTGTGGTGCGAACCCCTTTTGTCAGGAGCATATCTTTCAGGCCGATTGGAATGCCATGCAGAGGCCCCAGGTACTCCCCACGAATCAGGCGTTTTTCCAGGTCCTGAGCCTGGCGCAACGCTAACTCAGGAGTGAGCGTGATAAATGACTTTAAAATTGGCTGCATGCGCTCAGCATGAGCGATAGCAGCTTGGGTCACCTCCACGGGAGAAACCTCACGAGACTTAATTCTGGGAGCTAACTCAGAGATAGTGTGGGACAGTAGGCCTAATTCTGCCATGATAATTTACTCCTTCCAACATAGGCCATGCGAATCATATCTACGCCTGCGACATTCGAGCCCGCGTAACACGCGATCACGAAAGCACAAATATGTCAAGCAAGGCACTGATGGCCACCGTAGACGATCTAACCGGTATGGGTCACAACGTGGTGGTTGTGCAAGAGTCGCCCCGCCGATATCAATTTCGCAACACCGCTGGGCATACTAAGTGGGGTCGTATAAATTCTTTTCACTTTTGGTCACAGCCCAAGAACTCGACCAATACCCAGGAAAGCATTCTCGGCGAGTCTAGAAAAGTTCATGTAACTATTGCACACGTATAATAGCCCAAAAAGTTTGATTGTTCAATACGGACCTCCAGTAGCAAATGGACAGAAATTAGCGGTAGCGGGCAGTTCGCTACTGCTTCAGCGGGAACTCCCCATATCAGTGAACGGGTCTCCCCTTTAGCTGACTGGCCTCTGAATAAAGACCAATTCGGGTGAAAAGCATTGTAGTCGCGAGCAGTTGCTGTGTCAATCCTCCGTACACATCATTGTGGATGTGCAACGATTATGTCAGTAGGTAGGTGTTCAGTGAAAATGTCAGTCCATGAGGACATTGACATTGACGGCAACGGAACAGAAGCGGTTACAGGTATTGGCAGGTGTGTTGGAAGGTCGGTTAAAGGTGACCGAAGCCTCTGGTTTGATGGGAGTGAGCGAGCGCCACGCATGGCGACTACTGGCAGCATTCAGAAAGGAAGGAGTTGCTGCCTTAGCTCACGGGAACAGGGGCAGGACGCCAACGATCTCCACGGACCCAGCAATTCGGGATCGTGTCAGGGGCCTGGCCAAGGGGACTTATGCAGGACTCAACCACACACATCTGACTGAGCTGCTGGAGGAGCGGGAGGGCATCGACTTGTCACGATCCACGGTCAGACGGATCCTGCTGTCGGGCGGGATCAAGAGCCCACGCAAACGCAGGGCTCCGAAGCATCACAGCAGGCGTGTGAGGTATCCCCAAGAAGGCATGCTGCTGCAGATTGATGGCAGCAAGCATGACTGGCTCCAAGGCCGTGGCCCCTACCTCACGCTCATCGCAGCCATAGACGATGCCACAGGCACCGTCCCCTTCGCCCTCTTCCGCGACCAAGAGGACGCTCACGGATACCTGTTAATGCTCAGGTCTATCATCCAGGACAAGGGCGTCCCTATGGCCCTCTACAGTGACAGACACGGCATATTCCAACGCTCACCCAAAGAGCCTGAATCGTTGGAAGAGCAACTTCGAGGCAGACGTGACCCCACCCAGTTTGGAAGAGCGCTTCAGGAATTGGGAATAGAACTCATCCTGGCCTACACTCCACAGGCTAAAGGCCGAGTCGAGCGCCTCTTCGGCACTCTCCAGGACCGGTTGGTCTCCGAGATGCGGTTGGCTGGCGCCACTACCGCACAACAGGCCAACAACATTCTGTGGCGACTTCTACCCGACTTCAACCGGCGCTTCGGTGTCTGCGCTGCACAGCAAGGTTCGGCCTATCGTCAACTATCGGCAGACCTGTCGCTGGATAGTGTGCTTTGCTTCAAGTACCTGCGTACTGTGGCCAACGACAATACCGTGCGGTTCAACTCCACTACACTCCAACTCCTACCCGACGCACACCGTGCTAGCTATGCAAGGGCCACAGTGGAGGTCCAGGAACGTCTTGACGGCAGCCTGGTCGTTGTCCACGCAGGTAAGACAATCGGCAGTCAGCCAGCTCCCTCCTCGCCTGTCACGCTCAGAGCGCGCAATGGCCGAAGGGCCACAGGTACAATCAACACCGAGGGTCCAATCGATGCTGCTCTTGACCCTGTTGGGAACCCAACAGGGTCAAGAAAACAGGCTTCGGTGCCGCCAGCAACCCCGAAGACCAAACGGTCCAACAAACCTGGCCCCGACCACCCGTGGCGGAGAAAGCTACTGACATAATCATTGAACAATTAGACTGACATATTCACTGGACAACAACATCCTCCGTACACATCATACAGGGTCATTCGGTTTTCATAGGAGTGATCATATCTCACCGCTGAGCACACGGAGAACGCTGAGATTTACACATAAAAGCCCCGGCCTATGCGGCATCCAGGGTAACTGTGTACCCCAACTTCTCAATGCGCTTGACTGCCCGGCGCACGGTGTTATTGCGATCGTATTCGTCAAAGTAATTGCCTCCAAGGTCTCGGTAAGGCATGCCATCACGAAGCATATGGTAGATGATGACAAGCATGGAGTGGGCTACAGCCAATAAGGCGCGTTTACCTCCTCGACGGGCTGCGATACGACGATATAGCACTGCAAAGTAAGTATCCTTGGTGCGTGTGGTAGACCAAGCCGCTTCAACCAGTGTGGTGCGGAGCCAAGGACTGCCCCGTCCAGCAGATGCACTCTTTCGCTTGCCCCTAGTGGTCCAACATCATTGAAATGAATACCATGATAGTCATTGTTCCTCTTGGGGGTTCAATCGTAACGTTGAACCGAGGAGGAACCATGATGTCTACCAAGAAGTACCGTATCAGACTGACTACCGACGAACAACAGGAACTCAACGCCTTGGTCTCACGCGGTCGGGCTGCGGCGTACAAACAGACCCATGCGCGCATTCTGCTGATGAGCGATGAGTCACGCTCGGACGGGGGAATGAAGGACGCGGACATCACCAGCGCGCTCGGTGTGGGACAGTCAACGGTCGAGCGAATACGCAAGCGCTGTGTGGAGGAGGGGGTCGAGTCTGCGCTGAATCGCAAAAAGCAACTGCGTCGGCGTCAAAAGAGACTGGACGGCGAAGGTGAAGCACGGTTGATAGCGATGGCCTGCGGGGAACCGCCGGAGGGGCGTGCCAGTTGGACCCTGAAGCTGTTGGCTGACCAGTTGGTCGAGTGTGAGATAGTCGGGACCATTAGCACCGAGACGGTTCGCCAGGCGCTTAAAAAAAAAAACGAACTGAAGCCGTGGCTGAAGCAGAGTTGGTGCATCCCGCCCGGTCAGAGCGCGGAGTTTGTGTGCGCGATGGAAGACGTGATGGAAGACGTACTGGAGGTCTACCAACGGCCGTACGATGGGAATGAGGTTCTGGTGTGCATGGATGAGACGAGCAAACAGCAAGTCAAGGAGACGCGAGTGCCGCGTCCCGCAGCGCCCGGCTTATCGGCGGCATACGACTACGAATACGAGCGCAATGGAGTGAGCAGCCTGTTCATGCTGTTTGCACCGTTGGACGGATGGCGCCGAGTCGAGGTCAGAGAGCGTCGCACGAAGGTGGACTGGGCGCATGTGATAAAGAAACTGGTCGACGAGGACTACCCTGACAGAGACCGGATCGTGCTGGTAATGGACAATCTCAACACTCACAAGCTGTCCTCGCTATACGAGGCATTCGAGCCTGCTGAGGCGAGGCGTATAGCTGAGCGACTGGAGATACACTACACTCCCAAACACGGGAGTTGGTTGAATATGGCGGAGATAGAGATCGGTGTGCTGGCTCGACAGTGCCTGGACCGACGGATTGCCAATCAAGACATCCTGCGCGGCGAGGTCAATGCTTGGCAGAATCAACGCAACCGGGATGTGATACGAGTGGATTGGCGCTTCACTACCGAGGATGCGCGCATCAAGCTAAAGTCACTCTACCCATCAATACAAAAACGTTGAACCACTAGATTCATTGTTGCCAGGACAGACCTTGGCCCAAGATGATATGTGAGCTGAAGTAGGGAAGCGGCTCATGTCAGTCCCTATTTCGGCTATCACCTCCTGGATAGTACGGACTCCGACACCAGGGATCTCATCCAGTGCTTCCATTGTCTCCTCTCAAAGGACGCACGCGATTGGCCACCTCCTCATCCATCTGAGCTATCTCTTCATCCATGAAGTCTAGATCACGCAACTGGCTCTTCAGCATCAATTGTTAGTGAGGCCCCATAAGACCATTCAGAGACTCCTCTAAAGCCGGGCGCTTCTTGCATAGCTTACCCTGGGCCAAATCCGCCATGGCCTTGACATCATTATTGCCATCGGCCAATGCCTCCAGCATCGCACGACCAGATGCGCCAACGATTTTGGCTACCTCTGAAGACAGCTTGATGTTGGCTCCCTCAAGCACCTTCTGAATTCGTTGTATCACCTGTGCTCGCTGGCGAATGAGGGTACGCCGATAACGCATCAGTTCTCTCAATTCCCGCTGGGGGCGATCTGGAATAAAGCTCCCTCGCAGCAAACCATGATGCATGAGGTCTGCGATCCACTCAGCGTCCTTCACATCAGTCTTGCGTCCTGGCACCGCCTTCATATGCTTCGGGTTTACGACGAGCACCGTCATATCCAACTCTTCAAGCAGATTGAAGATAGGCTTCCAGTAGACGCCAGTTGATTCCATCCTTCCGCAGAAGGACGTGGGTTATCTTGTGGTCCATCAGCCAGTCTGCCATAGCCAAAAGATCACTGGTCATGGTCTGGAAGGTACGCAATTCCCTGCCTTCAGGAGTAAGGATGCTGGCGACTACGGTTTTCTTATGAACGTCCAGGTCGCAACAGCGTTCGTAGATGACATCCATGATCTCACCTCGTATATAATGCTGTCGGCTGGAGAGTGATCCGCAGCTTAAAGAGTTTACTCAGAGTGCTCCCGGCGGTTCGGGGCAACAATTCGTGGTACCTATCAGATCACCGGTATCAGTTTTATTAGCGGGTTCGTGGCACCAGTATTTCTCGAACTCGATCACCAGCCGACGCAAGGTGATTTTCATCCTTTGCGGTGTCGGTGGCAACCGTCATGTACTTTTTTATTGATTTTCTCGGCGCTCTTTGCAGTAAATTGTTGCTGGCAGCCGAGAACCGAAAGACCCTACCCTGGGGTTGACAATTGGGGACGTTCGTGTTTAAGATTCTCTGTCATCGCAATGCGACAATGCCTTGAGAGTGGAGACGTTGGGGATTTGAATTAGAGAGGACGGTAACATGCGGCTAAAATATTTGGATAGGAGACTATTGATAGGCTTTATGCTCTCGGTGGTTCTTACCGTCGCACTGGCCTGTGGCGCAGCTGACGATGAGCCGACTGTTGCACCGGCGCAACCAGCGGCCGCAACGGCGCAACCAGCGGCCACACCGGCGCAACCAGCGGCCACAACGGCGCCCGCGCCGGTTGCACAAGTGCAACCCGCAGCCACAGCAGCGCCAGCCGCCGAGTCGGTCAAAAAAGGGGGCAGGTTGGTCATCGGGAAGATATCTGATGTTTGTGGCCTTGACGTCTTCGGTGCCGGAGGCGGGTGTGAAGCGACGTGGAAGATTACCACGATGGTATACGAGAGCCTCCTGTACATCGACGAAGACCTCAATGTTGTTCCTCTTCTAGCAGAAAGCTGGAAGACCTCCGACAATAAAACATATGTGTTCAAACTCCGTGAAGGTCTCCAGTTCCACCGGAAGAATAACAAGGGCACCAAGTTCTCCACTGCCCGGGAGATCAGCGCGAATGATGTGGTATTCAGCCTCAACCGATCAGTAGACCCAGAGCTCGGTGGATTCTGGGGGCGCAAGCTCTTTAGCCTCGACCCTGAATTCAAGGAGATAGGGCCCTACGAGTTCAGCATCACCGTAGCAGAGCCTAACGCGCTGGTGCTCCCCTTGATAGGCCACATGAATCACGCCATCGTCCCAGGAGCCGAAGTTGCCGCGGGTACGATTAACATGGAGGAAGAAATGCTTGGCGCCGGGCCTTTTGAGGTGGCTGAGTGGGTAAAGGACGCTCGCTGGCGCTTAGATAAATTCGACGATTACTGGCAGCCGAAACTGACGGGAAGGGATGTCCCTATTTTGGACGGGGTGAATTTGCCTATAATCCCCGATGATGCTACACGTCTGGCTGCGTTGCGCGTGGGGGAGATACATCTGAGCTACTTTGAAAACCCGAAGATGCTGGACCTAGCAGGGGGCGACGCTAACCTCGGTATTCGCGACCAACCGACGACCAACTACTACCGGATAGACGTGCAAGCCGACAACCCCGATACTAAAAACCCTGCACTAGCAGATGTACGGGTGCGCCAGGCTTTGATGCACGCAACCGATCGCGCGGAAATTGCACAAATTGCTGCGTTCGGATATGCCAAGCCGACAGCGATGGTTTCGGCCCTGCGTGGTGAGTTTGCTGTCCCACTGGAGGAGTTGCCTGGATACACCTACGATGTGGAGAAAGCTAAGAAACTACTGGCCGATGCCGGGTACTCTAACGGTGCGGACGTAGGTAAGATGATGGTGACTCCATACATCCCGCTGACAGTTACCATCGGGCAACTGTTGAAGCAGCAGTGGGCCAAAGCGGGTATTGAAACGGAGATTGTTGTGCAAGAACAGAGCGTGTGGATTGACGGCCTATTCGCGGGGGAGTACGATACTCTAGTATCCTGGAGCGCCGGATACACCGACCCGGTCCTTAACTTGTTGGGTTATGACGAGCAGTCCCTCAAAACAAGGTACGGCCTGGTCGAACCCGAATTCCACGAGCTGATGAGTGCCATGGCCAACGAGGTCGATCCAAGCCGTCGCGTACAGCGGGTTCATGAAGCGGAGCGGAAGTATGCTGATCTGGCTTTCCATCTGCCTGTGATTACAAAGGACACACTGCTTGCGTGGAGAAAGGATATCGTGGGGGGGCTCAAATTTGAAAAGGTTGACGGGTTCGGGGTTCCATTATGGAAAGGCATTCAGGAGGTTTTTCTGCTGAAATAATGGATTCCCTACCGACAGTTTTGTAGCCGCCTATGGAGTCGCTATATGGTGGCGCCTGTTGTGGGAAATGGTTCACCCGGTCACACCTGAATGTCCCGCTGCTTGGCACGCCCTCGGACAGTTCAAGGGCTTGCCACAGGGTAAACCCATTCTCACAGCTCAGGAGGCAGTAAAGGTAGGGCCGCTTCAGAGTCACCTTGCCCACCACATGGTCTCCACGGTGCGAGAGCAACAAGTGCGGGCACCCCTGGCCTTCACGAGAGACAAAACTGATATACTGGCACCTGGTTCGCCTCCACGTGTGGTTAGGTCCACGTTCATATCCATGGACTCTAGCATACTGGAGGCGACGACATTTTCAGCTGTAAGTATTAGGTAATGCAATCGCGGGCAGTCCTGCCGAACGGGAGGAATCTTGCATGTTTTCGGGCCGACCCGAGAACCTAACAGTCTGTGGCAGGTACTAGTGTTCGGGAAGATTAGCGAGGGCTACCTTAATGCACTGGATACCTCACGAGAGCTAAAACTCCACTGGCACAATGAGTTTGACAGAAGGAACACGCGGTTGGTAGCTATCCGTCATGACTAGGTGCCACTTTAGTGTTTATCGCGTCATCTTTGGCGCGTCTGGGGAATTATGATCAGATTCCTTGTTACTCGGGCGGTGACGGCTCTGTTCACCCTCTTGGGGGTAGCCACAATAATTTTTACAGTGCTTCACTTCGTTCCAGGGGGATTCGCCAAGAGCTATCTAGGAGAATTAGCCGTTGAGAACCCCGAGCTTATAGAGGTTGTAAATAAAAGGTATGGCCTTGATAGGCCGTTGATAATACAGTATGGCGTCTGGCTGGGGAATGCCCTGAAAGGCGATCTTGGAACCTCTCTAAGGAGCCGGATTCCTGTACTAACAGAGATTTACAACCGAGGACGGGTGAGTGTTGAGCTAGCACTGCTCGCGACCCTGTTCTCGGTCGTAGTGGGCATACCCTCAGGTATTATTGGTGCCATGTGGCGAGGTAGGGGTGTGGGTGTGATTATGCAGGTGGGGGCAATCCTTGGGTTATCTATCCCTAGCTTTGTAATAGGCACATTCCTCATCTATTTTGTCTCCATCGTACATCTGGGGCTCCCCATTGCCGGCTATATACCACCCAGCGAAAACCTTTTGGGTCATTTTGGTTCTATGGTCCTTCCGGTCTTTACTCTCGGAGCCATCACCACTGCTGTCGTGATGCGTTTTACCAGATCCAGCATGCTCGAGGTTCTGTCAGAGCCTTTCGTGACCACTGCACATAGCAAGGGTCTGGGCGGTCACGTAGTTTTGCGGCGGCATGTCCTACGCAATGCCCTAATCCCCACCGTAACCGTCGTAGGAATCAATATGGGCTACCTTCTGGGCGGAACTCTCATTGTTGAACAGATCTTCTCGTTACCAGGGCTGGGCCGTTTCGCCCTCCAAGGGGTGATGGGGCGAGACTATCCCGTAGCCCAAGGTGCCGTTCTTTTCGGCGCCGCGATGTTTGTGTTGGTCAACTTCATCACAGACGTCGTCTACGCCTATTTGGATCCGCGCATCAGGTACTAGATCGATATGGCTGTGGCAAACATAAGTTCAACCGCTAGGCACACGGGGGCTTTACTTAGCCTGGCACGCCGACACCCGGGTGCATCGATTCCACTGGTGTTTCTTCTTGGAATAGTCTTGGTATCGCTGGTTGGTCCTACTTTAGGGACTGGAGACGCAGAATTCATTAACCCCGTGGAGGTATTGACTAGCCCATCCAGGGAGTTTCCCTTTGGGAACGATCACCTGGGCAGGAGTGTACTGGCCAGGCTTGTGATCGCCCTTCGGGTCTCTCTAGGCCTTGCGATTACGTCTGCGCTGCTCGCTGCTATCGTCGGCGGCCTCATGGGTCTGATAGCTGGCTACGTCGGGGGAATAGTGGACGAAATAGTCATGCGTCTGATGGACACCATCTTTGCCTTCCCCGTGCTGCTAATGGCTGTCCTCATCGCTGCCCTTTTGGGACCTGGGATAAAGGGCGTAATCATTACTATCATCATCGTCACATGTCCCTCTTTCAGTCGCGTTGTGCGTGGGCCCACACTAAGCGTTCGCGAACGGGATTATGTAACGGCAGCACGGGCCATGGGAGCGTCGCCGGTACGGATCGTCCTTCGCCACGTGTTGCCTAACGTGATGGCGGCCATCTTAGTCCAGCTCTCTTACACTCTGTCGGTAGCTTTAATTATTGAGGGATCATTGAGCTTTCTGGGACTTGGAGTCCAACCGCCTTTTCCTTCCTTGGGTTCTCTACTGAGCGATGGCAAGGTGTATATGGAGGCAGCTTGGTGGCTGGTAGCTTTCCCGGGCGTCACCCTCGCTTTGGCCATAATAGCCATCAACGTCTCCGGCGACTGGTTGCGCGACTTCTGGGACCCTAGGCTCAGACGCCTCGCCCGCTGATTTAAGCTCCTATTATCAGCCAACCTCCTTTGACGACGGTGGGCATGTCATTTGGGCTCAACAAAGATGGGTACTCGCTTAGGGTCCTCTACCATCATCTTGTCGATATCCAGCAAAGCTAAAGCACCTATCCCGTCGATCTAGAGAGCAGGCTCGACCCTTGGCAAAGGGGGGGGCCTCCTGGAGGGAAGAGAGTACGCCGCCCTCGATGGCAAGGAGGCGAATGTATAGCAACCACCAGACTCATCAAGGCTCTTGTTGATTAGTTAGTCCGGTGTTATTATGCTCAACGAGAAAGTCTTAGAACACAGGGGGATGCAATGGATATAGTGGGCTATGCCGACCGTTTCAGCGTCCGTGCAGGGGATACTATTCACTTCATGGTGAGCTGCAAGCTCCCCAGCTACCAGGCCGATATCGTGCGACTGATTCATGGTGACCTCAACCCCGAGGGGCCGGGTTTCAAGGAGAGACTAGTCCAGAATGTTGGGACATTTTCGGGTCAGTTCCAGAAGCTAGTGATAGGGTCGTACGCCGTCGTCCCGGACCACCTGCTCTTGCGACTGAAGGAGAGCTTCACGGTGTTGGCCTGGATCTCTTCTACTACCCCTTCCAAGAGCTCGCAAGGACTCCTGACCAAGTGGTCGGATTCCAGTGGCACAGGCTACGGACTGGTCCTGGACGGCGACAATGGCCTATCCTTATGGATCGGGGGCAGCGATGGGCGGGTGGAGCGCATTTCCACCGGTGTGCCTCTGCGCGCGCCGTCCTTGCACTCGCCCTCTTGGTACTTTGTGGCTGCATCCTATGACGCAGCTACTGGAAGGGTTTTGCTGTATCAACAACCAAAGACCATGTGGCCCATGGATGAGACTGCTGCGGTGGTCGAGAAAGACATCGGGCGGTTGGGAATCGCTGAGAATAGCATGCCACTCATCATGGCCGGCTATTGCGAGGGAGAGGAATCCGCTAGGCCTGACATATCTGGCCTCTACAACGGTAAAATCGACCGACCGGCGGTTTTCGGGCGCGGCCTGAGCTTACAGGAGCTTGAATCGCTCCGGGACGGCGCTTCGCCATCAGAGTTCGGGGACAGCCTCATTGGAGCCTGGGACTTCGCTCGAGACTTCTCCTCTGACCAAGCCACCGATAGCTCCAACAACAGCCTGCACGGCTACACAGTCAACAGACCCACCCGGGCCATGAAAGGGCACAACTGGTCAGCGAACTATCTCGACTTCAACCTGGCTCCCCAGGAGTATGGAGCCATTCACTTTCACGACGATGACCTGGATGACGCCCGATGGGATGTCAGCTTTGAGTTCCAGGTGCCACAGGACCTCAAGAGCGGTGTGTACGGTGCCCGTCTTACGGAGGGCGACTCTGAGGATTATGTTCCATTCTTTGTCCGCCCGGCAAGTGGCGCCTCTTCATCCAAGATCCTGTTCCTGGTGGCCACCAATAGCTATCTCACCTACGCCAACAATCATTCGTACCCCCGAACCGAGTATTCCGGACGGGTTGGGTGGGTGCCCACCACCTCGCAGGACAAGTTCATCGAAGAGAACCACCTCAATAGCACCTATGACGTTCATACCGATGGCTCCCCAGTGTTCTACTCCTCCCGCCTCCGCCCCAACCTGACCATGCGTCCCAAATACAACTTTTGGTATCCCAACCTGGGCAGAGGTGGTCCCTGGCAGTTCAACGGGGACTTGCACCTGGTGGACTGGCTGGATGAGCAAGGGTACGACTACGACGTGGCCACCGACGAAGATGTCCAACGAGAAGGCGCGGAGCTCTTTAGGCCCTATAACGTGGTCGTGACGGGAAGCCATCCCGAATACTGGTCGGCACAGGGCCTCGACGCGATGGAGACGTATCTGGCTGGTGGCGGTAGCCTCATGTACCTGGGCGGTAACGGCTTCTTCTCAGTAGTATCGTTTCCTCCGGACAGCACGCATTGTATCGAGATGCGTCGGGATGCAACACGGCCACATAGTGAAGCGGGAGAATACAACCACAGCTTCACAGGCGAGCCGGGGATGAATTGGAATCTCAGGGGCCGGCCGTCGGGGCGCCTGATAGGCGTAGGCTTTTCCTGCAGTGGATTCGATTACAGCATGCCGTATCACCGATTGGAGGACAGCTACGATCCGCGGGCCGCCTTTATCTTTGAAGGCATCGGAAAGGAGGAAGTCATCGGGAACTTTGGTCTGAAGCAGGGCGGCGCCGGAGGTGTTGAGATCGACCTGGCGGACTATAGTCTGGGTACCCCTCCCCACGCCCTGATTCTGGCAAGTGCTAGCGGTTTTTCGGACCATTACCAGCTTTTCATTGAAACTGAGTCGGTCGGTGACTATTCGCGTGGAAGGCGGCGGGGGGGAAGTCAAAATTCCCTGGTTAGAGGCGACCTGGTGTACTTCGAGGGGCCAGGTGGCGGAGGAGTGTTCTCGGTGGGTTCCATATCCTGGTGTGGGAGCCTTTCCCATAACAACTACGACAATAATGTGTCCCGCATAACGAAGAACGTGCTTGATCGATTTGCTTCCGACGCTCGGGATTAGGAAAGACAAAAAAATCTCAAGAAAGTATTCTCAAGAATAACCTTCATAAGATGGTTTTAACGGGAATCCCAGGGGAGAGCCGTCAACAGGAGACGACAGCTACATCTCATGGAAGCGAGCTTTGCCCACGTTCAAGAGTGCATGGCAGTTTAGGTTCTTTTATTGAAAGTTGCTGAGTCTAGCCTATGGCTTGCGATGACAGCTATGATGGCGTCTGGACACACCATTACCCAGGGAGGATAATCATCATGGCCGTCGCTGTCAGCTCCATTTCACCTATGGCCCACCTGCCATTGATCCTGGGGATGTTACGCAAGCTATAGTCAATTAAATTAAGAAGCATATGATTTTATGATATCGTCGATGGTTGAGTCGGAGGGAAGGAACTGTCTCCGTCTCTTCATGATGGCGAAGTCCTTTTCGATTGGGTCGAAGTCAGGTGAGTATGGAGGCAAGAAAAGAAGGGAGTGTCCAGCTTCCTCGATGAACTGTCTGGTCAAGGCGGTCTTGTGAAAGGTTGCATTGTCCATCCTTCCGCGGAAGGATGGTTGAGCCAACTCCCAATTCTTCAAATAGGTGGTTCTGGAGCCAGTAGGTCATTACCTCGCTTAGCTGATAAGAGACTGGTGCGAGGGCGCTTGTTACCGCTTCGTTCGCCATGTACTTTTTTCCCCTGAGACCCCACCCATGCGTTCTGTCAGATGTGCGTTCAAAACCACTCTCATCCAGATACACTATGTGCTCACTTCCCTTACTCTCGATGATCCGACGCAACGAGCGTAAATACTCGATGCGCTTTTTATGGTTCCTCTCCCTGTAGCGCATCGCTTTTTTTGTGCGTCAACTTCATCTTGTTCATCTGATACCAGATAGCACTGACTTGAACTCCAAAATGCTCTGCACGCTCTCTTAGCAAGGCATCAGGATTTTGCTGCACATGCCGACGCAATGCTTCCCTATCTATCTTTCGATTCCTTACCGAACTGGGCCTAGGCGCAAGGTTGTCACGTTTGAACCAATCATCCACACACCATAGGCTAACCCCGAAACGACGAGACGCTTATGCCTTACTCCCGCCATTTTCTACAAAACCAACTACTCTTTTTCTCAAATCCAAACTGTAAGCCATAATGGCAAGTCCCATAACACGAAGAGCCGAAGTCACAGTTCGCTTGCGGGGTGTCAGGATGGCTCCGGTAAGCAGAATCTGGGCCTTCTGCCATGTCTTGAGATGAAACAGTGACGCAAATGGCTGCAGAAGCGTTATAATAAGGTGGACCCCATTATTAAGACAGCACGAGGGCTAAATTAAGAGAGTCTCCCACCCCTGCGCTAGGTTTCACCAAGCCCGATGGCAGCCCTGCTTCTTCAGCTGCTGCTCCCCTTTCTTCCTGGCCATGTTGGTACACCTCTGCTGGGGTCCGGTAGCCCAAAGCCTGGTGAGGCCTCTGCCGGTTGTAGAACTCCAGGTAGGCATTGATCCCAGTTCGGGCCTCGGCGACGGTCTGGTAAGCTTTCAGATACACCTCCTCGTACTTGATGCTCCGCCACAGCCGCTCCACGAAGATGTTGTCCAGGTACCTACCCTTACCATCCATGCTGACCTGGACCCTCTGCTCCTGCAACGTCTGGGTAAAGGCCTCACTGGTGAACTGACTCCCCTGGTCGGTGTTGAATATCTCCGGTCGTCCCTTACCCAGGGCTTCCTCCAACGCCGCCACGCAGAAGCTGGTGTCCATGGTGTTGGAGAGCTTCCAGGCCAGCACGTGCCGGCTGTGCCAGTCCATGATGGCCACCAGGTACAGGAAGCCCTTCGCCATGGGGATGTAGGTGATGTCCGCGGCCCAGACCTGGTCGACCCGATTAACCTCCACTCCCTTCAGCAGATAGGGAAAGATCCGGTGTCCCGGCGCTGGTTTGCTGGTGTTGGGACGCCGGTAGATGGCTTCCAGACCCATCAACCGCATCAGCCTTCGAACCCTTTTTCGGCTCACCAGATAGCCCTGTTGCAGCAGCCAGGCCTTCATCTTCCTGGAGCCGTAGAAGGGGGTCTTCAAATACTGACGGTCCATCAGGGCCATCAACTCCAGGTCTTCTGCCCGGGTCGGTACCGGCCGGTAGTACACCGAGGCCCGGCTGACGTCCAGCAGGATACATTGACGCACTAAAGACAGCTGCTGGTGGTCTCGGTCTATCATGGCTCGCCGTATGCTGCGACTCATAGACCGGACCTTTCCGACAAAAAATCGCGTTCCACCTTCAGCTGGCCGATGTGCCGGTAGAGGTGGTTAATCTGAGCTTCCTTGGCTTTCTCCTGGGATTTCTGATTGGTGGCAAATAGCTCCGGGGCTCCTTCCACCAGGGCCCTTTTCCAGGCGTGAATCTGACTGGGATGGACCTCAAATCGGCTGGCCAGCTGGGCGATGGTCTCTTCCCCCGCAAGGGCGGCCAGGGCCACCTTGGCCTTGAACGCCGGACTGTGCTTATTCCTCGTCTGCTTCATGTCCTGCTCCTTCACGTCGGTTAGTTGCCGGTTATTTTAGGAGCTGGACTCTCTCTTAGCCAGTTGTCTAGTTTTTGGGTACCACCTCATAAATACAGCAGGCAGGATTAGCATATTCGACCTCTCGTAATGGTTTGGTCGAGCTTATCCTGCCTTTGGTTTATCGACTATCCTTTGTACAAAGTCGAGCTAAGAAGCCCTCGCTAAACATTCAAAGGGCAGCTCTTGATCTTATTCCTTATCCATAACTCACTTTAAATACAGGTCTCTCTTTGAGCCGTACTCGTCGATTATGGCAGACAGACGTTCCTTCCCTTCCGCAGAAAACTGGTTTACCGTGTGAGTGTGGAAGACGCATAACGCGGAATCACCGGGCGCACTGTCTAGGACTTCAGGAAGCAGGTCAAGCGCGTCTCCAGCGAGCAATGTTGGCGGGTCGCGTCGAGCGATTTCAATTGCTCCTTTCAGAATTTCCACACGCTCCCTGTGCTCAGGCCAGATCAGGGCGCGCAGCCAGAGTGCCGCATCGGGGTCGCTCAGATCGATTGGGTTGAGGTCGATACCCACCTTCAGCCCGATGTCTGGGAAGGGTTCGAGTATCGAGGGAAGCGTGCGCCCTCGCGGATTGCAGGCAAGTTGCACGGTAGAGCTAGCGTTGCCATAACGTCGTCCCTCGCCGTAGTCATAGCCATAGCTGTCCCAAAGGAGATTCAAGCCTGCGCTCGCCCCAATCTCCACAAGCGACAGTGGTAAACCATGGGTACGCTCCGCAACGATACTGAAGGCTGGCAGCAGACAGGCGCAACGCCTGACGGCATTCGTCTGAACCAGTCGCGTTGAGATCAGTTCGATAATCTCGCGGCTGTGCTGAAGGCAAAACTCTCTGAGGTAAGGATAGGCGTTTTCGTCCGGCGCTGGAGTCTTGGATACGCTTGGGTAGAACGTCGAGACGATATGCTGCGCTCCTTTTAACAGCAGTAAGTGCGCCGCTCCAAGGAACAGGTTTGGCACAGGCTGACCCTCTCTGGCGTGCGATGCGATGGCAAGAATCGCTGGGTCAGCCGCGATGCCCAATGACAGACGCTCGTAAAGCGGAGAAGAGTTGCGGCATTCCCGTTCAGCAAATCGCTCAAACCTGTGGGATAAATTGTCTAGTTGGGCCATTTCTGACAGTCCCTCAACGTGCTGAGTTTTCTAATGCATAGATAGTAAACCGACGAGCTTTGTGAAACAATCCCAATACTCAAGGATGCGCCTCTACGGGAAGAAACCCCTCGTTGTGTGGAGTATTGTCGATCGAAACAGATTGATTGGCTTAAATGGTAGCGCACAGAGCATTTTGGTGGTAACATCTGAGCACTAAGGAGGTGCCGAAGATGGTCACAAACAGGTTAAGCGGCGAAGATATCGAAGAGCTGAAGCAACAGGCGACTGCGCACTTCTGGCCTCATGCGAGAGAGGCTGGGGACATGTCCGAGGATACTGGCGTCAAGCTCGTAAACACCTCGAATGGTGTCTGGGTCGATGACGCTGAGGGCAAGCGATGGTTTGATACTCTTTCGAGCATGTGGCTGGTCAACATCGGCCATGGGCGGGAGGAGATTGCCAAAGCAGTCTACGAGCAGATGAAGGACATCAGCTATTCTCCGGGCGGCACGGTAAGCCCGGCCACCGTCAGGCTGTCGGCAAAGGTCGCCAGCCACGCCCCCGACAAAGAATCAAGGGTTTACTTTGTCAGTGGAGGCTCGGAGGCTGTCGAGACCGCCCTCAAGATGGCGAAGAACTATCACAAGAACAATGGCGAGCCTACTCGCTGGAAGGTCATTAGCAGAACAGGGTCGTATCATGGCGCGACGCTCGCCTGCATGAGCTTAGGTGGAGGCGGCATCAGCGCGCCGGTCAATTTTGGCCCATTGATGCCTGGTAACATCCACGTCGCTCAACCTGCCGAGTACAGATGCGTTTACTGCCGCGACAAAGGCGGCTGCAACCTTGAGTGCGCCCGCGATGTAGAGCGCGCCATCGAGCACGAAGGCCAGTCCACAGTGGCCGCCTTCATCGGCGAGCCTATCTCTGCGGCGGCTGGAATCTACGTTCCCCATCCGGAGTATTGGCCCACGATACGCGAGATATGCGACAGGACGGGCGTAATCATGATATGCGACGAAGTTATCACGGGTTTCGGTCGCACGGGCACGATGTTCGCCACAGAGCATTGGGGAATCACACCTGACATCTTCACCGTTGCCAAGGCGCTGACGAGCGGGTATCTTCCCATCGGCGCGGCGGTGGCGAGCAAGAAGATTGCCGATGCCTTCATAGGCGCGGAAGAGTCAGCATTCAGGCATCTGATTACCTTCGGCGGGAATCCTGCGTCGTGTGCGGCTGGACTTGCAAACCTCGAAATCATGGAAGGCGAGGGGATGGTCGAGAACTCGGCAAAGATGGGTGACTATCTGTACGAGCAACTGCAGACACTGTACGAGCATCGCATAGTTGGCGACGTTCGTGGCGGAATGGGGCTGCTGGCTGCGGTGGAGATCGTCAAGGACAGGGACACCAAAGAGAAGTTCTCCAAAGATGCCGAGCTGGGGAAGAAGTTCAGCGCCGCCATGAACCGTTATGGCCTGCTAGGGCGTGCTGGCGACGTAATCTCAATGGCTCCTCCGATATGCATCACCAAAGACGAAGTTGATTTCCTGGTGAAGCAGGTTGATGCGGCGATCTCAGAGGTGGAAAACACTTTGTAATCAGGTTGAGAGGTCAGTTGATATAGAGCAGGACGTTCGCTATTTCTGAATGACTTGCGAATGAATAGAAAGAGGCCCATTCCCCAAAAAGGAAGGGCCTCTTTCTCTGTTCTTCAATTTGAAGGTCTGGGTTTACGTATCAGGCCATTCGGCAAGAGTGATTCTTATCTCAACATCACGGGTATTCCGAAAAACTGATAGCGTAACGTCATCACCCGGTCTGAGGGAATTGAAGTAGCTTACCATGTCTTCAACCGATCCCACAGGCGTTCCGTCTATGGCAGTAATGACGTCGCCTCCGCCTCTCACGCTCAGGAACGGGACCAAGCCCGCATGTTCCGCAGGGCTTCCTCGAAAGACTCTTGTGATGAATATGCCCTCGTCAATTCCCAGAGAACTGATTAGATCTCCGGTAAGCGGCGCGCCACTGATACCCAACCAGGGACGCTTCACTACCTGTGGGGCGCTTATCAAATCTGGCATCAGGTTCTTGACAGTGTTGCTTGGGACGGCGAATCCTATGCGAAATTCATCAATGCCCTGAAAAGACCCTGTTCGCACAGCAGAATTGATGCCTATCACCTCGCCCTTGGAGTTCAGAAGCGGGCCACCGGAGTTGCCTGGGTTAAGTGGTGCGTCAGTCTGGATCATATCAGGTATGGGGCGTCGGAGAACGCTCGTAGGGCCTCTGCCTGTGCCGCTGACAACTCCAACCGTGACTGAATTGAAGTTTCGAAACGGGCTGCCTATGGCGATAGCCAACTGACCTGGCTTGACCTCGGTGGAGTCCGCCAACGCCAGAGGCTCGATATCCGCCACCTCGCTTGAATCGACTTGAATGACTGCCAGATCGTCCGCGGGGCTGGTACCTAGTGGTCCAACATCATTGAAATGAATACCATGATAGTCATTGTTCCTCTTGGGGGTTCAATCGTAACGTTGAACCGAGGAGGAACCATGATGTCTACCAAGAAGTACCGTATCAGACTGACTACCGACGAACAACAGGAACTCAACGCCTTGGTCTCACGCGGTCGGGCTGCGGCGTACAAACAGACCCATGCGCGCATTCTGCTGATGAGCGATGAGTCACGCTCGGACGGGGGAATGAAGGACGCGGACATCACCAGCGCGCTCGGTGTGGGACAGTCAACGGTCGAGCGAATACGCAAGCGCTGTGTGGAGGAGGGGGTCGAGTCTGCGCTGAATCGCAAAAAGCAACTGCGTCGGCGTCAAAAGAGACTGGACGGCGAAGGTGAAGCACGGTTGATAGCGATGGCCTGCGGGGAACCGCCGGAGGGGCGTGC
>CBDBJK010000038.1:0-652188 GCA_965206395.1 Dehalococcoidia bacterium
GCTATCAGGTTGTCTGGTGTTTCATAATTCTTCAGAGGCATTTCCCAGACCTATTATAACAAGTCCTGCTTCGTGGCCGGGGGCCGTGGCACTCATCATACCGCTTTAACAGGTGTTTCCCTCGCGATCAAAATCTTGGTGGCTGTTTCTTGCTCCTGTTCTGTGAATCGCCTGCCGAGGGTCGAATCGAGCGTCCACTCGCTGTTGACCGTGTTCTCAAGGCCAGCGTCGGTGCAGACTTGAACGTACTCCTGTTTTAGCCGATCAAAGGACGCCCCGCCCTTATATACGATTGGTGTGACAAAGAAATCCTGAGAAATATAAAGTCCAAGCTCGTTGTCGAATACCTGGATGAGGTCAGCATCAGGAATCCAGCCCTCCATCGCAAAGTAGAGCTTTTCCACGATGTCCTGAGACACCCTATGGTAGTAAAAATCCTCGCCGCGAACGGCCATCTTTACTGGAACCGCTTGCTTGTCGTCGCCGCCAAGAACTCGCCGGGCGGCGTCGCCTTCGAGGAACAGGAATGGAATGTTGCCGTTGGTAACGTCTACAAGGATGATGCTATCGACGATAGTGTAAAGAAGGGCGGTGTGCTGCCAGAAGCGCATGTATCGCTTGGCGAACCTGAAGTCGAACGTGGTCAACAACTCTCTTAGCTTGTCTTCGGGGATGAGCGACTTCGCCTCGGCACCCGCGAGCAGATATTCGGACTGAAGGCCGTACTGGTCGGTTATGAACTTAAGGGCCTGAACTTTTTCAGAACAAATGCCGCCCGCGCCCTCGACTATGTTACGCACCGTCTCATCGCCCATCTTGTATATGAGCTTCCGGCCTGTAAACCGGGAGTAGCTCTCAAACTGGCTCTCCCATATTCTTCTGGCGACGGCCCGCAGGAAGTCTATCTTGTTCTTCTTAGATTTCAATCCAAGGATGTCCGAAGCCTCGTGCGGGGAGTAACGCTGCTCAAGAGAGTCGAGAACGAAGCGAGTGTACAAATTCGCGTCTCTGTCCCACCTACGTCTGTGAAATCCAGGCCAGTTACGGTCATAGCCAACGTTCAGTCGGTCTATGGTGATGTCAATTATCTCGGCTTGCCTGTCCCCCACTCTTGCGGCGGTTGCCTCTGGCACGTCGTCAAGATCGATAGCTCTGTCGGCTTGCTTGAACAGGACTCCCGCGAACATGCCATGAAGCTGACCGTCGTCCGAAGCAATGTAAACGAGGTCTTGCAGCGTTTGCAGCGTCTCCGCCGAGCTTTCGGTTATCCGATCTTCGTCGAGGAGTTGGCGAATTGGGCAGCATTTGAGGTAGTAGTCCAGCAGCCGACGCAGAGGCCAGGCCGAGTGTTCAGGCTCGATGCGAAGCGCGCACCGTCTGGTAGTAACAGTGTCGCTGAACTGCAAGACGTAATTCTTGTAATCCCGCATAATGCCTCTTAGAGTAACCTATGCCTGAACACCATGAGTATAGATTCACCTCTCACATGTTGCCATTCATGGCGACTAACTGTAGCAGATATATGCTTCCCCTGGGCGAATTTGGATTGACAAATGAAGGCATTCATCGCATTATTGACGGCACTGAACCCCAAACATCCGCATACCTAGATAACAAGTTTACTACGAAGGAGCTTGCAAATGGAAACCAGGGTCACCGGCAAGACTGCTCAGGCCGACTCAGACATCAGCGATTGTTTACGTGAAAGCCTTACGCAAGACGTCCTCGCGGAGCTTCAATCAGATTTTGCGACGAATCCATCGTATCGCCTTATGCAGAACGCTGTCACGCAATATGATGTCAACGAGATTGCCCTGGACAGGTCAGTTGTAACGACAGCGGCCCATAGTTACTCGAATGTATTGGATAACTGGTCTCCGACAGACCAGGGCAATTCCGGTCGCTGCTGGTTGTTCGCCGGTCTGAACCTTTTCCGCGTGGACACGATGAAGGCGCTGAACGTCAAGCAGTTCGAGTTCAGCCAGAACTACGCGATGTTCTGGGACAAGACCGAACGGGCAAATTTCCTGCTCGAATCGGTTATCTCCACCGCAGACCGACCGGTGAGCGATAGAACCGTAGCCTGGCTATTGGGCCGACCTTTGGAAGACGCGGGCCAGTGGGATATGTTTGTGGGCCTGGTCAAGAAGCACGGCGTTGTGCCAAAGGCGGCGATGCCAGAAACCGAAAGCTCGGGCAACACCTATCGGATGAACTCCATTCTCTATCATGTCATGCGTCAGGGCGCAAAAGACATTCGCGACCTGTACGCCGATGAAGCGGGCGTCGAGGCCATGCGACAAGCCAAGCGCGAGACGCTCAAAGTCGTCTATCGCGTGTTGTGCATCCACCTTGGCACTCCTCCAAGCCGTTTCGACTGGCAGTGGACGGACAAGGACGGGCAGTTCCACCGCGACGGCGAGATCACACCACTAGAATTCGCCGAGAAGTACGTCGTAACTCCGGTAGACGAGTATGTTTGTCTCGTCCATGACCCGCGCGAGACCAGTCCTATGGGGCGCACGTTCGCGATTGATTTTCTTGGAAACGTGGTTGGCAGCCCCTCGGTAAAGTACCTCAACATAGACATCGAGCTGATGAAGGAGATAACACTGCGCCTGCTGCTCGAAGAAAAAGCTGTCTGGATGGGATGCGACGTGGGCAAGCAGATGCATCGCAAGCTCGGCTTGTGGGACGCGCAACTCTTTGACTACGCCGGCGTCTACGGCACGGAATTCACCCTTGACAAGGCGGGGCGGCTAGACTACGGCCAGACCCAGATGACACACGCTATGCTATTCACTGGCGTAGACGTGGTAGACGGGCGCGCTCGCCGATGGCGGGTCGAGAACAGCTACGGCGAAGCGTTGGGCGACAAGGGCTTTTGCATGATGAACGACTCCTGGTTCAACGAGTACATGTTCGAGATAGCCGCTCCCAAAAGCTATCTGCCCGAAGACCTGCAAAGGGCGCTGGACACTGAGCCTATTCTCTTGCCGCCCTGGGACCCGATGGGCGCGCTGGCGAAATAGCGCCCTGAGTTGTTAACGCCTGAGCTTGGTAGGTAGAAGGAGCAAGAAATGTGCAGAAGCATCAAGACACTGCGGCTTCCCGAAGGCCTTGCCGAAGAGGATGATATTCGCGCCGCCTCATTGCAATTCGTGCGCAAAGTGAGCGGCTACCGAGAGCCGTCCCAAGCCAATGCGGAGGCATTCAACAGAGCCGTCGATGAAATCGCCTCCGCATCCAAAATAATGCTGGCCTCGTTGAAGACTCCCGGTCGTCGATAGCATAAAGAGTTACTGTTTCGCAGCGAATCTGGCCGGGTCGAAATCTTCGATGGGTAGGTCGGTTGTTCCCTTTGTAATAAGGTCTACTGTGACCCGCGCCATAGCCGGGCCAAGCATGATGCCTTGGCGTCCTGCGCCCGTAGCGAGGTAGACACCCTCTAAGGGAGCGGCTTTGCCCAGCAACAGCAATCCGTCGGCGGAAAGAGGACGAAGGCACGCCGTGTGCTGTGCCAGCCGTGCCTCAGCCATCGACGGAACCATCTTCAGCAAAGAGGCCATGATCTGGTCGCGGGCCTCCGTTGTCGGCGCATCGTCGAATCCAGCCTCTTCTTCGGTCGTGCCTGCCCAGAGCAGTCCGTCTGGTTTGCTAGCGGCGTAGTCGCCCGACCAGTTCAAAGAGCATGCAAACGGAGCGCCGGGAGCCTGTAATCGCAGGATTTGCCCTTTGAGCGGCGTCACTGGTACTGGCATGTTCAGCCATGACGATGCCTCACCGCTCCAAGGCCCCATTGCCAGCACAACATTCTCACAAGCAATCTCGTCGTTTTCCATGACAACTCCTCTGACCCGACCGCCTTCGCTTCGCAAGCCCACCACATTGCCGTGTCGAATGGTCGCTCCTCCCATTTCCGCCGCCTGCACCAGGGCCAGCACCAGTCGATAAGGCTCGACGTCTCCGCCTCCCGCGATATACACTCCTCCGATGACTTCGGGGTTAATCCTCGGCTCTATGGCTCTAACTTCGTCCGCATCAACCCATCGCACCTCTGGCCCTATTTCCTGCTGACGCCACGACAGATTTTCCTTCAACTGTTTTGCCTCTTCTTCGGAAAAAGCCATTGCCAGTGACGGCCTGAGTCGAAACTCAATGTTGACTCCAGTCTCGTCGGGCAACGTCTTTGCAAATTCGTTGTGAAGACGCCACGCCTCGGTAAGCAGCGGGGCGAGCGGCCCAGGCCCTCTTGGACGACTCAGCAGGCCATATGCGAAACCCGAAGCGTGACTTCCTACAGAGTCCCTCTCCACGACCACACTTTTCACCCCTGCTTGTCCCAGGAGATAGGCTGTGGCGACGCCAACTATACCACCGCCGACGATAACGACATCTGTGCTCATGCTAACCATAATCAGGCATCTCCTTCCATCACTTGCTGGCACAACGAAGTTGGATAGCAGGTACCAGGGCATTACTCAAAAGGTTTGTGGAGAGTATATTGCATCTTGCCAATTTCCATCAAGAAGACGCTAGCAATATTCTCGGTCTTCTCTATATGTGCGTGGAAACCGTCATTGGTTGTTGGTGCAGGCACACACCGCAGAACCCGCCTGATGAGAAAAAGGCGTTGATACAGGCACTTGCGAACCTTTTTCCTTTAATGCCAATAATACTCATAGTTAATCAAGGAAGGCCTCAACGACTTCTTGGCAACACCTTGTCACAATGGAAAGCACACCTAACACAAACGTTACAAACATTTTGCACTCAAACGACAATTAGTCAATCCATTAGCTTGCGAACATGAGGTATCAAATGAAGAGCTTTCTTAATATCAAGTGGATAGCCGCTGCGCTGGTTATCATGTTGTTGGTAAGTGGCAGCCAAGAGACCCTCGCGTCTTCGAGCGGTTCAATCGCGACCAGCCTTGGTGGTGGCATTGAATTCTCTTACGCTACAAACCCTTCGTTCGTGAATGAATCCGCATCTGTCATAACCCTCCCTGACGCGGAAGCCGGCATTGGCGAGGTCGTATCCGTGCCGCTGATTCTAACGCAAGCGCCAGATGGCCTTGCCGGGTTCTTGATGGAGTTCAGCCTTTCCGATGTTAGTGTCGGCAGCATTATCAGTGTTGAATTTCCGAATACGGCCTTACATACGATGCGGTCACTGACGGCTCTCAGGTTCGCTTCGCGGCGGCAGACCTATTCCAGATCTTCGAGGCTGGGGCCTCAGATTCAACTCTGGCTTTCGTGAACATCCAGGGTATGTCCGAAGGTTCGACAATGCTTCAGCTTGGCGTCGTGCAGATGGACGATGACAATGGCGATCCGATAACACCTGAGGTGTTTGACGGAACATTTACCACATTCTAGAACGACAGACTTGAGGCGTTATAGTCAATCCACTTTATAACCATATGGTATGATCAACGACATTATGACTTACAGCATGGACTTGAGGAAAAGAGTGGTTGGCTTTGTAAACGAAGGTGGAAGCAAGACGAAGGCATCACGTCGCTTTGAGGTCAGCCTGTGGTGCGTCAACGACTGGTGTAAGCGTGAAGACCTCGCACCAAAAGTTCAATCACTGAGGCATCGCAAGATAGACAAAGAGGCGTTGCGTCGGCACGTACGACTTTATCCTGATGCTTTACTGAGAGAGCGTGCTGAAGTATTCGGGGTGCATATCAACGCTGTGTGGTCAATGATGCGTAAGATGGAGTTGACGCACAAAAAAAGCGATGCGCTACAGCGAGAGAAACCATGAAAAGCGTATCGAGTATCTGAGGACACTGCGCCAGGTTGTCAAGGACAAAGGAAGTGAGCACATAGTGTATCTGGATGAGAGTGGATTTGAGCGCACAACTCACAGAGCGCATGGTTGGGGTCTTCGGGGGAAGAAGGTATACGGTGAACGCAGTGGCAAAAGGCGTCCTCGCACCAGCCTGATCTCTGCCAAACAGGGCAAAAGGCTGCTCGCTCCTATCCTGTTCGAAGGCAGCACCAACGCTACCTTGTTCAACTACTGGCTCCAGAGCCACTTGTTCAAAGAACTGGCCCAAAGCTCAACGTTAATCATGGACAATGCAACCTTTCACAAGACCGCTGCAACAAGGCAAATTATTGAGCAAGCTGGACACACTCTCCTCTTTCTGCCGCCGTACTCGCCAGACTTCAATCCAATCGAACAGGACTTTGCAATCATGAAAAGACGAAGGCAGTTTCTTCCTGCCGACACCACAATCGACGAAGTCGTGAGATCGTATGTATATTATCTGGAATGACTATAAACGCCGAGCAATTCAGATACCCCGCGCGAGGAACAACTTGCAACGCGGGGTATTTGCTTCTGCCGAAAGTGGGCCGATGACTGATTTTCAGCCTTTGGCAAGATAGGCGCGGAGATATCGAGTCCGCTGGCAACGCACCCACAATTCAGGACTTCGCTATTGTGATCAGGGCGTTGGAGATTCCAACCGACACCCTCTAAACGAATCCCTTACAACCCCACAATCTCCTCTAAATCATACGGGTGACCGAGCCAATTCCTGCGAGAGACGCATTGAAACTCTCAGATAAGTACCTTGGTACACTCAATATGCATCCAATGGCATAGTCCGAGCCATATATGCGCTAACCTCTTCCTGATATTCCCGTTGTACGTAGAGTACGGCTTTACATTATAGTAAACTGCGAAGGGACAATTCCCTGGTCGAATTGGGTGAATATATATGAGAACGCTACTGGACGCATTCAAGGTCATGAAGCCCTGGCAGATTGGCGTGATGGCAATTGTTTTGATTGGGGCCTTCGGCGGCACCTTCGGAGCGTATTACCTGATATCCCGCTCTGACGACACGGGCCTCGGCGACGATCAACAACTGATACCTGTACGCCTCGGCAATCTGGTGAATGAAGTTTCCGTCAACGGCAGCCTGGTGTTTCCTAACCGAGAAACGCTGACCTTCGGCACGCGAGGGAACGTTGCCGAGGTGCTGATAGACGAAAATCAGTCCGTTCAAGAAGGACAGCCGCTCGCTAGACTCAGCGAAGAGACATTCGCAACACTTGAACAGGCCGTCGCGCAGGCTAGAATCAGCTTGGGGAATGCCGAAGACGCGTTCGAGGACCTAGAATCCCCCTATACGCTTGTCGAAATTGCACGGGCCGAAGCCAAGGTGTCAGACTCCAGGCTCGCGCTCAATGACGCTCAGGAAGGGATGCTCTGAACAATCGGCTTCAGGCTGGGCCGAGTTGACCGGAGTGGTTTTGGGGGCGTTAAATTGCCTCATGGCACCGTGGTGAGGGTTATTGTCGGCCTACAACCGGCCCTGACAGGGCCTTTCGCC
Source organism: Dehalococcoidia bacterium (assembly GCA_965206395.1). Taxonomy (GTDB): domain Bacteria; phylum Chloroflexota; class Dehalococcoidia; order Lucifugimonadales; family CATOSD01; genus CBDBJK01. Next base: position 7,358 of record CBDBJK010000038.1, read on the forward strand.
GCCCTTAGCCCTGATTTTGGGCGCACTTATACAAGGTCTCACGCCGCCAGGTACTGTTCGGCCCTCATCAAGTTGGCAAACCCCAGCAGCGTCATCAGCCGCTGCGTGTTCTTGGACAGCCCCCTGTAGCGGACCTTGGCGTAGCCGAAGTGCCGCTTGATGTACAGGAACGGATGCTCCACCTTAGCTCTGACCGACGCTTTGCGCTTCTCCGACACCGCCTCAGGGCTCCCAGGCTCCAGCTTCCGACGCTGGCCGGGCCTCATCGCCACCTGCCACTCCACGTCCAAGCCCCGGTTCCCCGGCCTCTTGTCAACTCCCTGATACCCAGCATCTCCCCACACCTGAGACTCCCCACCGTGCAGCAACCGGGGCAACTCAGTCAGGTCATGCACGTTCGCAGATGTCGTGGTCATGCTGTGCACCACTCCCGTCTGCGAGTCCACACCGATGTGCACCTTCATCCCGAAGTGCCACTCGTTACCCTTCTTCGTCTGGTGCATCTCGGGGTCGCGCTCTTTAGCCCGATTCTTCGTCGATGAGGGCGCCGCTATGATGCTCGCGTCCACTATCGTCCCCTCCTGAAGACGGAGACCCTTGGACTCCAGATAGCGGTTGATCTCCTCGAACAGACCCGCGCCCAACTCATGCTCTTCCAGCAGGTGGCGGAAGTTCAGAATCGTCGTCTCGTCCGGCAGCGGCCCAGGCAGTCTCAGCCCTACGAACCGCCTCACCGATTCGACCTCATAGAGCATGTCCTCCATCCCAGGGTCGCTCAGGTTGTAAAACAACTGCACGCAGTGTATCCGTAGCATCACCGATAACTCGTAGGGCCGCCGACCACGACCGGCCTTGGGATAGAACGGTCGAATGCGCTCTTCCAACTCTTCCCAAGGGATCAGTCCATCCATGCGCTCAAGGAACTTCTCCCGGCGAGTCTTTCGCTTCTTGCTCTCGTAGTCCAAGTCCGCAAACGTCGGCTGGTTCATTGCCTCTCCTCCCCCGTCTTCAGGCCTTGGCCCTATTTTACTATCCCACAAGCCATCGGGACTTATTCAGAGCATCCGAAGACCTTTCCAGCTTGATGGAGCCGACAGCTTTCGAGGTGGCAAAGGCAGAGGCAGCCGTATCGAGTGCGAGACTCTCGGTATTGGCGGCCGAAGAGGCAAGGGATGACATCGTGAATGGAGCAAGCGGAGATGACATAACCGCTGCCGACTCAAAGATTCGATCCACTAGCACAACACTCGTCAACGCTGAAAGAGACCTTGTGCTCGCCAAGAACGATTGGGCTAGCAAGTTGGACTCGGCGCATAACGCACTCGACGTGGCGCTGGACGAGCAGAGCGCGGTTTACGAGAAGTGGCTTGGTGTTGAATTAAGCAAGGATGAGCTAAATCTCGGCCCTGATGCGTTACTGGAATCCTGGGGAACCGATCTGGCTACTCTCTTCGACCCAAGTTTGAAATTTCAAGACCTGGGGCAGTTCTATGATACGCAAGGCTCCTCCAGCGACAACGCTGATACACCATGGAATGAGTTCACACTCTATGCATGGCTGAACCTGTACCCTGGAGACATTGTCGCTACGTGCGATTCATTCCTCCCGTCTCAGACTCAATGTATTCAGAGAGAAATCGATGACACATGGGATGCTTTCTCTAATAAAAGAGACGATCTTGAAACGATGACCACTCAGGCTGCGAAAGCGATTGCAAGCGCCGAAGAGGCTGTGACCCGTTCCGAAGAGAGCCTTTCCGAAGCGAAAGTAGACTTGGCTGACTTGCAAGTTACTCCTGACACTATTGACATTGAAAGCAAAGAAAATGGTCTTGCCCTCGCGCTCGCTTCACTTGACCAGGCCGAGGACGACCTAGCGGAGCTTACAGGCAGTCCTGACCCTCTCGATCTGGAATCAAGGCTAAGGCAAGTCGCGTTAAATCAAGCGATGCTAGACGAGGCGATGGAAGAACTGGAAGCTATGACTGAAAGCGCGGACCCTCTGGACGTTGCCCTGCGACAAGCTGACGTCGTCGCCTCGCAAGCTGCCCTTGGTGAAGCCATCCAACAGCTAGGGATGCTCTGAACAATCGGCTTCAGGCTGGGCCGAGTTGACCGGAGTGGTTTTGGGGGCGTTAAATTGCCTCATGGCACCGTGGTGAGGGTTATTGTCGGCCTACAACCGGCCCTGACAGGGCCTTTCGCCGCCCTTAGCCCTGATTTTGGGCGCACTTATACAAGGTCTCACGCCGCCAGGTACTGTTCGGCCCTCATCAAGTTGGCAAACCCCAGCAGCGTCATCAGCCGCTGCGTGTTCTTGGACAGCCCCCTGTAGCGGACCTTGGCGTAGCCGAAGTGCCGCTTGATGTACAGGAACGGATGCTCCACCTTAGCTCTGACCGACGCTTTGCGCTTCTCCGACACCGCCTCAGGGCTCCCAGGCTCCAGCTTCCGACGCTGGCCGGGCCTCATCGCCACCTGCCACTCCACGTCCAAGCCCCGGTTCCCCGGCCTCTTGTCAACTCCCTGATACCCAGCATCTCCCCACACCTGAGACTCCCCACCGTGCAGCAACCGGGGCAACTCAGTCAGGTCATGCACGTTCGCAGATGTCGTGGTCATGCTGTGCACCACTCCCGTCTGCGAGTCCACACCGATGTGCACCTTCATCCCGAAGTGCCACTCGTTACCCTTCTTCGTCTGGTGCATCTCGGGGTCGCGCTCTTTAGCCCGATTCTTCGTCGATGAGGGCGCCGCTATGATGCTCGCGTCCACTATCGTCCCCTCCTGAAGACGGAGACCCTTGGACTCCAGATAGCGGTTGATCTCCTCGAACAGACCCGCGCCCAACTCATGCTCTTCCAGCAGGTGGCGGAAGTTCAGAATCGTCGTCTCGTCCGGCAGCGGCCCAGGCAGTCTCAGCCCTACGAACCGCCTCACCGATTCGACCTCATAGAGCATGTCCTCCATCCCAGGGTCGCTCAGGTTGTAAAACAACTGCACGCAGTGTATCCGTAGCATCACCGATAACTCGTAGGGCCGCCGACCACGACCGGCCTTGGGATAGAACGGTCGAATGCGCTCTTCCAACTCTTCCCAAGGGATCAGTCCATCCATGCGCTCAAGGAACTTCTCCCGGCGAGTCTTTCGCTTCTTGCTCTCGTAGTCCAAGTCCGCAAACGTCGGCTGGTTCATTGCCTCTCCTCCCCCGTCTTCAGCCCTTGGCCCTATTTTACTATCCCACAAGCCATCGGGACTTATTCAGAGCATCCCTAGACAACGCGACACTCAAGGCTCCGTGGAGTGGCATAGTTACCGCGCTGAACATAGACGTTGGACAGGAAGTGAACGCCAACACTCCGGTCATGGAGATCGTTGACCCGACGGTGGTCGAAGTGGATGGCATAGTTGACGAGATAGATGTGCTTTTCATTCAGAGGGGAGCAAGGGCAAGCGTCACCATGGACGCCTTGCCGGGACAGGTGCTTTCAGGCGCAATCTCTTCAATAGCCGCAGAGCCTCAGACCCAGCAAGGAGTAGTGAGTTATCCCCTTCGCATACAGGTGCAAGCGCCTGCCGGATTGCAGCTACCTGAGGGGCTAAGCGCAGTTGCCAGCGTAGTCATACGCGAAGACATAGACGTGCTGCTGGTTCCTCTACAATCCCTATACGGCACATTTGAGCAACCGGCTGTGCGTGTGATGACAAGCGGCGGGAGCATAGTAGAGCGGCCCGTGAGCCTTGGCAACAGCGATGACTTCTGGGCCGTGGTGGAAGGCGGCTTGAACGAGGGAGACATGCTTGTAATCGAGTCGCAGGAGGCTAACACCAATCAATTCGGGTTTGGCGGCGGTAATTTCAGAAGCTTCGGAGGCGGAGGCGGATTTCCTGGTGGAGGCGGAAACTTCACGAGGATTCCCGGTGGCTCCGGCGGGCGCAACTAACGGTGACGAACATTGATTGAATTAGAAAACGTGACCAAGGTATATCGTATGGGCAATGTGGACGTGGCTGCTCTGCAAGGCGTCAGCCTTTCCATCCAGCAAGGCGAGATGGTATCTATCATGGGGCCTTCCGGTTCGGGCAAGTCCACCATGATGAATATTCTCGGCTGTCTGGATGTGCCAACCTCCGGCAGCTATCTGCTTGAGGACGAGGACGTTGGCCGCATGAGCGACGACCGCCTGGCCGAAGTGCGCAACCGCAAGATAGGCTTCGTGTTCCAGACGTACAATCTCCTGCCACGACTAACGGCCCTCGCCAACGTCGAACTGCCTCTGCTCTATGGCAATGGGAAGAATCGCAAGAAACGTGCGTTGGAGGCCCTGAAAAGAGTCGGGCTGGCCGACCGAGTTCACCATCGCCCCACAGAGCTATCGGGAGGCCAGCAGCAGCGAGTAGGAATTGCGCGCGCGCTGGTTAAAGACCCTTCCATTCTCATGGCAGACGAGCCTACGGGCAATCTAGACAGCCGCTCCAGCCAAGAGATCATAGACATCCTCCAACGTCTTAACGACGAGGAAGGAATTACCGTAATCATAGTTACCCACGAGCGCGACATCGCCATCAACACTCGAAGGATTATCTCGATGCTCGACGGGCGCATTGTGAGCGACGAATCGCAGGAATCGCTGCCCATCCGCGATTCGATAGCCGTAGAAGCAGGGAACGCCTCATGAGTCTCTTCGATGTTCTTAGAACTGCTATATCCTCTCTTGGGGCTAACAAACTCAGGGCCGGGCTTACTCTGTTGGGCATAGTTATTGGCGTGACCGCAGTCATTTCGCTGATGTCTATAGGCCGGGGCGCTCAGGAGTCGATTACGTCGAGAATTGAGTCGCTGGGAACCAACCTACTGTTCGTGCGACCCGGTGAGACGAGCCAGGGGGGTATTTTCGGTGGACAGGGTAGCGCATCGACGCTGACGTTGGAAGACGCCTATTCTTTGTTAGACCCTGTTCTCGCGCCATCGGTTGCTGCTGTCGCACCTGAGATCAGCACGACGGGCCAGGTGGTGGCTGCCGGTCAAAACACGTTCACTCAAGTCATAGGAGTGACCCCCGAATACCAGTTCGTGCGTAACTTCCCCATCGGCTCAGGCCAGTTTATTTCATCAACACACGTGCAGAATATTTCCGAAGTCGCGGTGCTGGGATCACAGGTGGCGGAGACTCTATACGGCTTTAGAGACCCCGTAGGCCAGACCCTTCGCATCAACGGACGTCAGTTCACCGTCGTCGGCGTACTTGAGGGCCAGGGAGGAAACGCCCTGGGAATCTTCGACAACCAGATACTGGTTCCAATCACGACAGCCTACTATCGCCTGGCGTCTCAACGCACCACTCAAGGCGGCATATCGGTCCAGACCATTAACGTGCAGGCACAGAGCGATGGCATCATGGACGAGACGATAAGCGAAATAGCCACTGTGCTGCGCCTGCGTCACCGCATAACCGATGCCGACGACTTCAACATTACCAGCCAGGAAGAGACCATTGAGGCACTGGAGGAGACGACGAACACTTTTGTCGTGTTCTTGGGCGCTATCGCAAGTATATCACTGCTAGTAGGCGGCATTGGTATCATGAACATCATGCTGGTTTCGGTTACGGAGAGGACGCGGGAGATTGGCATCCGAAAAGCAATGGGCGCGAAACGCAGAGACATCTTGCTACAGTTTGTGTCTGAGGCAACGCTACTCAGTCTAGGCGGTGGAGGAGTCGGAGTCCTCATGGGGCTGGGCCTTGCTCGGTTTCTGGATGGCCGAAGCCTAGGAGGGCAAAACTTCGATACGGCATTCAGCGGTGACATAGCAATCCTGGCAATAGTCGTGTCGGCGGCCATCGGCCTGTTTTTCGGCATATATCCCGCCATGCGAGCCGCCAGTCTGCACCCGATTGACGCGCTGCGATATGAATAGGAACACTGGCCTGAAGAAGGGGAGAAGGAAATGAACACGAAGACTTTTATGTTGCTGCTAATCGGCGTGCTGGTAATTGGCGGCGCGCTTGGAGGAGTGGTCATCGCCGCCACCGCTCTGGGCGGAAGCGATGATCCAGAGCCCGCCCAGGCTATACTAGCGGCTCCATCAGGTTCAAGTTCAAGCCAGCAATCCTCGCAACAGGCGAGCCAGCAGCAGGCCGAGCCAACCAGCCAGCCATCGAATTCGCAATTTGCTCCCGACGCGGGAAGTCCGTTATTCAATGGCGGGTCTAACTTGATTGGTTCGGTGGAGAAGATTGACGGCGACTCACTGACAATCAGCACATCAGATGGTTCGGTTCTCGCAAGGCTTGGGAATGAGGCGATTGTCCAGATGTTCGCAGACGTTTCGGCTGAGAACCTTGCAATAGGAACACAAGTAACCGTAAACGGCGAACGCGGAGAAGATGGACTTATGGTCGCAAGTTCTATTGTAGTGATTCCTGAGGATGAGAATGGCTTTGCTGGAGGTGGAGGATTCGGGGGAAGGGGTGGCCCGGGAGGAGGGCAACTTGACCAGGAACAGCTAGACCAGCTTCGTCAGCAGTTTCAGGGTCAATTCGGTGGGGGCGGTGGCAACCAGCAGTTCCAAGGTCAGCTAACTCAAGAGCAACGAGACCAACTCCGTGCGCAGTTTCAGGGTCAAACTGGTCAAGGTGGAGGTGGTCAGGCTCTCGGAGGTAGAGGCGGTCTTACGGGCACAGTGGAGAGCATTGTTGGCGGCGTCATAACCATCGAGACGGCCAGAGGCCCGCTGCAAGCGACCATTGATGATGACACCACGATACAGATGTTCTCTCAGGGAACGCTCTCGGACCTGCCAGTTGGCGCGCAGGTGAGGGTAACAGGTCAGGATGCAGAGGATGGAGTCTTCGAAGCCAGTTCGGTATTCATGCTTCCTGAGAGCAGTGAGTTTGGCGGATTTGGCGGCGGACTCTTCGGAGGACAGGACGGGGCAGGGCGACCAAGGTTCCCTGGAGGATTTCAACCGCCTGGGTCTGACACCGCTTCACCCTGACAAGAAACGTTTGCCGCCTGAACTTTACGCCGGGGTCTTACTGGTGGCTGTTTCGCCTTCGGATTCTTCCGGCGACGATCCGGCTTGATCGCCTTTGTAGATCGAAAGGACGATACCCACGATTGCGAGGCCCCCTATCACCAGGTATGCCGTGCGCAAGCCAGATGTGAACGCGCCCAACACCTCCGCTCCTCCAGACTCGGAGACCGCCGATAGGCTGGCAGGATGACCCATAGATGCCATAGTAGCGGTGACAATGGCCGTGACGAGCGCGATACTGGTGACGTTGGCAGAATTGCGGATCGCGCTCAAGAAACCCGAAACGACACCGTACTTGCTCTGTGGCACCGCGCTCAGGATCGAGCTATTGTTAGGAGCATTGAAAGTGCTGGTTCCTGCGCTTTGAAGTATGATTCCAGCCATCGCCCATCCAACAGGAGAGTCCACGCGAAGCGAAGCCATCGTGAACAGACCGGCGGTAGACACCAGAAGGCCCCCAATGTTCAATAATCTCCATCCGAAGCGGTCTGAAAGCCTCCCGCTCAGCGGCCCCATCACAATCATTGTGAATGCGCCGGGAACGATGATAAGTCCAACCTGTCCAGCGCTGTATCCTAGCACCGCCTGGAGATAAAAGGGCATCAGGAATCGAACAGAGGACATTCCAAGAAAATTGATGAAGCTGGCTGACACTCCTAACGCGAACAGCTTTCGCTTGAAAAACCGCACGTCTAACATAGGCTCGCTGACTCTCAACTCCCACCAGACAAAAACGCCTAGCAGTGCCACGACAGCCAGCGATGCCCCTACTATCAGAGGCGATATCCATCCCACTCTTGGGCCTAGGGTCATTGCGATAAGAAAGGTGACCAGCGCCATGGTTGATAGCGCGGCACCGAGCCAGTCGAAACTCGACTGCGTACTCGCCTGACGCATCCGCCGCTCGTCCAGGACAATGAAAGCCGCGATGACAGAGATCACTCCCATGATGGAAGCGGTGAAAAAGACCGAGCGCCAGCCAAGTGTGCTAACAAGAAATCCTGCGAGTGGCGGCCCAGCCACAGCCCCCACGCCTACGACGCTCATCTGTAAACCCAATGATTTGCCGCGCTCGTTAGCCGGGAAAGCGGCCACCATCATCGCCATAGACGTACCCTGGGTCATGCCCGCCCCGACGCCCTGAAGCACCTTGAACAGAATCAGAGACAAAACATTAGAGGAAAGGCCAGCCAGAACTGCCGCAACTGCGAAAACGATGTATCCAATGACGTAAACCCGCTTGCGGCCTACGATGTCCGACAGCCTCCCCATTGGCATCAGAAATGCGCTAATGGTCAGAAGATAGCCAATCACAACCCATTGGGTAGTGGGAAGGTCGGTGCCGAAATGGTCGGCGATAGTGGGCAAAGCGATAACAACGCTGCTGTTGTCCGCCGCCGAGGCAAACAGGCCAATGGCGAGCGCGGCGAAGACCCACCATTTGTAGCTGCTTTTTTGGGTCAGATTAAATCCGAGCACGAACGACTTCCAATAAACACCTCTCCTACAATGTCATCAACAAAGTTTGCTTCGACTATGCTACTTGAACCTCGTTCAAACGTCCACCCGATCATGAAGGTCGGGCGTCCCTGAACACAGCCATCCCTCGTCTTGATTTCGATCCCAAACGAGGTAAATCTTGACGAGGTAAATCTTGACATTGTGCTGACCCTGTGGAAAAATGTGCTGAAATTGGGCTGACCACTTGACGTCAGGCCAGATTTGAAGTGAGTAGAACTGCTTAAAGCCGTAAAAAAGACTCGCATTCCAGAAGAGATAGTAAATCAAATCTTCCGGTTAATTCGGGAAGGCTCTCTCAAACCGGGCGACAGGCTTCCCGCAGAACGGGAACTCGCCCAGCAGTTCAACGTCAGTCGAGCCTCTGTTCGGGAAGCGATGAGGCTGCTGGACACGAAGAGATTAGTTGTAATTCGGCCCGGCGCTGGCACCTTTATAACTGAAGACACCACGGAAACCATCGTTCAGGCGTTTTCGTCGCTGCTGTCTGATGAAGATGGCGCTGACACGGCAAGGGACGTGTTCGAGATGCGATTGCTTCTGGAGCCTCACATCGCCTCGCTAACATCACGTCGCGCTACTGAACTTGACGTGCGTCTTATGAAAGAGATTCTCGATGCGCAGGATGCCGAGATTGCCGCAGGAGGCACTGGTGTTGAATTCGACACCGAGTTCCACTTCGCTATTGCCAGAGCCACCAAGAATTCCGCCCTCGTCGCGGTCACACAGGCAATATCAGAGATCCTGATTCAGAGCAGGGAGAACTCCCTTTTGTCGCCGGAACGTTCACTAATATCGCTTCAATCGCACCGGCAAATCCTGGCAGCCATAGAAATGAGACAACATAAAAAGGCTGAAGAGGCCATGCACGAGCACATCGCCAAGATAGACCGAGAGGTTCACAACCTATCGTCAGGACATCTTCAACATACCGACTCGGATTAACGACCCGTGTCAGGCATTTATCCCGAAAGTAGTCCAGGAATTCGCGTATCCAGGGAGGTGAGCATGGCAGTCACTGCTGTCGAAGTAGTATACAGAGGCATTTTTCAAAAGTCGTTGTCGAGGAACATTTGCCGCACCATCGTACTGGCCGCCCGTAAGGAAGGCAAAATCGGAACCGCCTTCGGTCGCTACGGTGACTCTCCTGAACGCAACGGCATACCAGCGAAATACTTCGCGGTTGTCGCCGACGACCCGCAGGAGCTAGAGGAGACCCTCGCCAAGTACGAGCCAAAAGAGGTAGATGTCACCATAGTCGTGGATGACACCCTGTGCAAAGGCGTCGAGTCATGGGCATGGTACGGCTTGCAGCCCATCAACGAACTGACTGTCAGCGGTGGCACGGTAATCGTCACCTCTATCCAGTCATCAGATGACCTGATCCAGGATATGCACGTCAAGGACGCGCCGTACAATTTATCCATAGTCAAAAGCGTAAAGAGCTTCTCAGGCCTGTGGGTTTACAAGGACGACCACACCGACGTGCGTATCTTGGGGGCGCTCGCCAGGGTATGCCCGCAGCTGGTTGGCTTGGAGGCCTATACAGAAACGATAAAAGAGGACTCGAACGACCAGCTAAAGGTCACCTCGGCAGAACTCTCGTATGAACGAGTATCCATCCACCCGGTTGAGCCTGGGCAGGGCAACAAAGAAACCCCCTTCAATTTCGAAAAGCCTGGCTGGACGAAGATGGAGGAAGCCCTAGTCATACGCGCCATCGACGTCGGCGGCGGCTTCAGGGGCGGCGAGGGAGGCTTTCAGCCCGTTCGAAACGAGGTGTTCAAGAAGTGGTCGACGCGCACAATGAGGCCCGTAATGAACTTCGAGACTTGCACCAAGTGCACTCTGTGCTGGCTGCAATGTCCCGATTCATGCTTCGATGTCACGCCGGAGGGACTCTACGACACCAACATGGAGTCTTGCTGCGGCTGTGGCGTGTGCGAGGAAGTCTGCCCGGTTCCCGAATGCATCACGATGGTCAACGAGGAGGCGTTTAACGACAACTCCAGCCAGCACGACCACTGGAAGGACGACCGGGACGGTTACATGAAATGGCTCGAGGAACAGATCGCTGCAGCGAAGGCCGAAAAGGGCGACATTGGACGCTCTCATGGCCATTACGAGTGGGATGGATACAAGAATGAAATCGCTGCTACGGGGGTTGGTAATGACGACTGACGTGCAGCCTTCGCTTGAGAGAGAGGAACTAATTAGCGGCTCCGAGGCCATTGCGATAGCATGCTCATTGGCCGACGTGGACGTGATAACGGCCTACCCTATCCGCCCATACGACACGGTGATGCAGTTCGTGTCCAAGCTAATCGCTAACGGAGACCTGAATTGCGAGTACATCATCGCCGAAAGCGAGCACTCCCAGTTTGAGATTATCAAGCACGCTTCGGCAGTTGGAGCCAGGGTTTTCTCAGGCTCTAGCGGCGTTGGCTGGTTCTACGCCTTTGAAGCGCTTGCCGTGACGTGCGGCCTGCGACTGCCGATGGTGGCAATGGTAGGCAACCGTGCGCTCGACGACCCGGGAGCCTTTGGGACAGAGCATAACGACGCGCTCGCTGTTCGAGACCTGGGCTGGTTGCTTCGCTGGGTTGACACGGGGCAAGAAGCTATGGACGCTGCTTTCATGGCGTGGCGCGTTGCGGAAGACCCGCGAGTGTACCTGCCCTGCGCGATCAGCACCGACGGCGCGTTTTTAACCCACTCCCAGCAGATCGTGAAGGTTCCAGACAAGAGCCTGGTTGATCAGTACTTGCCCGCATATGACCGGGGCAAGTTGATCCTTCATCCTGATAACCCTATCACCATCGCCCCGCAAGTCAACGAGGACTGGCTGCTGGAAATCCGCAGGCAGACCGACGAGGCGATGCGACGTTCCAAGGGCGTAATCACCGAAGCCCACAACGACCTAAAGCGCATCTTCGGGCGTGGCGGCGATAACCCGTTCATCGAGGAGTATATAACCGATGATGCCGACATCGTTCTGGTCGGCATGGGCACGCTCGCACTGCCGCTCCGAGTTACGGTCAGGAGACTGCGAGAGCAGGGACGCAAGGTCGGATTCGTCCGTATCAAGTGGTTCAGGCCTTTCCCAGACCAGGAACTCCGTGATACGCTATCGAAGTTCAAAGCAGTTGGTGTGATAGACCGGGACTACTCCCTGGGTGCGCCCCAAAATGGCGGCGTGCTTTACAACGAGATACGCTCGGCGATGTACGACGCGGACAAGCGTGTCCCCATTATGGGATTCATCGCTGGCCTTGGCGGACGAGAGGTGACGATAGCCTCGACCACCGAGATGTTCGACGCCACTCAGAAAGTAGCCGACACTGGTCAGATTGAGGAGTCGATTCGCTGGATAGGCGTAAGGGAATAATCAATTCCAATCGCCAGCACCCTTCCGTTTGAAGGACATAAGGAGAAAAAGCAATGACTACGACAAATATCCTCCCTGTGATTCAAGGCGTACACGACTCCCCACTTGAGGAGTATTTTACGTCAGGCCACAGAACATGCCAGGGTTGTGAGTCCGCGCTCGTAATGAAGCTCATGATCAAGGCGGCCGGGCCTCGGACTATCGTTCTGGGCAGCACGGGATGCATGTACGTGGCAAACACCACCTACTACTCAACGCCCTGGGTCGTGCCCTGGATGCACACGCAACTTGGTTCGTCAGGCTCGGCGGCGACAGGCACAGCAGCGGGTCTGAAGGCACTTATGAACAAGGGCAAGATCAAGGACGAGAAAATCAACGTCATCGCCTTCTGCGGCGACGGCGGCGGCGCGGACATGGGCCTTGCCTCCATATCAGGCTCTCTGATGCATCAGCAATACAACCTGCTTATCCTGATGTACGACAACGAGTCCTATGCCAACACCGACATACAGGCGTCGGGTTCCTCGCCCTGGGGCGTCAACACGACCTTCACTCCTCCGGGGAAAGTCCACCGGATCATGCAAAATCGCTGGAAGAAGAACATGGCCCCCATGATGGCAGTCGGTCATCCGGGCGTGAAATACGTTGCCACCGGTTGCGCCTCCTACGCCGTTGACCTGATGAACAAGGTGCGCAAGGGACTTAGCATAGGCGGGCCGACTTTCATCCACAGCTACGACCCATGCCCCAAAGGTTGGGACTACGACCCAATGTACTCGCATGAGCTTGGAATGCTCGCAGTCGAGACAGGCATCTGGGTGCAATACGAAATCGAGGAAGGCAAGCTGATCCTGAACGGCCCCTCACGGATGATATCGCAGGGACGCCGCAAGAGGAAGCCTGTCTTCGAGTTCCTCAAGCGACAGGGCCGCTTCGCCCACTTCACCGACGAGGATGTAGACTACTTCCAGTCCAGGATCGACGAGATGTGGGAGAAGTGGTGGCTGCCCGGCATCATACCCGTCATGAAGGACGGCTTGCCAGAGGCATAGTTTTTTAAGAAAACATATCGTGACAATGAAAAAGGCCCCGGATGTTCCGGGGCCTTTTATCGTTCATTTGTAGTTGTCTTTTGATTCGAGGCTCAATTATAATTAGAGCATGAGTTCGAATCTCGATAAGTTCAAAGAAGACATAGAGCGCCTGGTCGAGCGTGGTGAGGAGCTTCTGAAGGATTTATCTACTGAGAAGCTGCAAGGCAAAACAAGAATTATTGCCGAAGTTTTTAGGAATGGCTACGAGCATTGGTACTCCGAATCGCTTGCCGTCGTGCGGCAGTTGCTACCCGACCGATTAGATGATTTCACTGGATTCTACAAACGGGACAAACGCAAAAGCCTTGACTATGAGAGTTACACAATCTCAGATCGTTTGATTGGCTTGGTTCTGCCGAGAAGAAGTCATTCAGACACAGATGCATCTTTTCATACTCACACAGCAGCTTGGGTAAAATTTCACCAACAGATATTGATTCTGAGGTCGGCAAGGGCCAGATTCGAAAGCACGTTATTCGATATCCGGCAATTAGTATTAGCCGACATGCTCGATTCAGAAATTGCTGAAGCTCGTGAACTTGCAAAGAAGGGTTTTCTGCGAGCTGCGGGCGCTGTTGTCGGTGTGGGACTCGAAAAACATCTGGCACAAGTCTGCCAGAATCACAGCGTGACGATCCGAAAGAAAAACCCAACCATTGCAGATTTTAACGAAAGCTTGAAAAGCGCAGGGGTCGTCGAAATACCAGATTGGAGGTTTATCCAACGACCCGGCGACTTGCGTAATCTTTGCGATCACAACAAGGATCGGGAGCCAACCAAAGAAGAAATCAACGAATTAGTCGATGGCGTGGATAAGATCATTAAAACGCTATTCTGAGTTTTTGCTTGCTTTGGTCGAGCTTTACAGGCGTTGGGCGTCAGCATTGACGCATGATGGCATCGGCTTGCCGGTGAGGGCCGCGACGATGTTTTCGGCGGCCATTAGCCCCATCTTTCGAACTGTCGCGGCGCTCGCGCTAGAGAGGTGTGGCGTGATGATGACGTTGGGCAGCGTGAGGAGTGGATCGTCGAGCGGCAACGGTTCCGGGTCTGTGACATCGAGCGCCGCGCCCGCAATCGTCCCGTTGGACAACGCCTCGTACAACGCCTTCGAGTCTACGGTGCGTCCTCTCGATGTATTCACCAGAACCGCATTCGACTTCATCTGCTCGAACTCACGCTGGCCTATGAATCGCTCTGTATCCGAGTTGAGGGGAATGTGTATCGACACAAAATCCGATTCCCGCAGCAAAGAGGGCAGGTCGGGTATCCATTCGACAGCGTGGTCGCTTTCGTATTCGGGCTTGCGAGTGCGGGAATGATAGAGTATCCGCATGTCGAAGCCTTTGGCCCTTCTCGCGACGGCCTGTCCAATCCTACCCAGGCCCACGATTCCAAGCGTCGCGCCATGCACGTCTGCTCCTAGATAGGGCATCTGGTCGAAAATCGTCCATGCGCCCGCCCGAACCTCGCGATCACTGAATACGACGTTTCGCGCCGCCGCGAGTATCAACGCAAACGTGAAATCGGCGCATGACTCATGGAGCACTCCCGGTGTGTTCGAGACCGCTATGCCGCGCTGCGTGGCCTCATCAACGTTCACGTTGTCCAGCCCAACAGCTCTATTTGCTACCACCTTCAACGTGGTTGACGAACGCAACACTTCTTCGTCGATAATGTCGTCGATCTCGGTGAGGATGCCATGAGACTCCGCGACCTGCGCAAGGAGGACTTCCCTGGGCGGCGGTGTCTTTTCTTCCCATACCTCCACATCGAAATGCTTCTCAAGCAGCGTGATAGCCTCAGGCACGCGCCTCCTGGTTACAAATACCTTCTTTACTGACATCTGAAGTATCCCCTACCATCCAATCGCGTAGCCATCCCTGCGAGGGTCAGCGCCGCCCTGGAAGACTCCTGCTTCGGTATCGACCTGAATGCCCTGCGCGCCGCCTACCGACATCGACCAGGGTTCGATCACATTGACATCATGACCAAGGTCTTGCAAGGCACGGCGCACGTGAGACGGGAAACGTTCCTCCATCTCGACATGACGACCAGAGGTGCAGCGAAAGCGCGGGGCCTCGATTGCCTCTTGAACGTTCATGCCGAAATCCAGTACGTTCATCAGGAACTGGGGCGTGGTCTGAAGGATGCCATAGCTGCCCGGCGTGCCCATGCTCAGATGGAACTTTCCGTCCTTGAGTGTCTGCGTTGGAGCGACGATCAAGTCTACCCGTTTGCCTGGGCCGATAATGTTGGGGCTGCCCTCCTCTAGGTCGAACCAGCTACACATGTTGTTGAGGAATATCCCCGTGTCGCCCATCGCTACCGCCGAGCCGAATGCGCCGCCTAGTGTCTGCGTTATAGTAACGACGTTGCCATCTCTATCCGCGACAGCGAAGTGGGTGGTCATTCCACCGTCGAACTGCTCCGGGCTTCCTGGCGCGAGCGCATCTGGCTCTCCCATTCGAGTGTAACGCTGACCTATGACAGGTGCCGCGCTGTCGCGTTCTATGCGGGTTCTCTGGCTCTTGATGTACGCCTCCGAGAGAAGAGCCTTCAAAGGGATGTCCACTATATCAGGGTCACCGCCAAACTTGATACGGTCGGTCACGCAGAGCTTGACAGCCTCCATGAGCAGGTGAAGTGTATTGGGATGCTGAAAAATCATGTAGTCGCCTGTGAAGCCCTCCATCAGCTTCAACGTCTGCAAGACCTGAAAACCGCTGCAACTGGGTGGCACAGTGTTAATTTCGTAACCTCGATAGTTGATGCTGATAGGGTCTTGCCACCGCGCCTCGTACTCCGCGAGGTCGGCGAAGCTCAACAGCCCTCCCATCTCCTGATTAGCCTTCACGATTTTCTCTGCCAGCTCTCCCTCGTAGAAGACCTTCCTTCCCTCCCTGGCGATCTTTCGCAGCGAGTCCGCAAGCTCGGGCATCTTCAGCAAAGTCCCCACTCTGGGCGGCTGTCCAGTGTGGCCTAGAATGATAGACGCCGATGGAAACTTCGACAGACGCGGCGCGGTTCGCGCCATCGTGCGATTGTTGAATCTGGTCACTGGAATGCCTTTCTCGGCGTAATCTATAGCGGACTGAAACAGACGCTCTCTGTCCATCGAACCATAGGCTTCGTGAAGCGTGAGCCATCCCGCAACGTTGCCCGGCACTAGCGACGCGCGAACGCCCGTCCGCTTGGATTCTTCTGTGAACATTGATGGCTCTGCCGCACCGGGCGCTCTGCCAGAGAAGTCGAGCGCTCGGACTCGGTTTTCCCTGGCGATGTAGGCAAGCCCGACGCCAATGCCACCAACCCCAGACATATAAGGCTCGGCCACGTTCAAGGTGGCTGCGGTCGCAACGGCTGCGTCGAAAGCGTTTCCACCCTCTAACAGCACTCGCAGCCCAGACAGCGAAGCCAGAGGATGGGCCGAAGCCACCATGCCGTTGGCACCCATTGCCACCGGCCTGTTCGAGGCGGGATAGACAGACAAGCTCGCCATACAATCGCTCCTAAATTCCCAGGCAATTTTCTATAAGCTAGAGCTAATCAGACCTGTTGTCAAGCAGTCGGATTGTCTGTTGCCGAGACTGACTCGTCATCGTTGGCAAACTACGCAGAGCCGAATGTTGAATATGAAGTGACCGTTGGTTAGAATAGGGCATCGTCCACTCCAAGGCCTTTCAACGCACACACGGGGACACCGAACACGATCAAGCGAAAGCAGCAACGGTCTCGGACACCGGCGCGTTTTACACCCAAATACTCAAGTTCATTTCATAAGGAGGAGAACTCTATGGTGCAGCAAATACGTACTTCGATGGTAGACATCGACAGCAACGGGAGCACAGTCCCAGGTCATTTGTGCCGACCCTCGGGCGACGGCGCATCGGCAGGAATAATAGTGCTACAAGAGTGGTGGGGACTTGAGCCGCATATCAAGGACATCGCCGAACGCTACGCGCGAGCGGGATTCGTCGCTCTGGCCCCTGACCTTTATCACGGCAACGTCACCGCCGAGCCAGACGAAGCCCGCAAGCTGGCGATGGGCATGGACAGGGAGAGAGCCATTAAAGAAATCGCATCTTCTATCGGGTATCTCAAAGCGCAATCATACGTCAATGGCAAAGTGGGAACAGTCGGCTATTGCATGGGAGGAGGGCTTTCCATCGCCGCAGCGTGCAGCATACAGGAAGTTGATGCTTCTATCATCTACTACGGCGGCAGTCCAAGCGCCGAAGACCTGGCTAAGGTGACCGTGCCCGTACTTGGGCTGTACGGCGGGGCTGATGGCGGCGTTCCTGTGACAGTCGCTTCCGCACTGAGCGAGGCATTGGAAAAGAACGGCACGCCTTACGATGTCCACATTTACGGCGGTGCGCCTCACGCCTTCTTCAACGACACACGCGACAGCTATCGGGAAGAGGCCGCCAAAGACTCCTGGGAGCGAACGCTCACGTTCTTTCAGAAGAATCTGTCATAGTCGATGCGTCGATAACGAAGCCTGATGTCGGGAGGAGAATTAATGTACGTATCCACAAATCGGCTGCAAGTGAGCAAGGGTCATGGGACCGTGCTAGAAGAGCGTTTCAGACCCAGAGGCGGCGTTGAGCAGCGGGCTAGATACGTGGATTTCGAGTTGTGGAAGATAAGCAAAGACAATGATATCGAGGAATACCTGGTTGTAACCCGTTGGGAGTCCGAAGAAGCCCATGATGCCTGGACTCAGAGCGAATCATTCAGGCAGGCGCACTCGGGGCCGCCGCTTGAGGGCCTCCTGGGACATGGAGAGTTCAACGGCTTTGACGTGCTATTCTCCACACGCGATTCGGAATGAAGCGAAGTGGAATCGCACCCCGGAAGGCCCTCTAGCTCCAGCGAGCGACCCATTCCCAGAGCAGATTCGCTTTTTGCGAGTGTCCGGGGACGGCCGGATCGATCACGCAGCGACAGCTTCGTGTGTAAGAGCCTATGACCTGAAGCTCTGTTCTGCCGTCGTCCCATCGCCAGGGAGAGCCATCGGCGGTGGTGAAGACGTTGGTCGCTATCTCTCTGGTAATCGGGACAGCCTTGCGAAACCTTCGGGAGTTACCTGAGCCTTTGAAAACCCAGAAGCGGTCCCACAAGTCCGGGCTGCTCAGGCCTCGCCGGACGTGCGCATTTGTGCCGAATCGCTGAAGCACATCTTCTGACGGACGGGAGCGCACGTCTTTGATTACCTCGGCTATTTCGAGGTATCCCACAAGGTAAAACCCGTGATTCATCGTCGGCTTGCCGTCGCGCCATCGCGTCAAGCGTGCCAGGAAGAACAGGAAATCGCCAGGCCGCATGCTTTTGAGCGATGCCGCGCGCGGGCTAAGCTCGCAGTTGTCTCCATATGTGAAGCTCTCGAACTCCGGGTCATTGTGTGTGGGCCAGTCCCAGAGTCGTCGGGGGATGTATTTTCTCAGATCCAGGCCGGGGTTGTTGTAAGATTTCAGGTCTCTGTACCTGATAGCATGAGGCTCCGGCAGATCCCGGTCTTCGGGAATGGGGATGAATTCGAAAGTGTCATCGGAAAATAAGGGACTGCTAAAGCGGTGGCTAGCGTTTGCGCCGACGTTGGCTAGGAATATACGTCCAGACATGCTATTGGACGTTTGCCGTCGCGTTCAATTCAGCAAGCGCCAGCTTTATCTCGTCAACGACCTCTGAGTTATTCTCAACGTCCAGGGCCGACTCAAGGGCAATAGCGGCCTGCTTACCTCGGATACGGCCCAGAGCCCATGCCGCGTGGGATCGCACAAGAGCGTCATCACTATGCAGCGCCCTCGTCAATGCAGGCACAGCGGCAGAGTCACCGATGTTGCCAAGGGCCACACATACGTTCCTCTGAAGGCCAACCCTCTTGGCACGCTTGACGGGACTGTTGCGGAAACGATCTCTAAAGCCATCGTCATCCAGGTCCAAGAGAGGAATCAACGCGGGGGCGCCGAAATCGTGACGTTGGCGGAAGGCAGGTTCAAGGCTCTGTTGGGCTTTGCGGTTCACCGGGCAGACATCCTGGCAGATGTCGCATCCAAACACCCAGTCCCCTATCAGGGGTCGCAGCTCTCTGGGTATCGCGTCACGAAGCTCAATCGTGAGAAACGAGATGCACCGTGTGTTGTCGATAACGTAAGGAGCGACTATAGCACCCGTCGGACAGGCGTCAATACACCGCACACACTCGCCACAGGTCTTGGATAATGGCTTGTCCGGTCGCAACTCAAGGTCTGTAATAACCTGGCCCAGAAATACCCAGGAGCCATGAGTCGGGGTGAGAATGTTGGTGTTCTTGCCGAACCAGCCAACGCCCGCGCGTTCAGCGGCTGCGCGGTCGTTCATCGGGCCATCGTCCACAAAGATTCGCGCCTTGACTTCTCTGCCGACACGCGAAGAAAGGCCGTCCGCGAACTCCCGTAGGCGAGCCTTTATCACCTTGTGGTAGTCGTCACCCCATGCATATCGCGCGATTTTCCCGCCAGGGCTGTCTCCAGTAGCCTGCGGCTCACCAGTGAGGTGACTGACCGCCAGAGAGACGACGGATTTGGCATCCGGCAGCAGGACTTCAGGATGAGTGGCCTTGTGAACACGCTCCTCTGTATACCATGGTAGGCCGTCCATGAGTCCCTGGCGAATACGCTCGATTGCGGCCTGCTCATCGCGTAGAAATGGCTCCGCAGACGTGATTCCTACGATGTCGAAGCCAAGCTCTTTGCCATATTCTTTTATCAACGTTTCCAGTTTGCCCATAGACATTTCCTAAGAATTGACTCCAAGATGCACCTGGCATTGTACGATCAGATGCCAACATTATTATGTCACATGATAACAAGTATCTCCAGCAAGATATTGACTATCTTCACAGACGGGCATATCATCAAAAAATACCCAGAAAATAGAAGGTAAGGAGTGCGAAGAATCCGAGGGCTTTTAAGTTGGTTTCATAGGACACCGCGCTAACGAGCAACGGTATTGCCTTGAACTGCACGGTGATGGTTTGCTATAGTCTGCGAAATTTCATCCGCAATGATCACATAAAAGGGGGTGCCGAATTGAAGGAGCTTAGGCGAGCATACGGTTTTGATGAAGTGGCTATTGTCCCCGGCAGCGTAACAATCAACCCAGAGATGACGAAGACGGATTTCTCGGTTGACGGCATCACTCTTTCGATTCCGGTACTGGGTGCGGCTATGGATGCAGTCGCCTCACCGGATTTCGCGGTGCGAATGTATGAGCTAGGCGGAATGGCGGTGATGAACCTGGAGGGAGTTCTCTCCAGGTACGATGACCCTGCGGAGGTATTGGCAGAGATTGTCAATGCTCCAAAGGAAGATGTAACGGCTCTTCTCCAGAAGATTTACACGGCTCCTATCAAAGAGAACTTGATAGGCTCTCGCGTAGAGGAAGTAAAGAAAAACGGCGCCAAGTGCGCCGTTTCTGTTACTCCAGCTAGCACGAAGAAGCTCGCGCCAATAGCAGCTGAGGCCGGAGCCGATATGATCGTCGTCCAGTCAACCGTCACGACTACCAAGCATATCTCCAAAAGCGAGCGTGGACTCAGGTTTCCAGAGCTATTGGAAATGGTCGACGTGCCAGTGTTGGTAGGCAACTGCGTCTCTTATGAAGTCGCAACCGAGTTGATGGAAACGGGCATCCACGGCGTTCTCGTGGGTGTGGGGCCTGGAGCGGCCTGCACTACCCGGGAGGTCACGGGAGTAGGCGTGCCTCAAGTAACCGCAACACTCGATTGCTCAGCCGCAAGAGATGACTACTACAAGCGCACAGGTAGATACGTGCCAATCATAACGGACGGAGGCATTCGGACGGGCGGTGACCTCTGCAAGTCGCTCGTTAGCGGCGCCGACGCTGTGATGCTTGGAACGCCCCTGGCTCAGGCAGAGGAAGCTCCTGGCGCAGGACACAACTGGGGCATGGCGAATCCACACCCGGCGCTTCCCAGGGGCACACGGGTCGACGTTGGCGTCAAAGGCACGCTAAAGCAAATCTTCTTTGGCCCTACTTCGAGAACTGATGGCACGCAGAACCTGATTGGGGCGTTGCGGGTGTGTATGGGCATGATCGGCGCTTCTACCGTTCAGGAAATGCATAATGCGGAAATGGTGGTCGCTCCCTCGATCAAGACAGAGGGCAAGCACTTTCAACTCGGCCTGGAGTGAGGCTGCAATTTTAGGCAGACCATCTAGATGACGATTCTAAGAGCAAAAGCCCGTGACCGATGCATCAGTCACGGGCTTTTATTATTCTGTCAATGTAAACAGCCTTGGCCTATTATGTGCGTTTAGAGCTTCGCCAGAACCCCCATCGTGATTCGCTCTTACGTCTGTGATGGCTACGGCGTTTGACGTGTGTTCCTTGCGAACGATTCAACTCGTCTTGAGTCTGCGCCAATTTGTTAGCAAGGCTGGTGACTTGAAGTCTGAGTTGCGCGATGTCCGCCCCATTCAAGTGCGACTCGATGTTGTGCTCTTTTGAAACAGTTTCATGCTTTGAGCCGTTTACGGATTCCGTGCTCACGTGGGTTTCTAATTCGGCTACCTCTTTCAGGACGGGGCCAACATCCAACTGCTGAATAGTCGACGTGGTTTTGGATGTGTTATTGCTGCTATCGGTTCCCTTTCGCTGCTCTCGGGTGATTTCAGCCAATTGAGATTCCAACTGGCTTATTCGGATCATCGCTTCTGCATATCGGCGGAGGAGGTCGTCATACTCAATCAAGCTTCCATTGCCATGTTTCAGGCTCTCGATAGAAGCCGAATTGTATCGGGTGTTACCCTGCTCTTGTTCAGATTGCGCCCGTCTCATGTCCACTAAACTCTCTCCCTCGGAATGAGGTGGTACCCAAAAACTAGACAACTGGCTAAGAGAGAGTCCAGCTCCTAAAATAACCGGCAACTAACCGACGTGAAGGAGCAGGACATGAAGCAGACGAGGAATAAGCACAGTCCGGCGTTCAAGGCCAAGGTGGCCCTGGCCGCCCTTGCGGGGGAAGAGACCATCGCCCAGCTGGCCAGCCGATTTGAGGTCCATCCCAGTCAGATTCACGCCTGGAAAAGGGCCCTGGTGGAAGGAGCCCCGGAGCTATTTGCCACCAATCAGAAATCCCAGGAGAAAGCCAAGGAAGCTCAGATTAACCACCTCTACCGGCACATCGGCCAGCTGAAGGTGGAACGCGATTTTTTGTCGGAAAGGTCCGGTCTATGAGTCGCAGCATACGGCGAGCCATGATAGACCGAGACCACCAGCAGCTGTCTTTGGTGCGTCAATGTATCCTGCTGGACGTCAGCCGGGCCTCGGTGTACTACCGGCCGGTACCGACCAGGGCAGAAGACCTGGAGTTGATGGCCCTGATGGACCGTCAGTATTTGAAGACCCCCTTCTACGGCTCCAGGAAGATGAAGGCCTGGCTGCTGCAACAGGGCTATCTGGTGAGCCGAAAAAGGGTTCGAAGGCTGATGCGGTTGATGGGTCTGGAAGCCATCTACCGGCGTCCCAACACCAGCAAACCAGCGCCGGGACACCGGATCTTTCCCTATCTGCTGAAGGGAGTGGAGGTTAATCGGGTCGACCAGGTCTGGGCCGCGGACATCACCTACATCCCCATGGCGAAGGGCTTCCTGTACCTGGTGGCCATCATGGACTGGCACAGCCGGCACGTGCTGGCCTGGAAGCTCTCCAACACCATGGACACCAGCTTCTGCGTGGCGGCGTTGGAGGAAGCCCTGGGTAAGGGACGACCGGAGATATTCAACACCGACCAGGGGAGTCAGTTCACCAGTGAGGCCTTTACCCAGACGTTGCAGGAGCAGAGGGTCCAGGTCAGCATGGATGGTAAGGGTAGGTACCTGGACAACATCTTCGTGGAGCGGCTGTGGCGGAGCATCAAGTACGAGGAGGTGTATCTGAAAGCTTACCAGACCGTCGCCGAGGCCCGAACTGGGATCAATGCCTACCTGGAGTTCTACAACCGGCAGAGGCCTCACCAGGCTTTGGGCTACCGGACCCCAGCAGAGGTGTACCAACATGGCCAGGAAGAAAGGGGAGCAGCAGCTGAAGAAGCAGGGCTGCCATCGGGCTTGGTGAAACCTAGCGCAGGGGTGGGAGACTCTCTTAATTTAGCCCTCGTGCTGTCTTAATAATGGGGTCCACCTTAGAACAACTGAGATTAGTTCTACCCAAACAACCTAAACGCAAACAACGAAGAAAAAACCCTTCGTCTTCGAATGAAAATGCTATGTTAGCTTCAT
This sequence comes from Dehalococcoidia bacterium, assembly GCA_965206395.1. Taxonomy (GTDB): domain Bacteria; phylum Chloroflexota; class Dehalococcoidia; order Lucifugimonadales; family CATOSD01; genus CBDBJK01. Next base: position 30,686 of record CBDBJK010000038.1, read on the forward strand.
TCAGGTCGAAGGCTCAGTGCTTTCCAGAGACACAATCACAACGCGAGGCAGGCCTAACATGTCTCGCCTGAATGAGATTTCCGCGCTGCTAAACTCCTCCCGTCCTATATGTAAAACGGTTTCTAGCTGTTCAGGAGCAATTTCAATCAATATACAACCTCCATCCCTGATGAAAGCGGGTGCCTGGTGGTACAATCGGCGAATGACTTTCAACCCGTCGGGTCCACCGTCGAGGGCATGGGCTGGCTCTCGCCTTACCTCCGGCGCAAGTAGCGGGATTTCCTCTGTCCTGATGTAAGGCGGGTTCGATACTATGACATCTACGGGAGCTTCTAGAGCGTTCAGAAGGTCTCCTTGGAAAAAGTGGACTCTCTCTTCCAAGCCGTGCTTGTGGCGGTTGACTTCGGCTACTTCCAGAGCCTTGGGGTCGCAATCGGTTGCATAGAGTTGTGCTTGAGGGAGGTTAGAGGCAATAGCAATGGCTATCGCGCCGCTGCCGGTTCCTATGTCTGCGATTCGCAGGTTTTTAGTGATTTCTTGTTTGGAGCAATGCTCTAGAACGCATTCAACCAGAAGCTCGGTCTCTTGGCGCGGTATCAGAACATGGGGGTTGACTACGAGGTCCAGGCCGTAAAACTCTCTGTGTCCCGCTATGTAGGCCAGTGGCTCGCCATCAAGACGACGTTGGGCGAGTTTGCGCACCTGGTCGCATTGGCCTGATGGCAAATGTTCCGCAAGAACGGCAAAAAACTCCGCGCGCTCCATGCCAAGGACGTGGCGAAGCAAAACCTCGGCTTCGATGTGGGAATCTGGCGTCTGATAATCCGAAAGGAGCTGGGTTATCTGAAGAAGTAATTCCCTTACCCTCAAAACCTCGCCTGTTCGAGTCTCTGAGCCTGCTCTTGTTCCGACAGAGCATCTATAAACAGGTCAATGTCGCCTTCGAGCACTCCCTCAAGATTATGGCTTGTCGCGCTAACGCGATGGTCAGTCACCCTGTTCTGCGGGAAGTTGTACGTCCTGACTCTTTCAGACCGGTCACCGGAGCCAACCTGCGAGCGCCGCGCCTCTGTGACTTCTTCATGCTGCTTTTGTATCTCGCGGTCCAGCAGTCGAGACCTCAAAACAGCCATCGCCTTTTCTTTGTTTTTGAACTGAGAACGCTCGTCCTGGCAGGTGGCGACTAGGCCTGTGGGTTTATGCGTAATGCGAACCGCCGTTGCAACTTTTTGGACGTTCTGTCCGCCGTGACCGCTAGCGTGATAGATGTCGATTTCAATGTCTTCTGCTCTTATCTCAACATCAACCTCCTCGGCCTCTGGAAGAACCGCGACTGTCGCAGCTGAGGTGTGAATCCTTCCGCCCGATTCGGTGACTGGAATGCGCTGAACTCGATGGGTTCCGCTTTCGTGCTTGAGGAGGCTGTAAGCGCCTTCGCCCTTTACCAGAAATACAATCTCTTTGATGGCTCCCAGGCCTGTCTCATTGACGTCCATCACCTCGACGTGCCATCCCATGCGTTGAGTGTACCGAGTGTACATCCTGTAAAGGTCTGCGGCAAAAAGGCCTGCTTCGTCTCCGCCGGTTCCCGCTCGAATCTCCATCATTACGTTTTTCTTGTCGTTGGGGTCGCTCGGAACAAGCGCAAGTTGCAGGTCACTCTCAACCCGCGCCTTTTGTTCCTCTAACTGAGCCATTTCGTCTTGCGCCAGCGCCACTATTTCCTGGTCGGACTCATCGCGCAGCATCAATCGAACGCCCTCAAGGTCGTCCCTCACTTTGCGATATTCACGTGAGAGGGACACAAGGTTCCTAATCGATGCCTGCTCTTTTGCCAGAGTTTCGACGCGCGTGTAATCGACCGAGACTTCGGGGTTCGCAAGGAGCTGATCTATTTCATCGTATCGTTGTTCGACTAAAGCTAGTTTATCTATCATATTGAAAGCCAGGTAAAGTTTATTGCACAGATCGTTATTCAGAGAAATTAGGAAAACAGTCCTTGCATGTCGTAAGAAGCATAAAATTCAATCGAAAAGCGGAACGATATTTCATGCAATGCCACCATCCCTATCTAAACAGTATATCAGAGGTTCGCTCAACTCAGTGCATTGCATGAGCAGAAATGGACGTCGTATGAGACGGCGTTCAGGAGCTATCTAAGGTGGACCCCATTATTAAGACAGCACGAGGGCTAAATTAAGAGAGTCTCCCACCCCTGCGCTAGGTTTCACCAAGCCCGATGGCAGCCCTGCTTCTTCAGCTGCTGCTCCCCTTTCTTCCTGGCCATGTTGGTACACCTCTGCTGGGGTCCGGTAGCCAAAGCCTGGTGAGGCCTCTGCCGGTTGTAGAACTCCAGGTAGGCATTGATCCCAGTTCGGGCCTCGGCGACGGTCTGGTAAGCTTTCAGATACACCTCCTCGTACTTGATGCTCCGCCACAGCCGCTCCACGAAGATGTTGTCCAGGTACCTACCCTTACCATCCATGCTGACCTGGACCCTCTGCTCCTGCAACGTCTGGGTAAAGGCCTCACTGGTGAACTGACTCCCCTGGTCGGTGTTGAATATCTCCGGTCGTCCCTTACCCAGGGCTTCCTCCAACGCCGCCACGCAGAAGCTGGTGTCCATGGTGTTGGAGAGCTTCCAGGCCAGCACGTGCCGGCTGTGCCAGTCCATGATGGCCACCAGGTACAGGAAGCCCTTCGCCATGGGGATGTAGGTGATGTCCGCGGCCCAGACCTGGTCGACCCGATTAACCTCCACTCCCTTCAGCAGATAGGGAAAGATCCGGTGTCCCGGCGCTGGTTTGCTGGTGTTGGGACGCCGGTAGATGGCTTCCAGACCCATCAACCGCATCAGCCTTCGAACCCTTTTTCGGCTCACCAGATAGCCCTGTTGCAGCAGCCAGGCCTTCATCTTCCTGGAGCCGTAGAAGGGGGTCTTCAAATACTGACGGTCCATCAGGGCCATCAACTCCAGGTCTTCTGCCCTGGTCGGTACCGGCCGGTAGTACACCGAGGCCCGGCTGACGTCCAGCAGGATACATTGACGCACCAAAGACAGCTGCTGGTGGTCTCGGTCTATCATGGCTCGCCGTATGCTGCGACTCATAGACCGGACCTTTCCGACAAAAAATCGCGTTCCACCTTCAACTGGCCGATGTGCCGGTAGAGGTGGTTAATCTGAGCTTCCTTGGCTTTCTCCTGGGATTTCTGATTGGTGGCAAATAGCTCCGGGGCTCCTTCCACCAGGGCCCTTTTCCAGGCGTGAATCTGACTGGGATGGACCTCAAATCGGCTGGCCAGCTGGGCGATGGTCCCTTCCCCCGCAAGGGCTGCCAGGGCCACCTTGGCCTTGAACGCCGGACTGTGCTTATTCCTCGTCTGCTTCATGTCCTGCTCCTTCACGTCGGTTAGTTGCCGGTTATTTTAGGAGCTGGACTCTCTCTTAGCCAGTTGTCTAGTTTTTGGGTACCACCTCAATCTGTCAGCAAATCAACCAGGCGGTCTGGACTGATTTCCTGCTGCTCGCTTTGAGCAAGGTCTCGTAACTGGACTACGCCTTTTGAAGCTCGTCGTCACCCATAATGACGACGTGGGACGCATTAATAGAGGATGCGTACCGAAGCTGGCTGCGCAACCCTCTCCCTACTGGCCCCAGTATCGCGGGAATACTCGCCTTTCGTAATTCCGAGGACAGCCTTATGGCCTCAAGTTTGGCGGCCTCTCCCATGTGCGCCACCAGAACCTTTGTGCCGGAGGCGTCAGGAATCTGTATCTCCTGGCGTTTGATGTTGGCTATCACGCGTTCGATGCCCATACCGTAGCCTACGCCGGGCGTAGGCTGACCTCCTAGTTCCTGTATCAGGCCATCGTATCGACCACCACCGACAAGCGTGTTCATTCTTCCCTCAACCGGCGGTGCGATTTCAAACACCGTGCGGCTGTAGTAGTCAAACCCCCTCACCAGACGGTGTTCAATCTCATAACTGAGTCCTATCTGGGTCAGGTACTTGAGCAGATTCGCCCAGTGTTCCTGGCAAGAGGCGCAGAGGAAGTCCGCGCTATGAGGAGCGTTGGCGATGATAGGCTGGCAGGAGTCTTGCTTGCAATCCAGCAGGCGTAGCGGGTTGTGCTCCAGCCGCCGCTCGCAGTCGGTACAAAGGCGATTAAACTGAGGTCTGTAATAGTCCTGCAACTTTTGAATATAGCCCGGGCGACACTCGGAGTCCCCAATAGAGTTGATGCTCAGAGACAGATCCTTGAGGTCGACGGATTCCAAGAATCTCCATCCAACCTCGATGATTTCCGCATCGATGGATGCATCGCCGTCGCCGTAAACCTCGATGCCAAACTGGTGATGTTGACGGTATCTGCCGGATTGCGGGCGCTCGTACCGAAAAACGGGGCAAACGTAGTAAAGGCGCACCGGCTGCGGCAGGTTATGCATACCGTGTTCCAGATAGGCCCTACATACAGGGGCCGTGCCCTCTGGACGCAAGGTCAACAGGTCGCCGCCCCGGTCTTCAAACGTATAGGTCTCCTTCTCCACGATATCGGTGACCTCGCCGATGCCACGCACGAAGAGGCGGGCGTCTTCGAAAACAGGCGTGTCGATGCGTTGGTATCCAAATCTTTCGGCAATTTCCTGGGCCTTGGCTTGAAAAAAACGCCAGTACCTCTGCTCTTCGGGCAAGATGTCTACTGTGCCTCTAGGGGCCTGGAACAACAAAAGACGCGCTCCCTTGGTGCTTGATTTGAGAGTGAGCCAGATTGTCAATCACAAACTGGCTGGATTGAACTTGACATGAAGTCCAGATAAAAAGGATACAGCAATGGATTCACAGTGTAAACGGCTTCACGAGGACATCAAAATTCCGAAAACCTGATTGTTATTTGAAATATGGCTAAATTCGTATGATCACAAATTGCAGGCTTCGGGGTCGTTAGTTATAATAATGTAATCGATGACTGCGTGAAGTTGTTAACATCAGGAGTCGGATTCAGTGGAAGCCTTGCTTGCCAAAGTTAAGGATTATCTACCTGACGAAAAAGTGGATATAGTCAGCGAGGCCTATCGCTTTGCGGAGAACGCCCACTCAGGACAGGTGAGGCTCTCCGGTGAGCCGTTTATCGAACACCCTCTGCAAACGGCGATGTTTCTTGCAGACCTCAGACTCGACGCTAACACCCTGGCCGCCGCGCTTCTTCACGATGTAGTGGAGGATTGTGACGTACGCTCTGAAGAGTTGGAAGAAAAGTTCGGCTCGGAGGTTGCTAGACTTGTAGACGGCGTTACAAAACTGACTCAGACCGAATTGATGTCGGAAGAACCAGGCCAGGAATCAGGCTCGGATGCCAACGGTGATTTCGCCCAGGCGGCCACTCTCAGAAAGATGCTGATGGCGATGGCAGAGGATATCAGAGTAGTCCTTATCAAGCTGGCCGACCGTCTGCATAACATGAGGACGCTCAAGGCGTTGCCTTCCCACAGGCGGCTGGCAATTGCGCAGGAGACGCTCGAAATCTACGCTCCGCTCGCCCATCGACTCGGCATATGGGAAATAAAGTGGCGTCTGGAAGACCTCGCCTTTCAGCACTTGAACCCGAAGGCCTATCGCGAAATCTCGAAGCTATTAAGCTCCGAGCGCGAGGAGCGCGAGGAGTACATCGAGCGCGTAGTTTACCTGGTGAAAGCCGAACTAGAGCAGGCAGGTATTGAGGCTGAGGTTACCGGTCGGCCAAAGCATATTTACAGTATTCACAAAAAGATCGAGAGGTACGCGACAGAGCACAAAGAGGTTGGCGAAATATATGACCTGTTCGCGCTTCGAGTTCTCGTAAAGGAAATCAAGGACTGTTACGCCGTTCTGGGGGTCGTGCATAACAAGTGGCATCCGCTCCCAGGTCAATTTGACGACTACATCGCAAATCCGAAGGATAACCTTTATCAGGCTCTGCACACTACCGTGCTGTGTGAGGATGCCTGCCCCGTTGAGGTACAAATCAAGACTCAGGAGAGCCACAATGTCGCAGAGTATGGGGTAGCGGCCCACTGGTTATACAAGGAAGGCTCTTCCAACGACATTCAATTCGAGCAGAAGATGACCTGGCTACGCCAACTGCTTGAATGGCAGCGAGATGTCAGCGGAGCCGAAGAGTTCCTTGAGTCATTCAAGACCGACGTATTCAAAAACCAGGTGTTTGTCTATACTCCAAAAGGAGAGCTAAAGGAGTTGCCTGCAGGTGCAACTCCACTGGACTTCGCTTATCGTATACACTCTGACGTTGGAAACCGCTGCATCGGTGGTAAAGTCAACGGCAAGCTGGTGCCCCTGCATTATCAACTGCAAAACGGCGACACGGTGCAAATACTGACGAGCAAGGCTATGCGCGGCCCAAGCCTGGACTGGCTCAACACGAATCTGGGCTACGTTAACACCACCTCCGCGCGTTCGAAGATTCGCCAGTGGTTCAATCGTCAGGAGCGGAGCATCAATATCCAGAGAGGAAAGGACCTCTTTAACAAGCAGATTCGCAGGTTGAACGTAAGGACAGTCGATCTTGAGATAGCAAAACTGATGAAGCTCGACCAGGTTGACGAATTTTTCGCAGCCCTCGGAAGCGGCGCGATAACCATCGCCCAAATCGTGAGCAAGCTATCTTCCGATGATTCGCTGGCCCCTGAGAAAAATACTCCTGTCAAAGTCCCGGCAGTCGGCCCGGCGTCAGGCATCGAAGTTCTGGGTGTAGGAGACCTGCTCACGCGGATGGCACGCTGTTGCAGCCCGATTCAAGGCGAGGACATTATCGGTTATATCACCAGAAGTAGAGGGGTCACGGTGCATCGCGCTAGCTGCCCCAATGTCATGGCTGAAACGGAAACAGAGAGGCTTGTGCCGGTGGGCTGGGGCAGGATTCAAACCCTTTACCCTGTAAGAATCCAAATCGAGGCTTTCGATCGCGTTGGATTATTGAAGGATGTCACTTCCCTTGTTTCAGAGGAACGTGTTAACATAGCATCTTGCGTATCAGAAGAATATGAAGACATTAGCATTATATCGCTCACGGTCTACATCGACAGCATCGGCCAATTGGACCGCGTGTTCTCCAAATTGGAAGGCGTAAAAGGAGTCATTGCCGTCGCCAGGGCCACACAGTCTCAGAGTCGAGCGAATTAAGTGCAAGGAGGTTCGAGTAGATTTGCCCAGCCCAAAATCAGCACGAGTATCGGTAAGAAGGCACGCGAAGAACGCGCCTCTTCGTACAAAGGCCAGAACGTTCATCGCCAAGGCGCGTAGGCTTTTGTCCGGGGATGACATTGAAGCCGCTGAGTTGGCCGTGAAAGAGGCCGTTATAGCATTAGACAAGGCTGCTCAAAAGGGCGCGTTGCATCAGAATAACGCAGATCGTCGGAAGTCGCGTATCATGAAACAGTTGCATCAGGTCAAGGAAGCCTGAGGAGTAATCGAAGCTGCGTTTTTCCGGTCAAGTAATCGCCAGAGGGAAGCCTCGACGCAGGCATGCGAATAGATCGTCTTTTCGCACAATGACCGTGAATTTGCACTCAAATACCTGGGAACCTATCCAGCCCTGACGAATTGCTATATCGTTGACAAAAAATGGTCAAGCACGATAAAATTTGGCTGGTTATTACGTAAGTCAGAGTTCGAAATTGAGAGCGATATTTTATGCTTAGATTGAGATTGAAACGTGTGGGAGCTAGGAATCAGCCTAGCTATCGCATCGTTGTCGCGGATGCCAGGGCGGCACGCGACGGCGCTTTTGTGGAGCAAGTAGGACATTACAATCCCATGACCGACCCTCCTACCATCGTCGTAGATGAGGAGAAAGCCCTGAAGTGGCTGCGTCTAGGAGCACAGCCTTCAGATTCGGTTGTGAGGCTGCTCAGGAATCTGGGAACCCTAGACAAAGTCAAGAACCCATGAAAGAGTTAGTCGAATACATCGCAAAATCGATTGCTTCTCACCCGGATGAAGTCAAAGTCACCGAGGAAGAAGATGACGGGCGCATTCTGCTCAGGCTGGAAGTCGCGCCAGACGACAAGGGCAAGGTCATTGGTCGCCAGGGACGTGTCGCACAGTCGATACGTGCACTGCTCCGGGTGGCTGCGGTAAAACAAGGCACTCGTGCTGTCCTCGAAATCGTTTAGCGCGATTAGGGTATTGAACTCACTTCAAGAGCCTTCGATCTGTGGTTGAACCAGTTAGCGCAGATGAACACAAGCCCTCACAAAATGATGAGGATATGGTCATTGTTGGGCAAATCAAGGGCGCTTGGGGACTACGGGGCGACCTGAAGATAGAAGTCCTCACGGACAATCCAGAGCGTTTCTCGCCAGGGAAAGCGTTGTATCTTGAGGGTCAGCTTGTTCAAGTCGAGCACTCGCGAAGTATCAGGGGTGGAATCCTGGTCAAGGTCGATACTGTTAACGATCGAACCAAAGCGGCTTCGCTCCACGGCAAAATTCTCTCCATACCCCAGCAAGAAGTTGAACCGCTACCTGAAGGCTCATATTACCATTTCCAACTCTTGGATATTGCCGTATGGACCGAAGAAGGCGAGTATCTGGGCGTACTGAAAGAAATCCTGTCCACCGGCAGCAACGACGTGTACGTGATCAAGGACGGCGACAAAAAAGAACTGCTGATTCCTGCGCTGGAAGAAGTCATACTGGAAGTCAACGTGCCAGATGACAGAATGACAGTTCGTCTGCTAGAAGGGCTGAGGTAGTCTCAGGGGGCGGGCAATCGGGGCAACAAAAAGCGGGCCTGAGAATAAGGCCCGCTTCAAAATGCCCTAATATCTGAATGAAACAGATTAGGTTGTGTTGACATTTCATCTGAGCCATATGAGAGCACCGACGAAGTTCAAGAATCCCAGGAAACGCGATGACAGCTTGTCAAAGCGAGAGAAGATATGCCGGTAGTGCTTGATCTTGTTGATGAAACACTCCACAAGGTGGCGCTCTCGGTAAAGGTACTCATCATACTCTCGTGGCGTCTTTCGATTTGACCGAGGTGGAATCACAGGTAACGCGCCCCTGCCCAGGATGCATTGGAGAAAATCCATCGAATCGTATCCCTTATCAGCAATCACATGCTCGGTTTCGAAATCAGCTATCAATGCCTGTGCCTGGGTGATGTCGTGACGTTGACCTGCTGTGAGCTCAAAGCGCAACGGGTTGCCCAATCCATCCACGCTCACGTGGATCTTGGTACTGAACCCGCCTCGGCTCCGGCCAAGAGCTTGGGCCGATTGGCCACCGTTTTTTTGGAGGCTCCAGCAGCACAGGGATGAGCGCGAACCACAGTGCTATCACAGTGCTATCACAGTGCTATCAATGATGACATGCTCCATATCGGGGTCTTGCACAAAATGCTGATGCATTCGTTCCCATACACCCTTTTCACACCAGCGTGCGAAGCGCTTATATACGCTGTTCCAGTGACCGTAGTGCTCAGGCAGCAGTCTCCAAGGAGCACCACTTCGTGCCATCCACAGGATGGCCTCGACGTAGCGCCTGCAATCGTCCTCCTCTCCAACGTAGAGGTCTGGGCATGAGCGCAGAAATTCAAGGATTTTCGACCATTGTTCATTGCGTAATTCAGTCGTTGACATGTATCCATTATGCACCAAATGTCAACACAACCTAGTGCTATCCTTGCGCAGATTTGCTCAGTTCCGCGCCAGCAGTAAATCCCACTCGCTTGTGCGCTGGGACAGTTATCAAGTTTCCTGCGCTGCCACCCCGGATGGGGCGCACCCTTCTGGCCTTTACGTCCCTAACTTCAAAAGAGCCAAAGCCTGTCAGAACAACCCTATCGCCGGCAGCCAGCGCTTCTTGAACGCTGTCAAGGACTGCCTTGAGCGCTGCCTCACCCTGCGCTCTGGAGCTGCCCATTTTCGCCGCGACTCGTGCGCTGAGGTCGCTTTTCCTTAACGTTGTTGCCATTATTACCTCCTTCTTCTGCGTGCCAAACCAAAATACCCTGCCCACCTCTCTAGCAAGGTATACAAGGTCGCGGCAGGCTTTGTCAAGGGTTTTTTGGCACTCCAACCCACAGTATTGCGTCCGGCGGGTTGGCGGATGGCTGGGAATTCCAATTCTCCTTACGTCATCCCTTTTGACCATATTTGGGCCTCATGCTAAAATTGACTTGCGCTTGGGTTGTCACCGAAGAGGAGAATTCATATGTCAGGACACTCAAAATGGTCTACGATAAAGCACGGCAAGGCAATCAGCGATGCCCGGAGGGGTAAGCTATTTACAAAGCTAACGCGGGAGATTATTTCCGCGGCTCGCCAGGGTGGTGCCAACGCAGATATGAATGTACGCCTTCGAATGGCAGTACAGCGAGCCAGAGACAGCAACATGCCTCTGGACAATATCGAAAGAGCCATCAAAAGGGCCACTGGAGATGGCAGCGACAACGACCAGATGGTAGAGGTCGTATACGAGGGTTACGGGCCTGGAGGTACTGCAATCCTACTGCAGACCATCACTGATAACAAGAATCGCACGGTCTCTGACATTCGATCTACCTTGACGAAGGCAGGCGGCAACCTCGCTCAAACCGGGGCGGTTGCCTGGCAGTTCGAACAGAAGGGCGTTGTCGTAGTCAAGGCCGAGCCGGACCAGGCAGAAGAGTTGGCTCTTATCGCGATTGACGCAGGCGCAGACGACTTTGAAACCTTCGAATCGACCCTGCATCTATACTCGACTCCTGACAAACTGGAGGAAATCCGAAAGACTCTCACGGAGTCCGACGCCAAGATTCAGTCATCGGAGATTTCCATGTTGCCTAGCATTCCGGTTTCTCTGGAAGATAAGGCAGCCCTGCAAACATTGCGATTGCTGGACCGCCTCGAAGAGCTAGACGACGTGCAGAGGGTGTTTTCCAACGCTGACTTCTCGGACGACGTGCTAGAACAGTATGGCAGCGAGGAATAGCCACAATCGACTTTGGCATGGCTATATCATCCGGGATAGTCATATTTATGTACAATTTGCGCAAGGTGTCAATCCTTGTAAAAGTGCTATATTCTAAATTAGGATTATGCACCTGTGAGGATTGAGTATGCGTGTCCTTGGCGTAGACCCTGGGACATTCCGTATGGGCGTAGGAGTGGTCGATTCCGAGCGAGGAGAGTTGAGCCTGGTATATTCAGGCGTGTTAACTCCCACAAAGAGCGACCCCCTGTCCGTAAGGCTTCATTACGTTTATGAGCAGCTAATTCAGCTGATGCAGGAATGGACACCCTCCGCAGTCGCTATAGAGGAACCATTCGTAGCGCGCAATATCAAGGCGGCGATGGCTGTCGGTCAGGCCCAGGGAGTAGCTATGGTGGCTGCCGCGCACCACGGCCTTGAAGCGTATGGCTATTCGCCAAGGGCTGTGAAACAATCGGTCACTGACTATGGCGGAAGCTCGAAATCCCAGGTGCAAGATATGGTCGGTATTTTACTGGGGCTACCCGACGAATCGCGGCAACCTTCGGACGCAGCAGACGCCCTTGCGGTAGCCATATGTCATATCAACGCCAGCCACGTATCGCAATTGATCATCCGCGAGTAATTGGGTTTTCACTTGGTATCATCACTAATCTCATCCATACAGGGTTCACTCGAAAGCGTCGGCCCTGACAGAGTTGACATCTCAGTTGGTGGCGTGACCTTCCAAATTAACGTGCCCGCGTCATCGGCTGATGGCATTGGTCGGGTTGGCGACCACGTTCGCCTGTTTACCTCCCTTCAGGTGCGAGAAGACAGCCTTACGCTCTACGGCTTTCTCTCAGAAGAAGCGCGCACCGCGTTCGAGACGTTAATTGGCATAAGCGGCATCGGGCCGAAAGTCGCCTTGAGTGTACTATCGAGATTTACCCCTGCCTCGCTTGCAGTCGCCGTCAGCGCGGCAGACGCCGACGCATTTGTTGGCGTGCCTGGGGTCGGCAAGAAAACCGCCGGGCGCATCATACTTGAGTTGAAAGGAAAGCTGGCGGTCGACTGGGCCGTCGATCTTCCCACTGGCGGAGATGGCGACGTTTTCGAAGCGCTCACTGCCCTGGGCTACACAGTGTCTGAGGCTAGAGAAGCCATGTCCTCAATCCAATCTGATAGCGCACTCTCGGTCGAGGACAAGGTGCGGCTAGCTCTTCAGCAAATGGCAGGCGGCTGAAACCCTGATGTCGTCTACCTATGACTCGTGGGCCGACATTTACGACTCCGTGTACTCCTACGTTAGAGATGACATTCCCCTTTATGTCGAAGAGGCCCTGAGCGCCGGAGGCAGGGTGCTAGAACTGGGCTGCGGCACTGGCAGGGTAGCGATCCCTATCGCCGAGGCCGGTGTGGATATAGTCGGTGTGGATTTCTCCACAGCTATGCTTGACGCGACCCGGCGCAAGATGGAGAAACTTCAGGGACTCAAAGGCTCGCTGACACTCGTCCATTCAGATATGCGCGACTTCTCGTTCGGCGAGCAGGATGAAAAGTTCAGCCTCGTTATCATTCCGTTTCGAGGATTCCTATCCCTCCTCACTGTCGAGGACGAGGTTAACACCCTCCTCAGCATCAAGCGTCATCTGGCACCGGGCGGCAGGCTGATATTCAACATCTTCGTGCCAGACCTGAACATGCTGCTTCAGGAAGGCGATACTCCCTATCACTTCCGCGATGTCACCGACCCTCAGACTGGAACGAGATACGTGCTATGGCAGCAGAGCGGCTATGACAACTACAACCAGATAATCAGCGCTCGCATAATCGTAGAGGAATTAGATTCGGACGGAGTGGTGGGCAAGCGGCTCTACCGCGACTTCCAACTTCGGTACGTTCACTACTGGGAAATGCACCATCTCCTGGTGATGTGCGGCTACGAAATCCTGAACGTTTTCGGCGATTTCGACGGCTCGCCCTTCGATGAGACCAGTTCTGAAATGGTCTGGGTAGTCGAGGCAACTCCTTAGCTTCAAACCCCAAGATGCCCGCCCCTTCCCGATTTACATACGAACCTCACTTTCTCCACCGCGCACCTAATTGTCCGATGTGGCAGCCTTAACGCTATCCACGTTAGCTACAAGTGCGTTGTATCTATCAGAGCGCTCGAAATTTCAGACAAGGTATATGCGTTGCGAGGTGGAGTTATGACAATCATGGGAAACAGAAATAAGAAGTTTGGAGCAGCATTTCTGCCGATCATAATCATTCTGATTGCAGCTTGCGGAGGGGCAGTCAGCGCCGTCGCCACCGACGATGGCATCACGAATACGTCATTGGAAGCTCCAGCAGTAGAGGCGACCACTGCGCCTGCGACAAGCGCAGCCAGCTCATCCCTGGCCAGCACATTGGACGCCGATGCCATCGTCGCCGCTCAAGGAGAAGTGCTCAATCGAATATACGAGGACTTGCTTCCATCGGTCGTCCATATTCAGGTATCCCAGCGAGTTGACAGCTCTGGTCAAGGGCGTCAGTTCCAGTCCCCATTTGGGTCTGATGGATTTCCAGGCGCTCCACAGACTCCGCCCGACCTTCTGAGGCAAGGCGAAGGTTCCGGCTTCGTTTGGAGCGACGAAGGGTACATAGTGACGAACCATCACGTGATTGACGACGCCGACCGCGTAACCGTTATTTTCGCCGATGGAACCCAGGTGGAAGCCGAAGTCTTGGGCAGCGACCCTGACTCTGATCTGGCGGTTCTCAAGGTGAATATGGAGGCTGGGCACCTTCGCGCCGTTACACTTGGAGACAGCGACGCCGCTAAAGTTGGCGAATTGGTCGCCGCCATTGGCAATCCCTTTGGTCAAGACTTCACACTCACCACGGGCATTGTGAGCGCGGTAGGACGCACGATTCAAAGCGGCAACAGTCAGTTCTCCGTGCCTGAGGTTATCCAGACCGACGCGGCGATCAGCCCCGGCAACTCCGGTGGTCCTCTTCTCGACAGAATGGGCAGAGTCATCGGCATCAACACCCAGATAATCAGTCGCGGTGGCGGGAACGCCGGCATTGGTTTCGCTGTGCCGATAAATACGGCTAAACAGGTGATACCCGTCCTCATCGATCAAGGGCGATACGAGTACGCATGGCTCGGCATAAGCGGCGCGCAGCTTACGCAAGACATAGCTGAAGCGCGCGGCCTGCCGGTGGACACTCGCGGAGTGCTAGGGATACTCTGAACAAGTCTGGGCATAGTAGCATAGAGAATAGCACTGTGTTCGGGGAGATAATTGATGGACCAGCCAACATTTGCGGACTTGGAATACGAGAGCAAGAAGCGCAAGACCCGCCGGGAGATATTCCTGGAGCGCATGGATGCTCTGATCCCGTGGGAACAGATGGAAGAGCGCATCCGTCCGTTCTATCCCAAGGCGGGCCGAGGCCGTCGACCATATGAGTTGTCGGCGATGGTGCGGATACACTGCGTGCAGTTGTTCTACAACTTGAGCGATCCTGGTATGGAGGACATGCTCTACGAGGTCGAGTCGGTGAGACGGTTCGTAGGGTTGAAGCTGTCGGGCCCGCTGCCGGACGAGACGACGATTCTGAACTTCCGCCATCTGCTGGAAGAGCATGAGTTGGGGCAGAGTCTGTTCGAGGAGATAAACCGTCATCTGGAGTCCCAGGGACTGCGGCTTCGGGAGGGGACGATCGTGGACGCGAGCATCATAGAGGCGCCGTCATCGACGAAGAATCGTGCGGGTGAGCGAGACCCTGAGATGCACCAGACGAAGAAGGGGAACGAGTGGCGCTTCGGGATGAAAGTACACGTAGGCGCTGACGCTGAGACGGGAGTGGTACACAGCATGACTACGACGCCAGCTAACGTGCATGATGTGACAGAAGCGCACCGATTGCTGCACGGTGGAGAGAAACGAGTGTGGGGGGATGCGGGGTATCAGGGAGTGGACAAGCGGTTGGAGAATCGAGAGTTGGATGTGGAGTGGCGAGTGGCGATGAGGCCCGGCCGGCGACGGCACCTGGAGCCTGGCAGCCACGAGGCGTTGGCGGAGAAGCGCAAAGCGTCGGTCAGAGCGAAAGTGGAGCATCCGTTCCTGTACGTGAAGCGGCGCTTTGGCTACGCCAAGGTGCGCTACCGAGGGTTGGCTAAGAACGCGCAACGGCTGGCATTGCTACTGGGGCTGGCCAACTTGATGACGGCAGAGCGCCGTCTGGCGGCATGAGAGGGGCGCAGTGAGCAAATCACGGCCGGGGAGCCGCGATGGCTCCGAAAAGCCGCTTCGAGGCCACAACAGACACGGTCTGAACGCCTCAACCACGACCTGGAACGTCACAAAGATGCCTGAACATCTCCAAAGAACGGAACCACTCTGCCCATCCACGCTTGCGCCGAGTTGTTCAGAGGTTCCCTAGTCATAGAGGCCACGCAGGGCGGCCCGGCTGACGAAGCCGGCCTTGAAGGAATCGAGGGAACCCGCAATGTGGACGGCATTCAGATACCAGAAGACGGGGACGTAATCGTTGGCATAGATGGCACCACGGTAGATGATATGGACGACCTTATCGTTTATCTCATCGAGAACACGCGACCCGGCGACACTGTGATCCTGGATGTTATCCGCGACGGTGGTCAGACGGACCAGATAGAAGTCACGCTGGGTACTCGCCCCGCATCTGATAACTAGCTGCTGGATTCACAGGCTCTGTAGTCACTTTTGTAGGGGGCGACCTCGCAGGTCGCCCCCTGTTTCGTTTACTGAGGAACAAGCGCAGATTTTGTCCTGACGTTGAGGTGCGATTCCGTGTAAAATGTATTGAACGCTCAATAAAGAAAGGGATGTTTCGAGTTGCCAGAATTTCAGATAGTTTCCGATTTCAAGCCTACCGGCGACCAGCCGGACGCCATCGACAACCTGGTGGATGGCGCCAATCGAGGACTGAAGCATCAGACATTGCTAGGTGTCACTGGGAGCGGCAAGACGTTCACGATGGCCTGCGCTATCGAAAAGCTTCAGAGGCCGACGATTGTGCTTGCTCACAACAAGACGCTCGCCGCCCAGCTTGCAACCGAGTTCAAAGAGTTCTTCCCCAATAACGCCGTAGAGTATTTCGTCAGCTACTACGATTACTATCAGCCCGAAGCGTATGTTCCCAGGACTGACACTTACATCGAAAAGGACGCGGACATTAACGAACAGCTGGACAAGCTCAGGCACGCGGCGACGAAGGCACTGCTCACGAGGCGTGATGTACTCATCGTGGCCTCTGTTTCCTGCATTTTTGGCCTGGGTTCGCCTGAGGAGTACCAGAGCTTCGTCGCATACGTTAGAAAAGGCGAGCGCCTTAGCCGAAGCAAGCTCATTCGCCAGCTTGTAGACATGCAATACGAACGCAACGACTTCGACCTTGCTCGCGCGAAGTTCCGTGTTCGGGGCGACACTATGGAGATTTTGCCTGCTTATGAGGAGATTGGCATCAGAATCGAGTTCTGGGGCGACGAGGTCGAACGCATTATCGAGGTTGACCCGCTGACGGGCGAGTTACTTGCGGAGCGTGACGACATCGAGATATATCCCGCGAAGCACTTCGTGACTTCCGAAGAAAAGATGCAATTGGCTATCGAAGATATACAGATTGAAATGCAGAAGAGGGTCGCGGAACTTGAGACGCAGGGCAAGCTGCTGGAAGCCCAGCGACTGGACTCACGCACACGCTATGACATAGAGATGATGCGCGAGACAGGCTACTGCGCCGGAGTCGAGAACTATTCTCGTCATCTGTCGAGGCGAGAGGCGGGAAGCACCCCATACACTCTCATGGACTACCTGCCAGATGACTACCTGCTATTCGTGGACGAGTCGCACATGACTCTGCCTCAGATCAGGGGTATGTTTCATGGCGACCGCTCCAGAAAGGAAACACTGGTCGAGTACGGCTTCCGCCTGCCATCGGCGCTGGACAACCGACCACTGAACTTTGGCGAGTTTGAGGAGCGCGTAAATCAGGCCGTGTACGTGTCCGCCACTCCCGGCCCTTACGAGTACGAGCACAGCCAGAACATAGTCGAGCAGGTCATTCGTCCCACTGGACTTATGGACCCGATTATCGAGGTGAAGCCGACAAAGGGCCAGATAGACGACCTTCTCTACGAAATAACGGAGCGCGTCAACAAAGGCGAGCGGTGTATAGTGACCACGCTCACCAAGCGCATGTCAGAGGAGCTAGCCGACTACCTTCGGGAGATGGGCATCAAAACCCATTACCTGCACTCGGAAATAGACACCCTGGAACGGAGCGAAATCCTGCGCGACCTGCGCCTCGGCGTGTACGACGTGGTAGTAGGCATCAATCTATTGCGCGAAGGCATAGACCTGCCGGAGGTAAGCCTCGTCGCCATACTGGACGCGGACAAAGAAGGCTTCCTTCGCTCGACGACGGCCTTGACTCAGACCATAGGCAGGGCAGCCAGACATATCGATGGCCGCGTCATCATGTATGCGGATGTCGTTACGGATTCAATGAAGCGCGCGATTGACGAAACGGAGCGCCGTCGTCAAATCCAAGACGCCTACAACAAAGAGCGTGGTATTACGCCTCAGGGCATTCGCAAGACAGTTCACGACATAACAGAAAGAATAAGGTCGCTCGCAGAGACCCGGACACCCTATGTCACAAAAAGCGACATGCCTAAAAACGACCTCGTTCGCCTGATAAAAGACCTAGAGTCTCAGATGAAGGTCGCGGCTCGCAACCTGGAGTTCGAAAAGGCGGCATTGCTGCGAGACCAGATTGTTGATTTGCGCAAGGTTGTCGCCGACTAATCCCAATGTCTTCAGCTAACCACATTGGTGCAATGTAACGTTTCGCTGAAATGCGCGAGCGGTGCTGGTACCCAGCAACATGCTGGTTCACCATGAAGATACTGGAAAGTTATTGCCATAGCATGATGTTAAGAAATATTTTTGGGCTTCTCAACTAGTGGTCCAACATCATTGAAATGAATACCATGATAGTCATTGTTCCTCTTGGGGGTTCAATCGTAACGTTGAACCGAGGAGGAACCATGATGTCTACCAAGAAGTACCGTATCAGACTGACTACCGACGAACAACAGGAACTCAACGCCTTGGTCTCACGCGGTCGGGCTGCGGCGTACAAACAGACCCATGCGCGCATTCTGCTGATGAGCGATGAGTCACGCTCGGACGGGGGAATGAAGGACGCGGACATCACCAGCGCGCTCGGTGTGGGACAGTCAACGGTCGAGCGAATACGCAAGCGCTGTGTGGAGGAGGGGGTCGAGTCTGCGCTGAATCGCAAAAAGCAACTGCGTCGGCGTCAAAAGAGACTGGACGGCGAAGGTGAAGCACGGTTGATAGCGATGGCCTGCGGGGAACCGCCGGAGGGGCGTGCCAGTTGGACCCTGAAGCTGTTGGCTGACCAGTTGGTCGAGTGTGAGATAGTCGGGACCATTAGCACCGAGACGGTTCGCCAGGCGCTTAAAAAAAAACGAACTGAAGCCGTGGCTGAAGCAGAGTTGGTGCATCCCGCCCGGTCAGAGCGCGGAGTTTGTGTGCGCGATGGAAGACGTACTGGAGGTCTACCAACGGCCGTACGATGGGAATGAGGTTCTGGTGTGCATGGATGAGACGAGCAAACAGCAAGTCAAGGAGACGCGAGTGCCGCGTCCCGCAGCGCCCGGCTTATCGGCGGCATACGACTACGAATACGAGCGCAATGGAGTGAGCAGCCTGTTCATGCTGTTTGCACCGTTGGACGGATGGCGCCGAGTCGAGGTCAGAGAGCGTCGCACGAAGGTGGACTGGGCGCATGTGATAAAGAAACTAGTCGACGAGGACTACCCTGACAGAGACCGGATCGTGCTGGTAATGGACAATCTCAACACTCACAAGCTGTCCTCGCTATACGAGGCATTCGAGCCTGCTGAGGCGAGGCGTATAGCTGAGCGACTGGAGATACACTACACTCCCAAACACGGGAGTTGGTTGAATATGGCGGAGATAGAGATCGGTGTGCTGGCTCGACAGTGCCTGGACCGACGGATTGCCAATCAAGACATCCTGCGCGGCGAGGTCAATGCTTGGCAGAATCAACGCAACCGGGATGTGATACGAGTGGATTGGCGCTTCACTACCGAGGATGCGCGCATCAAGCTAAAGTCACTCTACCCATCAATACAAAAACGTTGAACCACTAGAATTAAGAGCGTCTAACAAAACCTAATAAAAGGGGTTAGAATCTGGACATTCTCTGGAGGAGGATGACCTAATGTCTAAGCCCCTTGTAAGCGATGAATTCTGGGAACTGGTGCAACCTTTACTGCCGCCACAACCACCGAAGCCGAAAGGAGGAAGGCCCAGGATACCTGACAGACAGGTCCTAAGTGGGATACTGTTCGTGCTAAAGACAGGCATTGGCTGGGAAGACCTACCCAAGGAGATGGACTGTGGCAGTGGGATGACCTGCTGGAGGCGCCTCAGAGATTGGCACCAGTCGGGAGTCTGGGAGCGCATCCACTTGGTATGCCTTGAGCGCCTGCAAGCAGCTGAGCGCATAGACTGGACTCGCGCAGTGCTGGACAGTGCTTCAGTGCGAGCAGTTTTTGGGGGCAGAAAACAGGCCCCAACCCCACGGACAGGGCGAAGGCGGGTAGCAAGCATCATATCATAACCGATGCCCTGGGCATTCCACTGGCGGTCAGGTTGACTGGCGCGAACGCTCACGATGTCACCCAAGCCCTTGAGTTGGTGGATGCCATACCTGCTGTCAAGGGCAAGCGAGGCAGGCCTCGCAAGCGTCCTCTTCAGGCGCAGGGAGACAGAGGGTATGACTCTGAGCCTGTTCGCAAGGAGTTGAAGAAGCGACATATCTGGCCGCTGCTGGCCAAGCGAGGTGAGCCGCATGGCAGCGGGTTGGGTGTGCATAGATGGGTGGTTGAGAGAAGCCTGAGTTGGCTTCATCAGTTCCGACGCTTACGGGTTCGATATGAGCGCAGGGCAGACATACATGAGGCTTTCTTGGCCATAGGTTGTGCCATCATCTGCTCTCGCTTTCTGTTCCAATAATGGTTTTGTTAGACGCTCTAAGTTAGAATCTGCTCAAAAGCAGAATTAATTCGCGGATACGGTTTGAATCGTTTGCTGCTCCGCATCGGCAAAAACTATGGAGAATCGCTTGAGACTGAACGGGCTAGTAATTCTTCTGGCCTTGCTGGGACTGACAGTTGTTGGCTGTTCGTCTTCCGACGTGGTTGGCAACGCATTACTGCCCGAAGGCATAGATACGGCGCAGATTCCAAATGTGGAAATAGCTGGCTATCTGTACGTCAACGCGGACTTACCTATAAGCCTGCCTATCAACGGATTGGAGACAGGAAACAGTGATGGGCCAGAAGCCGTATTGACGCAATTGGATTTGAATAAGGCAACTGTAGTCATAGGGCCGTCGATAGACAGCTTTGGCGGCACTTTCGACCTTCAGACAGAGCAACAGGCAGAGGATGCCCTGAGAGTATTCCAGATAGACCCGGAAGACGAAGAAAGCTGGGGAGAGGTCTCGTCAAACCGCCTGTCGATGGCTCATGGAGCCAAACCCTGGGCGCAATCAGTCAGAAATGCTTTTGGGTCAGACTCCCTCATACTCCTCACCGAACACGAAAGCCTCAGATGGGATATTCTCACCAACCTGCCGGCGAATCCACCTTCGCGCCCTGTAGCTGCGGGCATCATGAGTCTTAATGAAGGGTTTCCAGAGTTGTTGACTGAAAGAATCGATTTCGATCTAGTCGGCATGGATACCGCCTTTGGTCTGGTGAGGGTTGATACATTTGGGTTCGGACTGTATGCGGATTCCCCAATCGAAGTGCCAAATAGGTTCGGCCTCGAATTTCTCGAAAATGCGGGCTATGGGGTGCTCCTGGTTAGCAGATCCAGCTATTCGGGCTTCGTAGTGGCGTTCATGCTCGGTGTGGTCGCCGGGCAAACAGGTTTGGAAACCATCGACATTGGCAACACTAACGCCAGGTATCGCACAGTCGAAGGTATACACCTGATACTGAAAAACAAAGGCAACCTGGTTTTTGCAGCCATTGCCGCAGATCGACAGAGTGCCGAAAATCTAATACTGAGCGCTGTCACTGATTAGATTGCTAAGCGGATTTCTCACGCCAGTTGAAATGGTGCACTGTCAATGATCGCTCCAGCACGAAACCAAACGCACGCTTTATCTGCTATATATGTAATAAACCTCTCTAATTGACACCGGTTGTCACTAGGGATAAAATGGTCGTATCAGGTTTAATTTGATCTCACTTTAATTATTTAGCGGAGGCAAATTCTCATGACGCAAGAGACTATCGTTTCCCGTGACGAAGTTATCGAGGCCCTCAAGGATGTTTACGATCCAGAGATACCCGTGAACGTGGTTGACCTCGGCCTTGTTTATGATGTTCAGGTTTCTGAGGGCGACGTCTTCGTCAAGATGACGCTGACATTCGCTGGCTGCGGTATGGGGCCTTATATAGGCCAGCAGGCGGAGTGGCGCATCGCAGAGTTAGAAGGCGTTGAGGACGTAAACGTAGAGTTGGTTTATGAGCCGCCATGGACCCCTGACATGATTACAGAAGATGGCAAGAAAATGTTGGGCTTGGACTAAGGTCGCCACACTCTATTCAACGTCGTAATGAAAGCCAATTGGCTACGGCTTTTTTATTTGTGGCGTCTTTTATTGTAAGACAGGTTGCAACCAGAAGGCGTAAGGAGTCCCCTAGATGAACGAACCACAAGCCGCCCAGGCACGAGCCCGCATTGAGGCGATGAAGCGGCAATTCGAGCAGAAGCGCAACATTGCCAGCGCCCTTTCGCAGATAAAATATAAAATTGGTGTTTACAGCGGCAAGGGTGGCGTAGGCAAAACTACAGTGGCGGTCAATCTTGCCGTCACGCTCGCTCAGGATGGCGCCAGTGTTGGCCTTCTGGATGTGGATATAGACTGCCCTAACGTTGTTCGCGCCATGAAGATTTTCGAGCCGCCCGTGGTCGGTGAAGACAAGCGGATGACTCCGTCTCAGCGCTTCGACGTAAAAGTGATGTCTATGGGCTTCTTTCAGCAGAAGGAGGAAGAGGCCATTATTTGGCGCGGCCCTATGGTACACAACGCGATAAACCAGTTCCTACAAACGACTGATTGGGGTGAGTTGGACTATCTAGTTGTTGACCTGCCTCCGGGAACTTCCGACGCGCCGCTCACGGTGATGCAGACACTTGATATGGACGGCTTCATCGTCGTCACCACGCCTCAAGAGCTAGCGAGAATCGACGCCATGCGTTCAATTAACATGATTCGCACTCTGAAGGTGAACGTGCTTGGCGTCGTCGAGAACTTCTCCGGGGATATATTCGGCTCAGGCGCGGGCGAAGAACTTGCCAAAGAGATGGGCCTGAACTTCCTTGGCCGCCTTGAACTCCGGTCAGACTATCGAGACACTTCAAAGCCTACTGTGCTCACGAGCAAGAAGGTGTTGAACGAATATAGGCACATAGCCAAGGAAGCCAAGGCTGCGCTGGTCGCTGCCGAAGCTGAATAGCGCTGAAAAGTTAGAAACTGAAGATCGAATAATAACCCCCGCTGCAACAATTAATGGATTGAAAAAATAGTGGCAGGCTCAATGCCTGCCACTTTCTTGCGTGGATATGATATTTTCTCTATTAACGCGGAGAAACAGAAGTCAAGAGGGTTGTTTGACCGGACGAATCGAGCGCTTCAGCACGGCATCTATTCTGGCGAGTAGCTCAGGAATTCCAAATGGCTTGACCAGATAATCGTCCGCACCAGTTTCGAGCAAGCCTTTGATAATATCCTCAGTAGTCCCCTTGCCGGTTACTATGATGACTGGACATTCAGACACCCTTCGAATCCTCTCAAGGGCTTGCCATCCGTCCATTCTGGGCATCATCAGGTCCATCAATATGATGTCAGGATTAATCTGCTCGAAAAGCTCCATGCCCTCTATCCCGTCTGAGGCAATGCACGTCGTAAAACCCTCAGCATCCAGTGCCTCTCGGAAAAGGCTCCTGAGAGCGAAGTCGTCTTCGACGATCAGAACGAGCGGTTCAGCCCCATTCGTTGATGTGATCATATACTCATCATAAACCAAAATGGTTTGAGGCTAATCATATTGGGCAAATTCCGTTAAGTCAATACAAATATAATAATTCTTTTAGTATTAGGTTGTGTTGACATTTCATCTGAGCCATATGAGGGCACCGACGAAGTTCAAGAATCCCAGGAAACGCGATGACAGCTTGTCAAAGCGAGAGAAGATATGCCGGTAGTGCTTGATCTTGTTGATGAAACACTCCACAAGGTGGCGCTCTCGGTAAAGGTACTCATCATACTCTCGTGGCGTCTTTCGATTTGACCGAGGTGGAATCACAGGTAACGCGCCCCTGCCCAGGATGCATTGGAGAAAATCCATCGAATCGTATCCCTTATCAGCAATCACATGCTCGGTTTCGAAATCAGCTATCAATGCCTGTGCCTGGGTGATGTCGTGACGTTGACCTGCTGTGAGCTCAAAGCGCAACGGGTTGCCCAATCCATCCACGCTCACGTGGATCTTGGTACTGAACCCGCCTCGGCTCCGGCCAAGAGCTTGGGCCGATTGGCCACCGTTTTTTTGGAGGCTCCAGCAGCACAGGGATGAGCGCGAACCACAGTGCTATCACAGTGCTATCACAGTGCTATCAATGATGACATGCTCCATATCGGGGTCTTGCACAAAATGCTGATGCATTCGTTCCCATACACCCTTTTCACACCAGCGTGCGAAGCGCTTATATACGCTGTTCCAGTGACCGTAGTGCTCAGGCAGCAGTCTCCAAGGAGCACCACTTCGTGCCATCCACAGGATGGCCTCGACGTAGCGCCTGCAATCGTCCTCCTCTCCAACGTAGAGGTCTGGGCATGAGCGCAGAAATTCAAGGATTTTTGACCATTGTTCATTGCGTAATTCAGTCGTTGACATGTATCCATTATGCACCAAATGTCAACACAACCTAGTCAAAGAATTTTGGTTAGTCCTTTGCAATTTAATTTACACTTCGAGTTCGGGGGCATTTCGACCAAAATCAGTTGTTGCGTCAAGCGTAACCATTGTCTCGTGCACTACCCGCACCACCTCGGTAATTAATTGCGCACCGTTGTTCTCACCTAAAAGGGCAAACTTCGTCATCACTGAGATAGCGTAAGGTCGCCTGGGAAGATACACGATACCGGTGTCGCAGCGCACGCGACCCAATGTACCCTCTTTATCAGCGATGACAATTCCCCTTGGGATTGCTTGAGCAAGTGGAGTGTTCTTTGGTTTCTTGAGTATATCAAGGGTCCGCTCGGCGACTTCAGGGACAGGCATCCCCGAATACAGAAGCCTCATCATCTTCGTACAATCTGTAAGTGTAGAGACATTCTCATCGTTTCTGGCTACCGCCGCATCATCCATCATTTTTCGTTTTATGCGGGTGGATTTCAGGCCCATATCACTGAGTAGTTGGTTGGTAGCATCCATCCCGGCATAGTCGATGCAGATGTTGGTCGCGGTATTATCTGAGACGATAATCATCAGGATGGCGAGGTCGAGGACGGATATTTCTATGTCTCTTTCCATCAATGTCAGGACTCCACCACCAGTCACGTGCATCTGAAGCGTAACACAGACCCGCTCGTCAAGGTCTAGTTCGCCCCGATGAGCGCGCATCATAAGTTGCGTTAGGACATGAATCTTGATGGTGGACGCAGTCGGGAACTCGTCGTCGGCATTGAAACCCAAGTGGTGTGAACCATTAAGATCAACTACGGAGACCCCGGCCACTCCGGGGAACTCGCCTACCATCCTTTCAACCTCATCTTCAAGACGCCTCCACAATAACGCACTGCCCATGTCGTATCCTCCATGTCTTTGACGATTCCGCATTGTGTTGGGTTTCTTACGTCAGAGTACAAGTCTAACATCCCTCCAAGCAGGGCTTCAACTTCGATTGTTATTTCATGTATCTTGAAATGGCTTACCGCCGATGCTAGCATGGTCTCACCCCTATTCCAGCGAGGAGCAGCCAATGCAGACCATCACTAATGAGCCTGGAAAGTGGTCTTACGTCATCGGGCCGTATCGTGAGCCGGTGGCTACAGTCAAGCTTGGAGAGACGTTTGTCGTTGAGACCGCCGACGCCTTCGAAAACAAGATAGACTCGCCGGACGCCGACATTGCCAGGCTTATCGTCCTGCCTTACGTGAACCCTCTGGTCGGGCCAATCTATGTCGAGGGCGCGGAGAAGGGCGACACGCTGGCACTGACAATCCACTCTATCGAGGTGACGCGGGACTATGGCGTCAGCGTCTTGATACCAGAGTTTGGCGGGCTTTGCGGAACCGCTTTCACTCGTATGCTGAATAAACCGCTACCTCCAAGGGTAATGCTCCATCCAATACGAGACGGCGAGATAACATTCTCAGAGAATCTGGCAATTCCAGGGATACCTTACGAGCCTTTCTATGGAACCATTGGGACTGCTCCAGAAGTCGAAGCGATTTCGTCGCTAGCGCCAGGGTTTCACGGAGGAAATATGGATGCCGCCGATGTCTGCCCCGGCAATACGGTATATCTTCCCGTTAATGTGCCTGGAGCATTGATTTACGTTGGAGACGGTCACGCCGCTCAGGGCGACGCGGAGGTTTGCGGCGTAGCAACCGAGATACCCACACGAGGCACTTTCACGGCCAATCTGATCAAATCAAAAGCCATCACAACCCCAAGGGTCGAATCCGATGAGTTCATCATGACCATCGGCAGCGCCCGTCCAATGGAGGACGCCGCACGAATCGCCTTTTACGAACTGGTGATGTGGCTTGAGTCCGAGTATGGCATAGAGCGGCTGATGGCCTATCAACTTTGCTCGCAGGTCGCCCGTGTTCGATTGGCTAATATGGTCGATGTCCTCTATTCCGTTGTAGCCAAATTTCCCAAACGCTACCTGCCAAGGACTGATGGATGAGCAAGCAAATACAGCCTCAAGAGAAGCAGATTGATGTCAACGGTCTGTCGCTTCGTTATCTCGACTGGGGAAATGCCGATGCACAGCCGATGTTGCTTCTGCACGGCCTTCAGGACTGCGCTCGGAGTTGGGATTTCTTCGCCGACCAGCTCTCTTCCAAGTATTACGTCATCGCGCTCGATCATCGAGGTCATGGCGACAGTGGCCACACTTCGTCAGAACGTTATCGCCTGCGAGATTATGTTGCCGACGTAGAAGCGATAGTGGAACAACTCGGACTTCAGGAAATCGTGCTCATCGGACATTCGGCAGGAGGGCGTAACGCATTCGTCTACGCCGCCAACCACGCTGAAACTGTAGAGTCTATGGTAATTGTCGACATCGATCCAGACGCCGCCAACCCGGACTCCCAGGGAATGTTCACCCGGTACATGAGCGAGTCCGACGAATGGGACTCGCTTGAGGCTGTCGTGGAACGCCTGCGAAGCCGTCAGCCTAACTCTACGGATGAGATGCTAATTCATCAAGCGACGCACATGACAAAAGACTTGCCCGGCGGAAGGCGAGCGTGGAAGCGTGACCGCACATTGCTAACCGCGTATGAGCGGCCTGACCTGTGGGCAGAGTGGTCGCAAATAAGCCAACCAACGCTCATTATGCGCGGACGACAGAGCAATCTGCTGACGCACGATGTTGCGGTGAAGATGCGTGAGGCTATACCTAGAGCGCGGCTCGCAGAACTTGAAGGCGGAGGCCACTGGTTCTACCAGGAAATTCCTGACGAGTTCGAGACGACGGTGCGCTGGTTCCTGGAAAACCTGCCGTAGTTACGGCTCTTCGATTCTGGCCTTCAAGCAGCCAAAAAACTGGTTCATGATAGATTTGGATACGCCGCCCAATAACCGCTGCCCTACCCTGGCGACTATTCCACTCACCTGAGCGTCTCCGACGACCCTTATTTCAGTCTCGTGCTCGTTTCCAGAAAAGCTCAAAACTCCTTCACCCCTGATAGTTCCACCTGAGCCTTTTCCCTCAACGAGCATCCTGTAGGAATCTGGATACTGCTTATCAGCGACCGTCACTTTGCCCGTATAGGTTCCAGAAACCGCGGAGACACCCACCTTTAGCACCACTTCGTAAATCTCGTCGCCAATCGACTCGAATTTCTCGCAACCAGGAAGGCAGTTGGACAAGACATTTGGGTCGAGGAGCGAATTCCAGACCGTCTCGATATCGGTTTTGAACGTGTAAGTTCCTTCAACCTTCAATGCGCACTTCCTTCATTGTTTTCAGTTAATCTATTATACCTGCCTCATTGCAGTCAGAAAACCAGAATTTCATCAACGGAAATAGATGTGATCAAGATGGTAGCCCAACAGAAAAAATACTGCTATAATCCACGCATCGTCGGAGGGGATTCTTTTCTCCCATCCTTGTGTCGGAGGTCTCTCATGCTAAGCAGCATTTCTATCAAAGTCAACGGGGCTCAGGAAGCCAACGAGGTCGAACCGCGACTTCTGTTGGTGCAGTATCTTCGAGACGTGCTCAACCTCACTGGCACGCACGTCGGTTGCGACACCACGAACTGTGGAGCCTGCACTGTAATGCTAAACGGAGCGGCAGTAAAGTCTTGCACTCTGTTCGCTGTGCAAGCCGATGGTGGCGAGGTTACCACTGTCGAGGGTTTAGCCACCGATGGTCAGCTTCATCCATTACAGGAAGCCTTCTGGGAAGAGCATGGCCTCCAGTGTGGATTTTGCACTCCGGGCATGCTAATGTCGGCCTATGATCTCCTGCAGAAGAATCCGAATCCATCCGAGCAAGAGGTGCGTCACGGACTTTCAGGCAACCTGTGCCGCTGCACGGGGTATCATAACATCGTTAAGGCCGTCCAACACGCCGCTAACCAGATGAAGTAATATTTCACGTTGGTTGTGGCCTTATTATCACCGGCTATTGTAATGAACTCTAGTTCCCAACCTTAAAATCGGCCAAAGTCTCACCCCCATCCCAACCTTCCCCCGTCAAGAGGGAAGGAGCTAGCTTCCTCTCCCTTGACGGGAGAGGATTGAGGTGAGGGTGTCTTTCCTAATAAAAGGAGACGAGCATGGTTTCCAGCTCCTTCGATTACTTTGCGCCTACCTCTGTGGCAGAGGCCGTCAGCTTGCTGTCACAGCATGAAGGCAACGCCAAACTATTGGCAGGCGGGCACAGCCTGGTGCCGCTAATGAAGTTGAGATTGGCTCAACCTGAAGTGGTCATAAACCTGGGCAAGATTAGCTCAATGGCATATATTGAAGAAAAAGACGGCTCAGTTGCCATTGGAGCGATGACCACATACTCCCAGATAGAGTCGTCAGACCTCGTGCGTAGCCGTGCACCTATGCTTGCGGAGGCAGCAGGTCTGGTCGCCGACGCGCAGGTGCGCAACATGGGCACAATCGGCGGCAGTCTCGCTCACGCTGACCCTGCTGCAGACCTGCCCGCTGTTGTGCTGGCCCTCGGCGCGCAGTTAATCACGAGCAGCACAGCCGAGCATCGCACTCTCAGCATTGACGACTTTTTCGTCGAATTGCTTACGACAGCGCTGCAACCTACCGAGATTCTCAGCGAGATACTTATACCTGCTCTGGCTCCTCGCACTGGCACCGCATACGCAAAATTTGCCAACAAAGCCTCTCACTACGCGATAGTTGGCGTCGCCGCAGCCGTGACGCTGGACTCAAGCGGCATCTGCCAGGAGGCGAAAATAGGGATAACCGGCGCGGGCCCGAATGCTTCCAGGGCAACCGAGACGGAGGCCGCCCTTAGAGGAAACCGGCTGGATGATGCCATTATCAAGGCAGCCGCACAAACAGCGGGAGCTGGAATAGACTTTCTGGAAGACATCCATGCTTCCGGCGAGTACCGGGCGCATCTCAGTACGGTGTACGCGGAGCGCGCTATTCGTGAGGCGGCATCGAGAGCTTCATAAGCCTGACTCATTGCCAATTAAAAGAGGACGACCCGATGATGGAGGTCGTCCTCTTTTCTACTTCTGCGTTTCTGAATGTGTTGCGTTTAGCTCTCCAACCCCAGACTCTGGAAAAGCGCTGGCAGGTTTATATGCTGCTCTAGCAATTCCGTAAATCTGGTCAGCTTGCGATGGTGGTCGAAGCGCGCCTTGTCCAGCAAGCCGTTCACTGCGTTCATCGTAGCGAGAGTATCGGACTCGACGACTATCAAAGGCACCTCTTCCTGCTCTGCCTCATATTGGACGTACTCTATCGGCTCAATGCCTCTAGTGCAAACCAGGCAGGAAGTTGACGTCGCTAGCGCCGCCATTTGAATGTCGGGCCTGTCGCCTCGGACGATGACTGCCTTGTTCTCTCTAAGACCAAAGTACAATTCGCCGGGGTCCATCGTCAGTCCAAGCGCCATGAAGTGCTCGACCAGCGATTCCATGTCTCCTCCGCGCGAAATCAAACGGCCTTCCAAATGCTCCATTATCGTGTTCACGGTGACTCCCAGCAGCTTCCTGTCTTCAGGAATAATGCCAAGTAAAGGCAGTCCATCTGACTTCATCGTGGACGGCAGCTTGGTGTTCGCCTCTGTGCTCGCATAGAGAGTCAAGCCGTTTATGACGTATCCCACGATGCGCTTGCCGAACACAGCTTGCCAGGGTTTCATCTGGGATGATGACAGCTCACGATCATAGCGCGATACAACGATTACCTTGGCGTCAAAGGCTTCAACCAGCGTTTTCGCGTCGCTCGCTGAAAGGCCGCTAGAGCCTTCAACAATGACTACGTCTGCTCCTTCAGACACGTTGTTGAAGGCCGATTTCGCCTGCTCAAGCAGTTCTGGCGTAAGACCTCCGCTTGATAGGCCAAGAGGTTTGCCATCTACAACCTGGTCAAGCAGTTTGCGGTAGGTTTCTGTATCCGGGTCAGAATCAACATCCTGATCAGCGGATGCCATCGGCTTGAAAATCGCCACATTATTGCCCTTGCGCTTCATAATCTGAGCTAGGGCGGCGCACAGGGCAGTCTTTCCTGCCCCCTCCTGATCAGACGCGACGTAGAGGACGGTCATCTATGTCTCCTTGAAATCTTATACGAGGGTTGCCGTTCCCACCACAGAGGACGAAAGTCGTTGGACGAGGGTAGCAATCGCTTTCTATTTTCATACCAATTGATGGGCGTTATGTGAAAATTCCTGTTGCCGATGATTATCATTGAACGTAAGAATTTTCGCTGGAATTATAGCAGAAGCGAAATTGGCCTGCATGCTGGTTAGCAGGAGCGACGTTTCAGTGTACAATGTCAGCGAGGGTTTTTAGCCTGAAAATTTATCGTGTGGATTCGCATCCGGCGCGGGTTTGGGCACGTATTCATGCTTGGTGGTGGTCGCGACGGATATGACAGGTTCATCATCAAAGAGAAACGGAAACGCATTGCCGCAAAGACTCACAATTATCGCGCTGTTCGCGGCGCTGGCAATTGCCGCTGTTGCGATGGCCTGCACGTCGCAACAAGATGTACCTCCCCTGGAACGCCAAGCTCAGAGTTTGAACCAGGCAATTATGTGTCCGGTCTGCCCCGGCGAATCGATTGACCAGTCTCGAAATCCGCTAGCCATCCAGATGCGCGGAATCGTGGTAGACAAGCTCGAACAGGGCTGGAATGGCGACCAGATTAAGGATTTCTTTGTCGAGCGATACGGCCCCAGTGTGCTGCTAGCGCCACCACGAGAGGGTTTCAGCCTGGCGGTCTGGGTCATTCCACCTGCGGTATTGCTCGGCGCCGGGGTCGTACTTTATCTCGTCCTTAAAACGATGCGGAGGCCGCTGACAACTAGGCCTCAGCAACTTGAGGACACCATGCAACTCACCGATGACGAGCGCGATGAGTATTTCAGGCGCATCGAGAACGCGCTTGGCAACGATGAAGAGGAAACATCACAGTCAAACGAAAGAGGCAACACAGAATGGGAATCTCCAGTTCGGGATTCGGAACAGCGCAGCAATTGAAGAGATGAAGGGAGTACATCGATGATAGATGCGGGGCAGATGGCGCTTTTGATTGCTTTACTGGCAGCCGTCTACGTGGTGGTGGCTTCGTTCCTTGGGGCCTATAGGCGAATACCTGAGCTTACTGTTAGCGGGCGTTACGGCCTTTACTCTATTCCTGTGCTGCTATTCATCTCTACTCTGGCGTTGGTTTACGCCTTTGTTAGAAACGACTTTACCGTTCGCTATGTCGCCGAGAACAGCAACCTGGCTATGCCCGACGCATATACGTGGGTCGCCTTCTACGCCGGAAACGCCGGGTCGCTTCTCTTTCTAACCATCGTGTTTTCGGTGCTGTCCACGCTGGCAGTGCTCACCATTCGCAAGAAGTTGCCATACACTGCCCCATACGCTACTGGTATCATGGCGGTAGTTCTCGTCTTTTTCCTCGGCATCATGGTATTCCTTTCCAACCCTCTTGAGCGTCTGTCAGTCACGCCCGTGGATGGCCAGGGCATCAATCCTCTCCTTGTCCACTTTGGCATGTTTATCCATCCTCCGATGCAAATGACCGGCCTGATTGTGGTAGCCATCCCCTTCAGCATCGCAATGGGCGCGCTGATGTCAGGTCGTGGCGGACGAGATGAGTGGGTGGATCTGGGCAGAATGTGGGGGATGATCTCATGGCTGATTCTGACAGTTGGCCTTCTCCTGGGCAGCTGGTGGGCTTATACCATCCTGGGATGGGGCGGATACTGGGCATGGGACCCGGTTGAGAACTCGGCGTTGCTACCGTGGCTAGCGATGACAGCCTTTGTGCACTCGATCATGGTGCAGAAGCGGCGCGGTATGTTTCGTATGTGGAACATGGTGCTTATCATTGTCGCTTTCACACTGGCCCAGATGGGAATGTTTATCAATCGCGGCGGCCCCGTCCCTTCCGTACACTCCTTTGCGCAATCGACGATGGGATGGCTCTTTCTGGGTTTCATGGCATTTACGCTCATAGGTTCGCTGGCGGCCTTCGCATGGCGAATGAGTTCACTGAAGAGCCGCGAAAATCTCGACTCGATGCTATCGCGGGAAAGCGCGTTCCTTGCCCAAAACGTCCTCTTCCTGGTCGTTGCGTTTGTGACGCTCTGGGGCACGATTTTCCCTGTGTTCTCGAAGGCCGCGCAAGACGTCACACTTACGGTGGGTGAGCCGTTCTTCAATCTCATCAACGGGCCGTTGCTTCTTGGAATAGTCTTCCTGATGGGAGTCGGGCCGCTTCTACCATGGCGCAGGGCTACGACTCGAAACCTTGTGAGGGCGTTGAAGTATCCTTTGGCCGTGGCAGCTGCAACCGGAGCCATACTTTACATAGTTGGATTTCGACAAGCTCCGGCGCTAGTGGCAATGGCTACGTTTGCGATGGTTACGACAGGCATAGTGCATGAATGGATACGTGGAACGCGCTCTCGGCATAGCAAGGGCGAAAGCTATCCGGTGGCATTTGGTCGCCTCTTGTCAGGAAACCGACCTCGCTACGGCGGCTATGTCGTCCATCTCGCAATCATAATGCTGGCCGTGGGAGCCACCGCGTCATCATTCTACAGCGTTCAGCGAGACCTGGTGATGTCGCCCGGAGACACCTCGACTCTAGGCCAGTATTCGTTTCGCTACATTGGCGTAAATCAGACGACCTACTCGGATAGGCAGGAAGATGTCGCAGAGTTCGAGGTGTTCGCAGGAGACAAATATCTGGGCATTATGAAGCCTTTCCGAGCGATATATCCCGACTTTCGGATTGCGGCGACCAGAGGCGCGATTCGCAGCACGCCGATAGAGGATTTTTACATAGTTCCTTCCGAGTTCAATGACGATGGCACCGCTGTTTTCCGCGTCCTGATAAACCCAATGGTGTGGTGGATGTGGGCGTCCGGGCCAATTCTAGTGCTAGGTGTGCTTCTGGCGTTATCGCCACAGCGTCAGCGTTCTCCTTCCACGGTCAGGCTTCCCACTCGCACCCGACCTGCCGGGGTGTGAGCATCAGCACGCTGTGATAATCGCATGTTAATCCTGATAACAACTCTTCTGGTAATGATTCCGGCGTTCGCTATACTTTATCCGTTACTGAGAGGCTTGGGGAAAAACGAGTTCCTGGAAGATGAAAACTCGCCGCAGGCAGAGCTTGCGCGACGCTGGGACGCGGCTCTCGCCGGGTTGAAAAACGCAGAGCTTGAATTGGCGCTCGGCAACCTGGATGAGGACGACCATCAATGGCTCAGGCGGCAGTACTTGACAGAGGCCGCGCTCGTCCTGAAGGGCATGAGGCTTGAGGACGAGCAAGAACAGGAATTCATGGCTCAGGTCGAGCGTGAAGTTCGAGAGGTTCGGCTTCGTGCTCAGGGCGAGGACGTTGACAGTCAACCGCCAGCCGAATCCTATCCAAGCGAAGAGGCTGCCGGTGAATAGCCCCTGGTTGATGCTTGGGCTAGTCGCGCTGACCGCCCTTGCTATATGGGCATGGCCTTGCAGTGTTGCAGAGGCTCAAGAGCAGCAGATTGTCATAGAGGGTCAGATCATTAATGGCACGGCTGGCGTGAGCAGCGTTGCTGGTCTTGTCGTAGTGCTGCACGAAGATACTCTGACCACCCACAACGACATCGAGACGATCACGGACAGTGCGGGAAACTTCCGGTTCGAAGGAGTCGTGCTAGACTCCACGGCCTCGCATGGCGTGTCTGTAAATTACCAGGGCGCACTTTACGGCACGGATGCAGATTTTTCCACAGGCTCTCCCGTATCGCTCATGATTTACGATACCACCGAGAGCGAAGACTTCATAACAGCGGCGGCGTCATCCGTGTTATTCGCGTCGGTGAACGAGTCTACGCAAACCATATCCGCCCTGGAAATCATCAAGATCGTCAATGGCTCTGACCGCACCTATGTGCCTGGACCTGATCCAATGAACCTGCTGAGATTCGGTCTCCCACCGGGTGCGAGGGATCTTCAAGTGGATACAGCACTTTTGGGAGCTGACTACGCCCAGGTCGACAGGGGCTTCGCTCTGCTGGCAAGTGTGCCACCTGGGGAGCATGAGGTCATGTTCGCTTACGAGTTCCCCTACTCAGGTGATGAAGCAACCTTCACGAAATCGTTTCGCTACGGGGCTGATAGCCTACGCATACTTGCTCCAGAGGGGACGTTGAAATTATCGGGTGACCAGGTTGGCACTATGGATAGCATCGTAATCGGAGAGCGTTCGTACCAGCTTCTTGAGGCCACCAGCCTGCCAAAGGGAGCGCAAATATCCTTGAAGCTTGAAGGGCTGCCAGAGCGATCGCTGATTGAGGGTCTAGGCCAGCGGATAAAGACAGTCCGTTTCGAGTACACCATTCCGGTAGCCTTTGGGCTGATGATGCTGGCGATCATCGGGTTTATCTTGATGAAAAAGGCGAAAGAGGAGCGTGGAAAAACCGTAACGTCGTCTGGCGAATCGATTGCGTACGAGGAGCGGCAGGTTGTCAGGCAGATGATTGCAGACCTCGAACAGGGTTTCAAGGCTGGCTCAATAGATGAAGACGACTACAGGCGAAGGCGCAAAGTTCTGGAAATGAGGCTAACCTCTCTGGTACGAGGCTAGCCGGTCAAATTGACGTTATACCGTCTGGGCTTCCGTGCTTTCATCCCTGGCACGCTTGGTGTACTCGGTGGCGAGCATACCCATCACAACCGAATCGAACCTTGAGCCTTCGTGGGGGCGGCTCTTTCGCAGCGTGCCTTCGTGCACGAAGCCAAGGTGGGTAAATAGTGTTAGCGCGGCCGTATTGTATTCAGGTATGTCTGCCCACACCCTGTAAAGGCCGTACTCATCGAATGCAGCCTCCAGGGTGGCCCTCATACTCAAGGTGCCATAGCCTTGATGCCACAGGTCTTTTCGACCGATAAGTACCGAGACCTGTCCATCGCCGAGGGAATCCTCTATGGCGATATGCACCTCGCCTATGTGCTCCCCCTCCTCGCTGTAAATGGACATGATGCGATGCTCGGGATTGTTGAAAATCCTGTCAAACTGCTCTTGAGAGGCGTGTTCGACCTCCGCTGGATGGTAACCTAAGTGGGCGGGATCACCATACGAATAGCGTCCGAACCAGCTTTCAGATACCTCCTCGTCTTCGAGCCACTGCCTGATATGAGATACGTCCTCCCTGGTGACCTTCCTCAGCGTTACATTGTGTAGGGGCATTGCCATCCTCCTTAAGGGTGACGAGAAAATCAGGAAAAGGAAATCAAATAATAATGGCCCATTATTCAACGGGATTCGGCTTGCACCAATACTATCAGAGGAATGTATGCATGGCAATGCAAGATTCTGCACCGAAAACCACGTGTGAGACCTTGTTGTTCGCCAGGTGCTTCTGTACTGCCTTACTATGAGTTGTGGAAGCGTATTCATGAAGGAAAAGTTGCTTCAGGGGCTAGGTTGTGTTGACATTTCATCTGAGCCATATGAGAGCACCGACGAAGTTCAAGAATCCCAGGAAACGCGATGACAGCTTGTCAAAGCGAGAGAAGATATGCCGGTAGTGCTTGATCTTGTTGATGAAACACTCCACAAGGTGGCGCTCTCGGTAAAGGTACTCATCATACTCTCGTGGCGTCTTTCGATTTGACCGAGGTGGAATCACAGGTAACGCGCCCCTGCCCAGGATGCATTGGAGAAAATCCATCGAATCGTATCCCTTATCAGCAATCACATGCTCGGTTTCGAAATCAGCTATCAATGCCTGTGCCTGGGTGATGTCGTGACGTTGACCTGCTGTGAGCTCAAAGCGCAACGGGTTGCCCAATCCATCCACGCTCACGTGGATCTTGGTACTGAACCCGCCTCGGCTCCGGCCAAGAGCTTGGGCCGATTGGCCACCGTTTTTTTGGAGGCTCCAGCAGCACAGGGATGAGCGCGAACCACAGTGCTATCAATGATGACATGCTCCATATCGGGGTCTTGCACAAAATGCTGATGCATTCGTTCCCATACACCCTTTTCACACCAGCGTGCGAAGCGCTTATATACGCTGTTCCAGTGACCGTAGTGCTCAGGCAGCAGTCTCCAAGGAGCACCACTTCGTGCCATCCACAGGATGGCCTCGACGTAGCGCCTGCAATCGTCCTCCTCTCCAACGTAGAGGTCTGGGCATGAGCGCAGAAATTCAAGGATTTTCGACCATTGTTCATTGCGTAATTCAGTCGTTGACATGTATCCATTATGCACCAAATGTCAACACAACCTAGCCATCTCCTGCCACCTTCTGCCCGGCTAACTGGGTTGCGGTCTTGGGCAACTTCAGCATTGAAAGAATCACGGCCCCCACCAGCACTACACTGCCGCCAAACAGAAAGACGCTTGAGACTCCATAGTTGTCGGCGATAAT
The DNA here is from genome assembly GCA_965206395.1 of Dehalococcoidia bacterium. Classification (GTDB taxonomy): domain Bacteria; phylum Chloroflexota; class Dehalococcoidia; order Lucifugimonadales; family CATOSD01; genus CBDBJK01. The sequence goes on from CBDBJK010000038.1 coordinate 67,142, forward strand.
TCCCGCGAAAATAGGCGAGAGCGTCCCCAGGAAGCTCGCTCCATATATGAGCGAGACTACGGTCGATTGGACTTCATCTCCCGCCACGTCCATTGCCGCTGCTATGAAAAGGGTATGCAGCGAATATAGCACTGTTCCCATCGCTATTATCGTGAGAATCAACTGCGCTCCAGAGTCCGCGAAATTCAATGCGAAGAACAGCAGAGCCATCCCGATCATCGCAGGAACGAGTACAATCTTTCGCCCAAACTTGTCCGACAGGAAACCCATAAGCGGTTGCGAACCAACGCCTACCAACTGTGCTAGCGAAAGGTAGATGGCTACCCGTGTTGGGGAAAACGCGAGGTCTTCTCTCAGGTAAACCGGAAGGAATATCGATATTGAGCTTTGACCTACACTGCGGAACGCCGTGACGATGAACAACACAAACAGCGCTCTTTTCTTCAAGAGAGAGGCCAATGACACAAAATAGGCTCGTGTCGATGTCGAGCCAACTACCTGTCCTCCAGGAACGCTGCGCATCATGCTCCAGATGAGGAACGCGCCCAATAGCGCTGGGAACAAACTTGCATGTAAAACGTCGCGCCACATGAGAAATGTCAGCAAGCCCGCAGCGGTGATAGGGCCTAACACTTCGCCTACGCTGCCTCCCGTGCCATGCAACGATATAGCGAAACCGCGTTTGTCTGGAAACCTGCGTGAGAGCGCTCCAATCGCGGGCGGGTGATATAAAGAAGGCCCGATGCCAACCAACAACATAGCCAAAAACATGACCCAGTAGTTGGGTGCGCTTCCCAGAAGAAAATATGATCCCCCCAACAGCAACAGAGAAATACCAAGCATCATCGACGCACGATTGGCGAAACGGTCGCCCAGATACCCTGCTGCTATCGTCGTCACCCAGCTAGTAGCCTGCCGAGAAAACACCAACACCCCGAACTGAGTTGCGCTCAACCCCAGACCAATCTTGATCTCAGGCAGCAGGATTGTTTGCAACCCTGAGTTGTAAATGTGTTTTATCGCATGACCCAGAATTACCGTAACAGCGAGTCGATTGCGGCCTCTTCTGAGTTCACGCGTTACCAGTATTGGTTCCGTAGACACCTGTTCGCCTCCCGTGGGTCATCAAAATCAGCGCCCATTGTAGCACTCATCGTGAAGGATTTCACGTAATTGTCTTCACCCATGTTCAGGTAAACCTACGTATTCTGAGAGACTGCCCAAAGAAGATGGCACTGTTGACGTAGCCCTGATAAACGCCATAATCAACCTGAACACTGACCGGAGCACAACTTTCGCGAACTCGCACGAGTCGTCCGGGAGGATGGCACAGTAAACGACGCCGAGATAATACTACGCGAGCTTTTACTGAAAGAAGTGCAGGGGAGCGAGACCAACTGGTTCGTCCGAAGATGAGATAGTTTCGACTAAAATGAGTCGCCGTATGTTAGCAGTTACGAATGTTGCCTCTTAAAACGGCAACTCCCGTCCGATGCCTTTTTCTTTCGCTAGCTCGTATATCCTCATGCCTGCGGCAATGTCCTCCAAAGCTATGCCTTGCGATTCGAACAGGCTAATGTCGTCGGCGCTGACTCGGCCCGGCGCTCTGCCCGCAACTACTTCTGAAAGGTTGCGCACCTGTTCCCACCGGATGATACCCTGTTCGATGGGGTAGATAAGATCGCCGCACTCGATCTTAGCCTGCTCAACGTCGTCCGCCACGATAACGCTGGAGCGCCTCACAGCCTCATCGTCCAACTCGCGGCGCATCCAGTGGTTGGACCCGGCGGCGTTTATGTGAGCACCCGCACTCAGCCAATCCCCATTAAGGACTGGCGTGGACGAGTTTGTGATGATTATGACGATGTCCGAGCCTTTGACGCACGCTTCGGCGCTGGCAGTCACCATAACGTTTACGCCAAGCTTCTGACCAATTTCTGCGGCGAAACTCTCCCTGTGTTCAGGTGTACGGCTGAAGACCTTAACCGTGCGTATATCACGGACGCGGCATACAGCCTCCAGTTGAGTCTGCGCCTGTTTTCCGGCTCCGATGATGCCAACTGCGGACGCGTCCTCTCTCGCCATGTATCTGGTTGCCACTCCGCTTGCCGCACCGGTGCGAATCTGTCCCAGGGCAGAGGCCTCGATTAAGGCCAGCAACTCGCCCGTATCGGTGCTGGAAAGTTGGACGTAAAACCTCGCTGGATGACCTCGTGTGGCTCCATACGCCTTCAACCCCATCACTCCCATCCCCGGCGCGGCTGCCGTCATGAAAATGAAAGATCCGTTAGGCAGTCTCATCCGAGAGCGTGGGCTGTTCGTCGCCTTGCCCTCAGCCTGAAGCCTGAATACTTCCTCTAGTGCCTCAAGCGCGATGTCCATCGTCAGAAGTCCAGTGACATCTTGTTCTGTCAGTAGTAATGCCAATTCATATCCCCTTGCCTTGAATGACGGATGTGGCCCAAGTTTAGCACGGATGGATAATCCAGTAGAGTATACGATTTCGAATCATCATGAGGAATTTCACAAATTCCTCATACATGAAGCCTGTTTCATCACACCTTCCTCACAAGCTTACATATAGCATTGAGATCAAGGTAGTAATTAACAGACACAGTAAGTGAGAGGAGACAAACAGTGAGGATTGGGAACTTGAACCTGCCGCTGACTGTTGGAGCATTCCTGAGTTTGGTTGCTATCGTAGCCATAGGCTGCGGCTCCACAGAGGTCAGCGGATTAGAAGACGGTGTAGTGGCAAATGTTATTGAAGTTACCCAGGCTGAAGACAGTGCCTTGGCTGCGAATACCAGCGAAGACGGCCATGACGAGGCCGTAGCAGCCCATGATGATGCCGACGGCCATGATGACGACATGGAAGTTCACGATGACGCGCTGGATGCCGGGGACGGCAATGTGTTTGAAATCACGCTGAACGTCGTAGAGGGCAGACACTGGGGATTTGATCCAGAGGTCATAGAAGTTTCCGTCGGACAACGTGTGAGTCTAACGCTGGTCAACGGCGGAAACGCCGAGCATGACGTAGAGGTAGCAGGACTTCTAGCTGAACACATCGAAATCGCGGGGAGCATGGCGCACAGCGACAGCGCTGCGGTCACGATGCCGATGTTGTCGCCGCACACGCAATGGCAGGCACTATTTCCTCCGTGACATTCACGCCAACGAAGGCGGGCGAGTACGAATTTGCCTGCACACTTCCTGGTCACAAGGAAGCAGGGATGGTTGGCAAACTGATAGTTACAAACTAGAGAGCGCAAAACGTCGGTTAGAACGCACAGCCTCCACAGAATCCGAAGCGGCCTCGACTCTTGAGTCGAGGCCGCTTTTTCATGCGAAGGTTCTTACTTCTTCTCAAGCATGTAGAAGTGATTCAACGGGCCGTGACCGTGACCCATCGGGAACGAATGGCGTATGGCTGAGGTGACGTACTTCTTTGCCTGCGCCACCGACTCTCGCACGGACTGACCCTTTGCAAGTCCCGCCGCGATAGCGGACGCAAAGGTGCATCCTGTACCATGCGTGCTTGTCGTGTCGATACGCGGAGAGGTGAACGCTCGGAAATCTTCGCCATCGTAAAGAATGTCGGTAGGCGGGCCTTCGAGGTGTCCGCCTTTGACGACGGCAGCTTTCGCACCCATTTCAACGAGTTCACGCGCCGCGTTTCGGGTGTCGTCGAGAGTTGATATCTTCGTTCCGAGCAGAACCTCGGCTTCTGGCACGTTGGGCGTGACTACCTGGGCTAGGGGAATCAAAAGTGTCCTGAGCGCGCCTACGGCCTCCTCCTGGAGCAGTCGGTCACCACCTTTGGCTATCATGACCGGATCGACCACAAGCTTCATGATGCCGTATGCCTGTATCTTTTCAGCTACCATTCTGATTATTGCGGAGCTTGAGAGCATTCCGGTTTTAACCGCGTCTGTGCCGATATCTGAGATGACGGCATCAATCTGAGAGCTTACCAGCGACGTTGGCAACTCTAGCACGTCGGCTACCGTGAGCGTGTTTTGCGCCGTGACAGCGGTCAGCACGGAAGTTCCATAAACGCCTAGCGCGGCGAATGTCTTCAGGTCTGCCTGAATGCCTGCGCCTCCCCCAGAATCAGAGCCTGCGATAGTCATAGCCCTTGGTACATTATTCATATCTTTTCGACTCCAAACATGAGGAACGAACGCCTTCGTTCAGCCCTCGTTCTTTCGAGCGCGTTCGGCTTTCTGCCTTATGATTTCCTGGAGCGTTCTTGCACTGCGACCCACGACACGCATCTTGCGCCGTTTCCGTCGCTTCGCCTCTCGGCTTTCGCCTTTGGTTTTACCTTCGTCCATGATGTTGAATCCAAAACTACTGGTCGGGCCAGCGCTCGCCCTTGTAGGCTACATCCCAAAACATATATTCGTAACGCAGGGCAGTCAAAAAGTTTCGCTCGATTCGAGGCCTTCGATTGCCAATGTCAACACTGTCGAGATGGCTACCTATCCAACTCATGAGTTCGCCCAGAACCTCCGGCCCATGAATGTCAATCCACTCCTGGTATACAGGGTTATTCGGCTTCTTGCCTGTCTTGAGGAGGCGGGTTCCCCAGTCCAAATACGTACCTTCAGTGACGTAGAGAACGGTCACAATGTCTTCAAAATCGCCTTCGTATCCAACGCGTGTCAGAAAGTCTCCGAAGGCCTGCGTTGTGGGAGACGCGCTGGCTGACGAATACTCTTCTTCAGATGCTCCAAGCTCTTTGAAGGCCCTCGCGAAAAGATCGCTCTCCGGGTCGAGTACGCCTGCCAGAAACCTATGCAGGACGCTGGCGGCCTCGAAATCGGGCGCTTTGGCGATACCCAGGGCAGTCAAAGATACCAGATTATTCACGAAAACGTAATCTTGAAGGAAGTAAGTTCGAAACTTCTCGACAGGCAGGCTGCCATCGCCCATCTCGTTCACGAAAGGGTGGTGGACCATCCTCTGCCACAAGTCATGGTATTTCTGTCGAAGCTCCTGAGTCAATGACATGACGTCTTCCCCAAAATCATTATTGGACTAATCGCCGCTGAACTTGTCGGTAAAGGCGTCATCTGCCTTCACGTCTTCTGACAACAGCCCATTGTCCTGCATCCACCGGGTAAAGTCGCTCCATCTGGCTGCGTCCTGGCTGCCGAAAGAAGCCGAACTCGTCTGCCAAAGCGGGGCCAAAAGGTCAGCTCCGGGGCGTTCAATGGCCTCATCAACCTCTTCGTTCGTGCCCGCCAACAATACAGTCACGCCAGCCTGGGGGTCGGAAGCGGCGTCCTGATAACCTCGACGTATGGCTCTCATGAAACGCTCTACCATCTCTGGCCTATCCTTCAGGGTTTCCTCGCTTGCCACTATGACCAGTTCGTAGTAGTCAGGAACGCCCCACTCCTCCATTCGCATGATGTTCACGGGATAGCCTTCGTTTTCAACCATGATGCTTTCATGAGTCCAGTAGGCCCCAACTACGGCATCCACCGTGCCACTAATCAGGGCCGGTGCAAGGTCGAAGCCCACGTTCACTAGCTCAACATCCACTAGACCGCTGGCTCCGTCAAATTTGAGCATAGTGTCCAGCAACGGCTCGTTGGTGGGGATTCCAGGGTAGCCGACTTTCTTGCCAATCAGGTCACTTGGTCGCGTAATTCCAGAAGACTTCAGAGCCATTACGGAGTTCAATGGGTGCTGCACCATGCCCGAAACAGACACCACAGGCACGCCCTGCCCTCTGGCGAGCAGAACGTCAGGCTGATAGCTTATGCCGAAGTCGTCCGCACCGCTGCCAACGGTCTGCAACACCGTCGATGGGTCGGCTGGCGTGTAAAGCGTCACATTGAGGTTTTCATCGGCGAAGTAGCCTTTTTCCTGCGCGATGAACAGACCAATGTGGTTAGAGTTAGGATACCAATCTAAGGCGAGCTTTACAGTTATTTCGTCGTCGTCCTCACTTCCGCCGCATGCGATTGCTGCAGCAATCAGCATTGCTGCCAAAACCGGAAGTATAATTCTCGAATGTCGCAGTAAGTCCATCAAGTTTGTTTACTCCTAAAAAACAAATTTAGTTATCAAACCAGAAGTTACACTATTGATCTCGGCTCAAACCTCGTTGTCTGCGCTCGTTATGCCACCAGGGAATAGCAAATCGCTCCACCAAGCCAACGAGGAGGAACAGACCTATGCCCATGACGGACAGGACCACAATCGCCGCGAATACGCGCTCGGTCAAGAATTGAGGCTTCGAGCGTATCATCAGGTAGCCCAGTCCTTCGCTCGAACCCACCCACTCGCCGATTACCGCGCCAATGACGCTGACGGCGACGGCTATCCTGGCCCCTGAAAAGAGAAACGGCATAGCCGAGGGCAACTGAGCCTTGACTAGTATCTGAAATCGATTCGCGCCCAGCGTTCGCATGAGGTTGACAGTATCCGGGTCAATCGATTTCAAGCCGTCTATTGTATTGACCGCGATTGGGAAGAACGCGATGAGAGCCACGACCATTATTTTCGGCGTAAGACCATAGCCGACCCAGATAAGCAGCAGCGGCGCGATTGCGATAATAGGGATGGTCTGGGAGGCGATTACGAAAGGATAAATCGCTCGTTCTACCGTCCGTGACAATGCTATGCCGATTGCAAGCAGCACGCCGCTGGCTAGCGCAAAACCGAAGCCGATGACCACCTCTTCAAGCGTGACCCATGTATGACGAGAAAGCAGCCCTATGTCATCAGCGATAGTGGCCCCTATGACGGACGGTGCGGGCAGCAGCCACCTCTGAACATCGAACAGACGCACGTAGCCTTCCCACGCCCCCAGGATGCCCAGAATGATTACAATCGGGGGAAGCCACGTCGCAACAAAGCTGCCGGTGCGACGATAGTTTCTGAACGCCCTGCGGAAGACGCCTGACTCAGACGAAACGAACGGGATGGGGCTTTCAGCGCTCATCTAGCTGGTTTCTCTTGCTGGTTCAAAATTCCTTCCTCCCGAATTGAAGCCAGAAGACTTGCCTTGAAAGACACGAATGAGGCATCGGTTACCATCTCCAGCCTTCGGGGTCGAGGCAGGTCTATGGGCAGTGCCAGTTTCATGTGACCCGGTCGCGCGCTCATAACGTACACTCGGTCCGAGAGGAAAACAGCCTCATCAACATCGTGTGTTACGAGCACAATAGTCTTGTTCATCGACTGCCACATCTCCTGCATCCACTCCTGAATCTGGGCGCGATTCAGAGCGTCTAAGGCACTAAGCGGCTCATCCAACAAAAAGATTTCCTGGTCTGCCAGAACAGTACGAAGGAAAGATACGCGCTGCCTCATTCCACCTGACAACGAGAAAGGATATTCGTTCTCAGACCCGGAAAGTCCGAACTGCTCCATCAAATCGGACGCCCGCGCCCGCGCTTCTGACCTCGAAATCCCTTGCAACTCCAGTCCCAGGATGGCGTTGTCCATGACAGTCCGCCAGGGGAACAGCAAGTCTTTTTGCTGCATGTACCCAACCGCTCCCAACCGCTTTTCTGCACGTTGGCCGTTCAAGTAGATAGCTCCTGTTGATGGCTCGTCCAGACCGGCAATTATGTTCAGAAGCGTGCTTTTGCCGCACCCGCTCGGCCCAATGATGCTCACGAACTCGCCGTCCGAAGCAAAGAACTCGACATCTCGCAGGACCTGTAACGGCTTCCCGTCTCGAAGGTGATTCTTGCTAACACCTTCCACTCGGATTTTAGAATCCGTATTCACTTCAGCTTCGAAAGTTGCTGTTGTAGGTTTCATGTTGGCTCGTTGAAAGTGTCAATAATAAAAATAGCCGCCCATACAATCTGGGCGGCTGCGATTTATTCGAGGGTCGATGCGAACCCTATCCCTACGCTGGCATTACCCAGATCAGGTCTCGGGGTCGGTAGCGTTCCGGCTACCCTCTCAGCCTGGCTTCCCAAGCTCCCCCCGTGAGTATATTCAGTTTTGCAATGTCAGTCTATCCCACAGAGTCATGTCTGTCAACAACTCTGAACACCTTCGGAAACCTTCTCCATCGAAGGGGCGAGTGATATAATCGAAAATGCCTGTCGGTAGCCTACGCATCGATACCGATGGTGACCTCTCTTTCAAAACATAGCCCTAGTGGTTCGGAGTATTGATGACAAATGGGACCAGTGAAGTCGATGTCGCGCATCCAGAGTTATTAACTGCGGGAGCAGCCGCGTTAGGGGTACACCTGAACCTTGCGCAGATAGAGCAATTCAAGCAATACTACCTGGAACTGGTGGATTGGAACAGTCGGGTTAATCTGACATCGATTAAAGAATGGGAGCAGGTGCAGATCAGGCTTTTTCTGGACTCTTTGAGTGTGATCCTGGCTATACCCTTAGGTTTGTTGAAGGCAGGCAGATTCGTGGATGTAGGCAGCGGCGCGGGTTTCCCCGGTTTAGCCCTGAAGATAGCCTTCCCTGGCATTGACGTTACGCTTATCGAGGCCACCGCCAAGAAGACGGCATTTCTCAACCACTTGAAAGAAATGCTGGGGTTGCCTGGCGTCGATATAATAACAGGGCGCTCCGAGACTGCCGCCCATGACCTGCGACTGCGAGAGAGCTTCGATGTCGTGCTTGCCAGAGCACTGGCGCGCATGAACGCTTTAGCCGAGCTAGCCCTTCCGTTTTGCAAGCCAGGCGGCATAGTGATCGCACAGAAAAGCGCTGACATTGAAGATGAGGTAGCTCAGGCGAAAAAGGCCATTGAGACCATGGGGGGCGTACTAAGAGAAGTGAAAGAACTAGCGATGCCAGAGCTTGATCGGCACAGGACGCTTGTCGTGCTGGAAAAGGTTAAGCCAACTCCAGAGCGTTATCCGAGGCAGCCTGGGATGCCAACAAAGCGTCCCATATGAATGCTCCAGACCCTGCCACAGATATGGACAATCTTCCCCGCAAACAAGACGGCACGGTTTCGATAAGGCGACGCGTCTTCTCGTTCCCAACGTTATTAGCCTTCGGCATAGCGGCGGCCTTCATATTCTTCCTTGTGACGCGGTTCGACCTCGATTGGAGCGCCACCTGGGAAAACGTCCGAGAGATGAATCTCTGGCTGTACGTTCTGGCTTTTCTGCTCTACTACGCCAGCTTCGTTTTTAGAGGCGCGCGATGGCGGCTGCTTGCTCAAAATGCGGGACTCCACGACTCCGCAGAGTCCAGACTGCCGTCTGCCATGCAAAGCGCGTCGCTGATAATCATCGGATGGTTCGTCAATTCGATAACATGGCTGCGCATGGGCGATGCCTACCGCGCTTATGCGTTCGCTGAGGAGTCCAGAGGCAGCTTTTCGTGGAGCCTTGGCACCATCCTCGCCGAGCGCGTAATGGACATGGCTACGATATTCATCGTCCTCGTCCTCAGTGTCCTGCTTCTCGCATATGTCGCAGATTCGACCGCCTCGACCGGTATAATAATCGCAGCCAGCCTTATGGCATTCGGTCTGCTAGTGTTGACCCTGGTCATGAAGTTCTATGGGGCGAAGGTGGCCCGATATCTCCCCAACCGATTCGAGACGTCCTATAATCGTTTTCAAGAGGGCACGCTGGGCGGTTTCAAGCAGTTGCCCTTGCTTTTCGCACTTGGGTTTGCCGGTTGGCTGATGGAAATAGCCCGGCTATATTTTGTCGTTGAAGCCCTGGGGCTGAGTATCAGCTGGCCGCTGGTGCCGATAGTAGCCCTTGGACACGCGATACTTAGCACTGTCCCAACTCCGGGAGGGCTAGGCGTCGTCGAGCCTGGAATAATCGGACTTCTCTCGCTCAGCCTCGAACGGCACGATGCCGTCTCCATCGCCCTCGTAGACCGCTCCATCACATACGTAAGCGTCATTCTCGTTGGCGGGTTAATCTTCTTGATCAGGCAAGCCACTGGCAGAAGAAGGCGTCGCCGCCAGGATTTACTAGCTCACCACGTCAAAGGCCAGTGGAACGCCGTAGATACGTAGGCGAAGACAACTGTCTAGCCTACGTCTGAAATCGTAATATTACTCGGTTACCGTTGATTCTTAAGGGATGTTTTCGCCCGAAATATAGAGGCAATCGCATCCTGCTTTGCATCGTATGCGACCTAATGGGTGCAGTTCTTTGTGGATGTGCAACGATTATGTCAATAGGTAGGTGTTCAGTGAAAATGTCAGTCATGAGGACATTGACATTGACGGCAACGGAACAGAAGCGGTTACAGGTATTGGCAGGTGTGTTGGAAGGTCGGTTAAAGGTGACCGAAGCCTCTGGTTTGATGGGAGTGAGCGACACGCATGGCGACTACTGGCAGCATTCAGAAAGGAAGGAGTTGCTGCCTTAGCTCACGGGAACAGGGGCAGGACGCCAACGATCTCCACGGACCCAGCAATTCGGGATCGTGTCAGGGGCCTGGCCAAAGGGGACTTATGCAGGACTCAACCACACACATCTGACTGAGCTGCTGGAGGAGCGGGAGGGCATCGACTTGTCACGATCCACGGTCAGACGGATCCTGCTGTCGGGCGGGATCAAGAGCCCACGCAAACGCAGGGCTCCGAAGCATCACAGCAGGCGTGTGAGGTATCCCCAAGAAAGCATGGAGACCCGGAAGTCGAGATTCCCGTTGCGGAAGATCTCGCCACAGTACCGGGCGTTCCGGTTCGTGAGGAGGACGTATCCTTCTATACAAGGGTATATCCCCTTGAGACCCAAAACATCGACTTCTAACTTCAACCGGCGCTTCGGTGTCTGCGCTGCACAGCAAGGTTCGGCCTATCGTCAACTATCGGCAGACCTGTCGCTGGATAGTGTGCTTTGCTTCAAGTACCTGCGTACTGTGGCCAACGACAATACCGTGCGGTTCAACTCCACTACACTCCAACTCCTACCCGACGCACACCGTGCTAGCTATGCAAGGGCCACAGTGGAGGTCCAGGAACGTCTTGACGGCAGCCTGGTCGTTGTCCACGCAGATAAGACAATCGGCAGTCAGCCAGCTCCCTCCTCGCCTGTCACGCTCAGAGCGCGCAATGGCCGAAGGGCCACAGGTACAATCAACACCGAGGGTCCAATCGATGCTGCTCTTGACCCTGTTGGGTTCCCAACAGGGTCAAGAAAACAGGCTTCGGTGCCGCCAGCAACCCCGAAGACCAAACGGTCCAACAAACCTGGCCCCGACCACCCGTGGCGGAGAAAGCTACTGACATAATCATTGAACAATTAGACTGACATATTCACTGGACAACAACATCATGGGTGCAGTTCTCTTGACTTGATTTGCCAAAACAGCTACACTGCCCCCAATAGCACGTAAATTCTGCCGGAGGGATATATCTATGCCTAAATCTGTAAGTCATGTTGTAAAGCGGCCTGGACGAAAGCATGGAGACCCGGAAGTCGAGATTCCCGTTGCGGAAGATCTCGCCACAGTACCGGGCGTTCCGGTTCGTGAGGAGGACGTATCCTTCTATACAAGGGTATATCCCCTTGAGACCCAAAACATCGATAAAGCGGCAGACCGGGACTGGGTCTGGACGGTATACACGGAAGATGTACTTGAGTATCGCAAGCGACACGATGAGATTAATCAACCTCTCGTAGATGCCGCCTTGCGAACTGGCGAAATCGAGCCTACCGGAACTCCCGACCTGGAACAGGACATTACGGAGGATATCCGCCTCAAGGCACGCGAGCTTGGCTTTGGCGAAGTAGGCTTCACAAAATTTGACTACAGGTATGCCTATTCGAGCAAAAAGACCTGGGTCAAGTACGAGCACGCCATTTGTGTGGCGCTTGAGCAAGATTACCTGCAAACACAGACATTGCCTAGCCTTGAGGCCGAGTTCGCCCACTTTGGCACATATGAAATAGAGGGCGCGATAGCACTCGACCTGGCAGACCACATTCGCTCCCTGGGCTACCACGCTCAGGTGCACAGTCCAAACGACAATAGCGGCGCGTACATTCCCATGTTTGTCAGCGCAGGGCTTGGGCAATTAGGCGCGAATGGTCAGCTCCTCTCTCCTCATTTTGGATCGAGGGCACGACTTGCGATAGTAACCACAGATGCGCCAGTATCCTACGACCAGCCTGTGGACTACGGAATCAATAAGTTCTGCGAAATATGCCAGGTGTGCGTGAACCGTTGCCCCGGCAGAGCACTGCTGAAAGAGCGAGTATGGTGGCGCGGCACCGAGAAATTCAAGGTTATTTACGAGCGATGCCGCCCTGTAATGGCTCGATACGAAGGCTGTGCAGTATGCATCAAGGTATGCCCTGTGCAACGGTATGGCATGGTGCCTGTTATGGAGCATTACGTAGCCACCGGTGAAGTGCTAGGCAAAGGCACAGACAACCTGGAAGGCTACTCCATAAGAGACAAAGGCTACTTCGGCCCCGGCGAATTGCCTACGTTCAACCGCGAGTTCTTCGAGATGCCTCACGGTAGAAGAGAAGAGTGGCTCTTTGAGCAGTTCAAGGAGAAATTGTCGAAGGAAGGTGTGCCCACTGTGGAAGAGTTGGTCGGCTTTGCCACAGACGTTAAGGAAATCCTGGAAGTCGGCAACAGCACCAGGGGAGACGAGTAAGCCCGGCTCTCGAGATAGCCGCTACTTCTTCAGTTGGCTTACTCGCTATCTGGGTAGTTGCTCGTTACCTTAAGACTAACGAATGTGATACGGGGCCAGCAGATTGCTGGCCCCGTTATGTGAGGTTATGAATATGTTCGAGAAAAACCATATCGACGCCTTGTTCGATGAACTGAAGCTGGACTGGAAAGACAAGCCAGAGTTTGAGAAGCTATCGAGGGATGCGCACCTTGGCATTGCGCTTTCCGATGCGGGCCGTCCCGTCGGCAAAGGTGTAGACCCAAGGGTAGTCACACTCATCGAGAAGCACAAGCCGAAAGGATAAATTCGTCAGCGGCCTTGAATCCCAGAGGTTTGCCTTAAACAGCCGAATTCAGTTACGACACGCAACTCGTGAGGTAACGTGTTGGGTGTAACAATTGCCCGGAATACTGCATCAGGTGTTCCGGGTTTCTGTTTTGGCAACCTTTCGCCGGCCTACGTCTCCTGGTATAATCTGCCTCGAAACTATGCTTAAACGATGGGCCGGACTAATCCGTATCCGCAGGCAGATTTCGCAAAGACTGACAGCCTACACGAGGAGAACTCGCTATGACAATCGAAGCCAAGTCCAGACTCAAGCACAAGAGCCATGTGGTCAGCGACGGGCCAGATAGGGCAGCCGCACGCGCAATGCTCCGCGCCGTCGGATTAAACGACGACGACATGGACAAACCCTTCATCAGCATCGCAAACCTGGCGAGCGATGTCACACCTTGCAACGTCCATCTGGACAGGCTGGCGAGGAAGGTCAAGGAAGGAGTCTGGAACTCCAATAGTGTTCCCTTCTTGTTCGGCACGATAACCGTCAGCGACGGTATATCCATGGGAACGGAAGGAATGAAGGCCTCCCTGGTGAGCCGGGAGGTTATCGCGGACTCCATCGAGACCGTGACATTCGGCGAAAGCATGGATGGCCTCATAGTAGTCGCGGCCTGCGATAAAAACATGCCGGGAGCTATGATGGCGATGGCGAGGCTCAACGTTCCATCGCTGTTCGTCTATGGCGGCGCTATATTGCCCGGAAACTACCAGGGAAAAGACATCAACATTCAAGACATGTTCGAGGCGATTGGAGCCTATTCCCAGGGCAAACTATCCCTGGACGAGCTACAGAGCATGGAACGCGTGGCGTGCCCGGGCGAGGGTGCGTGTTCAGGTATGTTCACCGCTAATACTATGTCGTCGGCTATCGAGGCTATGGGCATGTCGATGCCAGGTGCCGCCTCCGTTCCCGCAGTTGACCCTCGCAATGAAGAGATAGCATTTGGCTCGGGAGCAGTGCTATACAATTTACTAGAGAGAGATATTAAACCCCGCGACATCATGACGCGAGAGGCATTCGAGAACGCGATAATGGTCGTGCTGGCGATGGGCGGTTCTACGAACGCCGTGCTGCACCTGCTAGCCATCGCTCGCGAGGCAAAGGTTCCGCTGGAGATTGACGACTTTGACCGTCTCAGCCGCCGCACGCCTTATATCACTGACCTTCGCCCCGGCGGTCGCTTCGTGATGACGGACGTGGACAAGGCGGGCGGCATACCTGTTGTCATGAATGAACTATTGAAGGCCGGCCTCTTGCACGGCGACGTGATGACAGTCACAGGCAAGACCATTGCTGAAAACCTGGCGGCGTTTGATGGTCAACCCGATAGCCGCGTGATTTACCCCGTGTCCTCTCCGCGCAGTCCCACAGGGGGACTCGTTATTCTGAAAGGCAACCTTGCAACCGAGGGCGCGGTCATGAAGGTGGCTGGCACCAAGCACCTTAGCCATGAAGGGCCTGCTCGCGTGTTCGACGGCGAGAGAGCCGCATTTAGCGCTGTGACCGGAGGTGAGATAAACAACGGAGACGTGTTGATAATAAGGTATGAAGGCCCCAAGGGTGGCCCTGGTATGCAAGAGATGCTATCCGTGACAGGTGCGATCATGGGCGCCGGGCTTGGCGACAACACTTTGCTACTCACAGACGGTCGGTTTTCGGGAGCGACTCATGGCCCGATGATAGGCCACATCGCGCCCGAAGCAGCTGTCGGGGGCAATATCGCATTGGTGCAGGACGGCGACACCATCGTAATGAACGTCGAGACGCGAGAGTTAAGCGTTCGTGTTTCCGATGACGAGATGGAGCGGCGTCGCAGTGAGTGGAAAGCGCCCGTGCCAAATTACGACACTGGTGTGATGGCAAAGTACGCCAAGCTTGTGTCGTCGGCATCAATCGGGGCAGTTACGGGCTAAACTATGCCCTGATTCTCGATATGCCGGTGCCGTGAATCCATCGTCTGGCGCTTGCATCAAAGGCAATTGGAGATTAGTTGGCTACTCTATCTGACCTCAAAGACGAGTCTGTAATGCTAGTGTTGACACCCTATTTGTGATATATTGCACATATGGCGAACATAGTAACAGCCGCATCCGAAACAACCTCGAAATCAGGAAGACGATGGTTCGTTAGAGAGGCTTTGTTTGTCCTCAGCGCCTCTCTCATGGCCTTTACGCTGTACCTCGTCTTCTTCTGGGTTCCTACGGAGCAGAATCTAGGCGTATCGCAGCGTATTTTCTATTTCCATGTTCCACTAGGTTGGCTCGGCATGGTCTCCATCGTCGTCGTCGCCATCGCCAGCTTCATGCATCTGCTCACCGGCAAAGAGAAATGGGATAGCCTCGCGCACGCAACCGCCGAGCTAGGTCTGATTTCCGCTACGCTGATAATCGTCACAGGCAGCATATGGGCCAAGCCCGTTTGGGGCGTATGGTGGACATGGGACGCCAAGCTGACAACTACGCTAATTCTCTGGTTCATATACGTCGGATACTTGATGGTAAAAGCCTACGCGCCAAAAGGCTCCCAGGGTCGGCGATATGCCTCCGTAGTTGCGCTGATAGGGGCTATCGACGCGCCGATTATCTATATGGCTACGGTCTGGTGGCGAACTGCTCACCCGGACTTGAACATCGGCCCTCTTGCCGAGTCAGACAGCCTCGATTCTAAAATAGCGCTGACCTTCCTCGTATCCATGATAACTTTCACGGTTTTCTATATTTTCATGTTGACGGAGAGGTACTCTCTCAAACTGACGGAGACCGCCCTCGATGAGTTACATCAGAAAATTACTCAGTGATTCCTTCGGCTGGAAAATAGCCCTCATAGTCATGGCTGCGATTATCACGGCGTCCGTGTCGGGTAGCAGTCAGGCATATGCGTCCGACGAGTTGACTGGCATTGCGGCTTCGGAAGTTTCTGCAACTCCCCAGCAGCAAACCGAAAGCAGCGACCCGGAAGCGAACCTGCCGTTCCTATTTGCTGTGTTCTTCATTACCTGGGCGGCGTTTTTCGGATACGTCTTCGTGATGTCTCGTCGTCAGAAGGAGATGCAGCGCGAAATCGAGGCCTTGACTCGATTGTTGTCGGATAATGAGCGTCGCGCGGCATCAAGTCAGACTTGAGCTGAGACGGTTGGTATTGATGGCTGAGAGGCCTATTCCATATAATCAGGGTCGGTTTCGTAGGGCCGATATCGGGGTTAGTTGTAGAGGGGAGAAGGGGCAACCATGTCACAAGCGGCATCAAACTATCCTGAGTTGCTAGCGGAAGAAGATGAAGGCGTCCGTTTCGCTGGCAGGTGGAAGGCGCTGATCGGATTCCTGGTGCTAATGGGCGCGCTGGGATACTTCGCGTTCATGGCGTTCCAGAGTGCGACTGTCTACTACTTTACGGTAAGCGAGATGAAGGACGAAGGCACTACGCCGCAAGGACGAGTGGTTAGAGTAAGCGGCAAGCTCGTTCCTTCTTCTTTCTTCAGGGAGGACGGCTCCACCGTAGCCCAATTCGCCTTGACCGATGGCTCTCAGACTTTAGGCGCGGCACACAACGGTGTTTTGCCGGACTTGTTCTTCAACGAACACTCTGAGATCATACTGGAAGGCACTCATACGCTTGGAGGTGTTTTTCAGAGTCAGAACGTCATCGTAAAGTGCCCATCCAAGTATATAGCCGAAGATGAAGAAAGCGGCTGACCATATCATTTAGCTGCATGAACAAAAGGGGCGGTCACTCACTTTTGACCGCCCCTTTTTTGTCAGTCGATTAACCTGCTTCTAGGCCAAGTTTTATCTATCCCTCAAAGCTGTTGTTTCGATGAGTTCCATCGCAGAACGGCTTGTTGGACGAGCCACCGCACCTGCATAGCATGATCGGGTCGTCGCTTAGCTCAACCTTGTTTCCCTCCGAATCTAGCAACTGTATTGGCCCTTGAACCATATAAGGTCCGTTTTTCCTGGGGGTAACGGTTACATCAGCCATAAATGTCTCCTCCTGATGATATATGTAGATACTGTCGAGAACTTGGATGCTTCAGAACGCGTTTCGGTTCCTGACGGCCTTTATCAACGCCGGCACCACTTCGGCGTAGTCACCCACGATGCCGAAATCGGAGGCTTTGAATATAGGAGACCTCGCGCTGTTGTTGATCGCTATCACTGTTCCCGCTTTTTGAATACCCACAGTATGATTGAAAGGGCCTCGAAGTGCAACCGCCACATAAAGATCAGGCGACACTGACTTACCAGATAGGCCAATCTGATGCTGTCTGGGCAGCCAGCCGAGGTCTGTAACCTCCCGCGTCGCGCCGAGCGAAGCATTCAGCGTCTGAGCAAGCTCGCGTACGATGCCAATGTTCTCCGGCGCGCCTACACCCTTGCCCACACACACGATAGTACGTGCATGTTCGAGGTCGGCGCCCTCAGTTGAGTTATCCTTTACGCTTTCAAGCACCCTCACGCGAGGCTCGGTAATGCTATCGAGCGAAAGCTCTTGCATTTTCAGCTCGATTGACCAGTCAGGAAGTACCTGCGTGAGCAGACCTGGCCTCACTGTCGCCATTTGCGGCGTCGTCTTGGAAAGAATTGGCGCGACAATACTGCCGCCGAATGCGGGTTTGAGGTGAATCAGGCGGCCTTCGTCGTCGATTTCAAGGCCCACGCAATCGCCGGTAAGCCCTAACCTCAGTCTCGCCGCTATCCTTGCAGCCAGGTCACGGCCATTTATGGTCGACGGAAAAAGAACAGCGTAAGGGCCATGCGTTGCGATTGCATTCGCGAGTATAGTTGTGTAATTTTCGGTGTCGTACTGAGCGAGACGCGAATCCTCCCCGATGCGCACGGTGTCTGCACCGAAGGCCGTAAGAGACCTGGCGTGGCCCTCAATGCTGTCTCCTAAAATCACTGCTTCGACATTGGTGTTAATCTGCGACGCCAACTCCGACGCCCTGCCCAGAAGCTCAAGAGTGACAGGACGAATCTCGCCTCCCAGAAGCTCTACCAACACCCAGATAGCTCCCATTGATCCAGGTTCGCGTCGTGGCCCTCTTGGGTTGCCGGTAGAAACAGACTTTTCCTGCTCAACGAATACGCCGCGCTTGTCGAGGTAGTCCATAAGCTGGCTAACGGCGTCCTCAACGGGCACGTCCCTTACTACAATACCTTCTCGATTTGATTCTATCGAGTAGATGTCGTTCACCCACGTGGGCGAGCCGATCAGACCAAACAAAGACATGTCTTCCGAAAGGTCTGCGGCGGTCAATTCCGTGATGGGTTTGCTCTGGGCGGCTTCAACAGCCTCTTTTCGTGGGAAGGTCTCTGGCGCGACACCCTCGGTTACTGTTATCAGCGCTGGCAGCTGGCAGTAAATCACTTCATAGCCATCGTCAGTGGTTCGCTCGACCGTCATGCCTTTGCCGGAATCATTCAGCTCCAACCGCCTTACTCCGGTTATCTGCGGCAGTCCTAGAAGCTCCGCTATTTCGGGGCCAACCTGAGCCGTCTCCGCGTCCACGCTGTTGAGTCCGCAGATGATTAGGTCGAACTCTTCCTTCTCCAGAGCCATCGATAGCGCACGTGCTGTTGCCAGTGTATCCGAGCCAGCATAGGCTCTATCCACCAGATGCACCGCCCTGTCCATTCCCATTGTGAGACACTGCACCAGGGCGTCCCTTGCCTGTGGTGGCCCCATTGTGAACACAACAGCCTCAATCGGCATTTCTTGCTTGAGGTTGGCGACGGCAGACACAGCCAGCATATCAAACGGATTGACTTCGCTGGGCACTCCCTCGCGGACTACTCGCTTAGTCTCGTTGTCAAACTTCAGGAGCGACACGACGGGGACTTGCTTTATGCATATGGCGATTTTCATGTGTTGTGCTCACAAAAACTGCGTCGAATCCCCTTTGCCTAAATGTCTTTCAGGCATCTGAAATGTTATTGCAAAGGAGTTAACGAAGGATAACAGATGGGCTAATTCAAAACAAACCTGGTCCCAAATAGGAACCAGGTTTGTTGCAGTTCTAATTCTTCATGTGAAGGGACTAGGTTTTGTCAACATCCTTCCGCAGACTTTCGCGGATGCGGTCGCGGAAACCGTCTGGGGCTTCCTGCTTTGGCGTCGCACGAAGCAGTTCCACAGTGGCCCGCAAGGTTCTGACGAACGCATTACAGGGCGCACACCATCCTAAATGACGATCCATCTGCGATGCCTTCGCACCCTCTAACTCTTCGTCAATATAATCCGAGGAGAGTTCCTTGACCTCTTTACAGTCAAGGTCATCACCCTTTCTTCTAAACATCCCAATGGTACGGGAAACCATCTCATACTCCGTATTCGTACAATAATCATACAGGGCAATGCCACGCCTACACTAATGTAGCGGAACACACCCCACAGGTCAACAATAGCCTTTTACTTTTTGATGACATCCGCTACAATTAGATTCATTCAATCTGACGAATATGACCCCTGTTCTCAACTTTGCTCCTCAGAATTCCATATTGGTATGAACGTGACACAAGATAATACGACCGATGATGCCGAGATAACTGACTTCGATACCATTGTTGAGAAGTACTCCAGCTTCGTTTTCAACGTGGCATTCAAGATGATGGGCAAGCCGGAAGACGCGGAGGACGTGGCCCAGGACGCATTCATCTCAGCCTACCGCGCCTTTGACCGCTTTCGGGGCGAATCTCGCGTAACCACCTGGCTTTACAGAATTACTGTCAACGCCGCCCTCATGAAGCTAAGAAAAGAGAAGAAGACTCGTACCCTGACACAGACAGGCCTGGAAGATGTAGACGTTGTAAACTGGGATGAAACGCCTGAACGGATCGCGGTATCCTCTGAACTTGGCGAAAAGCTGAAGGAGGGCATAGATCAGCTTCAGCCTGAGCTTGGCGCCGCAGTCATATTGAGGGACGTTGAAGGATTGTCAAACACCGAGGCCTCTGAGATTCTCGGCATCACAGTGTCATCGCTAAAATCGCGCCTTCACCGAGGCCGCGTTCTCCTTCGCAAGTACCTCGCGGACTACGTCAAAGTAGCGTCTTGATAGCCTACCTTGTCTCAGACCCCTACAGGCGGTGCCAGTTTGAAGTCCAACACCTGCTCGCACCAGTGTGCTGCAGCCAACAATGCTATTTCCTCGAAGGGCGCTGACGCAAGCTGCGTTCCCATAGGCAAGCCCGACGCGCTCAGGCCAGACGGAAGGGAAATGGTGGGAAACCCGCACGATGTCCAGGGCGACTGAAACATTGGATTGCCGGTCGTGTTCAGGTCTCGCGGAGCGGGCGAAGTCGTCGAGGGAGTAAGCAACACGTCGAACCCCCGTACGGCTTCTTCCATGTCCTTGCGGAACTTTCGCCTGATGCGTTGTGCCTGCATGTAGGTCACTGCCGGAACGAGCGTGCCAATCTCGATAGATGACCTTATCCTTGGAGAATAATCATCTGCGCGCGCGCTGAAATCAGCCTGATGGATTGCGGCGGCCTCAACTGACATTATGATGCTATGCGCCGCCAGCAAAGTATCGAAACTCGTTGGCACCGTGACATCCTCAACAGCAGCCCCTGCCTTGCTGAATCGCTCCACAACTTCCTGCGTGTGCTTGCGAATCTCGTCATCTGAGTTGTCTTCATAGAACTGCCTGAGTACACCGATGCGAGGCGGCGACTGCTGAGAGCCTATTGCGCTGCTATAATCGGGCACAGAGCGATTGGAAGTCGACAGGTCGTTCTCATCATATCCTGCCAGTGCGTTCAATACGAGTGCGGCATCCTCTACGGTGCGCGTGAAGCTGCCCATAGTGTCGAAAGACCAGGCTAGCGGAATCACGCCATACTTGCTGATTCGCCCAAAGGTCGGCTTTTGTCCTACGACGCCATTGTATGAAGCGGGTCGCAACACCGAGCCGCCAGTTTGCGATCCTAGCGATGCGGGAAACATCCTCGCTGCTACGCCAGCCGCCGAGCCGCTGCTTGAGCCTCCCGGCGTGTGAGCCACATTCCAGGGATTGCGAGTAGGCGAAGGATCTCCACTGGCAAACTCGGTTGTCACCGTCTTGCCCATGATGATAGCCCCTGCGCTCTTCAGCAGGGCCACTGTCGTTGCGTCATACCCCGGCACGAAGTCGGCGTATATGGCCGAGCAAGCGGTAGTCTTGACGCCTTTGGTGTAATAGATGTCTTTAATCCCAAAAGGTATCCCATGCAAAGGACTGCGAGGCCCATCTTGCTCTAGCTCTTGCTCGCTTTGCCGGGCCGCTTCAAGCGCGGTGTCGGCGTCGAGCGTGACCCAGACTTTCAAAGTTGCTTCGAGCGCGTCAACTCGCGCAAGCAGCGACTGCATCAACTCGACTGGCGATAGTTTCCGCTCCTTAATCTGGTTGGCGGCCTCGGCTATAGTCAGGTCGAAAAGCTCTGTCATGATATCGCCCCCCTTTAATTTAATGTGCGCTTATGCGTCAATTCATCAGGCTAAAACGTCAGGGAGACTTTCAGCGCGCCATCTTCCTTTGACTGTGCCAGATCGAAGGCATCTTGCACTCTTGTTATTGGGAACTGGTGAGTCACGAATGGGGCCATGTCTATGTTTCCCCTGGCGATATAATCAACGGCAATCTGAAACGCTGGAAGGCCCGGCTCGTCCTGCGCGCCGAAAACCGAGTGTATGTCTAGTGGTTCAACGTTTTTGTATTGATGGGTAGAGTGACTTTAGCTTGATGCGCGCATCCTCGGTAGTGAAGCGCCAATCCACTCGTATCACATCCCGGTTGCGTTGATTCTGCCAAGCATTGACCTCGCCGCGCAGGATGTCTTGATTGGCAATCCGTCGGTCCAGGCACTGTCGAGCCAGCACACCGATCTCTATCTCCGCCATATTCAACCAACTCCCGTGTTTGGGAGTGTAGTGTATCTCCAGTCGCTCAGCTATACGCCTCGCCTCAGCAGGCTCGAATGCCTCGTATAGCGAGGACAGCTTGTGAGTGTTGAGATTGTCCATTACCAGCACGATCCGGTCTCTGTCAGGGTAGTCCTCGTCGACCAGTTTCTTTATCACATGCGCCCAGTCCACCTTCGTGCGACGCTCTCTGACCTCGACTCGGCGCCATCCGTCCAACGGTGCAAACAGCATGAACAGGCTGCTCACTCCATTGCGCTCGTATTCGTAGTCGTATGCCGCCGATAAGCCGGGCGCTGCGGGACGCGGCACTCGCGTCTCCTTGACTTGCTGTTTGCTCGTCTCATCCATGCACACCAGAACCTCATTCCCATCGTACGGCCGTTGGTAGACCTCCAGTACGTCTTCCATCACGTCTTCCATCGCGCACACAAACTCCGCGCTCTGACCGGGCGGGATGCACCAACTCTGCTTCAGCCACGGCTTCAGTTCGTTTTTTTTTTAAGCGCCTGGCGAACCGTCTCGGTGCTAATGGTCCCGACTATCTCACACTCGACCAACTGGTCAGCCAACAGCTTCAGGGTCCAACTGGCACGCCCCTCCGGCGGTTCCCCGCAGGCCATCGCTATCAACCGTGCTTCACCTTCGCCGTCCAGTCTCTTTTGACGCCGACGCAGTTGCTTTTTGCGATTCAGCGCAGACTCGACCCCCTCCTCCACACAGCGCTTGCGTATTCGCTCGACCGTTGACTGTCCCACACCGAGCGCGCTGGTGATGTCCGCGTCCTTCATTCCCCCGTCCGAGCGTGACTCATCGCTCATCAGCAGAATGCGCGCATGGGTCTGTTTGTACGCCGCAGCCCGACCGCGTGAGACCAAGGCGTTGAGTTCCTGTTGTTCGTCGGTAGTCAGTCTGATACGGTACTTCTTGGTAGACATCATGGTTCCTCCTCGGTTCAACGTTACGATTGAACCCCCAAGAGGAACAATGACTATCATGGTATTCATTTCAATGATGTTGGACCACTAGTCGCTTGCGAAAGAAGGTGTCCCAGTCGAACGGGATACGTTCCATCGTGGGAGGCAGTCCGAAAGCGGCGATTCTTCCGAGTGGTCGCACCAGTTGAAGCGTCTGGTTAAAGGTATCAACGCTTCCAACCGCCTCGATAACGAGGTCGGCTCCTTCTCCATTGGTCAGGTCAAGCACCGCTTCGGTGGCACGCTGGCCCGTTACATCAACGGCCTCGTCAATGCCCATCGCCTTGCCTGCCGACAGCCTTTCGGCGACTGGCTCGATGCCTATGATGCGGTGAGCGCCCAATCGTCTCAGCATGAAGTCGTGAAATAGCCCAACGGAACCCTGCCCCAGGACGACCACGGTCTGGCCTATCAGCGAGGGCAGGCGTCTGCATCCGAACACCACTGTGCCTAATTGCTGCGCCATCAACAAGTGGGCTTCAGGTATGTCGTTAGGCAGCTTCAGCAGAAAGTGCGGCTCGATTAGCTGGTATCCGGCAAAAGTCTTGGAACCCCAGATGTTCGGCACGGTTAGAACGAGGTCGCTAGGCGAGAACTCCGTGCCGCCTCCGTCAACAACCTCGCCCGCGCCTTCGTGTCCAGGCGCTCCATGCTCCAGAGGGAACTCATGGACGTTCCAGCCCATGTACACGATATGCAGGTCGCTGCCGCAGATAGACGCCAGCTTCGTCTTGACCAACACCTTTCCTGGCACGGACTCGGGTATAGGAATCTCATCGCACTGAAATTTCTTGAGTTCAGTTGCCAGTGCTGCGGGCATAGTTGTCATTGGTGTTCCGCTCCTTCCCGTCTGCGGCGGCTATAAGTTTATTTTCCTAATACGAGGCAAATTTTGACCGGGGATGACGCAAGTGTCAAGGGTTGTTCTTGATTCGAAGGATGCTATGGCTCGCGCAGCCGGTAAATCCTGCCATCGAAGGCGAGTATGAAAAGCTCCCTCGACTGATCTTCGCCAAATGAGGAGATTTGCAAATCAGAGTCGATGAGCAGCCGTTGCTAGGTGACCTTCGTGCCGTCGTATCGCAGCGCCCATATTTTGCCGGTGCAAAAGTCTCCATAGACATAGGCTCCGTATAATGACGGCAGCCGTGAGCCGCGATACACGTATCCGCCAGTGACCGAACAGCCATCGTCGCGTCCGTATTCGAATACTGGAAGCTCAAGGCCCTCCTGATTGCACCCATTTGACGGCTGGAAGCAATGGAACCCTTCCATGACATTCCAGCCATAGTTACGGCCGGGCTTGATGATGTCTACTTCCTCGAAGCGGTTCTGCCCTACGTCCGCCGCCCAGAGGTCGCCCAATTCGCGATCGAAGGTGAACCGCCAGGGATTGCGCAGTCCATAGGCCCAGATTTCTCCTCTCACGCCGCCGCCCTGCCCAACGAAAGGATTGTCCGAAGGTATGGTATATTCGCCGTCACGGTCTATGGAGCTAACATCTATGCGTAATATCGTGTCAAGCAGAGTCGACGGGTCTTGTCCGTTCAGGCCAGGGTCTCCTCGGCTTCCACCGTCCCCAAGGCCGACGTAGAGGTACCCATCGCTGCCAAAGACTATCTGGCCTCCATTATGATTGGCGAAGGGTTGAGGGACTTCTAGGATAACACGCTCGCTGTTGTGGTCAGCAATATTGAAGTCGTCGGGGCTGACGGAAAAGCGTGATATTATCGAACGCCTGGGACTGGACGCGGAGTAATACACGTAGAAGTAGCCATTGCTTGTGTAATCTGGGTCGAAGGCCAGCCCTAGCAGTCCTTCTTCGTTTCCCCTGTCATTCACCTGCCCTCTGATGTCTAGAAACGTGCTCGCGGAGGCGGCGTTTTGTTCGTTCGAGAATACCATGATTCGCCCTGGCTGCAACACCAGAAAAAGTCTGTTCGTGCCGTCGTCGGGATATGCCATATTGACCATACGATTATACGAGATGGATGGAAACGCAAGCTCGATTTCCATTTCCGCCAGTGGCGAGCCTGTGACAGCTGTTGGAGTTGGAGCAGAGGTGGACGTAGGCGATTGTGGAACTACTGATTGCGAGTCTGGAGATGATGCGCTGTTCGTGCATACGATTGCGACCAACGCAACCAGCAAACTAAACAGAATACTCTTCATTACGCCATTATATCGCAGCCTCGACGACTGGAGTAGCTCTCTCATGCCTGTTATCATTGCCGTCGGCTGGCAAAAAGTTTGTCGAGTAGCGCTTGAGGAGAACAATACATCCAATGATAAAACAACACAGTTCGATAAAGACGCAAGACGCTTCGAGACAGCTATCTATGGAGCGGGTCTGGATAGGTGCAGGAGCCGCTTTCGGACTTATCGCGGTAGTAGCCGGAGCCGCTGGCGTTCATGCCCTACAGGATGTTATTGACGCAGACGCGTTGGACACCTTTGAGACGGCGGTGCGCTTTCAGATGTTCCATGCTTTGGCTCTGCTAGCCATTGGATCGCTGTCGAGCCGCTGGAAGACTGGACTCACTGACGCTGCTGGCTGTTTGTTCATTGCTGGCGTGCTGATATTTAGCGGAAGCCTGTACATCCTCGCTCTTACCGACATCGGAGCTTTCGGAGCAGTTGCGCCGCTTGGAGGCCTGTGCCTGATATCAGGTTGGGCAACGCTAATAATCGGAGCAATGCGAAAAGGGTCAGCAGGGGTGTGAGAAATTGTCATTTTCTGGTAATCAGTTCAGCAAGCGTGAAGGGTTGACCTTGACAAGCGTGTTAACCTCTTCCGGTTCCATCCCGGCCTCTAACAGCGCGGCGATTGCCATGCGCATTCCCTCGGCAGGTGGAGGATTCATCCACTGCCCAAAATCCGTCGTGACAACGCAGTTCTCCACGCCCAACACCCTCAATGTGCCTACCAGTTCTTCAGGTGTCATGCTGCCGCGAGAGGGCATACAGGACAGAAACGTATACTCCAGGTATGCGCCGAGGGAGGCCATTTCTCTTTGCTCATCGACAGTGGCTACACCCGCCGGATGAGTCGCAATCATTCTTGCGATGCCCTTCGACTTGGCCTCTTTGAATAGAGCTATCGCCTCTGAAGGCGAGACGTGCCCAGAGGCCAGCGCCATATCGTGTTGCCCGATGATCTCCAGAATGTCGTGGACTTCAGATCGCAGCCTGCCCGCGTCATCAAGCAGCCTGATTCCCGCGCCTCGTCCCTGCCTTCTGCGGTAATAATCGGACGAAAAGGTCGGCATCCAGACTATCTTTGCGTTCATTTTCGCCGCGACCTGCACCGCTTCCGGGTTCAAGCCGCCCACAGCCTCATTGAGGGCTATAGAGCCTGCCACGAGGAGACCGGGATACATGCGATTGAGAGCATAAGTCAGCGGTGCGGTCGGGTAATCGTGCGACTTCAACACGAAGCCGCCCATTTCGGCCTCGTATGCCTGTCGAGCCGTTTCGAGCGCATCCAAGCGCCTGTCCTGATTTGGGTCCGGCCCGGCGTGAACATGCAGGTCGAAGGAGCCTTTCAGAATCTCCTCTATTATCTCATTCATTTCTGGCGTTTTCCTGGTTGCGGAATTTCGTCTTCAATGCGGTGAGAGGGTAACATAAGGGCCTGGCTGATTCAATTCGACGCCTACACTCAAACGCTATATTGCTTGTCTGGTGTACAATGACAACACACCGAAGATGTACAGCCACGCAAGCGTGGCGCTCATAAGAAAACGGAGGTTGATGAATGCTCGGTAAACTGGGTCGCACACAGACCATCAAGCAAGATCAAACAGGCCTGGAAGTTCCCCCCGGACAGTTCGTGACCGAGAAATTTCCAGTGCTGACGTTCGGCTCCGCGCCAAAGATAGACCTGGTAACATGGCAGTTCCGGGTTTCTGGTCTGGTGGAAAAAGAGCTAACCCTGACATGGGAAGAGTTCATGAGCCTGGAAAAGGTCACGCTAGATGCCGAGTTCCATTGCGTTACTCAGTGGAGCCGACTACAAAACACATGGGAGGGCGTAGCCTTTAACGAGGTGATGAAGCTCATCAAGCTCAAACCGGAAGCAAAATACGTCATGGCCCACTGTTATGGCGGCTACTCAACCAATCTCTCGCTCGACGTTGCAACAGAGGATGACGTGCTGTTCGCCTACAAACACGATGGAGAGCCACTATCGCGCGACCATGGCGGCCCTCTACGTCTGGTAGTGCCCAAGCGATACGGATGGAAAAGCGCAAAGTGGGTAAACGGCCTGGAATTCATGGCTGAGGACGAGCCAGGTTTCTGGGAGATTCGAGGGTATCATATGCAAGGGGACCCGTGGAAAGAGGAACGATTCTGGAGCGATCTCTCCTAAAGCGTCAACATTTCCCCAACAATTAAGAAAGCGGGCCGTCTAGTATCAAGATGGCCCGCCGTTACTTAATGCCAAGAAAATGCGAGTCGTGTTATGCGGCTCTCTTCTTCGCTTCTGTATCCCGCGTCGAAAACAGGCTGTTTGGTTTCTCTATGTCAACCATATAGCCACACTGGAGACATTCCTTGTACTCACCGTACATATCTCGATTATCGTGCATATCGCCTTCACAGCGCGGGCATGCCTTAAAGTACATCATGACAAAACCTCCGTTTTTTGCTCCACTACCCCAACCCCTTCCCTGCCTAACATTAAGTTAGATGCGATAGAATTGGTTTTGGATTCGATTTTCAAGGACTACATTTGCGTCAGAATATCTAATACAAATGAATTATAAAACTTGACACGCATCATATCAACTTGTAAAATGACATTGCACAGTATTTTGGAAAGAAGGGGAGTGACCGTCATTTCCTTGTTTCAAATACTATAACGTAGAGGCCATATTACAGGTTAGGAATGTTGGTCGAATCAAAAAAGCAGAGCATTCAACGGAAGGCACTTAGCTAGTGGACATTGCGGAGGACAGGAGCGCTGTGTACGAGGGACAGACTCACTCGGAAAACGTGCAAGGTGTTTATATCATAAGCGTGGCGGCGCGCGTGCTCGAAATGCACCCCCAGACCCTTCGCAAGTACGAGCGAATCGGCCTGGTCTCCCCGTCGCGCACGGTTGGAATGCTCCGTTTGTACTCGGAGGAGGACATTGCCCGGCTCAGGCTTATAAAGCACCTCGTCGGCAATCTCGGGCTCAATCTCGCTGGCGTCGAACTGGCGTTAAGGCTATTCAACCGTTTGATAAGTCTGCGCGCACGAGCGAATATGTTAGAAGGGGAGGCACTCAAGGCTTCCCTGGAACAGAGCATTGAAGAGATGCTTGAGCTACTACAGGGTAAACTGCGATAATTCAGTAGCGAGGTTATGCTAGATGACTGAAGAGAAAGAACCTGAAGACCTCGGTTCGCCAGAAGATGAGCTTTCTACGTCGGAAGACGAAGGCGTGGCACTGATGCGAGAACAGCTCGAAGAGGCCCTTAGAGAAAAGGACCAGTTTCGAGCGTTGGCTCAGCGTTCACAGGCCGACCTCATCAACTACAGACATCGCGCGTCCGAGGAGCAGGAATCATTAAGACTGAACGCTAATTCTCAGATATTACTCAAGTTTCTGTCAGCCCTGGACGACCTTGACCGCGCGCTGCGCTTGGTTCCAGAGGACGCGGTGGCGACAGGATGGCTCGAAGGGCTGCTGCTGGTGCAGCGCAATATCGAAAGCGTCTTGAATTCGGAGGGGGTTACCAAGGTTGAAGCCCATGGTCAAGTTTTCGAACCATGGGAACATGAGGCCGTGTTCTACGAAGAAACGCCTGATAGTCAGGAAGGCATTGTCACAAAAGTCGTCCGTGATGGCTACAAGCTTCACGATAAGGTCTTGCGAGCGGCACAGGTAGTAGTGTCAAAATCTCCCGAGCCGAAAGACCAACCTGAAACCACTCACCAGGAGGAGTAGATATGCCAAAGGTCATTGGAATTGACTTGGGAACAACAAACTCGTGCATGGCTGTCATAGAGGGCGGCGAGCCACGAGTTTTGGAGAACGCAGAAGGAGGCCGAACCACTCCTTCCGTCGTTGCCATCAACACACGAAATGGAGAGCGCTACGTAGGCCTTACGGCAAAGCGCCAGTCGGTAACCAACCCTGACAACACCGTATATTCAGTCAAACGTTTCATGGGGCGGCGCTTCAGCGACGAAACTATTCAGCGAGATGTCGGTCTTGTGCCATTCAAAGTCGAGGAACACGCCAATGGAGACGTCTATGTTTCGATGGGTGACAAGCAGCACGCGCCTCCCGAAATCGCGGCGATGATTCTCCAGAAGCTAAAGCAAGATGCTGAAGGCAAGCTAGGAGAGACAATCACCCAGGCCGTCATAACCGTACCCGCGTACTTTAACGACAGCCAGCGGAATGCCACGAAGGACGCGGGCAGAATCGCGGGTCTGGAGGTGCTGCGCATCATCAACGAGCCAACAGCCGCAGCGTTAGCCTACGGTCTCGACAAGAAAGGCGATGAGACGATAGCCGTCTATGACCTGGGCGGCGGAACCTTCGACATAACAATCCTCCGCATAGGCGGCGGGGTCTTCGAGGTTGAGGCCACCAACGGTGACACCCACCTGGGTGGAGACGACTTCGACCAGCGCATCATCGAATGGATTTGCGAGGAATTCAGGCGCGAGCAGGGTATCGACCTTAAAGAGGATCGAATGGCCTTGCAGCGTCTCAGGGAGGCCGCTGAGAGAGCCAAGATCGAGCTTTCCACAGTCATACAGACCGAGATAAACCTGCCGTTTATAACTGCGGACGCATCCGGTCCGAAGCATCTGGTAATGACTCTCACTCGCTCCAAGTTGGAGCAGGTCGTTGGGGAGCTAATTCAGAGTACGATAGGGCCATGCAAACAGGCACTGACCGACTCTGGTGTCAACGCCAGCGACATCAGCGAAATTATCCTCGTTGGCGGCATGACGCGGATGCCAGCAGTTCAAGAAGCTGTAATCAATCTATTCGGCAAAGAGCCTCACAAGGGCGTAAATCCTGATGAGGTGGTTGCCATAGGAGCGGCGATACAGGCCGGAGTGCTTCAGGGCGAGGTTGGAGACATCGTTCTCGTTGACGTCACACCGCTCACACTCGGTATCGAGACTCTCGGCAGCGTATCCACTCCTCTGATTACGCGCAATACGGCTATCCCTACCGCAAAGAGCGAGACATTCACAACCGCCGCCGACGGTCAGACCAGCGTCGAAGTGCATGTCGTTCAGGGCGAGCGCACGATGGCCTCTGAGAACAAAAGCATAGGCCGATTTATCCTCGATGGCATTTTGCCAGCACCAAGAGGCGCGCCGCAGGTAGAGGTCACTTTCGACATCGATGCCAACGGCATCCTTAACGTCTCGGCTAAGGACAAGGGCACCGGCAAAGAGCAACGCATCACAATCACGGCAAGTTCCGGTCTCACGGAAGACGAGATACAGCAGATGGTCAACGATGCGGAACTGCACGCCGAAGAAGACCAACATAAGCGCGAAGAAGTGCAGACGCGAAACTCAGCCGAAAACGCCGCGTTTTCCGCCGAAAAGATGCTCGAAGAAAACAAGGACAAGATTCCAGAGGAACTGAAGTCAGATATAGAAAGTAAAATTGCGGCGTTGCGCACAGCACTTGAAGGCCAGGAATTGAGTTCGATCAGCTCGGCGTTGCAGGAGCTAGAGACCGCAATACAAATGGTGGGGCAGATCATATACAGTCAGGCTAGCGCCCCAGACGAGCCGACACCTGAGGATGGGCCTGACGAGGAGCCACCGGAGGACACGGTCGAAGGCGAGTACCGCGAGGTTTAGGGCATAGCATAATACAGGGGCAGACGTATACGAATCTGCCCCTGTTTTTTGTTTTGAAAGCAATTCTGGCTGTGACAGCTTCACGACACCAGCACGGCCTGATCGAGAGGAACGATGGACTTTATCTGGGGCCAGCGAGTCGCGTCATCGGACACCTGGCTTGGGCATCTTACAGGAGTTCTAGTAGCGCCTGATACGAATCTTGCCACACACTTGATTGTGAAACGAGGCCTTTTATTTTCAAGGCGCTCCGTCGTTTCTATCAGCAATTTTGACCACTATGACGCGGAAGGCATTTACCTGAACCTTCCAATCACTGAGTTTTTGAATCTTCCGAAATTGCGCCGTGGGGACACCGAACCGAATATTGCGGCCAAGACTGAAGATACCGAAATACACCTTGATGACGGCGGTAAACTACAACTCAAAGGGCTTCGGTTCACTGGCGAAAACCACATGCTGACCCATTTCATAGTCACCCATCCCGAAAGAGGCAATCTGCTACTGCCAATCGACACGGCGACAGAGTTCAACTCCCGACGCATCAAGGTCAACATTGTCCAAACAGCTTTGACAGCGTTGCCTGTGCACAGGCTAGACAGTGGCATTGAGGACGATCTATCGAAGGCTTTATTCCAGTCCGACGATGTTCCTCAAGTGGACCTCAGTGAAATTCAAGCGAAGGTAGTGGATGGCATCATACAGTTGCGAGGCAACGTCAGAACCCCTGTTGTCGTCAACGAGGTTGAGAAACTTGCGCACGCGATTAGGGGATGCGTCGCGGTCGATAACCAGCTAGCGAGTGACTGGGAGATAGATCTGGCAATCGCCTCTTACATATCACGCATTCTGTCGAGACTCTCTGACAGCCTAATCGCGAACACTCAGTTTGGGAAGGTTAGCCTGGAAGGTAACTTGTCATCCGACGCAGATAGGGACGCGATAATTCAGGGCGTGAAGTCCGTGCCAGGAGTCAAAGAGATAGACGATCTTACTGAGGTTCGCATTCCCGTTCCGGTGACCGTTGAGCAGACAACGCCTTCCGATGAGGACGCCTTGATTGAAGCTGAACCGACTGTTCAAGATGAAGATTCTCTCTGAAGAGCCAGCAACTTAACAGGGGCGCATTTGATGCGCCCCTGTTTTTTTAGGTTATAGCACGTGGTATGTCAGCAAGTGTTGGCGCAGCACATCCGAAGCGAAGTCGTTTTCCACTTCGCGCCACACGGAATGGATGTGGTTCGCGCCGTTTTGCCGATTGTCAAACTCCACAACGAAGTCTCCGCCGTGGATTCGATAATAGTGGGCTTTGTCAGTGTCGATAGGTCCGGCCCATGCGAGGTGCAGGCGGTCAAATCCACCTTCCTTGAGGGTAGCGAGCCTTTGCTGAGCAAGCTCCTCGGTCACCTGGTTCACGTACTCAGTCACAAGGCCCATCAATATCTCTCGCTGAGTTCCTGACATCCTAAATACTGAAAGCCCCTCTTCTTTGGGCAACGAAACCTTGGAACTGTTATAGGTGAGAATGTCTAACGGAGCTTCGTCATAGATAATCGCCTTAGACTTTTGACCAGAGTCCAGGCTATTCATCAGTTCAAACGCGATGTCTTCTCTTCCGCCCAGTATCCGTAGGCCGGTCTTCGGACCTTTTCTGACTTCAGCTGGGTTGGCTCCGAAGAAAAAGGGAGTCATGGAGATGACCTTGTCGCCCCAGACGCTGAAATGCAGAGAAACGTGATGGCCCTCCGCTCGCCAGCCCCAGGGGTCTTCAGTTCCCGGCTCTCCGAATACTGTGAAGTAATACAATTCGGGGTCACGGGAGAATGAGATTGTACCTTGGTCTTTCTCCAGCGGCCCAAGCACCAGCTCGTGTTCGATTATCTGTTTAGCTTGCTCGTATGACTTCTCGGTAAGACCCGTGGCCATTAGCGCGTAGGCAAACTCGCGCTGGCCTGCGTCCATATCTCGCAATGCCAGTCCATGCCGATTCATAGGCGGGTAATACCAGAATACGCGCTCTCCGTCGAGGTAAGGGTAGGTTGCCTTCGACCTCTGATCCTCATTAAGACTTTCGAGGAACCTGGTGCCAGCCTCGTTCATTCTTCCGACTGTGATTGACCCGTTGGAAGCAGTTGTCATATTAAGACCCCCTTTTCTATATCTCATACGTCTGCATTTGCAAGAGTATACCATGTTCCAGGCGTTTCAAGAAACTCTGCGCGGGTAAGCGGGTCGAACGGTTGCGGCCTTGAATTAACTGGCAATATGGGTGTAAGGTTAAGGGCAATAGATAGAAGGAGGGTGATGCAATGTCTTCAAACCAGCAGGCGCGGATTGTTTCGGTGCAGCTATGTGTGGGACATAGAGAGCCGATGCGTGTGGTTGAGAGTGCAAATGTGATAGCAAGATTTGGGATTGAGGGCGACAGGCACGGCACATCCGAAGGCGTGCGGATGGCTCGCCAGGTATTGCTCATGGACGAGGAGACGCTGGAAAGTTTTGGCTTGTCCTACGGCGAAGTTCGAGAAAACGTTACGACCTCTGGGTTTGACCTATCTTTGTTGGAGGTGGGCCAGAAGGTGGCGCTGGGCGACGAGGTAGTCCTCCGAATTACCGGTCACTGTGAGCCGTGTGCGCGAATGGACGAGATAAGGCCCGGTCTTAGGCTGGAGCTTGACAAGAAGCGTGGTATGCTTGCCTACGTAGTCGAAGGTGGCGCTATAAAAGTCGGCGACGCAGTACGCGTTCTCGAAGGCGTAGCGGCGTCGTAAGCTGCATATTCCCTGTGTTCACTTTCGGCAAGCCGACCCAGACGACCTGCCGTGCCTTCCTTGAAGGCTACTTCCATTTGTCGTCAGGCGGCCAGATGAGGTCTTGCGCGTCCTGAATTACGTCGAGCCTCGGGCGGCACGGCTTGATCTCTATGCCTTCCATGCCTAGCCGCCAGACAGAGATTTGCTCGCAGCGCCAACTCCTGCGCCCTGGGGGACTTCGTAATCGACTCGTGGCAATATATTTTCCAGTGCCGCAAACAGCGCGAGGATATACTCCGGCTTGCTCGACTCACCCATGAGTCCTATACGCCAGACCTTACCCGCGAACTGCCCCAGGCCTTTGCCGATCTCAATGCTATACTCTCTCAGCAGAAGCTGACGAACCTTGTCGTCATCGACGCCTTCTGGTATCCAGACCGGGGTTATTTGATCGAGCGCGTATTCGCGGGCCACAAGCGGTTCCAGTCCTAATGCCGCAAACCCAGCCCTCAGAGCGTCTGCGTTCTGACGATGGCGCTGGAATCTGGCTTGCAGGCCTTCTTCCAGAACGATCCTCAGCCCTTCTCTCAGGCCAAGGATCATGCTTACAGGCGCTGTGTGATGGTATACGCGGTCGAATCCCCAGTAGTTGGCGTTTAGAGCAAGGTCGAGATACCATGAAGTTGGCTTCTTCGCCCTGTTCTTCACAACATCATGCGCTCTAGGGCTAAAGGCCACCGGGGACAGCCCGGGCGGGCCACCAAGGCACTTCTGAGTCGCCGAGTAGCAGTAGTCTATGGCCCAATCGTCCACCGCGACCTCATTGCCGCCCAGTGACGTAACGGCGTCAACCATGAATAGCGCGTCATTCTCCTGTGTGAGCCTGGAAAGGCCTTCAAGGGGTTGCCTTACGCCTGTGGAGGTTTCCGCGTGAATTGCCGTAACCATCTTGACATTGGAATGCTTTTTTAGCTCCGTCTCCAGCATCTCTTCTGGAAAGGGCTTGCCCCAATCAGCCCTCAGAGGCACCACGTTGGCTCCGACGCGAGTCGCCATGTCCACCATGCGCTCGCAGAAGAACCCATAAATGCACAAAATAACGGTGTCATCAGGCTCAAGGAGGCTCGTCAGGCCTGCCTCCATACCGGCTGAACCCGTCCCAGAAAGGGCGAATGTTATGCTTTCTTTGGTCTGGTAAACTCTCTTGAGAAGCTCCGACACCTCGTCCATGATGATCATGAAATCGGGGTCGAGATATCCAATCATGCTCCCCATCATTGCCTGAAGAACTCTCGGGTTAGCCTCGCTAGGGCCAGGCCCAAGCAGAATGCGGGGTGGCACTGCTGGCATTTTGGACGCTGGAAGTAGGTTCTGGGTCATTGTTCACCTCTTCGTTGTAGTTTTCGCGTCAGTGGGTATCTAGTTGGTTCAGCACCGCAAAGACCTGCTTTCACACTGCACGCGATCCTGGGAGCCCTAAAGCATTGTACATCGAATGGCCGCACACGTCATCGTCGAAAAGCCTCGATTTAGTTAGATGTCAAACTGAGTTGGGTGCGCAGAGCAGTAGCGTTGAATAAAGCAGTTCAGGGTTGGGTAATGAGGCTGGTCAATGAGTCTTGACGCGATTATATCTGTCCGCAAAGCGCACTATGTCATCTTCCCCCAGATAGTCCCCTGACTGTACTTCGATTATCTCAAGTGGGACAATTCCGGGGTTCTCCAGGCGGTGCTTCATCCCTACTGGCACGTCAGTCGATTCGTTCTCCGCCAGCAGAAATTCAGCTTCCCCTTTGGTGACCTTAGCAACGCCTCTGACAACGACCCAGTGCTCCGCTCTGTGATGATGCATCTGAAGTGACAGTGCCGCTCCAGGGTTGACGGTCAACCGTTTGACCTGAAATCTGGGGCCTAGGTCGACTGCCTCGTAGCTGCCCCAAGGCCGATGGACTCTGCGGTGGGTCTGTTGCTCCGAACGCTGTTCGGCTTTCAGTTGCTCAACCACAGCCTTCACGTCATGTACCATGTCTTTATGGGCTACAAGGATAGCATCGGCGGTTTCGACTACTATGATATCTTCCAACCCTACGGCTGCCAGCATTCGATGTTCTGATATCAAAAGAGATTTGCTTGTAGAGCGGGCATAGACATCGCCCCGAATGACGTTGCCTTGCGAGTCCTGCTCACTCTCCTCCCATAGCGCAGACCAAGCCCCTATGTCAGACCATCCAGCTTCAAGTGGCAGAACGACACCACCAGGCTGAGATGCAGAGCCGTGAGCGATCGACCCATTGCCATTCGAATTTCCAGAGACCTTCTCCATGACGGCGTAATCGATGGAATCGTTAGGGCAGCTAATGAACACATCGGGGTCTGGACGGTAGAAATCCTTATCGCTGACTCCATTTTCGTAGGCGGTTTGGCAGACCTCGGCAATATCAGGCCGATGGCGCTCTAGTTGCTCTAGCCAGATCGACGCACGCATCATGAAGATACCGCTATTCCAAAGGTAGTCTCCTGAATCGAGCATATTCTTTGCTGCAAGTTCATCTGGCTTTTCGATGAAGGCGTCAATCCTGCAAGGAATAGTTGGCTTGTTAGAGCCACCTTCATCCTTTTGGCCTCTGAGGAACTCACCTGAGAGTGGCAGGTCAATTATTTCGCCCTTCTTGATGTACCCGTAGCCGGTCTTGGGAGATGCCGGAACTATGCCAAAGGTCACCAGAAAACCGGTTTGAGCTAGTGCAGCTCCGTTTCGCACGACCGTCTGAAAGGTCTGCACGTCCCGGAGAACGTGGTCGGCAGGCATCACGAGCATCACCGGGTCTGTGTCATCTAAATTTCGAGTCGAGTCGGTTAGATAGAGAGCGGCGAGAGTAAGTGCGGGGGCCGTGTTGCGGCCTTCTGGCTCAAGAATAATTGACGATGGTGTAATATCCATCTGGCGAGTATGCTCGGCCACCAGAAACCGGTGCTCTTCATTGCAAACGATAATAGGCGGAGCAATGTGTTCAATGCCGTCAAGTCTGAAGATGGTTTCTTGAAGTAACGAGCGCTGACCCAGCAATGTCAAAAACTGCTTGGGATACAGTTCCCTCGAAAGAGGCCAGAGATGGGTACCAGAACCTCCAGCCAGAATGACGGGATACAGGGCCATCGATATCTCCAACCAGGCTTATATTAGGTAGTTTGAGCGCTAGAGCTATATTCGACTGTTCTTAACTCAAAGGCATACACCGGTTCTATCGCGGGACTGCCAGATGCCTTTTCACGTCCACACGATTATAGACATAACTCAATTGAGGGTCAACCGTCTCAAAAGCACTGTGACATCGATCCAATATCGAACGGTGAGTTGTCCAACTGCTTGAGAAGAAAAAAGCCGCTTTCACTACTTCAATCGTGTCTATGAGCCTTACGTTGGGTATTGGTTTTCACATAAATAGAGTTCAATACTATGTACTGCCCCAGTCTAAAATTGATAAAGCAAAGAGTGGTTTCTATCGCTAAGGTCTCATGACAATCCAGGTGGTATGTCATTTCAGGAATGGCAGTTCAGTCGCAAGCAAAGTTATCTATTTCTGTCGAATCTGCCCCTTGACACCTTTTCGACTTTTCTTGAACAATGGCAATATCTCACCGGCACTGTGATCCACATTGAAACCAAAGGTGAGAATTCGAAGGCACACCATATATGTAGTAGGTGCTAGCACCTACTACATATGGCGGTTAACACTGGTTCCTCACTAAGGGTTACTACTGGTACTCTGCCTCCAGAACATATCGGTGTTACAAGGCGAATGGAGGCTCCTCGATGTTGTCGTTGGGTTGGGCATACCTTCGATTCGACGCAGACCACAAGTCACGCCAATCGTTGCTTTAGAAGCGTCGATAACCACTTCGATGCTGAGGTGATGTCGCCTGATAAAGTCGAGCGTCCCAAGAGGGCCGACACAAAAATCATAGCAGTTGGAGAATATTTTACTTAGCGATTCATTAAGATGGGAAGGAGTAGCGATTTGACTACATCGGCAGCCGAATCTAATCACATCGCGGAACATAATGATGTCATCCAGATCATTTCGGACTCCCCTGAAAACCAGAGACGACGGAGACGGATGATTTGCCCGAGGTGCGAGGCAAAGCTAAGAATCAACTATGACGAACCTGAGTGCCTTCAGTGCGGATATGTTGACTATTCATATGTCCCCGCCTCCTCTAAGCAGACCAAGAAGAGCATCATTAGCACGGGGACTCAGCACATTCTCAGGTACGTCGGGGAATTTCCCTCGCTCACCGAGACATTAACGCACGTGCAGCTTCAACGACTTCGCAACCGAGTCGTCTACGGAGTGGATTGCCCGTTCTGCGGTAATTCGATGGATCAGTCATCCCTCTCAGGTAAGCGCCGAGAGGTACGTGAAGAACGCTACAAGTGCAGTCAGGGTCACCGAGTATCTCTGACGCCCGGTAAAGATGGCTCATTGGGCTGGAAGTAACGCTAGCAGGCCTGCCGCCGCAAACCAGCCCAGATTGACCGAATCAACAAGTCATATTCGCTGCCAGCATCAATTTCTATGCAGTTGCCATGACAAAAGTCATCGATACATTAGCAAACCTGGCTAAACCGAATCAGGCGGTCTTCATTTGCGATTTCTCACCGCCTCGTGGAGCGAATGCAGAGCTTTTGGAGCCCGTCAAGAACCTTGACGCGGACTTCGTTTCCGTGGCGTACAATCCTGGCAAATCCACAAGGGTGAACCCCGTTATCACCGCTCACTGGATAAAGGCAAACGTCGGTGCTGACGTGGTGTTCACTCTTGCGACCAGGGACATGAACAAGCTAGCTCTCCAGAGCCTACTTCTGGGTGCAGAGCTTCTGGGACTTGAAAACCTTGTCGTGGTAAAAGGGGACGGTTTCACCGACAAAGAACTTTCACTCGTTAAAGACGTCAGTGACTATCTGCCCTCCGAACTACTGCGCTCGATCACACAGATGAATGAGGGTATCGATTTCAAAGGATTAAAGCTTCGATCTCCCACGAACTTCTGCGCCGGCGCAACCATAGACCTGGGTCGAGACCTGGAGCGAGAGTTGAAGCTCACGCGGAACAAGGTCGAAGCGGGGACACAGTTTTTCATATCACAGCCTACGTTCGAACCAGACGAGCCTCAGGAATTCATAGCACGTTATGCCGAGCTATATGACGAAGAGTTGCCTCCAATCTTTCATGGCATTCAGATAATGACGCCGGACAGCCTCGTCTTGGGTAAAGTACCTCAGTGGGTGACTGACGACCTGGCAAAGGGGCGGGCAGGCGAAGACATCGCCCTTGAAGTTTTGGGCAAATTCACTGACCACGGTTTCAGGTCCTTTTACCTCGTCCCCCCTATACTTCGAGGCGGTCGTCGTGACTACGAGGCTGCCCAATCCGTATTGGAAGCCTTCCGCAGGTAGACAGTTCCGACGAATACCGCGCTATCCATATTACCTTCTGATGCTTCAGCTTTCACCATCCATCCTCAATTTCCAGCCCTTGTTGCAACTGATTCATGAATCTGCGTTCTGAAGGTTAGCTATCAGCTAGACACCGCGTTGTCCAAGCCAATTGACTGGTTGGTCGCCCGAACTCCTGCCTGATTCGTTGACGCTTGGGCGGCCAAAAGCTATAATCAAGTCAAACACAAGAGCGAAGGGGTGTATCTGAAGTTGGCGAACGAAACAGGAAAACGGTATGCATGTCCCAAGTGCGGTTCAGAATTCGTGGTAACAAAGGGCGGGGAAGGCAGCATGTTATGTTGTGGCGAGCCGGTGCCCAAGAAGTAACACGCACCAATAATAAACGAAGTCAAATAGAACGCTTTGTTTGACACTTCCCCAAGTGAGGAGCGAAATATAGATGGCTAATCAGCTAGGAAGAAGATATCAGTGCGATGTCTGCGGGACAATGGTGCTGTGCACAAAGGCCGGAGAAGGCATCGTACAGTGCCACGAGATTGAAATGTCGGTACAACAGCCACGGAAACTCCCGTCCTCCGACTAATCTACGACCGAGCATATCTAGCAGCCGAACCTTCGACTTATCCCACAGGGCGCAGCCAGCGTTGGCAGTGCGCCAGGGCATTCACTTGTCAGGAATTACAAGATTAGACGAGAGCCTTGAGTGCCGCCTCGTGCTGCTCGTCGGCGTGATATGAGCTGCGAACCAGCGGGCCGGAAGCCACGTGTTTGAATCCAAGCGCCTCGCCCTCTTTGCGAAGCTCTTCGAATTCGTCTGGCATGTACCATCGGGAGAGCGGTGTGTGCTTCTCTGAGGGCCGCAGGTATTGCCCCACCGTGATAAGGTCGCAGTCCACCGAGCGCAGATCGCGCATCGTGTCGATGATCTCGTCCCACGTTTCGCCCAGACCAACCATCATTCCTGACTTGGTGACGCCGTCAGGCGCTATCTCTTTTGCCCTCTTGAGAAGCTCCAACGACTGGTCGTAATCCCCTTTGGGTCTGACGCTATGAAACACCCTACGGACGGTTTCGATGTTATGGTTCAGGGTTTGCGGCCCAGCCTCCATCACCTGCGAGAGCGCGTCCCAATTGCCGCAGAAGTCGGGTATGAGCACCTCGACTTTGCACTCCGGCAGACGCTTGCGTATCTGTTGGATACTCTGAGCAAAGATGAACGCGCCGCCATCTGGAAGCTCGTCGCGGTTGACCGAGGTTATCACAACATATCGGAGGCCAAGGCGCTCTACTGTTTCTGCCAAGCGAACAGGTTCTTCGAGGTCAAGGGTCATTGGCATCCCTGTCGTGACAGCGCAATAAGAACAGGCGCGGGTGCAGATGTCGCCCAGAATCATGAACGTGGCTGTCTTGCGATCCCAACACTCGCCGATGTTAGGGCAGCGGGCCTCCTCGCAGACTGTGTGAAGCTGGCCTTCGCGAAGCTGCTCCCTCAGTTGCAGATAATTGGAGCCGCCAGGCTTTTTGACCTTCAGCCAATTTGGAAGCCGTCTCTGCGCAGCCATGTTTCCTCCCAGCGACGTGTATACCTAATAATAGCAGATACACCTGTATTCGTCGCAAACAGGCGTGCGATTATTCTCGCTCCCCTCACGAGAATCGCACTCTCATATGCTATATTAGAATCAAACGAAGGCAACAAGACGCGCGCGGAAGGGAGTTTTTCATTTATGTAGAAATATTAGTCACCTACCCGCGCCTCACAATTCTCGTCTCGTTAGTGGGAGGACAGCAACACTGATGAATAACTCTGAGCGTAGAGACTTTAGCTATTGACGTACTCGACAGCTCAAACGGAATCAACGGAACACGAATACGCTAATCTAGTTTTGGGCGGCATTGGCGCCCTAGGAGACTGCTATGCCCAATTCGAAGACGAGACCATAAACGTCTTCGGCGGCATTCCTGGCGAAGAGGTTGTCGCAAGGATCGTTCGATACAGACGACGACGCAAGCGGTATGTTTCGGGCCTCGTGACTGAGGTATTGAAGCCTTCACCGCACAGAGTCGCAACACCCTGTCCGTATTTCGGGCCTTGCAGTGGCTGCCAATGGCAGCACATCGAGTATTCACACCAGTTGCACTTGAAACAAGATGCCGTCGCCAGCGAATTGAGACGTTATCCTGAGTTAGAAGGCATTGCGGTGTCTCCGACGGTTCCCAGTCCACAGATCTTTAACTACCGCAATCACGCCCGATTCACCGTGCGCAACCAGGGTTCCCTTGGCTTCAACAATCGGATAACACGCAGGTTCGTGAAGATCGATGATTGTATGCTCATGGCGCCGGGTATTAATCAGGCGCTGCGTTCGCTTCAGGACAGATGCCAAGAGACAACCCAACTTTCCATTCGATATGGGATCAATACCGAAGAATTCTTAATTCAGCCGACATTGCAAAACATAGACATTCCATTGCCTTCAGGCCAGACGCATTATCGCGAAAAACTGCTGGGGCATGCATTCAGGGTCGCGTCCCCATCGTTCTTTCAGGTCAACACCATGCAGGCCGAGCAGATGGTCGAACTGGTGCGTGAGAGGCTCGACCTGAGCAAGAGCGATACACTGTTGGACGCCTACGCGGGCGTTGGCAGTTTCGCAATCCTCCTGGCTCCGTACGTGCGACGAGTTGTCGCCATCGAGGAATCGGCGGCGGCGATCAAAGATGCCAGCGAGAATGCTGAAGGCGCAGGCAATCTAGAATTTATGGAGTCAAAGACCGAGGAGGCGCTGGACAGCCTGAAGGAAGCTCCGGATGCCGTTATACTCGATCCTCCTCGCGCTGGATGCGACGCAAAGGCGCTCAGGGCGTTGATTCGGCTCGCGCCCATGCGAGTTGTTTATGTATCGTGCGAGCCGGAGACTCTGGCGCGAGACCTCTCCCTGTTGGTCAATGGCCCATTTCGGGTCGAAAGCGTGGAACCTATCGACATGTTTCCACAGACTTATCATGTCGAGACCATCGCCACGTTAATACTCGAATAATTAGCCTACGCCAATTGAAAGGTGTAGAATACGACAGATATCTGGGTTACATAAAACTGTCAAAGCAGCGCGAAGCAAAGCCCTGCGAAGCCTTATTTCTCCAACATAGCAGTTACGCAAGGACAAGAGGGCTTCCAGTTATTCAGTCCTTCCACGGAAGGGTGGGACAACCTTTATGAAAGATAGTGAGCAGGCTTCACAAGGCGTCACCCTGGTATTAGCCTCCGGCTCTCCACGCAGACGTGAGCTTATCAGGGCGTTGGACATGCCCGTGGAGTCGTCAAGCCCTGATGGAGATGAGGATTCGCCCCGAAGCGGTGAGAGGCCGGAAGAGTATGTCATGCGGTTGTCTCTCGATAAGGCGAGGCAGATAACCGACCGATTTGCAAATGCCGTCGTCATAGGGGCGGACACCGTCGTGGTATTGAACGAGG
This sequence comes from Dehalococcoidia bacterium, assembly GCA_965206395.1. GTDB lineage: Bacteria > Chloroflexota > Dehalococcoidia > Lucifugimonadales > CATOSD01 > CBDBJK01. The sequence continues at coordinate 109,503 of CBDBJK010000038.1, forward strand.
AAATTCTCGGCAAACCCGTTAACGAGGCGGAAGCGACAGCCATGCTTCAACGGCTGCGTGGCGTGGCGCATAGTGTGTTGACTGGTATGACCGTGCTAGACGGCAGAACGGGACACTGGAAATCTACAGTCAAGAGCACCGACGTTTGCATGCGACGCTACACCGATATGGAAATCGCCGCATATGTGAAAACCGGCGAGCCTCTGGACAAGGCAGGGGGTTACGCGATACAGGACGAGGATTTTCGCCCTGCAGCAAGCATACAGGGTTGTTACCTCAACGTTGTAGGATTTCCTCTCTGCGAGGTAATCAGACTCTTGGGTCAACTATGCGTTGATGTGACGCTCAAATCCGATTGGCAACCGCCTGAGCAGTGCAAAGACTGTGCGTAGAGGAAAAAGTAGGAGGCAAAAGGCATGAACTTCTTGGGCTTGGGGACCTTGGAAATAGGTGTCATCCTCTTGGTGGCCTTCATTTTCTTGGGACCTGAGCGAATGATAGGCGTCGCGAGGACTCTGGGTAAATTAGTGGCTGAATTGCGCCGCATGACGGCAGACCTGCCCAATTTGACGCTAGACGAAGATGAGATCGCCAAGCCCCCCGAGGCTCCGATTGTTCATCGCGGCAGCGGCCCGAATCCAGACATCACCAACAGTTCAGACGCTCCCCAGGCTTCACCCTACTCCACGCCTGTGACAACAACAGAGGATGACGACCCCGCCACCTCAGACGGCCCTGTGCCGTTTCAAAGGCCCACGCCAGCCTCTGACAATCCCGAGCCACCTTCAAAACAGGAATCGGCATGAATGAAAACCCCCTCCTGATCAAGGAGCACCTCGTTGAACTTCGAAAGCGTGTCACGTGGTCAGCTCTGGCTGTCATAGTTTCGACGGGCGTAGCGTTCGCATTCCACCAGCAGATACTCAGCTTTCTTATGGAGCCAGCGCAAGGATTCGCAGACATTCCTAATCAAAAGCCGATTTATACCGAGCTTACGGAGTTTATCGGCGCGGCATTCAAGGCCTCGTTAGTTGCGGGTATAGCCGTGTCTATGCCCTTTGTGCTCTATCAGATGGCGATGTTCGTCGCGCCGGGACTAACGCCATCTGAGAAGCGATATCTGTACGCTCTGCTCCCCGTGAGCGTGCTGATGTTCTTGGCGGGGGCTGCTTTTGGCTATCGCATTCTCTTTCCGCCAATGCTGAATTTCCTGCTCACCTTTGGCAGCGATGTAGCGACCCCTCTAATCAGAATAGGCAGCTACGTAAACACAATGGTAACGCTGCTGTTTTGGATGGGTGTTGTATTCGAGATACCTCTTGTTTCCTTCTTCTTGTCCAAAATCGGCGTGGTGACCCCTGAGTTCCTCGCGAAGCAACGGCGCTATGCTCTCGTCGCCGCATTCGTTTTGGGCGCCATCATTACGCCCACATTCGACCCTCTCAATCAAACATTTGTAGCCGTGCCTATCATCGTTCTATATGAAGCAGGCATCTGGCTGGCGAAACTGGCGCGGATTGGTAAGAAGAAATCTTCCTCGGAGCTAGGCCTGGCTGACACCGATGGCGGGGCACAAAAATAGGCTCCGAACTCTAGGTCGGGAGCCTATTCCCCTATTTGACTGATGCTCTTTATTAGCTCAGAGCTTATGGAGCGATCTTTTCTTTATCTTCCTCGTTGGCGCTATCCAACTGAGTCACGTCTTCATCGCCTTCAATCTTAGACTGCGACTTTCGGAACTCCCGTATGGCTTTACCCATGGCACCGCCGATTTCAGGCAATCTGCCGACGCCAAAAATGACCATCACGATCACAAGGATTATTATCAGCTCCATCGGCCCAAGACGAAAAGGCATATCTTCCCCCTTTTATTAACGCCCCTGATGTCTAGCTTAAATCATAGCTGTTTACTCGATATGAGTCAAGCCGATGCCGTAGCTGCAAATGACCGCTTCAGCGTATGCTATAATTGACTCCTGTTTTAAGGAGGCAAATGAATGGCGGATGCGCAACGCAGACAGTTCGTTAAATATAACTTTTTCAGTATAGACCCTCTCTGGCGCAGATTGCCGGAAGCGGAAAAAACCGACAATAGACGGGAGTTTACCGCCGTTATTGAGGAATCCGCCAACCATATGTTTATTCGCAGCTACAGTCTTGTGGGACTGAGAGGCGACGCCGATTTTCTGCTCTGGCACGCCACTGATACGCTTGAAGAACTTCAGGATTTCTCCACAAGGCTATGGAGCACGGGCCTCGGCCATTACCTGACACAGCCGTACTCTTATCTTGCGATGACACGCGGCTCGGAGTACGTTGGCAACCATCGGCACGCCGGGCAAGAAGGCACAACAGTGCGATTGCGCCCTGGAGAGGACGCCAAGTATTTTGTCGTCTACCCGTTTCTAAAGACAAGGCAGTGGTATTTGCTGCCTCAGGAGGAACGCCAGCGAATGATGACCGAGCACTTCAAGATCGGTCACAAGTACCCCTCCGTGAAGATAAATACCTCATATTCCTTTGGCCTTGATGACCAGGAATTCGTCGTCGCATTTGAAACCGACAGCCCCGGAGATTTCCTGGACCTCGTGATGGAGCTACGAGGGGTCGAAGGAAGCCTTTTCACTCTCCTCGACACGCCTATTTTCACTTGCATCCAGCGTCCGATAGACGAAACCATAGAAAGCATTGGTGTGTAGAGGGACCAGACGGGCGGCAGCATTCCGCGCCTGTCGCTATGCACATCAGAAATTTACCACTCACGAATGTCCGGGAGTGCCTCGGTGGTTCAAAGTCCTCACTGGCATTCGCTTGGAAATTGATAGAGTTGCGCTAGCCTGAAACATCCTCAAGTGAACGTACCGCTGTTTCAGGGCTAAAGGCGAACCATGCGAACCAGAAGTGATTTGCATGAACCATCGGTGTCAACTGAGTGCCCTTTAGCGGGCCAGCGATTCCCTGACCCAGTATGTTCCAGATTGTCTCTGTTTCGTCGTCCACAACCACCTCGCCGCGAACACCGAATGTCAACTTCTGACCTTCAACGACAGGATCGAAGACTCCGGTTGAGCCTACAGTCCGGTGTGCAGTGGCTCCGGGGCTTGCAAACGGGGATAGCGTTCCGCCAGCGTAAAAGATTACGACATCCTTGCCGTTTACAGTATCATTAACAACCGGATGTTTTTTCAACACCCTGAAGGGGTATGCTACGGCCTGGTCTCCGACGGTCAGGGACACTACCCGTTCCATAGGCTTGAGTATTCCGTCATATTCTCCAAAGAAAAGGAACGGCGTTCTAGCAAGGTCATCGTACCCGCCGTATGGAGCGATGTCGTAGTTCTGATAGTGCCCAAACCCCGTTTCCCTAGAAAGCACCTGGCCGCCAGGAAATGATGTTCGGAAATCAATCCAGGAGACCAATGAGGCAGGCAGAAAATCCAGCTTCGTGCCGGTCAACTCGCCAACTATGGCTTCTCCAGTAATCTGTTGCCACCAGGACTCTGTTTGACGGTCCCACATCACAAGATCGCTTTTTCGCAGATTTCCAGAGGTTCCGAAATCCAGTACACTTCCATTTACCCTGCGATCGAAAACGATGGCAGTGTTGCAAAGAGGGCAGAAGGTGACAGTGATCGGAATATCGCCTAATACATCGTTGACTATCTCATGAGCTACTAGTGGTTCAACGTTTTTGTATTGATGGGTAGAGTGACTTTAGCTTGATGCGCGCATCCTCGGTAGTGAAGCGCCAATCCACTCGTATCACATCCCGGTTGCGTTGATTCTGCCAAGCATTGACCTCGCCGCGCAGGATGTCTTGATTGGCAATCCGTCGGTCCAGGCACTGTCGAGCCAGCACACCGATCTCTATCTCCGCCATATTCAACCAACTCCCGTGTTTGGGAGTGTAGTGTATCTCCAGTCGCTCAGCTATACGCCTCGCCTCAGCAGGCTCGAATGCCTCGTATAGCGAGGACAGCTTGTGAGTGTTGAGATTGTCCATTACCAGCACGATCCGGTCTCTGTCAGGGTAGTCCTCGTCGACCAGTTTCTTTATCACATGCGCCCAGTCCACCTTCGTGCGACGCTCTCTGACCTCGACTCGGCGCCATCCGTCCAACGGTGCAAACAGCATGAACAGGCTGCTCACTCCATTGCGCTCGTATTCGTAGTCGTATGCCGCCGATAAGCCGGGCGCTGCGGGACGCGGCACTCGCGTCTCCTTGACTTGCTGTTTGCTCGTCTCATCCATGCACACCAGAACCTCATTCCCATCGTACGGCCGTTGGTAGACCTCCAGTACGTCTTCCATCGCGCACACAAACTCCGCGCTCTGACCGGGCGGGATGCACCAACTCTGCTTCAGCCACGGCTTCAGTTCGTTTTTTTTTAAGCGCCTGGCGAACCGTCTCGGTGCTAATGGTCCCGACTATCTCACACTCGACCAACTGGTCAGCCAACAGCTTCAGGGTCCAACTGGCACGCCCCTCCGGCGGTTCCCCGCAGGCCATCGCTATCAACCGTGCTTCACCTTCGCCGTCCAGTCTCTTTTGACGCCGACGCAGTTGCTTTTTGCGATTCAGCGCAGACTCGACCCCCTCCTCCACACAGCGCTTGCGTATTCGCTCGACCGTTGACTGTCCCACACCGAGCGCGCTGGTGATGTCCGCGTCCTTCATTCCCCCGTCCGAGCGTGACTCATCGCTCATCAGCAGAATGCGCGCATGGGTCTGTTTGTACGCCGCAGCCCGACCGCGTGAGACCAAGGCGTTGAGTTCCTGTTGTTCGTCGGTAGTCAGTCTGATACGGTACTTCTTGGTAGACATCATGGTTCCTCCTCGGTTCAACGTTACGATTGAACCCCCAAGAGGAACAATGACTATCAGCTACTAGAATCGCCAGAGGATAAGCCTTGGCCTCGCCGTTTATCTCCACGCTGATGACTGGCTCGTTACTCTTCATGTAATCAGGAGTATTTGCCACATCTATGAACCTCGGCCTGTCGATAGGAGGAATTCCATCGCGGGGCGGCCCTCCTGACATTATCTCTTGATAAGGCACCGAGTGTTTGGAGAAATCGGTCTTCCAGCCAAATCTCATAATTTCGGGCAGACCATCAATTTCGGCGCCTGCCAGAGTAGGCTCTGGCTCTGGCGAGGCCGTTGGCGTTTGCTCTGGTGTCGATGCAGACACCGGTTCTGGTATTGCTGTCGACTTTGGGGTTGCCTCCGCCTTTGGGGTAGATGACGATGGAGGCACAACTGTAGACTCCGCCAGAGGAGAAGACGTTGGGTCAGGCGCTGCCGTTGGTTCACTTAGAGGCGTTAATGTGGCCTTGGCCTGAACTGTAGCAGTTGCTGTCGGCTGCCGATTACTGTCCAACGGTTCATCCGTCCTTCCAGGCGCGGCAGGACTACTGGTACAGGCCAGCCCAACGATTGCAACCAGCCCAATGGCGATGATTAGAACCTGGCGTCGAAACACTATAAAGTCTCCCTAATCCCACATCTAAGAGCGTCTAACAAAACCATTATTGGAACAGAAAGCGAGAGCAGATGATGGCACAACCTATGGCCAAGAAAGCCTCATGTATGTCTGCCCTGCGCTCATATCGAACCCGTAAGCGTCGGAACTGATGAAGCCAACTCAGGCTTCTCTCAACCACCCATCTATGCACACCCAACCCGCTGCCATGCGGCTCACCTCGCTTGGCCAGCAGCGGCCAGATATGTCGCTTCTTCAACTCCTTGCGAACAGGCTCAGAGTCATACCCTCTGTCTCCCTGCGCCTGAAGAGGACGCTTGCGAGGCCTGCCTCGCTTGCCCTTGACAGCAGGTATGGCATCCACCAACTCAAGGGCTTGGGTGACATCGTGAGCGTTCGCGCCAGTCAACCTGACCGCCAGTGGAATGCCCTGGGCATCGGTTATGATATGATGCTTGCTACCCGCCTTCGCCCTGTCCGTGGGGTTGGGGCCTGTTTTCTGCCCCCAAAAACTGCTCGCACTGAAGCACTGTCCAGCACTGCGCGAGTCCAGTCTATGCGCTCAGCTGCTTGCAGGCGCTCAAGGCATACCAAGTGGATGCGCTCCCAGACTCCCGACTGGTGCCAATCTCTGAGGCGCCTCCAGCAGGTCATCCCACTGCCACAGTCCATCTCCTTGGGTAGGTCTTCCCAGCCAATGCCTGTCTTTAGCACGAACAGTATCCCACTTAGGACCTGTCTGTCAGGTATCCTGGGCCTTCCTCCTTTCGGCTTCGGTGGTTGTGGCGGCAGTAAAGGTTGCACCAGTTCCCAGAATTCATCGCTTACAAGGGGCTTAGACATTAGGTCATCCTCCTCCAGAGAATGTCCAGATTCTAACCCCTTTTATTAGGTTTTGTTAGACGCTCTTAGTAAAAAGGCGGTTCTGAGCTACAGAGGGCAAAACATTAGATGCAGCGTACAGCGTAACGTTCCACGCACCAACCGTTTTGCGACAACTTCGTTCTAACACCAATAGGGCACTCAGATTGAGAACGGTGAAAGCATCCAGTGCATCTAATGCAAGGCCCCTGGTCATTACTACGTCGGAAACTTGTATACTGATATAGACGGGAGAGAAATCGTTCGGCTACTGGTGTAGCATTAAGGGACTGTTCGCCTATGTACGAATCATATGACTATTCCGAAGAATTTCCATCGCGGCGTTCAACCCAACGTAAGAATGGGGTGTCAAGAACCTTCGTATTGGGAGTAATATCGGTAGCCCTCCTTCTCTGATTCACGTTGGGCCTGCTTTCCGTCGGCTCCTTGAGCGGCTCCCCGTTCAAGTCCACGTCTTTGTACGATGAGGAGCTGGTGACCTCCCTCTTCGAGGGTGTTAGCCCTGCCATCGTTGAGATTAGCATTATCAGCAGCGCCGGAGGTCTGTTAGGACAGCGCGTTGGTACTGGCTCAGGATTTCTCATCGACTGAGGTGGTACCCAAAAACTAGTGGTCCAACATCATTGAAATGAATACCATGATAGTCATTGTTCCTCTTGGGGGTTCAATCGTAACGTTGAACCGAGGAGGAACCATGATGTCTACCAAGAAGTACCGTATCAGACTGACTACCGACGAACAACAGGAACTCAACGCCTTGGTCTCACGCGGTCGGGCTGCGGCGTACAAAACAGACCCATGCGCGCATTCTGCTGATGAGCGATGAGTCACGCTCGGACGGGGGAATGAAGGACGCGGACATCACCAGCGCGCTCGGTGTGGGACAGTCAACGGTCGAGCGAATACGCAAGCGCTGTGTGGAGGAGGGGGTTGAGTCTGCGCTGAATCGCAAAAAGCAACTGCGTCGGCGTCAAAAGAGACTGGACGGCGAAGGTGAAGCACGGTTGGTAGCGATGGCCTGCGGGGAACCGCCGGAGGGGCGTGCCAGTTGGACCCTGAAGCTGTTGGCTGACCAGTTGGTCGAGTGTGAGATAGTCGGGACCATTAGCACCGAGACGGTTCGCCAGGCGCTTAAAAAAAAACGAACTGAAGCCGTGGCTGAAGCAGAGTTGGTGCATCCCGCCCGGTCAGAGCGCGGAGTTTGTGTGCGCGATGGAAGACGCGATGGAAGACGTACTGGAGGTCTACCAACGGCCGTACGATGGGAATGAGGTTCTGGTGTGCATGGATGAGACGAGCAAACAGCAAGTCAAGGAGACGCGAGTGCCGCGTCCCGCAGCGCCCGGCTTATCGGCGGCATACGACTACGAATACGAGCGCAATGGAGTGAGCAGCCTGTTCATGCTGTTTGCACCGTTGGACGGATGGCGCCGAGTCGAGGTCAGAGAGCGTCGCACGAAGGTGGACTGGGCGCATGTGATAAAGAAACTGGTCGACGAGGACTACCCTGACAGAGACCGGATCGTGCTGGTAATGGACAATCTCAACACTCACAAGCTGTCCTCGCTATACGAGGCATTCGAGCCTGCTGAGGCGAGGCGTATAGCTGAGCGACTGGAGATACACTACACTCCCAAACACGGGAGTTGGTTGAATATGGCGGAGATAGAGATCGGTGTGCTGGCTCGACAGTGCCTGGACCGACGGATTGCCAATCAAGACATCCTGCGCGGCGAGGTCAATGCTTGGCAGAATCAACGCAACCGGGATGTGATACGAGTGGATTGGCGCTTCACTACCGAGGATGCGCGCATCAAGCTAAAGTCACTCTACCCATCAATACAAAAACGTTGAACCACTAGACAACTGGCTAAGAGAGAGTCCAGCTCCTAAAATAACCGGCAACTAACCGACGTGAAGGAGCAGGACATGAAGCAGACGAGGAATAAGCACAGTCCGGCGTTCAAGGCCAAGGTGGCCCTGGCCGCCCTTGCGGGGGAAGAGACCATCGCCCAGCTGGCCAGCCGATTTGAGGTCCATCCCAGTCAGATTCACGCCTGGAAAAGGGCCCTGGTGGAAGGAGCCCCGGAGCTATTTGCCACCAATCAGAAATCCCAGGAGAAAGCCAAGGAAGCTCAGATTAACCACCTCTACCGGCACATCGGCCAGCTGAAGGTGGAACGCGATTTTTTGTCGGAAAGGTCCGGTCTATGAGTCGCAGCATACGGCGAGCCATGATAGACCGAGACCACCAGCAGCTGTCTTTGGTGCGTCAATGTATCCTGCTGGACGTCAGCCGGGCCTCGGTGTACTACCGGCCGGTACCGACCAGGGCAGAAGACCTGGAGTTGATGGCCCTGATGGACCGTCAGTATTTGAAGACCCCCTTCTACGGCTCCAGGAAGATGAAGGCCTGGCTGCTGCAACAGGGCTATCTGGTGAGCCGAAAAAGGGTTCGAAGGCTGATGCGGTTGATGGGTCTGGAAGCCATCTACCGGCGTCCCAACACCAGCAAACCAGCGCCGGGACACCGGATCTTTCCCTATCTGCTGAAGGGAGTGGAGGTTAATCGGGTCGACCAGGTCTGGGCCGCGGACATCACCTACATCCCCATGGCGAAGGGCTTCCTGTACCTGGTGGCCATCATGGACTGGCACAGCCGGCACGTGCTGGCCTGGAAGCTCTCCAACACCATGGACACCAGCTTCTGCGTGGCGGCGTTGGAGGAAGCCCTGGGTAAGGGACGACCGGAGATATTCAACACCGACCAGGGGAGTCAGTTCACCAGTGAGGCCTTTACCCAGACGTTGCAGGAGCAGAGGGTCCAGGTCAGCATGGATGGTAAGGGTAGGTACCTGGACAACATCTTCGTGGAGCGGCTGTGGCGGAGCATCAAGTACGAGGAGGTGTATCTGAAAGCTTACCAGACCGTCGCCGAGGCCCGAACTGGGATCAATGCCTACCTGGAGTTCTACAACCGGCAGAGGCCTCACCAGGCTTTGGGCTACCGGACCCCAGCAGAGGTGTACCAACATGGCCAGGAAGAAAGGGGAGCAGCAGCTGAAGAAGCAGGGCTGCCATCGGGCTTGGTGAAACCTAGCGCAGGGGTGGGAGACTCTCTTAATTTAGCCCTCGTGCTGTCTTAATAATGGGGTCCACCTTAGACAGAGAGGGTCATATCGTAACCAATCACCACGTATTGGAAGGCGCCGATGAAATCTCGGTAAAACTGTCCAACGGTAAGACTATCCAGGCCACAAGGCTAGTGGTCCAACATCATTGAAATGAATACCATGATAGTCATTGTTCCTCTTGGGGGTTCAATCGTAACGTTGAACCGAGGAGGAACCATGATGTCTACCAAGAAGTACCGTATCAGACTGACTACCGACGAACAACAGGAACTCAACGCCTTGGTCTCACGCGGTCGGGCTGCGGCGTACAAACAGACCCATGCGCGCATTCTGCTGATGAGCGATGAGTCACGCTCGGACGGGGGAATGAAGGACGCGGACATCACCAGCGCGCTCGGTGTGGGACAGTCAACAGTCGAGCGAATACGCAAGCGCTGTGTGGAGGAGGGGGTCGAGTCTGCGCTGAATCGCAAAAAGCAACTGCGTCGGCGTCAAAAGAGACTGGACGGCGAAGGTGAAGCACGGTTGATAGCGATGGCCTGCGGGGAACCGCCGGAGGGGCGTGCCAGTTGGACCCCTGAAGCTGTTGGCTGACCAGTTGGTCGAGTGTGAGATAGTCGGGACCATTAGCACCGAGACGGTTCGCCAGGCGCTTAAAAAAAAACGAACTGAAGCCGTGGCTGAAGCAGAGTTGGTGCATCCCGCCCGGTCAGAGCGCGGAGTTTGTGTGCGCGATGGAAGACGTACTGGAGGTCTACCAACGGCCGTACGATGGGAATGAGGTTCTGGTGTGCATGGATGAGACGAGCAAACAGCAAGTCAAGGAGACGCGAGTGCCGCGTCCCGCAGCGCCCGGCTTATCGGCGGCATACGACTACGAATACGAGCGCAATGGAGTGAGCAGCCTGTTCATGCTGTTTGCACCGTTGGACGGATGGCGCCGAGTCGAGGTCAGAGAGCGTCGCACGAAGGTGGACTGGGCGCATGTGATAAAGAAACTGGTCGACGAGGACTACCCTGACAGAGACCGGATCGTGCTGGTAATGGACAATCTCAACACTCACAAGCTGTCCTCGCTATACGAGGCATTCGAGCCTGCTGAGGCGAGGCGTATAGCTGAGCGACTGGAGATACACTACACTCCCAAACACGGGAGTTGGTTGAATATGGCGGAGATAGAGATCGGTGTGCTGGCTCGACAGTGCCTGGACCGACGGATTGCCAATCAAGACATCCTGCGCGGCGAGGTCAATGCTTGGCAGAATCAACGCAACCGGGATGTGATACGAGTGGATTGGCGCTTCACTACCGAGGATGCGCGCATCAAGCTAAAGTCACTCTACCCATCAATACAAAAACGTTGAACCACTAGGTACCAGCCCCGCGGACGATCTGGCAGTCATTCAAGTCGATTCAAGCGAGGTGGCGGATATCGAGCCTCTGGCGTTGGCGGACTCCACCGAGGTCAAGCCAGGTCAGTTGGCTATCGCCATAGGCAGCCCGTTTCGAAACTTCAATTCAGTCACGGTTGGAGTTGTCAGCGGCACAGGCAGAGGCCCTACGAGCGTTCTCCGACGCCCCATACCTGATATGATTCAGACTGACGCACCACTTAACCCGGGCAACTCCGGCGGCCCGCTTCTGAACTCCAAAGGCGAGGTGATAGGCATCAATTCTGCTGTGCGAACAGGGTCTTTTCAGGGCATTGATGAATTTCGCATAGGATTCGCCGTCCCAAGCAACACTGTCAAGAACCTGATGCCAGATTTGATAAGCGCCCCACAGGTAGTGAAGCGTCCCTGGTTGGGTGTCAGTGGCGCGCCGCTTACCGGAGATCTAATCAGTTCTCTGGGAATTGACGAGGGCATATTCATCACAAGAGTCTTTCGAGGAAGCCCTGCGGAACATGCGGGCTTGGTCCCGTTCCTGAGCGTGAGAGGCGGAGGCGACGTCATTACTGCCATAGACGGAACGCCTGTGGGATCGGTTGAAGACATGGTAAGCTACTTCAATTCCCTCAGACCGGGTGATGACGTTACGCTATCAGTTTTTCGGAATACCCGTGATGTTGAGATAAGAATCACTCTTGCCGAATGGCCTGATACGTAAACCCAGACCTTCAAATTGAAGAACAGAGAAAGAGGCCCTTCCTTTTTGGGGAATGGGCCTCTTTCTATTCATTCGCAAGTCATTCAGAAATAGCGAACGTCCTGCTCTATATCAACTGACCTCTCAACCTGATTACAAAGTGTTTTCCACTTCTGAGATCGCCGCATCAACCTGCTTCACCAGGAAATCAACTTCGTCTTTGGTGATGCATATCGGAGGAGCCATTGAGATTACGTCGCCAGCACGCCCTAGCAGGCCATAACGGTTCATGGCGGCGCTGAACTTCTTCCCTAGCTCGGCATCTTTGGAGAACTTCTCTTTGGTGTCCCTGTCCTTGACGATCTCCACCGCAGCCAGCAGCCCCATTCCGCCACGAACGTCGCCAACTATGCGATGCTCGTACAGTGTCTGCAGTTGCTCGTACAGATAGTCACCCATCTTTGCCGAGTTCTCGACCATCCCCTCGCCTTCCATGATTTCGAGGTTTGCAAGTCCAGCCGCACACGACGCAGGATTCCCGCCGAAGGTAATCAGATGCCTGAATGCTGACTCTTCCGCGCCTATGAAGGCATCGGCAATCTTCTTGCTCGCCACCGCCGCGCCGATGGGAAGATACCCGCTCGTCAGCGCCTTGGCAACGGTGAAGATGTCAGGTGTGATTCCCCAATGCTCTGTGGCGAACATCGTGCCCGTGCGACCGAAACCCGTGATAACTTCGTCGCATATCATGATTACGCCCGTCCTGTCGCATATCTCGCGTATCGTGGGCCAATACTCCGGATGGGGAACGTAGATTCCAGCCGCCGCAGAGATAGGCTCGCCGATGAAGGCGGCCACTGTGGACTGGCCTTCGTGCTCGATGGCGCGCTCTACATCGCGGGCGCACTCAAGGTTGCAGCCGCCTTTGTCGCGGCAGTAAACGCATCTGTACTCGGCAGGTTGAGCGACGTGGATGTTACCAGGCATCAATGGGCCAAAATTGACCGGCGCGCTGATGCCGCCTCCACCTAAGCTCATGCAGGCGAGCGTCGCGCCATGATACGACCCTGTTCTGCTAATGACCTTCCAGCGAGTAGGCTCGCCATTGTTCTTGTGATAGTTCTTCGCCATCTTGAGGGCGGTCTCGACAGCCTCCGAGCCTCCACTGACAAAGTAAACCCTTGATTCTTTGTCGGGGGCGTGGCTGGCGACCTTTGCCGACAGCCTGACGGTGGCCGGGCTTACCGTGCCGCCCGGAGAATAGCTGATGTCCTTCATCTGCTCGTAGACTGCTTTGGCAATCTCCTCCCGCCCATGGCCGATGTTGACCAGCCACATGCTCGAAAGAGTATCAAACCATCGCTTGCCCTCAGCGTCATCGACCCAGACACCATTCGAGGTGTTTACGAGCTTGACGCCAGTATCCTCGGACATGTCCCCAGCCTCTCTCGCATGAGGCCAGAAGTGCGCAGTCGCCTGTTGCTTCAGCTCTTCGATATCTTCGCCGCTTAACCTGTTTGTGACCATCTTCGGCACCTCCTTAGTGCTCAGATGTTACCACCAAAATGCTCCGTGCGCTACCATTTAAGCCAATCAATCTGTTCGATCGACAATACTCCACACAACGAGGGGTTTCTTCCCGTAGAGGCGCATCCTTGAGTATTGGGATTGTTTCACAAAGCTCGTCGGTTTACTATCTATGCATTAGAAAACTCAGCACGTTGAGGGACTGTCAGAAATGGCCCAACTAGACAATTTATCCCACAGGTTTGAGCGATTTGCTGAACGGGAATGCCGCAACTCTTCTCCGCTTTACGAGCGTCTGTCATTGGGCATCGCGGCTGACCCAGCGATTCTTGCCATCGCATCGCACGCCAGAGAGGGTCAGCCTGTGCCAAACCTGTTCCTTGGAGCGGCGCACTTACTGCTGTTAAAAGGAGCGCAGCATATCGTCTCGACGTTCTACCCAAGCGTATCCAAGACTCCAGCGCCGGACGAAAACGCCTATCCTTACCTCAGAGAGTTTTGCCTTCAGCACAGCCGCGAGATTATCGAACTGATCTCAACGCGACTGGTTCAGACGAATGCCGTCAGGCGTTGCGCCTGTCTGCTGCCAGCCTTCAGTATCGTTGCGGAGCGTACCCATGGTTTACCACTGTCGCTTGTGGAGATTGGGGCGAGCGCAGGCTTGAATCTCCTTTGGGACAGCTATGGCTATGACTACGGCGAGGGACGACGTTATGGCAACGCTAGCTCTACCGTGCAACTTGCCTGCAATCCGCGAGGGCGCACGCTTCCCTCGATACTCGAACCCTTCCCAGACATCGGGCTGAAGGTGGGTATCGACCTCAACCCAATCGATCTGAGCGACCCCGATGCGGCACTCTGGCTGCGCGCCCTGATCTGGCCTGAGCACAGGGAGCGTGTGGAAATTCTGAAAGGAGCAATTGAAATCGCTCGACGCGACCCGCCAACATTGCTCGCTGGAGACGCGCTTGACCTGCTTCCTGAAGTCCTAGACAGTGCGCCCGGTGATTCCGCGTTATGCGTCTTCCACACTCACACGGTAAACCAGTTTTCTGCGGAAGGGAAGGAACGTCTGTCTGCCATAATCGACGAGTACGGCTCAAAGAGAGACCTGTATGTAATATCGATTGAAGGGCAAAGCAATATTGAGGGCGCGCTCGTCGAGTTGGTTGCCTACGAAAAGGGCAGACGAACAAGAACAGCGCTCGCCCACAGCGACCCTCACGGCAGATGGATTGCGTGGCTCTAGCAAAAGACCAGAACCATACGCACATAATTTCATTCCCCTCTCCGTGAACGGAGAGGGGCGCCCAAAAACGAGGCTTGCCTTCGTCCTTCCGCGGAAGGATGGGGTGAGGCCGACACTGACCTCACCCCAGCGAGAGCCTTTTCAGGGCTTCTACTGCATCGGCGAGCATTCCGCCGGAATCAGTATCTTGTTCTCCTGTTTCAGTGGACTCACGCCACTAGGAGGAGGCCACACGCCAGAGGTCCGTGTGTCCTCTCGGACTTGCGCTCGCTCGTCAAGGCTTTTGTAGGCCCAAAGATGGATGAACTTGTTCAGGCCGCCAATCTCTGTAGTCCAGCAACCTGCCAGCGGAGAGTATTTCTCACGCTCGGCGATGGCCTTGTCCCATGCCTCGAATACCTTTGCAACATCGCCAGGCCCGTAGGTATAAATGCGTAACTCATAGATTGGGCCAATTTTACGGTCGCCAAGGGGAGTCATGAACGGTGCGGGGGTCAATATCTCGGTTTGCATATTGTCGACGAACTGGCTTGTGTTTGGCGGCCACGCGCCGTCGGCAACAGCCTTCGCGCGGACGTCCCCACGATGATTCAAGTCGTCGTAAGGCCAGATATGCACCACCTGGTTGAGCGGGCCGACCTCGGTGTGCCAGAGGCCACCAAGTATTGAGTAGGCAAGTCTACCCGGTAGCTTTTCGCCAAACCCTTTCTCGAAGTCGGGCACGCTTCGAGGCTTGAGGTCGTACGTGCGCATCTCATAAATCATTTTTTCCTCCTCCTTATTGATTGTGCTGTGGCCTCGTATCAAATAAGTATTGTCGCTAGTAGACGCCGGTGAGCCACCCTGGATGACCCGATCTGCCGCGCACTATCTCTTGGTAAAGCTGCTCCACGCGCGATGAGATAGGCCAGGAGTTGCCATCGCCAATCTGATATCCGTCTATGTTATTGATAATCTGAATCTCGGCACCCGTGCCGCAGATGAACACCTCGTCGGCTATATAAAGCTCGGTGCGGTCCATCTCTCTCTCAACGACGGGCACGCCAAGCTCGTGTTCCAATAATTCTTTCACGACAGTTCGGGTTATGCTCTCAAGGATGCCTGCCGTGACCGGTGGTGTGATTGCCACACCGTCCCGAATTATGTACAGGCGTGCGTAAGAGACCTCGGAGACCTTCCCTTGTTGATTGAGGATGATGCCGAACTCGTAGCCGTGTACCATGGCCTCATCGGCTACATAGCGGCTGTTCTGGTAGTTGGAGATTGCCTTGGCCCTTGGCGGCATCACGTTGTCCGATATGCGGCTCCACGAGCTTACCCCGGCGGTTGCGGTTCGTCCAGTCCCTAGATTGGAAGACGCCTTGCGAGATATTATAGCGATTTCGCCAGGCATTTCCACCACCGCCAGGTAACCCGGCACGTCGTCTCCGAAATAAGCAAGCGGTTGGATATAGCAATCGTCGCGGAACTCGTTGTTCTTTGCCAGCTTGACGATGCTCTGTACCAGCTCATCGCTCGTCCAGCGTGAGGTCATCCGCATAATCTTCATAGATTGGAAAAGCCTCTTGATGTGGGCTTCCAGATGAAAGATATGCAACTGCTCCTGCTGCGGGTTCCAATACCCTCGAATGCCCTCAAAGACCATAGATATAGAAGACCATCCCAGTTTGGACGCGTGAACAGTCGCTTTATCCCAATCTACTTGCTTGCCCGACATCCAGAGGTATTTAGGCGGTTTTTCAGAAGCAGTCCAGTCGTCTTTCTTAACTTTTTCTTGGGTCATTACTGCTATTCGTCTCCTTTTGCAGCCACGCTCCCCAGTTGAAGCCTATCACGCAGAACAGAATTTGTGAACCACCAATGCCTATACATGTGACCGACGAAGATTCCTGACTTTATGATAATTCCAATGTTGAGAATACGACGGCTATTGGATGGCCAGGGGTTAGACGTGATAGCAAGCCACCTGATGGCCTCCGGCCTTGTCCTCCAGTGGTGGATGGGGATTGTCGCGGCAGAAGTCGTTGGCTATGGGGCATCGATCGTAGAAGCGACACCTTGACGGAGGGTCAACTGGCTGTGTCACGCCGCCCTCGATTTCCACGGGCTGGCGGACGTACGTAGGGTCTGGTATGAGCACTGCGGATAATAGAGCCTTGGTATAGGGGTGCAATGGATTCTTTAGAAGCTCCTCGGTCTCCCCTATCTCGACTATCTTGCCCAGGTACATCACGGCGATGCGACTGCACATATACCGGGCGACAGCAAGATCGTGAGTAATGAAGAGGTAGCTGATTCCCAACCGCTGGGCAAGATTTGTCATAAGGCTCATAATGCCTGTGCGTATGGACACGTCCAGCATCGACGTTGGTTCGTCTGCCACGACAAAGGCGGGGTCGACTACTAACGCTCTCGCAATCGCCACTCGCTGCCGCTGCCCGCCGGAAAGCTCATGAGGATAGCGAAACAGATACGTGGCGGAAGGCGTGAGTCCCACAAGTTCAAGCAGTTCCCCTACCCTTTCTAGTCTTTCTGTCGGACCGCCTATATGCTGTACTGAAAGGGGTTCCGCTACCGTGTCAAAAATCGTGCGGCGTGGATTCATCGACTCGTACGGGTCTTGAAAAATCATCTGGGCGCGGCGGCGGAACAGCTTCAGGTCCCGGCCTTTGACACGGGATACGTCTGAGAAGTTGTGTTTGTCGTCCGTGAAAAGTATCTGGCCGCTCGTTGGCTCTAGCAGCTTGACCAGCAGCTTGCCTGTGGTAGTTTTGCCACACCCTGATTCGCCCACGAGTCCAAGGCTGTCCGACACTCCCAGGTCAAAGGAAATGCCGTCAACCGCATGGATATAGCTCTGGCCTCTTGCAAAGAACCCTTTGGACACAGAAAATCGCTTCGTCAACTCCTGCACTCGCACCAGAGCCGAGCCATTTGCTTCGGGTTGGGTGGTCAGAAATGTCACGGCATTCCTCTGTTCTGACGCGTCACGAAAGAGGGTTCCAACATGCCGCCCAGTGCTCTCCTCACCTTATGATGGGAGGCTCTTCTTCACGGCAAGCGCTGGTAGCGTACTTGCAGCGCGGATGAAACCGGCAGCCCTTGGGAGGGTCGATCAAGTTCGGAGGCTCTCCGGGCAAAGTTGTAAGCTCATGCTTTTCGCCTGTGACGCTAGGAAATGCCGACATGAGTGCTTGTGTGTACGGATGTATGGGTCGCTGGAAAATCTCGACGGTCTCCCCTACTTCTACCAATTTTCCAGCATACATCACGCCCACGATGTCGCTTACCTCCGCAATGACAGCCATGTCGTGAGAGATGTAGATCAGGCTCATGTCTAGGCGTTTCTGGATTGCACGGATCTCTCGCAAGATTCGATCCTGCACTATCACGTCAAGGGCGGTTGTCGGCTCGTCGGCGATAATAACGTCCGGGTCGCAAGAGAGGGCCATAGCGATAACAGCTCGCTGCTTCATCCCACCACTGTACTCGTGCGGATACCTGTTTATGAACCCAGAGTCGAGGCCGACCAGTTCGAATAGGTCTCTAACCTTCTGTTCTGCTTCAGACCGAGATAGCTCGGTGTGAATCTCGATAGCCTCAATAATCTGATCGCCCACTTTATACACGGGGTCAAGCGAGTTCATCGCGGCCTGAAACACAATGGAAATCCTGTTCCATCGAATCCTCTGCATCTGCGTATCGGTCAACTGGAACAGGTCAACCCCATCCAACAATATGTGGCCGTTCAAGAGGCGTCCGTTGTCAGGTAATAGCTTCAGAAGTGAGATGGCGATTGACGACTTGCCACACCCCGATTCACCGACAAGGCCCATTGCCTGCCCGCGCTTCAGGGAGAAGGAGATGCCGTCCACAGCCTTGACTTCGCCCTGCCGGGTGACATAGTGCATGGTCAGGTCTTCTACGGAAAGAAGATTATCGCTCATGCCCGTCGCAATCTGGGATTGACGATTTCATCCATAGAGCGTCCTACGAGGTAAAAGGATGAGCACAGCAAGGTAATGGAAATGCTGGCCGGAAATATCAGCCACCAGAAGTCGCCGACCTGCAAGAGATAACCCGCTGCTCGGGTAGTCTCTATCATGATGCCCCAACTCATTCTAACGTCTAGCAGTCCGAAGAAGGACAGCACAGCCTCGGATAAAATGGCTCCAGTAACGGTAAACATCATGTAGAGGAAGGCAAGCGGCAGAAGGTTGGGCAAGATATGGGTGAATACGATATGGAAATCGTGCCCTCCAGCCACCTTCGCCGCCTCTATATAGGGCTTTACCGAAACGCTGAGGGCTTGTGATCTAAGTATCACGCCTGTCCCGCCGAATCCCGAAAGAATGCCGATTATGATGCCCAGACGAAAATGGTCCATCCCGAAAAGCGCGCTCACAACTATTAGCAACGAGATGCCGGGCAGCATTATCATGATATCCGCCAGTCTCATTAGGAGAGTATCTACGATGCCCCCGAAGTATGCCGACACTGCCCCAACCAAACTGCCTATGCCAACGGTGACCACTGCCGCGACAACTCCAAGAATGAACTCTGATTTTGTGCTAGACATGAGCTGGCTCAGAACGTCACGACCCAGAGGATCCGTGCCCAGCAGATGGCTCAGGCTTGGCGGTGCGGGCTGGCGGGTTTCATCGAATGCATACCCTATCACAGGATCGTAGGTTCTCTCATCCCACACCGTATTCATCAGTATCGGGTGAGTGAAGGCGAGCAATGCGTAAAAAACTATTACAGTCAAACCCACCAACCCGATTCTGGTCTGCACAAACAAACCCCAATTGACGCGAAGACCGTGAAGGAGAAGGTTGAGCCTCTCGCGCCAGATCAGTTGGATTCGCGTTTGTTCGACGACTTCTACGGCCATCAGTATCTGATCCTTGGATCGAGGAAAGCATAAAGAATATCGGCGGCAAGGTGAGCAATGAGGACGAAGATTCCTGTGAACACGAAGGCACCTACCGCCAGGGGCAAATCTTCAGCAGTGACCGCGCTCACGAGTGTCTGACCCATTCCAGGCCAAGAGAAGATGGTTTCAATGACGACGCCGCCATCGATCGCGAAGGCTATGCTGAGTACGAAATACGTCACTACAGGCAGCAAGGCGTTGCGGGCGACATGCTTGTCGCGCACGACCTTATCCGACAGTCCTTTTGCCCGCGCGGCGAACACGTAGTCCTCTCGCATCGTTTCGAGCATACTGTTCCGGGTAAGAAGCATCGTACCCGCAAAGGAAATCAGGGTTAGCGTACCAACTGGCAGCACCATGTGCCTGAGAATGTCGAAAGCAAGGTAACCCGTTCCTGATGCGCTCCACGCCAACAGCATTACTACTGAGGACAGCGCGACGCTGCCGGTAATCAGCCAGCCCCGCTTGCGCATACGCACCCTTGAAGCGACGATGAACACGGCTATCAAGAATAGGGAGACGACCAGCGCAGTAAGGAGCATGTTGTTGAAGACGTGATTGGCGCTCACCGACGCGTCGCGCCAGGTCAAGGGATCCAGAAACATCCCAATTGGGAACCAGCCTGCCTTGAACGCGAACAGCCATATTATCATCAGGCCGAACCAAGGCGTGAATACCGTATACAGAATCACGCCGCCCAGTGTCGAGACGTACTCCGTGAGGCCGCCTCGTTTCCAGGCTATGATCTTGCCCAAGGCAAACCCCATGTAAAAGGAGATCACTGCCGCCGTAATGAACAGGACGAGCGTTCTTGGCAGACGCTCCTTGATAATATCGACTACGGAACGCGGATACAGGCTGAATGAGACGCCGAGGTTGCCGGAGAAGAAATTCTTTATGTGTACTGTGTATTGCTTCCAGAGCGGTTGGTTTAATCCAAATGACTCCTTGATCTTTAGGCGCTCGTCTGCGGGGATTTGTGGGTTCGTGGAATAGAAATCGGAGATGTCTCCTGGCTGAGCGTTGATCATAAAAAATATCAACGTCAGAAATAGAAACAACGTGATGAAAATCTGTATCAAGCGCTTAAAAAGGAATCTCGTCATTTCGGCGCCATTCTGAAGGTTAACCACGACTGCCAGACACATGTCCGGGCATGTGTCTGGCAGCCTGATATTACGTGTTCCTGATGAATCGAGGAGAATATAGCCGTTATGATCTCCTCGGTGTATGCTGGCACAAGCGAATTACTCGATGAACGCCTCTTGCTGAAGGCCGCTCAATCGCTGGATTCCACCCAGGACGTCGGTATAAGGGAAATGAACTTTGCTCGGCCTATAGGTGTCCAGTATCGGCGTGGAAAACAGGTTTACGTAAGGCATGTCGTCGGCCAGGAATTCCTGCAACCTGAGTACCTGTTTGCGCGCCTCACCTAAATCCGATTCCTTGAGTAGATCTGATGCTAGCTTGTCATACTGGGCGTTCGAGTATCCGCCCCAGTTCCGTCCACCCTAAGCCTGACTGCTGTGGAAGAAGTTCTCCAGGTAGTCCGGGAACAGCGAAAGCGACCAACCTAGGATCCACATATCCAACTCTTCTGCCACGTTCTCGCTGAAGAGAACGTCAATCATGACATTGAAGCCAGTGAGTTTTGCCCTGGCAGGAATCCCAATGTCGTTAAGCCAGCGCTCGATCCATATGGCGAAGGTAGACCTCAATGGGTCGTAACCCGCGCTGGGCGACATGATATCCATCTGTGGAACCAGCGTGCCGTCTGGCAGCCTCAGTCCACTGCCTTGCACCTCAACGAAATTGCCGTCCTCGCTGACTATTGGCTCTGTATCATAGGTAAATCCAGCGTCCTTCAAAAGCTGAACTGCCTGTGTTATGCGATCCTGACGGCTCAGGCCCTCGCCAATCTTGGGAACGTCGGCGTTGTGCCAGAAGACGTTTCCAGCCGGAACCATCGCATACACCGGATGGGCCGAACCCTGCAATATCGTCTGAGTCACAAACTCTTTGTCGATGACCATAGCAACCGCCTGCCGAAAAGCCTTGTTATCCATCGGAGCCTTGCGAACGTTAAACCCCAGGTAGCGAAGGCTACTGGAAGGATTGGATATGATGGTAAGGTCTGAAGTGGCCCGCACTCTATCCTGAAATCCTTTTTCAAGTCCGTTTGGATTAAACAGGTAGTCTATATCCCCATTTGCGAGGGCCAGAATCGCGGCGTCCTGATTCCCGTATATTGTAAAAAGCTCGCTGTCAGCGTGGGGGCCAATCTCGAACTTTAACGACACAGCACCCTGTGGCTCGCCATAATATGAAACGTCATAGCCATTATTAGGGATCATCTCCCTATAGGCGCCGTTTTCGTATTCGACGATATTGATTCCAGACCTGAACCAGTTAGGGTCCTTTTCGTTCTCAATGAAGGCCCCAGGCTCCCATCGCTTTGCCACGTAGCCGCCAGCCGTTGGCTCATTCTCAGGTATATGAGAGAACAGCGCCTGCTGTTGCGCGTCAATGTCTCCAGCAGCCTTAGCAGCCTCAACAACAGACTCCCAGTAATGCTTGGGCAGTATAGGAGTGAATGCCAGGCCAAACTGCCACACGCTGATCCCAGGGGTCATGGCGTTGCCTTCCTCATCCTCGGCCTTGAAGTACACCTTCAAGGTACGGGAGTCCAACGCCTCCACATGGCTAAGGAAGTCTGGGTTGACGCTGGAGGCATAGTTGCCCCCCAATTCAAGGGCCATTACGGTATCGACCACGAATACGAAGTCGTCCGCTGTGACGTCAACACCGTCACTCCATTTCGCGCCTTTCTTCAGACTGACCTCACTGGTCAGATATTTCTTGCCATTCATTGTCTCTTGTGTCAGTGCCGTGGGAAATCCGTCCGCAAGAACCGGAACCCAGTCGAAGCGCTGGTCCGAATAGTCGTACAGGGTGGTCGCTACGCCATCGAGTACGTAGCCAGTCCACACTGAACCTCCGGGGCCGCCAAAGTAGTTCCAGTAATTCCTGGTATTCGGCTCCTGGAAGATGCCCATTCTGTACACGCTGGGGCCTGTGGAAGCCGTTGTCTCAGGAACAGGCGTCACGGTCACCTCTACGATTTTCTCGACTATGACTGTTCTATCTTCGGGTACTACAACGGTTACTACAACAGTCCTTTCTTCAGTGATAGTCTCTGTGCCGCAGGCCAGCGCGAACACGAGCGCTGCCATTATTGATATTCCAGCCAGTAATTTGGCATGTCTAATCATTTGACCACTCATCCTTCCTCTCCAAAAAGGGCATTTTGACATAACTATGGCCCAGTTAAGAGGTCTCTGAAACATCGCAAGACTAACACGCCACTTCGATGGCAAGCTAGCGTTTTTAGCTGCTTGATAAAGACATAAATTAGGAGGGGGTTTCCGTGTTGAATGAAAATCAGGGAATGCCAAGAGTAATTGTCTTATTGAAGGCAAAAACGATGGGTTGTGCGATTCATGGGGGGACTTCTCAAAATGGAGAATTTAAGAGGCCTGGTTTAATCTCGCAGTCGTCTATTGATGGCTGGCTGGCTGGCTCAGTAAGGCCGATCAACGCCCATCACCGAGCCTTTGCAAGTATGTTGCCAAGCTCACTTACGGGTATAGAGTGCCGGGTGTTACCGTCTCTGCCCACAGTTGTCTCTGCCCGCAAGATAGAATTGATGATCGCTTCTTCCGTAGCCTCCACAACACCGCGAAACAGAGGTGTTAGGTGTGCATCGTCAATGCCTGGCCGTTCCGAAGAGTTGGAAAAGGCAATAACGAAGTCTCCACTTCCATGGCTTGCGATGCCTCCTACCCTCCCAAGACCCATCGCGGCCCTGCGTCCAACGCGACCCAACTGCCGCGCCGTGACTGGGGCATCAGTGCCTACAATCATCATTATCGAGCCGCTGGCATCGTCTGCTACTCCCGGAGGCAATATGTGACGGCCCACCTGCACGCCATCAATTCGAAGCTCTCTTGGGTCCCCTGTGTTAGTGAGCACAAGCGCTCCAATCGTGAAGGCTCCATGAGGGCCGTCGCAGACACGAGAAGAGGTTCCAATGCCGCCCTTCCAGCCAAAACCCGTCATGCCAGCGCCTGCGCCAACATTGCCTTCATGGATATTCGGCGAGTTGGCAGAAACGATTGCCTCGAAAACGTGGTTCGGTTGCACGTGCCTGCCCATCATGTCGTTCAAGAAGCTGTCGTTGCACTCTCCAACGACCGGGTTAAAAGAGTAGATGCCCGAATTGTTGCGGGACAAATAGTCCACCAGGGCATCGGCAACGCGCCATGTGTTTAGCGTGCTTGTGAGGGCGATTGGGCTTTCGATGACACCAAGCTCCTCTATTTGAGCAAATCCGACAGGTTTGCCAAAACCGTTCACAACGTGCACTGCCGCAGTAACTTTATGCCTGAAGATGTTCTGCTGATGGGGGAGCACGACAGTCACTCCGGTCCTGACAGGGCCTTTGCCTATCTTCAACGGCCCATCACCTTCAACCAGGGTGGTATGGCCCACAGCTACGCCTTCCACATCTGTGATGCTATTGTGTTGCCCATGAGGTAGGAGTCCTATATGCAGCCCCAGGTCAGTCGCCCGTGGGCGTGAGTTCGAATTCTGAACAGCGGGCATCTTATGATCTCCTTCTGTCACAGTATCTAACAGACCAGAGGGAGGATAGACCAAGATGGCTGGCAGTGCAACCCTTTCAGGTTTGAATATTTGGTTGTATCATGCGCTCGCGGCGAGGATAAGCAGACCTATCATTGCGACTACCAGCCCAATCCACTGATTGGGCGATAGACGTTCTCGAAATATCAATAGGCCGCCCATGACAGGCAAGATCGGGTAGACTGTGGAGGCAGCGGCGACAATGGATATGATTCCAATCTCTGTTCCTCTTGAAAAGGCAAATAGCCCTGCGATTTCCGTGATTCCGGCGAACGCGACCCCCACAAACAATAACACGGTGAATCGCTGCCACGGCAACTGCCGCCAGATTAGCAATATGGGGGCAAGCATCGCAAACGTGAAAAGGCGGCTAACGTATATGGGCAAGAACCAGCCAATGTCTCTTGATAATATGCCTATAAAGTATTGCGATAATCCCAGGCCAAGCATCGCGATAAGGCCGTAGAGCACCCCTTTGCCAATTAACCCCTGTCTGATTTTCAGATTCCGAAGATTCAAAGAAGTCAGAACAACACCGCCGATACTCGCGGATGCTGCGAAGACCTGCACGCCATTAAGGCGTTCACCGGCGACAATCACAGCCAGTAGAATGACGATCATGGCATAAGCGCCAACGATAGGGCTTACGATGGCAATAGGGCCGATTTGAAGGGCCTTATAAAAGCACAGGTAGGTTACAAACCCTAGTGCCGCTACACCAGCCAATGCGACCCATTGAGTTGGCGAAAGCAGGCTCAGGTTGGATGCCAGCAGAAGGTATATTGTGGTTACGGACACCGATGAGAGATGAACACCAAATGCCGTTCTGAGAACTCCGACTCTTTTGGCAATGAGAGCGGCTACGAAGTCCGCGATACCCCACCCAAGCGCGGCTAGCAAGCCAAAGACTATGCTCTCGATTACCAAGGTGATTTATTCATGTCAAAGAGTGTGTTTTAATGGCTGATGTCCCTAGTCTGAGGAGGTGTCTGCCCAATGCCAAGCTCTTTACTGGAATGAAGGAACTAAATTATATCTGCCCTACTCAGCATCCCCACCAACCGGCTCCCTTCCAGAACTGGAGCCTGATTCAGGGAATGCTTTGCCAGCACGTCCAACGCTTGATCTAGTTCGTCGTCAGGGCCAACAGACCACAGTGGCACTTGAGTCATCGCACGACTGACCTTCACCCAATTCCACTGGTCTTGAGGAACTCTCTTGACATCCGTGAGTGTCAGAATACCCACCAACTGATCCCCTTCACAGACGGGCAAGGCCCTTGTGCCATAGCGCAAGAAATGCTCGTACACAGCCTCTGACATGAGGAGATCAGGCTCGACGCTGCTGGGGCGTCTGTTCATGACATCCCTTACGAAGATTCCCTTCATAATCGATTCAGGCTGCGTCTGTTGCTGACTAGATGACGCGGTAGAAAACAGGAACCATCCGATGAGAATCGACCAAATACCCCACAAGTCACGCTGCGTTATCCGAAAGATGCCCCATGCAATTAGAATGAATCCTAATAACTGCCCACCTCGCGCCGCGATAGCTGTCGCTTTCTCGAAGCTGCCAGTCACCCCCCATAGTACAGAACGAAGCACCCGACCGCCATCAAGTGGGAACGCTGGCAGTAAATTGAAAATCGCCAGCAACAAATTAATGATTGCAAGGTGGAAGACCACCCCATGCAAGAGTGTCACTTCATTTTGGAATGTCTGGAGCGTAAGCCCAAAAATGCCCGACAACGCAAGGCTTGTGGCGGGGCCTACCGCCGAGATCACGAATTCGTCCTTTGGCCCGCCCGCGTCAGCTCTGAGGTTGCTTACTCCACCCAGCAAAAACAATGTGATGCCTTCCACCGCAATTCCTCGCGTCTTCGCAACGAGCGAATGCGCCAGTTCATGAATCAGAACCGAAACGTACAACAAAAGGGCACTTACAAACGCCGTGCTCCAATACGTCAGGATGCTCCAACGGTAAAATGAGGGGAAGAACTGGTCGGCAAATATCCAGGTAAAGAGTGCCAGCGCCGCAAACCATGAGTAATGAATGCCAATCTCTATGCCAGCTATTCTGCCCAGTCTGATTGTAGGCTTCAATCGAATTCCCCCAGTGGCGCTAGGCCACAGCCATCGCAAGAGAGCTTAAACCCTCGAAATTTATTCGCAACCGCCTCGTAAATCTTCTAGGAGGCGATAGAGACGCCTATCAGGTGACCGATTCCAAAAGTTACGGCAGCGGCGACGCTGCCTGCGGCAAGCATCCTTATGGCGCCCCAGGCAGCGCTCCTGTTGGTCATCAACGCAAGCGCCCCGCCCACTAACACCAGTGCGCCGGCGCTCAATGCCGCGCTGAGGACAAATGTAAGCTCTCCAGCATCGAATAAATAGGGCAGTATCGGAACGACGGCCCCTATAACAAATGCTATGAACGAGCTAATCGCGGCTCCCCAAGGCGACCCTAACTCGTTTGGGTCCAGTCCAAGCTCCTCACGAGCCATCGTTTCCAGAGCCACCTGCGGTATCTGCATGATTTGCTTTGCGAGCCGCTCCGCCTCTTCCTGTGACAAGCCCTTTGCCTGGTAGATGAGCGCCAGTTCCTCTTCTTCCTCCTCCGGCCATTCTTCTAGTTCGGCGCGCTCTACACTAATCTTATATTCGTATACGTCTCGCTGCGAACGCATTGAGACGTACTCTCCCGCCGCCATCGAAAAAGCGCCCGCAAGCAGACCCGCAACACCAGCCAGCAGCACGAAATCAGGATTGCTCGTGCCCCCGGCAACACCCATTACAAGGCTGAAGTTGGAAATTAGCCCGTCATTCATACCCAGCACCGCGGCACGCAGACTTCCGCCTTCGCTGAAAGGCAGCGCGTGCTCCGAGCGCAAGGCAGTCAAGGCGTCCTGACCGCTTGTCATCTCTCTTAGAGCGCGGGCGTGAAGTCGCTCCTCTGTGGCGATGTCCCTCGCCTCCGGGTCTGAGGCGTAGGTGTTTATCTCTTTCGCCTCTCCTCTCATCAACCAGGGAAGTAGCCTTTTAGTACCGAGAAGCTTCACGGCCAATTGAAAGAATCTGACTTTGATATCTGCCTTCGCAGGCTCCAGATTCGAAGGATCCAACCCAAGTTTTTCGGCCCAGCGAGAGGCGTGCCGCATTTCCGCTTCGACCAGGTTTTCGAATATCCTTGCCCTATTGGGGTCGTTCTCGGCCCAAGCCATGAATCGATACATAGCCGCTGCCTCCAACTCGGATTTCAAGTAAACCTTATACCTGTCGAGTTGGGAAGCTCCAGCGTTGTTTCCTGTTTTAGCCACAATAACTCCTGCACCTCGCCGTATTGGATTAGCAAGAACACGATCTAGGTTTTGCAACTCTCATAAACGTTGCATTGGCAACAGCTTTATGGGATGAGAAGCTACCAGTAGAGTCAGTCTGCTTGAGGCAGTAGACTCCCAATACGTATTCGCACTAAATCGTCGAGCGAGTGCCTATATCGTAGATTTGGATTGAACAAGAGAGATTAATCTGCAGCACTTTTGTTCCGCAAATTATCCCTCTTTAAGTAAGTGGATTCAAGACGGGGAATCGAGTAACTGACCGACTACCTCTGTGAGATACGCCATATCGAACGGTTTCGCAATGAATTTGTCCACTCTATATTCTCTTAGCTGACCTCTAGTAACCTGGTTCGATGAGGCAATGATGACCTTGAAGCTCTCATTCGGGCGTGCGCCGTGAAAGCTATCTAGCAGATTCCAACCAGTGCCATCTGGCAAGTTGATGTCGAGGACGAGCAACGCAGGCGACTCCTCCAGCGCGAGGCTCAGGCCAGAGGAACAGGCGTCAGCAGTCCAAACACGATAACCTGCTGCCGACAAAACGGCCTCCATCGCATTTAACACCACCTGATCATCTTCAACTATTAGAATCGTATTGCGGGACACTGGGCTACTCTCGCTACTGATAATCGAGCTTAAAAGTTCTGGTCATGCCCAATTATGCCCCATGAGGCGTGAGAAAGGCGTGAGGAATATTTAGGAAAACCAAATTGCGCCGTTTACCCTACCAGGCGATAGCCTAAACCAGGTTGGGTAAGCAAGTGCACAGGGCGTGATGGATTCGGCTCTAGCTTGCGGCGAAGCTGCTTGATAAAAGTCCGCAGGTATTCGGTTTCCTCTCCATATTCGGGACCCCATACCTCGTGTAGCAGCTCCCGATGAGTAAGCACCTTGCCAATGTTAGACGAGAGGTATCTGAGAAGCTCGTACTCGGTTCGAGTCAACGAAATCTCCTCCTCACCGCGAGTCACAGTGCGATGCGAAAGGTCGATCTCTACGTTACCTATGCTCACTTTCGCGCTTTCAAGAATCCGAGAGTGTCCCGCCTGGTCGGCACGACGCAGAGCCGACCTGACTCGCGCCGTAAGCTCCTCTATGCCAAAAGGCTTGGTCAAATAATCGTCGGCTCTCAAATCCAGAGCCTCGACCTTTTTCTTCTCCTCGTCGGTAGCGGACAGTATTATTATTGGCCCCTCGTACCACTCTCGAAGTCGAGCGAGCGCGACAATGCCGTCCATGACCGGCATACTCAGATCCAGCAAGATCAGGTCAGGCAAAATGGCGGCGGACTTGTCCAGCCCTTCTTGACCGTCCATTGCCAACTCGGTCTGATAATCCTGGGCGCGCAATTGCCTCGCAACGAACGCCGAAATCTTGGGATCGTCGTCCACGATGAGGATTTTCTTCCGAGAATTTTCCTTAGAGCGTCTAACAAAACCATTATTGGAACAGAAAGCGAGAGCAGATGATGGCACAACCTATGGCCAAGAAAGCCTCATGTATGTCTGCCCTGCGCTCATATCGAACCCGTAAGCGTCGGAACTGATGAAGCCAACTCAGGCTTCTCTCAACCACCCATCTATGCACACCCAACCCGCTGCCATGCGGCTCACCTCGCTTGGCCAGCAGCGGCCAGATATGTCGCTTCTTCAACTCCTTGCGAACAGGCTCAGAGTCATACCCTCTGTCTCCCTGCGCCTGAAGAGGACGCTTGCGAGGCCTGCCTCGCTTGCCCTTGACAGCAGGTATGGCATCCACCAACTCAAGGGCTTGGGTGACATCGTGAGCGTTCGCGCCAGTCAACCTGACCGCCAGTGGAATGCCCTGGGCATCGGTTATGATATGATGCTTGCTACCCGCCTTCGCCCTGTCCGTGGGGTTGGGGCCTGTTTTCTGCCCCCAAAAACTGCTCGCACTGAAGCACTGTCCAGCACTGCGCGAGTCCAGTCTATGCGCTCAGCTGCTTGCAGGCGCTCAAGGCATACCAAGTGGATGCGCTCCCAGACTCCCGACTGGTGCCAATCTCTGAGGCGCCTCCAGCAGGTCATCCCACTGCCACAGTCCATCTCCTTGGGTAGGTCTTCCCAGCCAATGCCTGTCTTTAGCACGAACAGTATCCCACTTAGGACCTGTCTGTCAGGTATCCTGGGCCTTCCTCCTTTCGGCTTCGGTGGTTGTGGCGGCAGTAAAGGTTGCACCAGTTCCCAGAATTCATCGCTTACAAGGGGCTTAGACATTAGGTCATCCTCCTCCAGAGAATGTCCAGATTCTAACCCCTTTTATTAGGTTTTGTTAGACGCTCTAAGTCATTTCCTACGCTCTCAACTGAGGTTGGCAGGCTGAAGAAGAACGTAGACCCGATGCCGGGTTCACTATCTACCCAAATCTTGCCATCGTGGGATAGGGTTATCGCTTTACATATTGCCAGGCCAAGGCCAGAGCCGGGCCTGCCCCTGCCCCTCTGACTGGTTATCCTATAGAATTTATCGAATATCTTGTCTAACTCTCCCTCTGGAATTCCCACGCCATGGTCCTTCACTTCGGTGATAATCGTATGGCTATCATTAGGGTCTAGGTACGAGCTAACAGTGATCTCAGTATCCGGCGGCGAATACTTGATCGCATTGCTCACAAGGTTTGAGAACACTCGGCTAATCTGGTCGTAGTCTGCATATATCTCAGGTAAGTCAAGCGGAGCGTCTATGATAATCTTGTGCTGACCGCCGATTCTCGACCTCTCTACATGGCGCACAGACTCTGTAGCAATATCTGCCAGATGGCAAAGCTCTGGATCCATGGGCAGCGCGTTAGCCTCTATGCGTGACATTTCGAGCAGGTTGCTCACAAGTTCAGCCATCCGGTCTGATTCCTCATCAATCGAATTGACGAACTCAAGGAAGGTGTCGATGTCTCGTGGCCCCTGTTCCATAAGCAGGCTGCTGGAAAGCCCCTTGATGGTGGCGAGCGGCCCTTTCAAATCGTGGGTGACCATCGACAAGAATTCCGCCTTCAGTCGCTCGACCTCCTGCAACGCCGTGATATCTTCGAAGACCGCGATTGCGGCAGTGATTTCACCTCTCTCGCCATAGACCGGTGCGGCATTCACAACCGTTGGAATCTTTCGACCGTCGGCAAAATCGAACACAACCTCGACGCCTCGTGATGTCACGCCTTCATTGAGGGCACGTTGCAGGGGTAATTCATCGATTTCATATCGTGTGCCATCGTATCTGCGGAATGCAGCGGCCTGCTCATATCTTTCTATGTGTTCGCCGGGAATTACGTGGAAACCAAAGACGCGAGAGGCTTCTTTATTTGCCAACACGACGCGGCCATCTTTGGCGTCGGCGACGACAACGCCGGCGGCTGAACTCTCGATTATGGCCATGAGTCTACTGCGCCCCGATTCAGCTTCTTGCCTCAACTGTGCTTCTCGCGCATACAGACCGATGTTTTCGATTGCCAGCGCAACGCATTGAGCCAACCCCTCTACTATTTCCTGATCATGCTCCGTAAATTCGCCTGCACCCTGCTTGTTAGTGAGATACAGATTTCCCATGCTTACAACGTTAAGCATAATCGGCACGCCTAACAACGCCCTCATGGGCGGATGATTCGGAGGAAAGCCAATCGACCGCGGATCGTCGGCTATTTTTGGGATGCGTATCGCGTTTGCTCCACTGTGTAAAACGCCAAGCAGTCCTTTCCCGATTGGCAGCGCTCCGATGGACTCCCGGTCTTCATCAGACATGCCTGAAGTAATGAAATTTACGATCTTGCCCGACTCGTCCATTATAGCGAGCGCCGCATATTCAGCCTGAACCATTCGGCGCGCGAGACCGGGTATGGACTCAAGCGTGGCATCAACACTTGATATGTTCTCGCGGTGCTCCTGGCTGCCGTTAGAGGGCGTCTTGTAGACGATGTGCTTGCGGTAGAACCGTTCAACCTCTGCTTCGGAAAAGCGCATGAAGCCGCCTGGGGTTACTTCGTCAGGAGCAATCTCACGGCGTTTTACCGCCCTGGACAGAGTAGTGTGATGAATCCCAAGGCGTGCGGCTGCCTTTCTCAATGACAAATATTGAGCCATAACCTATCGCCTAACTGTGGTCATCTGTCGATGCAAGCGGTGCATTTGGTGCGCATTATACATCATTTCTGGGGCCAACACCAATGAACCTGGGGACTCCTCGTTCACTCTTCATCAAACCCCAGGTCTGCTCGTATTTTCTTAAGCCTATCCAAATTTTCTTTGTCCGGCCCTTTCTTGTCCGTGCCGGGCACTTCCAAAAGAAAAGGCACGTTGCGAAATGCGGGATGGGCCATAATAGTCTCGAATCCTTTGAGGCCGATGAAACCCTCGCCGATGTTTTCGTGGCGGTCAACGCCAGAACCTAGATTCACCTTGGCGTCATTCGCGTGGACAGCCATCAGCTTGGACAGCCCAATCTCTTTGTCGAACTCCTGCATTACGCCTTCGATACCGTCGGGGTCGGCGAGATTGTAGCCAGCCGCAAAGCAGTGTTCTGTATCCAGACATACCTTTACTTGCGCGCTGTCTATGGCGGTTATGAGGCAACCAATCTCACCGAACGACGCGCCGATGTGAGCGCCCATGCCAGCGCCGTTTTCCAGGATGAGCGACACGTCCGCTGGAGAATTGGACAACACCTCTTGCAATGCCGAGGCAGCCTGCTCCAGAACGGCATCGAAACCGACCCCCTTGTGGCTGCCGCAATGAAATATCACGCCAGCAGCCCCTAACTGTCCCGCTACATTCATATGTTGAATTAGCGAGTCGATGGACTTGCGCAACAATTCTGGCTGGCCTCCGATGTTGACAAGATAGCTTCCGTGAAGGAATGTTGGCGCAATGCCCGTCGCATCAGACTTCTCGCGGAACGAAATGATCTGGTCTTCCGATATAGGTTTAAATGCCCAGCCTCGTGGTGAGGAAGCGAATATCTGAATCGTCTCGGCGCCGATTTCCTGTGCGCGATCAACGGCCTTGCTCAATCCTCCTGCGGCAGACACGTGCGCTCCAAGTCTCATTTCAGCAACTCCTAAACATGCGATTCTGTAACTTCCTGGTCGCATGAAGATTATACGTCCCTGGACTGATTAGGCCAAAGAAGATTCTTCTCCATTCTCAGTCAATCTACGAGCCAGCTCGACCTTCTTGCTCCCTGGGCTGGCCTCACATATAATCGAATCAACGCCATTGCTTTAAACGGCAACCTGGGAAGAGGAGTGCATTACTATATGACTGTCAAAACCGTCGCAATTCTAAGTCCGGGCGACATGGGCCACGCCGTAGGCCGCGCTCTTGGCGAACATGGGCTGAACGTCATAACCTGCCTGGCAGGAAGGAGCGAGCGAACGCGGAACCTCGCGCAACAAGGGAACATCCGCGATGTTCCCAGTCTGGAAGATATGGTGTCTCAGGCCGACCTTGTTTTGTCGATTCTAGTCCCTTACGAAGCTGTCAGTCTCGCACAACAAGTTGCGGCAGCGTTGCGAGCTACTGGTGCGAACACCTTTTTCGCCGATTGCAACGCCGTTTCCCCCAAAACCACCTCAACAATGAACGATCTCATAACCGGTGCGGGAGGCCGCTATATCGACGGCTCAATAATCGGTGGCCCGCCCGCGAAGAATTCGCCCCGGACGAGATTATACGTTTCGGGGTCGCACTCAGACATCATGTCCGAGTTGGATTGCGATGGCATCGCAGTACGTTCACTTGGCGTCGATATCGGGACAGCATCGGGCATCAAGATGTGCTACGCTGCTCTGACAAAGGGAACGTGGGCCTTGCATCTGGCGCTTCTGTCTGCCGCGGAAGCGATGGGACTATCAGATGAGTTGGCGGCTGAGTTCAAATCAAGCCAGAGCGAAACATTCAGGCGAATGGAAGGTGGTTTACCTTCACTGCCGTCAAAGGCGTTTCGTTGGGTAGGCGAGATGGAAGAAATAGCAGCAACCTTCGAGCACGTTGGTGTTACACCGTTCTTCCACCAGGGAGCAGCAGAAATGTATCGACTTTTGAGTGAGACCCCCTTTGCACGGGAAACACCAGAGACTATCGACGAAAGTCGCACTCTGAAGCAGACTATCTCCGTTATTGCGGAACATCTGCCTTCAGGCGTGCAGAGCGCGGATTAAGCCATGACTATGAAAGCATTAGTCCTTGAGACAGGCGGCTCTGAGCCAGACATGGCCGTCAAAGATGTCCAGATTCCAGAATTGAGTTCGCATGACGTATTGATAGAGGTCGCGGCATGCGGCCTCTGCTATCATGACATAGCCGTAATGCAGGGAACGCTTCGGCGCGGCGTGAAGCCTGACGTTATACTAGGCCACGAAATTTCTGGGCGGGTCGCTGAAGTCGGAAACTCGGTTGCGTCAGTTAAAGCAGGCGACCGTATTGTGACAACGCTGACCACTTTCTGCGGGAAGTGCGAAAACTGCTTGAGCGGTCGAGAATACAGGTGCGTCTACGGGCAAGGAATCGGGCACGCGATAGACGGCGGCTTCGCCCAGTTCGTGAAGCTGCCTGAGAACAGCCTTATAGTCCTGCCAGATGATATTGACCTGGAAAACGCTGCTATTTTCGGGTGCCCGATGGGTGTCGCATTGCAAGCCATACGGGATGTGGCAAAATTGCAAGTGGGCGAGACAGCGCTTGTTACCGGCGCTGGAGGTGGACTCGGCGTCCATGCTGTCCAGATAGCCTCCGCGCTCGGAGCGCGCGTGCTTGCCGTTACCACATCTCCTGAAAAGCTGGAGGCTCTGGAGCAGCTGGCGTCCGGCGAAGTCATCCTTGCAGACGAACTGGACTTCTCCGAGATAGCCCTGGCCCTTACCGAAGATCAGGGCGTCGATGTGGTCGTGAACAACGTGGGGTCGGCGGTGTTCCGTTCAAGTCTCAATAGCATGACCCAGTTCGGCAGAATGGTGCTCTTGGGCGAAATTACCGGCGAGAGGGTTTCCTTGAACCTGGCTGAAGTTCTTTTTCGGGACGCCACCATCGTCGGCTCGACGGGCGCTGGGCCCCGCCATATCAATGATGTGATTGGAATGGTAGGCGATAAGCTCATCAAGCCTGTGGTCTCCCACAAGTTTTCGTTGCACGAAGCCGCTACCGCCTACCGATCAATGCGAGACAAGAAGACGTTCGGTCGGGTTGTCCTGTTGCCTCAAGGTTAACCAGACCCTTACCGAGCGCGGGCGGGCGTAGCAGCGGGTTCTGGCTTACGCAGGACACGCCTGTATAGGCGGCCTACGTCGCCCTGCTCCCAGACTACCAACATTTGACTTGCGATTCCGATAGAGCTGTACGTTCCCGCGACCACACCGATAAGCAAAACCAGCAGGAACGATCTGATAGTATCTCCGCCAAACAACATCAACGCCAGCAGTGTGAACAGCAGTGTAAAGCTGGTGTTAAGAGAGCGACCGAGGGTTTCCGATATGCTGACGTTCACGTTGTCGGTGAATCGGCGATTTGGGTAAAATAAAATGTTCTCCCGGAGCCTGTCGAACACCACAATCGTGTCGTTGACGCTGTACCCGATCACCGTCAGCAGCGCGATCAGGAACATGGTGTTCACTTCCATATCGGCTACGTCGCCGAGTATCGCGAAGATACCGATGACGATGATGGTGTCGTGCAACAATGCAATGATTGCCGCCGCGCCATATCTGAGCGGACTTGGCAGGTTTCGGAATGCCCACCAGACGTAGAAAAATATCCCTACCGCCGCAGCAAGTACTGCCCAAAACGCGTTGAGCACTGTTTCCTGCGCCACGACTGCGGAAACCCGGTCGAAAGCCAGTACTGTAACACCGTCGGGCGAAAGAGCAGACTGCAGGCTCTCGACGAGGTTATTCTTCTGCGCTTCATCCAACTCTTTGGTTCGTATGAAAAACGTGTCATCGCCGAGATTCTGAACAGTGGCTTCGTTACGGTCTAAATCGGCCAGCGCAGAACGAACGCTCTCCTGGTCAACAGTGGCGGAAAACTCCAGGATAACCGTTGAGCCACCTGTGAAATCAATACCAGGTTTCAAACCAGGCGCGATGATAAGAAATACAATCCCTGGAAGTATCACTACCAGGGATACAAGGAAAAACCAGAGCCTTTTGCCTGCGAAGTCCAATGTCTAGCTCCTGTTGGCGGCTGAAGCCGCTGTCTGTAGTTGTGGAAGTTCACTACCACCGGATGGCACGAATACACCAACATGCCGTGACAGGCGGGTCGTAGCCAGCACTCTGAGCAACGTTCTGCTTACGGTGATTGCGGAGAACATGCTGACCAGGACTCCGATTGCCAACGTAGCCGCAAAGCCCTGCACAATAGTCGTTCCCAACTGGTCCGAGAACCAGAACAGTATGGCGCAGGTTATGAGGGTTGAGACGTTGCCATCGCGGATGGCAGGCCAAGCGCGGTTGAATCCGATGTTTACCGCCGAAAGCAAGGTGCGTCCCGTCCTTAGCTCGTCCTTCATACGCTCGAATATCAGGATATTGGCGTCCACTGCCATTCCGATGGAGAGAATTGCGGCAGCAACTCCCGAAAGCGTCAGCGTCACTGGCATTAGCTTGAATATAGCCAGCAATAACGTGGCGTATATCAGCAGAGAAAGCGCTGCCACGACGCCTGGAACGCGGTAGTACAGCACCATAAACAGTAGAATTAGCCCCATGCCCACCAATCCAGCAATGGCGCTCTTATTTAGCGAGTCTGCACCAAGTATGGCGTCGATGTCTCGCTCTTGGATTAGCTCAATCGGCACGGGCAGGCGGCCCGACTCTAGCAAAAGCGCGATGTCCCTCGCACGCTCAAGTGTAAAGCCGCCACTAATCGTAGCAGTTCCGGTAGTAATGACAGCCTGGACTACGGGAGAAATCAGTTCTTCATCATCAAGGAAGATGGCAATTGACTCGTTGGTTCCTACTATTTCCTCGGTAAGCTCACCGAATATCCGGGTTCCGCGATCTTTGAACTCAAGGTTAACGACTGGGATGCCTGATGCGCTGTGCTGGCTGGCAAATGCCCTGAGCAGATCATCGCCCGTAAGACCGATGTCTTCGTCTGCCGTGCCCTGAATTTCCGTAAAACGCACCTGTGGGCTATCCCCCAACTGTGCTTGCGTTGACGCTATCAGAGCGTCTACATCGGTCTCTTCGTCAACATCCGGAAGCGCCATCCCAAAGCTCGTGCTTTCGCCGATTCGCTGTATGGCGATTGATAGAATCTCTGTGTATCGGAGTGTTTCCAGTCCTTCCACCGAGATGTCGAGGCGGCTAGGCAGTGTGCTCCTGCCATGATCTCCCGTCCCTGTGAGAGTAGCGGTGAGACGATCCAGCACGGTGGTGAACTTGGCGGCCCCTAGCTCCGTGAACTCGAATATCAACACCGGCGGCCCTTCTGGCACAGCTTCGGCAGTAGGTTCAGGTTGAGGCGTCGAGACTTCAGCTGTCGCTTCTGCCTCGGCCTCTGGCGTGGCGACTGTAGCTTCCGCTTCAGGCGTGCCCTCTGGGTCAGCAGTCTGCTCATCTTCCGTCGGAAACCTGCCAGCGATGATGCTGACTATATCCCCATCCGTGAACTCGTCCAGGTCTCTGGGAACACTTAACCTGCGATGCTTGAACTCAAGCAGGGCGGTCTCGCCGATGAGGTCCTTGGCGCGACCAGGGTCGCTTACGCCCGGAAGCTGCACCAGGATGCGGTCTTCACCCAGTATCTGGATGATAGGCTCACCAAGTCCAGAGCTGTTTGCCCTGCGCTCGATGATTCGCTTTAGCCCTTCCATGTCGTCAGTGGTTGGGGCTGTTTCCCCTATTGCTCGATACACAAGGTGGATGCCACCCTGCAAGTCTAGTCCAAGGCTCAACCCAAGCACAGTGTCCTCACCGCGCTCGAAGCCTGCTATCGAAAATTTCTGAATGCCAAGAACTACCCCGGCGGTAATCACCAGGATAGCAATCAGAATCAATGTCCGCGCGTACCTACGCACTGCCGCCTCCTGAGTTCAGGCTGTTTCTTAAAAGTTCGAGTGCATCTTCCTTGGAGTCGATCTCGCCGTCGGCACATGCTTCTTGTGCAAGGCTGAGTAACTCTCCGACCTTGGGGCCGGGCGAGAGGGAGAACGCTTCCATTATATCGTGTCCATCAACCAAAAGTGGAAGGGCTTTGGGGGCCTTCCGTTCAAGACCTTCTCGCAGGATGTGACCTACGGTCAGGCTGTAATCTGACCATTGGCGTTCGTTCAACAGTGGGCCACGTGCCGCGAGGTAGTCTGCCATGTTGAGGTACAGCGTGTCAATGGCAGCATCTCCCGCGTCTCTAAAAAATCGAAATATGGCCTTTCCAGTGGGTAGCTCGCCATCTTGCGCCATCTGACCGGGGCGCAAGTGGTGTTGCACCATCATGTTCAACAACTCTACCGCGCGCTTGCTGAATCGCAAGCGTTGGAGAATGAGCCTTGTCATCTCAGCGCCCTCGCTGTGATGCCCTAGAAAACGAATACGACCCGTGCTTTCCACCGTCCTTGTAGCAGGCTTTGCAATATCATGCAACAGTCCCGCCAGTTTGAGAAAGGTCAGCCTCGCGTGACCGTCGCTGACCTCTTCAGCGAAATGCTCGCTCATATTGTCGAATCTGGGCATCATGTCTACAACGTAATCGTCACCCGAAGGTTGATCTTGCAATATCCTCTCGACCTGACCGACTGTTTCGACGAGGTGGTTGAAGACGTCCCAATAATGCTCCTTCGGCTGAGTGACATCCTTGGCTTGAGTAAGCTCAGGTATAATTTCGCACAATAACCCCAATTCGTCCATGCCGCGAATGGAATCCATGGCTCCTTGCTCCGCTAGCAGCTTGAGCAACTCTTCTCTAACTCGCTCAGGAGCAACTGTAAATACGAGGTGCGCGTCATGTCGGATTTGTCGCGCTGTTTCTTCCGCGATGTTTAGCCGATGCTGGGCTGCCAATCTTGGCGCTCGAATCAATCTGGCGGGGTCATCTACGAACACCGATAGCTTTACGGCGCGTATGGTTCCAACGCGCAGGTCCGAAATACCTCCGTATGGGTCTATGACGCTCTCCTGAGCAAACCCATCGGAGATATCCTCCAATGAAACGGCCATCGCGTCTATCGTAAAATCGCGCCGCCCCAGGTCCTCCAGTATCCCATCATTAATGGGACTGATGTCCACAAAAACCATCCCATACCGACGACGCAATGCTATCCTTGTGATGTCTCTTTCGTCATCCAACAGCACGAATTTGCCGCCAAGACTTGACGCCAGTTTGCGTCCGATGCTCCGCGTATCGCCCTCAACTGCCAGGTCTATGTCCTTGATGGCCTTGCCAAGGAGGGCGTCTCTGATCAACCCTCCCACAATGTAGGCGTTGACCGAATTGGACGCGCAAAACTCCCTCAATTTGTCTACCAGGGCAGAAAGAGGTTTATCACCGAACACGGCAACGGAACTGATCTGGTTGGGAGAAATGGCTTACTACTCCATATCTAGGAAGGCGATTGGTATCGAAGGGTAATCGGTAGGAGTTAGTTTGAGGTCAGGCTCATTGTTGAATAGCTTTACCCAATCTTGATCGATGCAGGTGTGTCTCTCTCATCCGGGTCAGCATTCGCCTCATGTCCATTGTCAGCGGGTTGGTCATCGCTCTCTGAACCGTCATCTTCAGGCTCGGAGTCTATCCTAATCAGCATTTCATGGCTTTCGAGATGGTCGACATAGAGAATACCGTTCAGGTGGTCGACTTCGTGCTCAAGCGCCTGTGACAATAGGCCGTCCGCCTTTAACTTCACCAGTGTCGATGTGTGATCGAGGGCACTGAATTTCACCCAGATTGACCTTGTTATGAAGCCTTTGTATCCAGGGAGGCTCAGGCATCCTTCCTCGACCTCACGCTCACCCTCTCTATGGACGATTTCAGGATTTATGTATATTCTAGTCTCTTCTTCTTCGGGAAGCTGTATAACGATGACGCGGCGTAACGCTCCTACCTGATTCGCCGCAAGGCCAACCCCGTTCGCGTCCTGCATCGTGTCAATCATGTCATAGGCTAATTGCAGCACGGTCGAGTCTATCTTTCGCACCTTCCTGGCTCGCTTTCTGAGCATAGGGTGCGGCAATTCAAGTATGGGGCGGATTGCCAACTTATCTCGTCTCCTTCGCGGAACTAGGTTTCTGATATACTGGGTATTCTTCTGCTTGTGATTATATCTGCCGGACGACTTGGCTGTAAAGTTTGAAGCAAGGTCACAAAACACATCGCAATCGAATAGATAGGTCAATGTCGTGAACATTCTCATCACAGGCACTAGCGGTTTCATCGGCTCCGCGTTGGTACCGTTGCTGATTGAAGAGGGCCACAGCGTAGTTCGCCTCGTCCGAAGGCAGCCATCCCCCGGAGGATATGAGGTGCGTTGGAACCCTGAAGCGGATAGCATCGATGCAGATTCCTTGAAAGGGATAGATGCCGCTGTGCATCTTGCCGGGGAGAATCTTGCCGACAAAAGATGGACGCCCGAACAGAAGGCGAGGATTCGCGACAGCCGCGTGAACGGCACTCATCTGCTCGCCGAGACATTGGCCCGGCTCGTGCCACTTCCAAAAGTCCTCGTATCCGCTTCTGCCGTTGGCTACTACGGAGACCGAGACGATGAAATCCTCACCGAAGACAGCAGGCCGGGCGCAGATTTTCTAGCGGAGGCGACAGAGGCATGGGAGGCAGCCGCGCAACCAGCTGCGCAGGCCGGAATACGTGTCGTCAATCTGCGCTCCGCTATGACTCTTGACCCTGGCGGAGGGCCTCTCAAGAGAATGCTGCCACCTTTCAAGTTGGGACTGGGAGGCAAGCTCGGCAGCGGCAGACAGTTCATGAGTTGGGTATCTTTGCAGGACTCTGCTAGAGCATTCCACCACGCGTTGATAACAGACGCTCTCGAAGGCCCGGTGAACGTTTCCTCGCCCAATCCGGTCACCAACGCGGAGTTCACAAAGGCACTAGGGCGAGCGGCCTCACGTCCTGCGCTATTTACAGTGCCTCCTTTTGTTCTGCGAATCATGTTCGGAGAGGTTGCCGACTCACTGCTTGGCAGTGCGCGAATGGAACCGGCGAAGCTGCTCGCGACAGGTTTTGTTTTCCAGCACACCGAGCTAGAATCTGCGCTCAGGGAGATGCTGACAAAGCCGTGAAACCGCAGGTGTACACAACGAGGCGGAAGAAAATAAAGATGCGTATGTTCCTGCTGCCTATCGTCGTGTTGCTTTCGCTGACGTGGGCCGCCTGCTCATCGTCTGACGAAAACCCCGACTCCCGGAAGCCTGAGCCAACACTGCTATCCGAATCGACACCATCAATGGTGCGAGCGAACGTGATTGGGATTTCGGTAAGCGGTAGTTCCGGCTCATACAGCTTTCAGGTCACTGTCGAAAGCGATGAGACGGGCTGCGGACAGTATGCCGACTGGTGGGAAGTCTTGTCACCGGAAGGCCGGTTGATTTACAGGCGTGTCCTGCTTCATAGCCACGATACCGAACAACCTTTCACTCGCTCGGGCGGTCCCGTGGGCATTCAACCGGAGGAAACCGTCATCGTGCGGGCGCACATGAACATTGTCGGTTATGAAGGAGTCGCCTATCGAGGCAGCGCAGAGGGCGGATTTGAGGTGGCGGAACTGCCAGACAGATTCGCAGAAAACGTTAGCAAGCAAGAGCCTCAGCCGCTGGGGTGCGCGTTTTAAGTAATTCTGGAGTGCGTGTAGGCGCGTGGGTTCGACAAAGCATGCTTTGAGTCCATCGCTTGTCGGCGGTCAAAAGTTCGCGTAAAACCAAAAACTGCTATAAATTGATATTACGAATACTGATACTCTTAGATTTGAAGACAGGAAAGGCAAGATGAAGACCTACGTTTTCAGAGCAGAAGTTGAACAAGACCCTAGCGGTCGTTGGGGGGCTGAAGTCCCCTCTTTGCCAGGATGCGCCACTGAGGGGGATACGAAAGAAGAGGCCCTCGAAGCCCTACGGGAAGCCGCGCAAGCATACCTCGATGTTATGCATGAACATGGTGATCCTCTTCCCGAGGAGGTTGAGCAAGAGGTTACGATCATCAATAGTGCTGATGTCGTTGCTATTACCGTATGACGCAAGGCACCGGCGAACTCGCCCATCTTTTACGAAACACGCCCGTTCGAGAAATCGTCTGAGCACTCGAATGGGATGGCTTCATATTAGAGCGGCAGACACGAACTGGTGGGCGCATCTACCGTCACCTTGATACAAGAAAAACTGTTGTCCATTACCATCGTGGCAACCAGACGTTCATCAGGAAAACTCTTCGAAGCATTCTCCACGCAACGAGATGGGCTAGGGAAGATATGGAACGCCTCGGTCTACTCTACCATTCCTCCAGCTCAGGTGGTGAACCTCATGCCGTGTGACGGGAATATCAGCCGATGAATTGCCTGCACACTGGCCTCGGCGAAGGCTTTAGTGTCTTTTACTACAGCGTCTTCAATCGGTAGCTCATCTGGATCATTCAGCCTGGCAACGTCATACTGTTTACGATAGGCTTCCGGTATTTCGTCCGAAAACGTCTGCCCGGACATCGCCCCGAATGCCAGCGTCCAGGCTCTCGCCACTGCCTGAAGATCATACCCTCCGCCTCCAAGTGCAAGCCACCGGGCCGGGGCCAATTTCCCAAGCTCTGACACAACTTTGGCGAACCCTTGGACTGTGAGCGCCAGGTGTGTGATAGGATCGAGGTAATGGGAGTCGATGCCTAGCTGTGTCACCAGCACATCAGGCTGAAATGCTGCCACAAGCGGAGGAACGACCTGCCGGAACGCCCACAAGTAAACCTCGTCCGACGTGTACGGATAAAGCGGAACATTTACAGAGTAGCCTCTGCCTCTTCCTGCGCCGGTCTCTTGCGAGTAACCCGTCCCGGGGAAAAGGAACGCTCCTGACTCGTGTAATGAAATTGTCAATACGGCGTCGGTATCGTAAAAGGCGTGCTGCACGCCATCCCCATGATGGCAGTCGATGTCCACATACGCCACGCGCATCCCTTCTGATAACATGGCTTTGATGGCGATGACAGGGTCGTTGAACACGCAGAAGCCATAGGCATATCCAGGCATAGCATGATGCAGGCCACCAGAGATGCTAAATGCCGCGTCCGCTTCTCCCGAAATCAGAAGTTCAGCGGCTCTCAGCGACGCCCCGGTTGACCACGCTGAGGCTTCATATATCCCTTCGTAGGTCGGGTTGTCGCCAGGGCCAAAGTTGAAGGCTGCCGGGTTTAGCGATGTCTCACCTTTGCTAAAGCTCTGCACCGCTCGCAAGTAATTGAAAGAGTGATAGGACAGAATCTCAGCCTCGGTGGCCTGACGCGGGCCTACAAGCTCGGCGCCAGGCGCTGCAAACGCTTCGTAAGCATTTAGCAGTTCATAAGTATAGCCAAGACGCGCCGGTTTCATCGGATGGCTATCGCTCAAAGCGTGCCGGGATAGCAGGTCATCGTAGACAAACGCAGTCTTTCTCGCCATCAGGTCCCTTTCAGAAATTCGTTCAAGTCGGCGGACGCGTCGTGCCAGTGTGTACAATCGCGATAACTCGTCCTTATAGCACGAAAGTCATGTCCTCGTGGGATACCTCGATTTCGACGCCTATCCGCTCCGATAGTACTTTCAGTTCCTCGCGTATTGCACTCTCCCAAGGAGGATTGATATGGGAGGTAATTATCTTTGGCAGGTAGCCTTTTTTCTGTTTGAATATAGCGAGGGCTTCTTCGAGCAAGGCAGGGGTTAGATGCCCTGTGCGATGGGCAACCTCCTCGTTCTCGTTGCCGAATGTTACCTCTGTCAGCAGCACATCTGGCGATACGTGTTCCCATTCGTCAGCGACACCTTTGCCAGCATCACCTGTATAGAAAAGCTTGACATCTCTCGACGATACTTGAAATCCCGCAGCCGGGACGGCGTGAGGCACGGGAACTGCCATCGCTGTGTAGTCCAAAACCTTGAACTCTTTGTAGAATTCGACAACGTTGAGATGGAACGTCGGGTTTTGAGGCGGCGGTGGATTAACGAAATTCGGGTACAGGCTGCCGTCCAGCAGCTTCTCCATCACGAAATCTACTGTGTCCTGGATAGCGTAGACCTCGATTGTAACCCCGGTGGCAAGAACAGCCAGACCCAGTGGAAGAAGATCGCGCACGTGGTCGAAATGCCTATGCGAAAGGATAATGGCCCGAATTGCCCTCTGTTCCTCAAAAGTAAGGGCGCGCGTCATTCCTCCGGCGTCCAGGGCCAGCACGCCGTCAATCAAGTGCGACTCCATTCGTGTGTCCCTGCTTTCCAAGTTGTGAGCGCCCAGAACTCGCAGTTCCATAATCTCCTCGCTGAGTGTCTGCAGGTTTTGCCCTGGTTTAGAGGCTTTATTTCTCGAAAGGGCCTCCCGAACCTTCAAAGAGGATGCAGCAAGAACGGGAGGCAGCCTATTCTAGCATACGGAGGAAGAGATTTATCGGTCTTAATCATAAGGGGAGGAGATACGGCACACCATGAGGTTCAGGGTGCGCTCTGCAATTTACAATTCGGAGTCTTCGGCACTCGGCGGATTGGATGCATTTCTCAGCCATCGAAACAGCACGATTACCAGAGCCACCACAAAGGAACCCGCTATGAGGAATGACGTGCCTATGGTGCCGGGGTCAGCGATTGCGCCCACCGAGGAGCCGCCAGCCGCTTCGACTCTCCATTCTCTTTCAAGCCCTTCAAGGCTTATGCCATGAGTCACGAGAATAGCAGCGTCAATTGACCTGCCTCTGCTTATAGCGCCGAGCAGAGCGGTCATGCTCTCCTGTCCGCGAGAGGCCATCATGTAGTCCACCAGACTCCACGCC
The DNA here is from genome assembly GCA_965206395.1 of Dehalococcoidia bacterium. Taxonomy (GTDB): domain Bacteria; phylum Chloroflexota; class Dehalococcoidia; order Lucifugimonadales; family CATOSD01; genus CBDBJK01. Next base: position 153,795 of record CBDBJK010000038.1, read on the forward strand.
TGGGCGTAGAACAGCCTCACGTCACTTGGGATTCCGGGGACAGTGCCCATCGAACGCAATGGCAGCAAATTGCCCCTACTAGCCGCCCGTGATACAGTTGCCTCGCGTCCTCCCGAACCCGACTCGAAGTACATGGCGAGGCCTTCATTGAGCCATGCTGGAATAACCGCCAGAGGCGAACTGAGGGCCTCATCGATTAACAAGTGAGTCATCTCATGAACCATGCCATCTTGACTCAGGCCCACCAGCACGAACACGTCCAACTCGCCGAATGCGAAGCCGCCGTAAAGGTGCCCCCGGCTCGCCGCCTCGCTCACGACGGGAAAACTACGACTAGCCTCGCGGCTGTCATTCAGGATAACGGCCTTCATCGGTTCAGTCCTGTCGAGGCCCAAAACCTCTCTCACCGCGCCCAAGCGCTCGTTTACGTCCCTGGCCACTTCTTTGACCTCACTTTCCGGGCGGTCGTGCCACAGAACCACAAGGTCATTCTGGCGGAAAGTCTGCCAATCGTATCTAGGGTCTTTGTATTCCAGGGAAACTCGCTCGGTCTCGAAAGTGTTGCCTTCGGCGTCTCGAATGACGTAGTAGTATTCGATGTCCGCCCCGCTTGGGATATAGCTAGACCCGCTGGTTTTAATCTTGAAGTCAGCGTCGACACGGTTTGATTGCGTAAAGCTCGGATAGCCATATATCCTTACTTTCTGGTTGCCCAGTTGATAGAAGAGCTTTACCTCGGTAATCTGAGAATCAGCTTCCGCTTCCAGCCTGAACACCACCTCATCGGGGAAATCGATGAGGTGGGAAGTGGATACAACACGAATCGACTCGCCCGCCGATTGGGGGCTTGGTAATAACGTCTCATCGCCAGAGGTTGTTATTGCGGCTAGCGCACCTAATAGTATGCTCAACAAAAGCATGGCAATTATCCGCTTAAATACCTGTGATTTTTATCGATGAATGGGCTTTGTAAATGCGATTGATGTTCAGCAAGAGCGCAGTCAAGTCTTCGACGTAGCGCGCATTAGCGAGGCCGCCGCCATTGACCGCGCGGGCGCCCTTTATGGTTTCCGCCATCTTCATTACTCGTTCCCTTGCATCGGCATCGTCGGCGCACACTATCACGTCAGAGTCAATTGATTTATCAGGCACAAGCAAGTCCTCGGCGCTGATGTTCTGAAAGGCAGCCACAATCGTGGACTCGGCCAGGATAATCTGCGACTGAAGTGCGGCGGAACCCTCCTCAACGATTACCGCACTAGCACGGCCTTTGTTGAATTCCAACGGAGCAATCAGGTTTACGACTAGCTTCCCGGACAGCTGCCCCTTCAAGTCGTTGAGAGTATCGCGCTGGGCAGCATAAGGAACGGCTATGAAGGCGATATCCGCTTCTTGCGCAACCTCGTTGTTCAACGCACCGTGCATTGAGCCAGGAGGCGCATGTTCTGATACACTCTCCGCCGCTTGTTTGGCCCGTTCTTCGCTTCTGGAACCTATAAGTATCTTTTCCCCTGCCAACGCGAATCTCAGCGCCAACCCCCGGCCTTCAGGCCCGGTGCCGCCTATGAAACCAAGCATATGTCTACCTCACTACTATTATATCGCCTTAAACTCTCCTCAAATAACCTGAGCAATCCCTTATCACGCCTGCTCCATCGCAGGACGCACTTCAGGATCAACATCAAGCCCCTCTCCACCACCATAAAGCTCCCAGGGCCTGAACGACTCGACAAACTCTTTGGCCTCTTCCAGGGTTGGAATACCCTTTTCCGCACGACCCGGCTCGTATCCAAACGTCTTGGCGAAGGCGTCGAACCCCCGTTTGGTCTCGCGAACGCCTCCTACCTCTTCTTGCAGTTCGTCGTCGCTAAGAATGAGCCTCTGCCCTTTCCTCGAATTCTGCCAATACACTATCATACGTAAATCCTCCTAGAATCGGATGGAGTTATGAAGTTTCTTACATAACCACTCTACTGGGAAGACCATCTTCTTGCAACTATTGCAACCTCGCTTCAGATATAACAAGCCAACATTGCGACAATGGAATTCTCAGGGAGCGCTGGCTACGCCGATCTGTAAAGTTTTTATTGCGGCAGTTGCAGGGGTCAGGAGTCCGTTGTAGGAAGCGACGCCAGGGTAAGCGCGCCACAATGGGCCATCTGCCTTGGTAACGCGAGTATTATCTTGCCTGACCATGCCGCAAACCATTGCGCGTTTGTCGAGCTTTGACTACAATGGGCCAAAGCACCAAACAGGGAGGAGATATAGGGTATGCCTGATTTCACAACTGATCACTTACGCAATATCGTATTGATGTCTCATAGCGGTGCAGGTAAGACTATATTAAGCGAAGCAATGCTTCATGTCGCGGGCGTAAACTCGCGAATGGGTACGATCGCGGACGGCACTACAACTTCTGATTTCGAGCCGGAGGAAACGCGACGACAGACGAGTGTGCAAACCTCTGTTTTGGCATGTCCCTGGAAGGGAACCAAAATCAACTTGATTGATACCCCAGGGTACGCCGACTACCGAGGCGAAGTGGTATCCGGCATCCGAGTCGCCGATGGCGCGATCATCGTAGTAGCCGGGCCTTCCGGTGTTGAAGTGGGAACTCAGCAGATGTGGCAGCTCGCTGATGCAAGCAATTTGCCGCGAATGGTGTTCGTCAGCAAGATGGATCGGGAGAACGCAGACTTCCAGCGTGTAATGGACTCACTTTCAGAGGCATTTGGGAGGACTTGCATCGCCGTTCAAATCCCTATAGGCTCTGAGGCCAGCTTCTCAGGTTTCGTGAATCTGCTCGACCCCAATAGCGAGGTTCCGAGCGACCTGCAGGCTGAGGTCGATACCGCTCGTGAGCAGCTAACGGAGGCTATAGCTGAAACCGATGACGATCTGACCGAGAAATACCTGGAGGGCGAGCCGCTTACTCAAGAAGAGATAACACAGGGGTTAAAGCAAGGCATTGCTTCGGGAAGCATTGTACCGGTCTTTTCCGGCAATTCCACGACGGGAATCGGCACTTCGGAATTGATGAACGCAATCATAGACTACATGCCTTCTCCCGCAGACGTAGAACCCGTGATGGCGACGAGTGCTGGCTCCAATGAGGAAATTTCGATGGCCTGTGACAGCAATGGCCCGCTGGCCGCGTTGGTCTTCAAAACTGCGGCAGACCAGTTTGTGGGTAAACTCTCGTATATTAGAGTTTACAGCGGCACGTTCAAGAGCGACTCCCAACTGTTGAACGCTAATGAGGCCGAGACCGAACGCGCTGGTCAGATTTTTGTGGTGCGAGGAAAGTCTCAGGAGGCGACAACCGAGCTAGCGGCTGGCGACATAGGCGCAGTTCCCAAGCTCACGTCCGCGCTCACAGGCCACACTCTCGCCAGCAGAGAAAAGCCTGTCATCCTGCCGGGGCTACAGTTTCCAGATCCTGCGTATCAGATGGCCGTTTTCCCCAAGACCAAGGCTGATGTGGACAAGATGACAAGCTCTATGGCGCGAATCGCCGAGGAAGACCCTAGTCTTGTAATTAGCCGAGAGCCTGATACTCGCGAAGTTCTGTTAGGCGGCCTCGGAGACTCTCATATTGACGTTGCTGTCGAAAAAATGAAACGCAAGTTTGGGGTCGAAATCCAACTTGAAGTTCCCAAAGTCCCTTATAAAGAGACGATTGGAACTCACACGAGGGTAGAATACAGACACAAAAAACAGAGCGGAGGGCATGGTCAGTTCGGTCACGTCTGGCTTGAGCTTGAGCCTCTTTCCAGGGGCGAAGGTTTTTCGTTCGATTCCAGGATCGTGGGTGGAGCGGTTCCCAGGGAGTATATTCCGTCGGTCGAGAAGGGAGTACAGAAATCCCTGAATGACGGCGTTGTGGCTGGATTCCCGGTGGTTGATCTGAAGGTAACGCTTGTGGATGGGAGCTTTCACACTGTGGACTCATCGGGCATGTCTTTCGAGATAGCTGGAGCGCATGCCTTCGCCAAAGGTGTGAAGCAGGCCAACCCTGTCCTCTTAGAGCCTATCATGAGAGTACAGATAACCGTGCCGGACTCATTCGCAGGAGACGTCATCGGGGATTTGAACAGCAAACGCGGCCGTATACAGGGGATGACTCCCCAGGGAGATGGCACGACCCTGATCGAGGCCGAAGCACCGCGAGCGGAAATGCTGCGATACGCTACTGAACTCAGATCGCAAACGCAGGGCCTAGGAGCGTTTTCGATGGAATTCGATCACTACGAGGAGGTGCCGCAGCATCTCCTTGAGAAATTGGTTGAGCAGATGAAGGAGAAAGCTGAAGCTCAGGCGTAATGCGTAGCGAGCTAATGTCTGAAGACTCTTAGAACCAAAACGGGGGCGTTCGTTAAGCGAACGCCCCCGTTGATTTTCAAAGCCAGCCTGTCCTGCTGATGCTCATATTCTGCCGATTTTCAAACCAGATAATCGGCGTTACCGTTTCGCCGACCAGATTGTGTGATAGTTCTCTCCCCGCACCACTGAGGCCAGTTCTGTCTTTTCGAGTCTTTGCAACTCCTCCAGAATAGAGTGGCAGGAAACTGCGATTTCTTTGTGGCCGGAGGCGATGAATCGATTTACTATTCGGTCCCAGATACCGAGTGTGATCAGGCTGTCCACGTACCTGGGCCATGGTATGAGCGTCAGGTTCTGCAGCCTTGGGAACCCTGGCCGTAAACGCCTGATGCTTCTCAATCGCTCTTGGGGAGACGCCGCCATAGGCATGATGCGTATCATTGGGCCTTCATCGTCGTTGTAGCGCGTATCTATGACAACGGATTTTCTGAGCGTAGGAAAGAACAGCGACATCACCTCTGCGGTGCCAAGGTTCTTCATCACCTCATCGAGATCGTATGTCAAATCATCGTCCATCATTATTTACCTTATCTATTCTACCGCCATTAAGATTTTACAAGCTCTCGCACTGTCTCGATAAACGCGGGCAAGACGTTCTTCCAATCTCCTACTACGCCAAAGCTCGCCTCTTTGAATATGTTCGCTTCGGCATCTTTGTTAATCGCCACAAGCTGCTTGGCTCCAGAACATCCTGCCATGTGCTGGCTTGCGCCGGATATGCCTATTGTTATGTACACATCGGGCGTTATGGTCTTGCCTGTTAGTCCTACCTGATAGCTATGGTCGAGCCAACCAGCGTCGCAGGCGGCGCGTGATGCTCCCACAGCCCCTCCGAGCATCTTCGCAAGCTCTTCCAGCGACTCGAAAGGCTCAGGGCCACCCAGTCCTCTGCCTCCACTGACTACTATAGTCGCGTCCTCCAAGCGAACGCCTACAGACTCGCTCTGGACAGACTCGATTAGCCTAGCCTTGATGACCGAGGGGTCAAGATTGGGCTGAACAGTAACAGCCTCTCCGTTCCGTGAAGAATCGGGCGCTGAAGGCTCGAAAATCTTGCCTCTGATAACCGCGACCTGTGGATTGGAATCAGGAAAGGTGACTTTTGACAGGGCATTGCCACCATACACGGGGCGCGTCGCGACTACTCGTTTAGTGCTCGAATCAATTTCGATGTCTACGCAGTCCTGTGCAACTCCGACACCTAGCCTGAATGCAAGACGAGGGCCAATATCTCGGCCGGACTGGGTTCGTCCTATTAAAACGACACTTGGTTCAGCCTGTCTGCACACAGACTCGAAAGCAGCTAGCTGGGCGTCAACTTGCGCTTCTGCCAGAAGCGGGTCTTCGACGAGATACACTTTGTCGGCTCCCTGTGCTATCGCCGAATCTGCTATGCCCTCCAAACCGCTTCCAGGTATGGCTACGGCCACCTCTTCGCCTAGCGTCTCAGCCAGCTTGCGTCCCGCGACCAACAACTCGTTGGTGCTTGGTTGCAGCTTGCCGTCGTTCAGTTCTCCCAATACTAGAATTCCTGCCATTACAATACTCCATCAGTCTTGTTGATTGTAATTCTCACTTATGGTAATTGTGCCGCGCAAAGCGCACTCCAGATATGGAACTAGATGAGCTTTTCTTCGCGCAGCTTCAACGCAAGCTTTCGCCCTGCGTCTGCTTCGTCATCTCCCTCGATTATCTCCACTTGCTTATCGCTGACGGGGATGAAAAGCTCAATCAGTTGCAGTCGTGCAGCCAGTTTGGTCGCATCAAGTCCCAGGTCAACAGCAGTCATTGTAGTTGGAGTCTTGCGGCTTGCCGACATGATTCCCCGCAGGGTTGGATATCGCGGCTCACCAAGCTCGTTGCTTACCGTTACGACAGCAGGCAGAGCGGCTTCGACTACCTCGTAGCCGTCTGATAGCGTTCGATGGACGGTCAGGCCACTATCGCCCACTTCCACCTTTTGGGCAAGGGTAATGCAAGGCAATCCCAGCATTTCCGCGATTCCCAAAGGAACGTGTGCATTGTCCCAGTCGGAGGCCTGCCGACCGCACAGGATGAGGTCGAACTCGCCAACCTTCTTGATAGCCTCTGACAGCGCATATGCCGTAGCAAAGGCGTCCAGGTTCTCGACGGCCTCATCCTGGATCAATGTCATCTGATCTGCGCCCATTGAAAGGGGCTTTTTCATTACGTCCATAACGAAGTTGTTACCAAGAGACAAGATGGTGATGTTGCCACCAACGCTGTCTTTGATACGCAACGCAGCCTCTACCGCGTTCTCATCGAAGCCATTTACTACAGGAGGTATCCCCGGAGCCGGAACAACCTTCTTGGCATCGGAATCGATTCGGAACGCAGAGGCCGGCGTCTCAGGGTCCATCACCTGCTTTACACAGACTATGATGTTAACCGCCATGTATTCCTCCCCCATTTCTTTTTTAGTTCTCGAATTAGTTGCCGACGCTGACGCAATTATTTGCCAGCACCCACAACTGAACAGACAAATTCATTTCGCTAAAATCCGGTTCAAACCTTCAGTTCGCACAGTCCCAAATTCAGAGCCGTTGGGAATATAGCACCCGTCTCTCGACGTGTCAATATCGCTGACCGCTGACAGGTTCGATCAGACACATTTCTTGCTGGCGATTTTGCTACTCGGAAGGCAGCAGTCCCAAACGCTGGGCTTCGGTGGTCAATGCCAGATTATCCTGAACTCGAACTCCTCCCAGTATCAGATCAGAAATCCTGTCCCAGACATCGGGAGGTATCACCGCTCCAACGCTGGCGTCGCTGTCGTCAGGGTCTTTGAACATGAAAAACAACTCTCCTGTAGTGGATCCTTGAGCAGAAGGGCCAGGCGCCCATCCATCTCCATCATGATCGAAATATGGGTCACCCGCGAATACGTCTGAGAGGTCGTACAACGCCGCACCAGCACCCATGACCTCGTTCATGCGTTCCAGAACCAGATTGGCTACGAATGCCTGCCCGGAATAAGAGGGATGAACACCATCGAAGGTGAATCCTCCGCCTCGCATCCACTTTCTTGTGAAAACGTTGCCGTCCACGACAAGCTCTGTTTTTCCTGTAAAGGCGTCGTTTATTTCCTGCCCGATATCGACAAGGTGAACGCCTGGCCTCGTTGCCGCGATATTCCTGATTACCTCATTGTAAGCGTCTATCCGAGCCATAATTAACTGCTGCTCTTCCTCCGACATCACAAGACCGTCGCGCTGTTTTCCGTCGATTTCCAGCGCCTCGTTGATTACCGCCGTAGAGCGGCCTGTGCCGTTACAGCCTGTGCTCATGAGAGCATACATCATTGCAAAGGTAAGCAATGAGACGCGATCGCCTCGAAGAGGGTTAGCGATTTTCTCCCCACGATCCGCGACTCTCTGGAAGGATGCAGGAACCCTGTAAAAGGGGTTGAGCTTGTTCAGGTAGAATTCGAGGTCTTCGGAATCGAACAGGTATCCGACTGCGCTAAAATAGGGCAAGGTTAACAAGAAAATATCAGTTTCCACGCCTGACCTGGCGCTTGCGGCCTCCAATCGGTCTACTACCCGCTTATATTGCGCGTCGAAGTGCGACAGATCGGTCAGATTGCGCTCGATGGATGCCTGAGAGTAGGGTTCGAGCGATATGTTTTCCGTGAATAGCCCAAAGGATATAAGCAGCCTTAAAAGAAACTTGAGTTCCTTTTTCACGATGTCTAGCGGGATGGAGAAGTATAAAGGCTTTGATCCCCCCAAGCCAAGGGCCGCAAGGCTAGAGTCGTTGTTGCCTATCCAGAGCACTACCGCAGCCTTGTCGACTCCGATTACGGGTGCGCCTTTCTCAATGAGCCATTCTGCAGAATCGATCTGAGACACGTCTTGCTGGGCGAACAAGTTGATGGGATATAGAACCTGGTCGGACTTGTCTTTGAACTCTGTTGGGAAAGTTTTGTCAGCCAGATAACGTTCGGATACGACGTCCTCGTCTGCGCCGACACGCTTGTGATATTCAAGACCTTCGAGAGTAAATACGTCCGCGCCGTCCACTCCCAGATTAGTGGGAACAATATAGGGCGGCGGGCGCTGTCCATTGTTATCAAACAGCGGCTGACTGAAGCTCAACGGCATCACAGTCTTCAGGGCCACAGCCACTTTTTGCAGATATGCGTTCAACGTATTAGTATAGTTGTTCGTCGCGTCCATAGTCCCATGAGTCAGGCTGTCTCCTATGCCAATCAGCATAGTGAGCGCATCGGCATCAGGTGACAGCTGCGCCTGGCTGGACTGTCGCACTAACCCCACACCTGTTGACGACGAAACGTCAGTAGCGGCCAACGCAAAGCTGCCTCCAGCGAACCACATCAGGGAGACGCTAAGAATCAGGCACATAGCAATGGGGTTTAGTCGCTTCATCCGAAGTAGTACGGCGGCTCTCATAGTGTACCTCCCGGCATCCTCATACTCATCAACTGAAGCCGTCAAACGAGACCGCAGTCTTGAACAGAAGCGTGACAGTCTTCACAGTCGTCCTTGGATTCTTCGTCTTCACATAAGACCAACACACTAGAGCGTTAATTATGCCGCTTTGAACGGCTCTTGTCCACTATCAGCCGGATAATCGAGCCATTGAGTTGGGAAATATCTGGTAGAGTATTGTCATGCATGGTCCAATTAGAATACTACGGGGCAGTTTATGATGGCGCTCGCTGTGATGTCATGCGGCAGATGACAGGCCCAGACTTTCCGCTTATTGCGCCTTCAGCCACAAGGGGAACAGAAATATTTTGGATTTGCGAATGAAAAGCTGGCGACAGGAATCATGTTTCCTCTGCTGCGTGGCTGATCGATAAAATGTCGACTGCTCAAAACTCCGCGAATCTGTCGGTCGCTCATACTACGCCGCGCCTGGGACTGAGGACGAAGGCCCTATATGGCGTTGGAGGCGTTGCAGACGCGATAAAGACGGTTGTCTTCGGCCTGTTCCTGCTTTTTTTCTACACCACAGTAGTAGGCTTGCCTGCCTCGTTGGTCGGAATAATTGCCGCTATTGGTCTCGTTTGGGACGCCGTAATTGATCCCTACATCGGCCACATTTCTGATTTCACACGTTCTCGTCTGGGGCGTCGCCATCTTTACATGCTCGTTGGGGCGTCGTTGATGGGTCTCAGTTTCTGGGCGTTGTTCAGCCCTCCTCCTGACCTGCCGACCTGGGCGTTAGCCGCCTGGCTTCTGGTAACCAGCCTGTTGGTGCGCACTATGACATCCCTGTTTTCCGTTCCCTATCTTGCGCTCGGCGCGGAGTTGAGCCAAGACTATCACGAGCGCAACTCTATCGCAGGCGTTCGGGGCGGGCTTGCCATCCTGGGCACACTAGCTGCCGCCGCACTGGCTTTCGTAGTGTTCTTTCCGAACACCACCCCTGGAGTTGACCCCAAACTTAACTACTCCGGATATCCTCTGATGGGACTGACTTTTGGTGTCGTGATGACAGTGGTTGCACTGGTTGCAACGTTGGGCACACTGCGCTGGCGTTCTTACGTGCGCGATGCCGAGATTCTGACAGACGCTGGGCAGTCGCTCAAGAGCTTCTTTGCCGGCGTGGCGGCTTCATTCAAGATTGGCAGCTTTCGGGCACTCTTCATATCGTTCTCATTGTTCTTTCTTGCGGTGGTAATCAACGCCACGCTTTCGATTTACTTCCTCACGTACTACGTGGATATCACTGACAGCGCCGCTCTAGGCTTGATTCAGGGCGGATTTTACAGCGGAGCCTTAATCGGCGTGGTGTTCTGGCTAAGAATCTCGAAGGTCATGGAGAAGCGCTGGCTGTACTTCGTTTCCACTTCCGTGACATCCCTGGCAATGATTGGCGCAGTGCTGTTGTTTGGAGAAGGGCATCTCCTGGGAGTCGGCAATACCAATGCGCTATTGGCAGGCCACATTTTCGTTGGCTTCTTCGCCAGCATAATCTGGGTGATTCCGTTTTCCATGATTGCGGATGTAGCTGACGAAGATGAGCTGGCAACGGGTCGGCGACGCGAAGGCGCATTTTTTGGCATATTCTACTTCGGCCAGCAGATAGCCGCCGGCCTGTCCATTCTCATCACGGGTGTTTTCATCGATTGGTACGCGGGACTTATAGCTGGCGACGCCGCGCTGTCTGACGTTACCATTCAGCGAATCGCGGTACTGTACGGAATTCTTCCCGCTGTATTGCTGATCGCGTCTGCCATCGTCATCACGCGGTACTCTCTCGATCGCAAAAAAGTCGAGAGAATCCAAGTCCGACTAACCGAACGGAATCAGACTGAAACGGCTCAGCTTTAGCATCGCATGGCTCCGCGCCCTCACGATGCGGCTACAAATCAGAGGCTAATTATAGCTTCGCACGGGCCTGGAAATCGACCCATGCCCTTGATTATCGTGTGCTCAGGCAGACGACCTGCCTTACCTCATAAGCTCTTGCGTTGTAAGAGCGCCTTTCCGGGCCAATTCAATCCTCTTGGCGAATCTGGAAAGCTGTAGCTCAAGTTCTCGAGCGGCGAAAGGCTCCAGAAATTGTTGATCGCTTCCTGCCACTTTATTATGCACCGCGTTAATAATTAGCTCCGCAAATCCCAGCCTGCCCCCGCGCGTCTGCCATTCAGCGAATTTGACGATTAGTTTTATGAATCTGCCGACGTTTGGATCATTGAACTTACCCTGCTCATGGAGGTTTGCCAGCACGTCGCTGAGCGAATCAAAGGTAATCGTCGGCACCAACAGCGGGACAGTGCTCAGATTTGATGTTTCCGAAGGGAACATTTCGCCTGTTTCATCCTCAGCTATGACGTGGTAGGCGTACTTGACCCTTTGCTCGGCGGTATTGTCGAAGAAGAAAGTGTCACTCGCCGTGCCTATTTCAACTGGTACACCAGGCACCTCGCCCTTCTTGAAGGGCAACGGCTTGAGTCCGATTCCAATCAAAGGCCGCGGCATCTGGTTCAGGAAGCCCGCAAGCCCCTCAGGCAACTCCAGGGTAGGCTCATAGTCCTGGAAGCAACCATCCTTCCCAATATAGCCGTCGAACAGGTGAAGTGGTATCTCGACACACGTTGATCTGAATACACGATATGTCGTTGCTCCGGGAGACGCCTCCCAGCCTAATAGCACCCCTTCTGTCGGGTTACTAATCGGCCAAGACCACAAACGCCCGGGTGGGTCCAACCAGAACGAGCCTCTAGAGCTAGGATACCCTCTGTGTACGTTGGTTCCATAGTAGAAATTGGCACTGCCCACAAAGACGCCGTATGGGGTTGTCTTAAGGGCGCGTACTCCGAACTCGAACTTGTCGCCAAATCCGTTCATGGTTATGGCCGAAAAGTGGACGCCATCTGTTGACTTGTAAAGGTCGAATCCCATGTTCTCACGAAGGAGCACTTCTTTGCCAGGGCATGTCCGGTTCCATGTCGAGTAGTCGTATGTGCCGACGTACATCGCGCTGTCGTCGGCATCCATCCTCCAGATATGCTCGTTCAGGGAGTTGTTGAACCCCTCGTTCATGCCACTGAGCGGGTACTTCCAGCTTCCGTCTGGAAGCTGGCGTGGAGTGCCAACTATAAGGTCCCAGCTATCATCGGGATTGATGCGAACTATTTCAGCGGGATTGTCAGTACCCATGTACAGACTGCCATTGAACACTGTCGCGCTCAGAGGGAATATGCTTGGCTCTGGAAGATAGGCTCCGTCTTCAATTATGGTAGTGAAGGTGAGCGAGTCACCCTCACCGTCTGTCTTGAAAATGGAGTAGCCATTCCTGGTGTCGATGGTTCCGATGTAGAGGAAATCATTGAATGACTTGAGCTGATACGCTTTCATCACTGGGTTGTCTACCGTCCCCGGTGTCACAGTCGACCAGGCGTTGTTGCCACTAGCGGGGTCTGCTGAGGCTATGACGGCCCCGTTCCCCTGGGTTATGCTGTGAATCGCGTACAGCTTGCCGTTGTGCGCCACCATCGACCTGAACCCAGATTTAGGCAAGCTGCCCATGAACGTTTGCGGGTCTTGAGGTATAGGCTCGAAGTTAACCCCGTCCGTGCTTCTGAGTATGCGAGGAGGAGGAACGTCGCCATAAACGCCTTTGGAATTTGTGCCGCCCACATACAGGGCTTCGGTGCCATCAGGCTCTGTAAAGACTTCCATCGCACGATAGCCGATGTCGCGCGCCGTGAACTTGACTGGGTCCGTGTCTGGTATCGGAACGTCTGCGGGCGAACGATAGACCATTTCCCATGTGCCTGCCGCCCCTAGTGGTCCAACATCATTGAAATGAATCCCATGATAGTCATTGTTCCTCTTGGGGGTTCAATCGTAACGTTGAACCGAGGAGGAACCATGATGTCTACCAAGAAGTACCGTATCAGACTGACTACCGACGAACAACAGGAACTCAACGCCTTGGTCTCACGCGGTCGGGCTGCGGCGTACAAACAGACCCATGCGCGCATTCTGCTGATGAGCGATGAGTCACGCTCGGACGGGGGAATGAAGGACGCGGACATCACCAGCGCGCTCGGTGTGGGACAGTCAACGGTCGAGCGAATACGCAAGCGCTGTGTGGAGGAGGGGGTCGAGTCTGCGCTGAATCGCAAAAAGCAACTGCGTCGGCGTCAAAAGAGACTGGACGGCGAAGGTGAAGCACGGTTGATAGCGATGGCCTGCGGGGAACCGCCGGAGGGGCGTGCCAGTTGGACCCTGAAGCTGTTGGCTGACCAGTTGGTCGAGTGTGAGATAGTCGGGACCATTAGCACCGAGACGGTTCGCCAGGCGCTTAAAAAAAAACGAACTGAAGCCGTGGCTGAAGCAGAGTTGGTGCATCCCGCCCGGTCAGAGCGCGGAGTTTGTGTGCGCGATGGAAGACGTGATGGAAGACGTACTGGAGGTCTACCAACGGCCGTACGATGGGAATGAGGTTCTGGTGTGCATGGATGAGACGAGCAAACAGCAAGTCAAGGAGACGCGAGTGCCGCGTCCCGCAGCGCCCGGCTTATCGGCGGCATACGACTACGAATACGAGCGCAATGGAGTGAGCAGCCTGTTCATGCTGTTTGCACCGTTGGACGGATGGCGCCGAGTCGAGGTCAGAGAGCGTCGCACGAAGGTGGACTGGGCGCATGTGATAAAGAAACTGGTCGACGAGGACTACCCTGACAGAGACCGGATCGTGCTGGTAATGGACAATCTCAACACTCACAAGCTGTCCTCGCTATACGAGGCATTCGAGCCTGCTGAGGCGAGGCGTATAGCTGAGCGACTGGAGATACACTACACTCCCAAACACGGGAGTTGGTTGAATATGGCGGAGATAGAGATCGGTGTGCTGGCTCGACAGTGCCTGGACCGACGGATTGCCAATCAAGACATCCTGCGCGGCGAGGTCAATGCTTGGCAGAATCAACGCAACCGGGATGTGATACGAGTGGATTGGCGCTTCACTACCGAGGATGCGCGCATCAAGCTAAAGTCACTCTACCCATCAATACAAAAACGTTGAACCACTAGCAGCGTGCGCCCAATCACGTCAACAAAGAACTCGAACGGGGCCTTTTCGTCGAGGGCTATCCCAAAGTCGAACGAGAACGACTCTCCCGGCTCCAGAATACGGTTGTTCAACGTCCACAGGAACCTGGAACCCTGCTCTCCGCACACTGCGTCATCGAACAGCACGCAGGTCTGCCCAGTGAGGGTGGTTATCTCGAAGGAGGGGTCTATTATGAAGTCCTCAGACGTATTCGTAAACGTGGAACTCATGGTGAACACACCTGCCGCGCCCCGGTCATCGTCAGGGTCGAAGCTGGTGTCGATATCGACAAGCTCCGCAGATTCGTTGACGACTGCTTGAGGAACCGGCGCAAACAGATGCCCAGAGAAGACGATGCTTGCTCCGATTGGCAGCGAATTTTCGTTGAAGAGAGGAATCTCCCCAGAAGCCGCTACGTGCGTTTCGCCGTTGCCGGGCGGTTGATGTGTAATCAGGCTCTCGATCCGAACCGGGGTGACATTGTGCAAGGTCATTCCCAACCTGGGAACCTCAACCTCGAAGAATGCGTCGATGAAGCTGCTCGCAGCGCCCTCTGGGGCGTATGGAGGCAGATCAAGGCGGCCCGTCACAGGGTTCACTATCTCTTCGATCATGCCGACAGAACGCTCGAACGGCGACTTGCTGGCATCTCGCAGTCTTAGGGTCATGTCGCCCAGTATCGGATGCGTGCCAGTCAGTTCCATGGAGACGATCTCGGTCTGGATGTCGTCGAGTCCATCCTCATCCGAATCTCCGGTCTGTCCTTCAGGGCCAACGATGCCGTGAACTGCCATCTGACCCTCAAAAAGGGCATAATGGCGGCCCAAACCGGGTATCTCGACACCAACGATGGCAGTCGTGACACTCAAGCTGGAGAACGTATCCTCCGGGCCTTGCAAGGGGAACGAGATCAGGTTGGATTTTCCCGACTCTGCGCCCGAATCGTCTTGTGCCACAACATAATAGCTGTACTTGATTCCTGGCACGGCTGTCGTGTCGACGAACAACGTCTCTGCGGTGGAGCCTATCTCAGAATGCAGATCGGGAACCTCAACGCTGCCGGACAGCCGGAACAGGAAGCTGCCGCCCAGGTCACCTATAAGGCTTCCCTCTGGAATGAGTCCGGCGTCAATCAATATCTGCAGGAATTCTTCGCTCTGAAGCAGCTCCGCCAGAAGCGTTTCATTCGTTAGCAGCTCTGTCAGGACGAACTCCGCAATCAACTCAGAATACTGAACGGCGGCAGCAAAAAGCAGATCGCTCTGAAGCAGCGCGCTCAGGAATATCTCGTCGTGCAGCAGTTCGTTCGCAAATTGCGGGTACTGCACTATCATGGTCTGGATAAATTGCGTCAATAATTCGGGGTTGAAGAAAAAGTCGAGCAAGGTGAGTCCCATCTGGGCCATCACAGCGGCGACTAGCTCGTTCTGAAGGATTTCGTTCAGGAGTGCGGGGTTCTTGAAGCAGCGTGCTCTTGATAAGCTCGGCTACGGGTGCGGGGTCAAGGGCGAAGATTTCAAGCAGCAGCCCACTGTTCACAAGCTCGCTCACGAACAGGTCGTGCTCAAGGAGCAGACTCAGGAACGCCGGGTCTTGAACAAGCTGCTCAACTAGATTCACCAGTATGGGCGGGAAGGTTTCCGGTTCGCCGTTCAGGTCGCATCCGGTGCCTGGAATCGAGGGCGGCGTTATTCCGCCAGGAATTCCCAGCTTGATTGTCGTAAACTCAGAGCGGAAGACGCGGAATTGTGTCGCTCCAACTGGAGCCGTCCAGGTAATAATGTTGCCGTCGGGGTGCGCAGTCGCCAGAGCCGTGCCGGGCGGGTCTAGCTGATCGCCGTTGCCTAGTCCGCTGGCCGACCTGAAGATATTCGCGCCGAAGTAAGTATTGGCCGTGCCCGTGAACAGGCCATGTGGTGTCGATTGGAAGTTTCGCAGGCCGAAGTCGAACGGGTCTCCGAATCCGTCAATGGTTATAGCGGAGAAATGTATGCCGTCCGTTGACTTGTAGAGGTCAAAGCCCATGAAAGGGCTGAGAATCTCGTTCCTGTCAGGGCATAGCCTCTGGGAAGTAGAATCGTCAAACGTTCCGACATACAAGACACCATCCTGGCTCTGCATACGCCAGATATGCTGATTGAGGGCAAAGTTGAACCCCTCATCAAGGCCACTCAAGGGATACTTCCAGCCATCAGGGGTCTCGCGTGGTGTCCCAACTATCAGGTCCCAGCTATCGTCAGCCTTGATTCGAATTATCTCGGCGGGGTCGTCAGTGCCAACATAGAGCGCATCATTGAAGATATGCATGCTGACGACGGTCCTGCTCGGCCTGTCAGCCAGATACGCGCCATCGGTTACCACCGGAGTGAAGGTATATGGCGGCTCGCCTGTCGCGTCTGTCCGCACAACTGAATAGGCGTTCAGAACGTCCATCGCGCCGACGTAGAGCTGTCCATTGAACACCTCCATCTCGAAGCCTCGAAGCTCGGGGTCGTCAGGGCTGACCAGACGCCAGGCGTCATTGCCATCCGACGGATTCGCCGACTCAATTATCTTCCCGTTGCCTTGGACGGAGCCGTGCAGTACGTAGAGCTTTCCGTTATAGGTCGTCAGTGACCTGAAGCTGCCCTTGTTGAGGCCGCCCATGAAAGTGCCGGGGTCCTGGGGTATGGGAGTGAAGTTCAATCCGTCCGTTGTCCTTAGAGCGTCTAACAAAACCTAATAAAAGGGGTTAGAATCTGGACATTCTCTGGAGGAGGATGACCTAATGTCTAAGCCCCTTGTAAGCGATGAATTCTGGGAACTGGTGCAACCTTTACTGCCGCCACAACCACCGAAGCCGAAAGGAGGAAGGCCCAGGATACCTGACAGACAGGTCCTAAGTGGGATACTGTTCGTGCTAAAGACAGGCATTGGCTGGGAAGACCTACCCAAGGAGATGGACTGTGGCAGTGGGATGACCTGCTGGAGGCGCCTCAGAGATTGGCACCAGTCGGGAGTCTGGGAGCGCATCCACTTGGTATGCCTTGAGCGCCTGCAAGCAGCTGAGCGCATAGACTGGACTCGCGCAGTGCTGGACAGTGCTTCAGTGCGAGCAGTTTTTGGGGGCAGAAAACAGGCCCCAACCCCACGGACAGGGCGAAGGCGGGTAGCAAGCATCATATCATAACCGATGCCCAGGGCATTCCACTGGCGGTCAGGTTGACTGGCGCGAACGCTCACGATGTCACCCAAGCCCTTGAGTTGGTGGATGCCATACCTGCTGTCAAGGGCAAGCGAGGCAGGCCTCGCAAGCGTCCTCTTCAGGCGCAGGGAGACAGAGGGTATGACTCTGAGCCTGTTCGCAAGGAGTTGAAGAAGCGACATATCTGGCCGCTGCTGGCCAAGCGAGGTGAGCCGCATGGCAGCGGGTTGGGTGTGCATAGATGGGTGGTTGAGAGAAGCCTGAGTTGGCTTCATCAGTTCCGACGCTTACGGGTTCGATATGAGCGCAGGGCAGACATACATGAGGCTTTCTTGGCCATAGGTTGTGCCATCATCTGCTCTCGCTTTCTGTTCCAATAATGGTTTTGTTAGACGCTCTTAGAATCCTCGGCGGAGGAACATCGCCAAAGAAGGGTTTGGAGTTGGTTCCAGCGACATAGAGGGCCTCGGTGCCATCCGATTCAGTGAACACAGCCATGGAACGGAAGCCAATGTCTCGCGCAACAAATTTGTCGGTGCCGGGGATTGGTACGTCCTGAGGCGATTGGAATACACGTTCCCACTCGTCAAACTCAGGGTCCCAGGCCCAGATTTCTCCTTGCAAAGGTAGGTCGGTAGGGTCATCGGTACACTGAATATCAGGGTCTCTTGGTGGATACAGGTAGCCAAGAAATGGAAATGCTTCAACTATGGACGCGAAAGACCAGCACACCCAGGAGCGGTTGGTGCCTACGTATAGCTTGTCGTTCCACCATTGCATGGCCCAGATAACGCTGTTCTGAGCGTCGCCAAATCCTTGCGGCGCTGACTTGATAAAGTCATTGACGCCAAGCTCGACATCTCCAAGGCTTGGCAGCATCGCCGCAGGCTCCTGGTACGCGGGCTCATAGGGTGGCGAAGCCTCAACTGCCATAGGCAGGCCGCCTCTGGACAACTCACCGGCAGCGAGAAACGTCAAGCCCAAAACGGCAACAAGGGCCGCGCGCGAAAACGCTCTGCCCAAGTTCATGGGAGTCAGAAGATTGGGTAATTTTTGGGAGAACATATTTGACTTTCCCCTTGGCTATCGACTGTGCTTTGCGGATTCAGGGCTGACCCATGTTCTGCTAAGACGAATGAGGAATTTGCTTCGAGCCTGAATACAGGCTTCGTTCCAAGCTCCGCCGAAAGCTGACAACCTTGATCTTCAGCTATGCCTCGTCGGAAATGAGAACGAAGTCTCATCTGACTTTCAACCCAATAGAAGCCGCTTTGAGTAAATTCAGCTAGACTCGTCGGTCTCCTCAGTGCTCACAACAGCCGCATCAAAGTGACGCGGTTCGCCAACTTGTAGAGACCCGTTATATCCAATCTAATTTCGCAAGGTGAACAAACGGGAGGAAGCGATGTTTACAATAGGCGATGTTTCCGTGACAGGAGGCGAATGAAAGGTGACAAACGTTAGAAAAACCTCGTCGTAGCCATACTAATTCGGCCTCGCTAACGACTGCTTGCGGAAAACTCGCGGGTTGCCTCCTGGGGAAACAAACGAAACGGCTGTCGGCATGGTGAATCGAGTTCGGGTTTTTCCGATTCTGGCAACTTTCCTATATCGCAATGAAGGCGTATCCTTAAGAGTAATGGGATTCGCAGGTTTCTCCACATCACACTGCCCAAGGAGAATTTGATTTGACCGAAAGACCAACGCTTCATGACATTACAAAGGCCAGGCAGAGAATAGCTTCTTATGTTGCTCGCACACCGCTTCATCACTATCTGTCACTGGACAAACTCCTGAACGCCGAAGTCTATGTGAAGCACGAAAATCATCAGAGGCTGGGCGCATTCAAGATGCGAGGCGGAATCAATTTGATCTCTCAACTTTCTGATGCGGAGAAAGCGCAGGGTGTGATTACCGCCTCCACAGGCAATCACGGACAGTCCATCGCATACGCAGCGAGTGTCTTTGGAGTTAGAGCTATCATAGTGGTGCCGGAAGGAGCTAATCCAGGCAAGGTGGAGTCCATTCGTAACCTCGGCGCGGACATCGTTTTCTATGGCAGGGACTTCGACGAGTCGCGAAAATACGTAGAGCGAGCCTCAAGAGAAGAAGGCTACAAATATATCCACTCCGCGAATGATCCAGCACTGATAGCAGGTGTCGGCACGTATGGGCTTGAGATAGTCGAAGACTTGCCGGATGTGGATGTAATCTTCGTTCCGGTTGGCGGAGGCAGTGGAGCAAGTGGGGTGTGCATAGCGGCGAAAAGCGTCAATCCTGAAATAAAAGTGATTGGAGTGCAGGCCGCCAACGCTCCTGCGGCTTACCTGTCGTGGAAAGAGGGTCGCGTCGTTGAAGCCGAGATGAACACGGTGGCTGAGGGACTGGGCACGAGGATTGGTTTCGAGTTGACCCTGAGCATCATGCGTGAGCTACTCGACGACTTTATTCTCGTAAGCGAGGAGGAGCTTAACAGCGCCATAGTGCTCCATCTGGAAAATACGCATAACCTGACAGAGCATGCAGGGGCCGCGTCTCTAGCGGGCGCGGTCAAGATAAAAGAGAAGCTGCAAGGTAAAAAGGTGGTGTTGGTGATGAGTGGCGGCAACGTTACGCTGACTCACCTGAAAGCCGCAATCAAACAGGAAGAGGGTGGTTCGGACTGAATCAGGCCCTACTCATCGACCTCCAACTCTCTGATTTCTGCCTCCACCTCGCCAAGCTTGACGTATTCTTCTCGAAGTAGATAGAAGCACCTTTGCAGATAGAGGTCTGCCAGCCTTGCGTCGCGGGCGCCGCTGGCTTTCGCCACTTCAATGAGCCGTGAAATCTGATTGCTCTCCGGGAGAAGTCTTGCCAGCGTGATAATATCAACCTCTGCCTCTTTCGCTAGAGCTTCCTCACCGCCTTCAACGGCAAATCTGAGCCGTCCGACGAGTTTGGTCAGTTCGCTCAGCTTGTCACCGTCGCTCATCAGGCCATAGAGAACTTCGTTAATCCCTAGACCCTCCCCCTCGGCTTCGCCAGCAGGAATCGCCTCCTGTGATTGTTCAGTCGGCATCACTTCGGAACATAGCTCGGCGTATTTCTGCACCGCTTCATTCACAATCATCATGGCAGAGGCAACATCTGACGGATTGATACTTCCGCCTAAAAGGATGTCATCTTCCCGCGCATTCGCCAGCTTTTCAAGGTAGGCATAATCCGCGATCTTCTCTGGAGCAGGGGGAAACGCAAACGCCGACAAGTCTTTTGGCCCAAACTCACCCATCTGATTCATGAGGAAAGGAGGCACATACTTGGAAACATCAACCAAAATGGGCAAAACCAAAAGATATGTGGCCCACAACTCCTCGGGATCCGCCGAATTTCGGAAGTAAAGCAAGGCGTGTCCTCTGGGTCGTTCCACGCTGCCCTTGTCGAAAACTATGTCCATGTCTCATTCCTGCATTGCAACCATTAATCGACGGAGAAACACCCCGTATATTCGTAATACTACTATTATACGTCACATCCCTTGGAAGGGTGTAACCACGGCTTGAAGAGGGATAATGGACGGAGAATTTCAGTTCGATGCTTGGTATAATCGTTATGAAAATACAGACGCGGTTACGATAACCGAATGGAGGCCTAGATACCAAATATGCTTATTCTGAATCCAGACACATATAGCCTGATTGCCAAGCGATTACTATTCGCTATTCCGCCTGAGATTGCACAGAGTTTGACCGGTTTCGCACTGAAGCAGGAACCAATCTGGCGTGGTTTATCTACTGTGTTCCGGGTGCAAAACCCAAGATTGGAAGTAAACCTGGCTGGCATGAAGCTCGAAAATCCCGTTGGGCTGGCAGCCGGATATGACAAAAACTGCGAGTTCTTGCCATCCCTGTCAGCGCTAGGGTTTGGGTACGTCAGCGGTGGAACGGTTACCTTATTGCCACGTCCTGGCAATCCCAGCCCGCGCATTATCAGATACACGCAAGACGAGTCCTTGATCAACTCGCTGGGTTTCCCTAATCACGGACTGGAGTTTGCGGCGCGACGACTGGAACAAAGCTATGATACCGGTGGCGACACGCCCGTTGTCGTCAGTGTATCAGGGATTACGCAGGATGAGATCGTTGCCTGCCACCGCAGAATGGAACCGCTTGCGAACGCAATCGAAATCAACATCAGTTCACCTAACACGCTTGGACTACGTGTGTTCCAGGAGCCAGTCGCACTGGCCGACTTGCTAGGCAAGTTAAACGACGAAAGAAGAAGGCCTCTTTTTGTAAAGCTGCCCCCATATCCTTTCGACGAAATTTCGTCCTCGTCCTCAAACAGCGCGAGAGAGCAGGTCTTGAGTCTGGTAAGGGTGTGCGTCGAGCAAGGCGTTGAGGCTCTCACAGTCTCAAACACCTGGCCTGCGATGGATTCTCGTCTGGCGGTCGGTTCAGGAGGAATCAGCGGAAAGGTAATTTTCCCTGACACGATAAGAATGGTTGCAGACGTAAAAGCTGAGGCTGGCGATAGAGCAGCGATCAACGCTTGTGGTGGAATATTTACGGGCGAGGACGCTCTAATGGCGTTGCTGGCTGGAGCAACTTCAGTGCAAGTATTAACGGCTTTGATCTATCGCGGCCCAGGAATCGTGAAGCGAATAAATGAGGAGTTGTTGGCGCTCCTATACGTTCAAGGTGTCAGTCCTGCGGCGGCCTAACGAGTGTACATTGGCTAAGGGTTAATAATTCGGCACGGCAGGCGTGATCGAGTCAAATGTCTGCCGTAGGCGTATCAAATACCAGGGTCCTTGTTCCAGAGGCAACGCCTGAGTTCGTCAATTTTGTCTGGCCTACCCAGGAATTCCTGGACACCCAGGTTTTCAGCAACAGCTTCAGCGATGGCGGCTGTATATCTGTCACCTGCGCTGCTACTTGTGTAGTCAGTGCACACCAGGGACGGTATGTCGCGGGGGTTAACTTCGACTGTAACGTGTATTGCTTGCATAACCTTTTAATATCCGACTGAAAGCCATTCCATTAATGTATTTAAGAATCATGGATTGTCGTAGTCCATACTCCTGATACTAAGCGCATAGAGCGAACAGACCTGGGAACACCAGGTTTCCCCAATGTAAAATTTGGGTGACAAATAGTGACCGCCCGCAAGGAAAGAACTTCTCACACCCTCCTCACACCGTCTTCACTCTGTTTGCCTCGGGAATCCAGCGCCTGTCTTTGGTATTCTCACCGCATGTTGTCGTAATCCGTGCATAGAAAGCCAACCCTGTCAGCAATGGCCTCTTGTGACAGTAGGTGGTGCGATCAGGCTCAGGATTCCATTTGGAAAACCCAGATGTCAGAGTGAGGAAGCGGCTAATGCTGACCAAAATAATGCTCATATGCCTATCCCTGGTCGCAGCCGCTGTGCTGCTTGGCTGCGAGATTGACGCAACTGTCACCCTTGACGTGCCCCCTGCTGTGCAGCCTGAAAGCACTCTGCCATCCACCCAAGATGGCGGATCAGGCGGCGTTACCCTTGGCGCGACAGTTACCCTCGACGCGCCCACTGTCAAGCAGGTCGAAAAAGTGCTTTCCCGTCTGGGCGATTCACCTGTACGACGGTCTGAAGAAGCGAATTTCCGCCTGCTAATAAGCGACGAGCAGAACGCCATCGCCGATTTCGCTCACCTCTGGGTGACGATAGACCGAGTGGGGATGCAGAGAGGAAACAGGCAAGAAGGCTGGCACGAGCTTAGAATCCCAGATGACCACAACAGGATTGATCTGGTTGGTCTTACGGGCGACGCTGCCGAAGAGCTGATAATGGCGCGGATTCCCGCAGGCCGGTATAGCAAGGTGTTCATCCACGTTGATGATGTCTACGGCGAGCTTCTGTCAGGTGCGACAACTCCCGTCAAGCTACCCAGCGAAAGGCTTCAAATAGTTAAGCCTTTTGTAGTACAGCAGGATTCGATTACCTCCTTCGTCTTCGATATCACGGTTGTAGCGGCGGGAAATTCGAACCACGAGGTGAAGTACATCCTCAAGCCAGTTATAGGCGAAAGTGGCGCTGAACAACCATTCGCAGAAAAGCCAGAGAAAACAGCTGACGTAGCCAGAACTGATGACGAGCACGACAAAGACGACGAGGATGTCGATAGCGACGAAGACAATGACGAAGCTTTGGCAGGTGATGACGCCGATGACAGCGATGAAGAAGATGTTAATGAAGATGAATCGGAATCCACGGAAGCTGCTTCAGACCCGCTTGGCGAACAGCTTTTCCTAGAAGTCGTCTCACCGGAAGAGGACCCTAGCTTCGTTGAAGTAGCGATGACCGTGATTTCAGGTCTGACTCGCGTGGATGCGGTGGTCAGCGTAAACGACGATCTAGTTGACGTGGATGAGTCCGGCAGCTTCGAGGCTCAAGTCGAGCTTGAAGAAGGCCCAAACATCATAGAGATCGTTGCCAGCGTAGTCGGAGGCGAGGAAGAGTTCGTCATACTCACGGTGTTCTATCTGCCAGAGTCGGGCGGCTAGCCAAGAGGACAATTTAATAATAAGAGGAGGAAGATGTTGAAGAAAGGAAAGTACGCCGCCGTTTTAGCGTCGGCAAAGGTACTCATTGCAGTCTTATTATTGGTATCCGTCGTAGGTCTGCCTCTGCCCAAACTGGCAGATTGGTGGCAGGGCGAAGTCGCGGAGGCATCTCCTTCTGACCCGCCACCCGGTCAGCTAAAGCGGCGAGGCATTACTGGCAATGTCGTGATGTCAACGAGCACCGCGACATCTATTGACACGGATACGGCCACCAGTAGTCCACCAACAATAGAGCCAGACGCTTATACCATCACGATTAGCACGAAATACGGCTACGTTAGCGGGCTGATTACCGACGAAACGGTCATCTTTGCCCCGCCACATGGCGCTATTACCCTCGCCGATATTGGCGGCGACGACAGAGTAGCTATTCTGTTCAAGCACGCGCCAAAGTCGGCGACTTCCACGGACGCGTATTTGGGATCATCCTCAAGAATCGTGTTGAAAATAATGGTCATTCCAGGGAGAGCCACTCGCTCGCACGTGCGCGGGGTTGTCAAATCCAAGGTGAAGGGCAAGCTGCGACTCGTTGACGGTGACGACAATGAGATCGAGTTGAACAACGCGCCCGACGACCTCGGTGACGGCGACGACGTTGTGCTGGTAACCCGCAGAGGCGGCAAAGGAACTCACAACCTTGAAGTTCGTGGCTTTCAGCCAGCGTCTCACGTCACCGATCGGCTCACGAATCTCATTGAACGCGCCAAAAACAGCGGCAATCGCGCCATCGTAAGTAGACTGGAGAAGCAGGTCGATAGAGTTATCGACCAGTTGGAAAAGCGCTTGCGGATAGCCAGGGCAAGAATTTCCAGCGACTCGAACACTAACGTTGATAACTCAGACTCAGGAAAAGGTCGGCGCGAGAGAAGCAGAGACCTCGCGTCTGGGGATGATGACGGCGACAACAACGACGAGGATAAAGATAGAGGGAAAAATGACCGGCCTGGTAAGGACGCCTCATCTGGAAAAGGCCGAGGACGCAAGTAGCCGATACCAACGTCGCTCTAGAGCGTCTCAGCAATCATGGTTTCTACATCGTGGCGAGCGGGCATCGCTTCTTGAGCGCCGGGTCTGGTAACGGCCAACGCGCCTGCGGCAGCGCCGTATCGCATCGCATCGTGCAAGGACTTGCCTTCAACGAGTGCCACAGCGAGCGCCGCGCCGAAGGCGTCGCCCGCCGCCACAGTGTCTACGACTTCGACATCATAGGGTGGAATGTATCCACTCTCAAAAGCGGATGCATAATATACGCCTAGTTCTCCCATCTTGACCGCGACCACCGGGGTGCCCCTGCCAAGGAGCGCCCCGGCTGCGCTTCTCGCCGACTCGACATCTATAACCTCAGTGCCTGTAAGTAACGCAGCCTCCACCTGGTTAGGCGTCAGTACGTCTGCCAAGGTGAAGGCGGCAGGCGGCATCTCAAGGGCCGGCGCCGGGTCCCAAATCACCTTCACACCAAGCTCTTTGGCGTACTTCGCGGCAACTAGCGAAACCTCTACGGGTATTTCTAGCTGCAATAACAGAGCGTCCGCGCCATTCAAGGCCACCATCACAGCATCAGACTGAGTTGTGTCGCAAGCGGCATTCGCTCCGTATACGGCGACGATATGGTTCTGCCGTTGGGCGTCGAGCAGAATCATGGCAACACCGGAGGCATTCTCCGAGTCCTCGGCAACACCACTCACATCAATGTCGTAACCTCGGAGGTCGTCCAGAAGCGTCGGGCCGAAGCTGTCCTTGCCTACCCGCCCGACCATCCTTACATTCGCGCCAAGTTTAGCGGCGGCAACGGCCTGATTTGCCCCTTTCCCGCCCGGAGCAGTGTAAAAGCTCTCTCCGACGACGGTTTCGCCCGATGTCGGGAGCCTCGGAGCGACTGCTATCAGGTCCATGTTAATTCCGCCGAGCACGACGATCGTTGGCGGTCTGGCTGGTGTATTCAACGGGATTTCTCCTTCACTTTGGAGCGGATAATGTCAGCCGATTAGCCCTTGGTCGAGCAGATTTTCTATTACCTGAGCGGCCCCATCCTCCTCGATAGGCGGCGCGACCCTATCGGATACATCCAATACCTCTGGAACTGCACCGCCTATGGCTACGCCGAGGCCAGCCCAGCTTAGCATGTGGACATCGTTGTAGCCGTTGCCGAACGCGATTACCTCGTCCTGTCGAATCCCCAGATAGTTGCACAGCCAGGCCAACGCCTTGTCTTTGCCCCCATCGGGATGCAATATCTCGCAGAAATGAGGTAGCGATCTCGTCACATGCAACTGCGACTGGAAATCAGAATTCAGATTGGTCTCAAGCCTGTGTATCTTGTCCTCATCACCCACGACGACAAGCCGTGTGAACTCGTTGACAGCGAATCCTTTGAGGTCATCCACCACGTTTATGGTCACGCGATTGCGCTGCCCATAGCTTTCGACCCAAGTGGTCATATCGTTCACGTATACCTGGTCGCCATGATAGGCGAGCACCTGCATTCCCCACGAATCCAGCTCATCCAACGCCATTGAAGCCATTTCCACGGTCAGCGGCATATGCCAGAGAACCTCTCCGGTCGTTGGATCTGCTACATGCGCTCCCTGGAAAGATACGATTGGTGACCTGATGTTGAGTTCAGAGGTCGACTGCACCGCAGACTGGAACATTCTGCCAGTCGCCAGTGTGACAACTACGCCTGCATCCATTACCCTGGCGATGGTTCGACGAGTCCGGCTTGACAGCGGATGTTCGGTACTGCGTATGGTGCCGTCAATATCCAGGGCAACAAGTCTATATCCCATCTCTTAAATTGCCTCTCCCAATTAATACGCTACAATACTAATTCGACTCTGGCCTAAAGACAAAGACTGCCCGGCTCTACTTGTGGAAAGAAATATGAAATTTTCCCCACGCAGGATACTGTGGATGATAGTGATACCGATAGCCTTGTTCGTTCTGATTATGGCTATTCAAAATGCCCCGTCCCCTTGATGTATGGATACACAGACACGAACGCCGCTATATTGGTTCCTTAATTAGTCAAACAGCCTTTCTATTGTAATTCATTGCGCATTGGTTGCTATTAAATGCAGACACAGGCCAACAGATTCGGGTCGATGCCTTGAAGAAAACGACAGTTATGAGGCTATCCAGTCATTAATTTTCTGAGGAGTTTTAGGCGTATTTACAGGCGTAAATGCCTATCACTATAAATTGCTACTTGACATATTACAGAGAAACCTGTAACCTCGTCAATGGAAGATTTTTGCTTGTAACCGGAACCATCGAGTTCTCGCAATTTGAGCTGGTTGAAGCTAAGAAAGAGGAGCGCGGTGTGAGGAAGCTCAACCTACAACTAAGACTGACAAGGTTGTTTATTCTAGGGAACCTCTGAACAACTCGGCGCAAGCGTGGATGGGCAGAGTGGTTCCGTTCTTTGGAGATGTTCAGGCATCTTTGTGACGTTCCAGGTCGTGGTTGAGGCGTTCAGACCGTGTCTGTTGTGGCCTCGAAGCGGCTTTTCGGAGCCATCGCGGCTCCCCGGCCGTGATTTGCTCACTGCGCCCCTCTCATGCCGCCAGACGGCGCTCTGCCGTCATCAAGTTGGCCAGCCCCAGTAGCAATGCCAGCCGTTGCGCGTTCTTAGCCAACCCTCGGTAGCGCACCTTGGCGTAGCCAAAGCGCCGCTTCACGTACAGGAACGGATGCTCCACTTTCGCTCTGACCGACGCTTTGCGCTTCTCCGCCAACGCCTCGTGGCTGCCAGGCTCCAGGTGCCGTCGCCGGCCGGGCCTCATCGCCACTCGCCACTCCACATCCAACTCTCGATTCTCCAACCGCTTGTCCACTCCCTGATACCCCGCATCCCCCCACACTCGTTTCTCTCCACCGTGCAGCAATCGGTGCGCTTCTGTCACATCATGCACGTTAGCTGGCGTCGTAGTCATGCTGTGTACCACTCCCGTCTCAGCGTCAGCGCCTACGTGTACTTTCATCCCGAAGCGCCACTCGTTCCCCTTCTTCGTCTGGTGCATCTCAGGGTCTCGCTCACCCGCACGATTCTTCGTCGATGACGGCGCCTCTATGATGCTCGCGTCCACGATCGTCCCCTCCCGAAGCCGCAGTCCCTGGGACTCCAGATGACGGTTTATCTCCTCGAACAGACTCTGCCCCAACTCATGCTCTTCCAGCAGATGGCGGAAGTTCAGAATCGTCGTCTCGTCCGGCAGCGGGCCCGACAGCTTCAACCCTACGAACCATCTCACCGACTCGACCTCGTAGAGCATGTCCTCCATACCAGGATCGCTCAAGTTGTAGAACAACTGCACGCAGTGTATCCGCACCATCGCCGACAACTCATATGGTCGACGGCCTCGGCCCGCCTTGGGATAGAACGGACGGATGCGCTCTTCCATCTGTTCCCACGGGATCAGAGCATCCATGCGCTCCAGGAATATCTCCCGGCGGGTCTTGCGCTTCTTGCTCTCGTATTCCAAGTCCGCAAATGTTGGCTGGTCCATCAATTATCTCCCCGAACACAGTGCTATTCTCTATGCTACTATGCCCAGACTTGTTCAGAGTATCCCTAGTAATCGCTATTTTCGTTATCGTCGCAAGCCTGGCATGTGCAGCAGACAAGGGACTCAACGAAATAACAGATGAAGAGCTAATTATCGGCCTTCCAGACGAATTGAGCCTCGATCTCAAGCCATGGCACTTGTTGCTGCTGAAGTGGCTCATAGATTCCGCGCCAGAAGTGCCGCAAGCGTTCGGAATCGAGTTTGAACAACTCGTAGGAGATGAAGAAGGCGCGCTTGGAAACGGGTTTGGCAGCTCGCATAACGACTTTCCATGGTCGATGCAGTGGTGGAACGGATTTCTATACGTGGGAACAGGGCGCGACATCGGGTGTGTAACCGCAGCGACTGTTGATAGAGCGACCGGGTCAGAGCTTTTCGAGCCGATCAATGACGATCTAGTCTGCGCACCCACGCCTCAGTCGCTGCCGCTTCAAGCTGAAATCTGGCGCTATGAACCCATTACCAAGGTGTGGGAGCGCGTGTTCCAGTCCCCGGAGATTCCCTTGCGTGATTTCCCTGGCAAATTTATTGCGCGAGACATAGGATTCCGCAGCATGATGGTGTTCACAGAGCCAGACCAGACGGAGGCGCTATATGTCGCCGGTGTTACCTCCCGATCGTTCAACGGCAACGACCTTCCTCCTCCGCAAATTCTGAGATCAGTGGATGGCGTAAATTTCGTTCCAGTTCCTCAAGACCCGGGCACGTTTCTGTACGACCTCCCAATACAGGTGGCGACATCGTCGCCTGTCGTCGTTGATCGCGGATTCCGAGCGTTAGGAGAGTATAAGGGCCGCTTTTACATTTCCGCAAGTGATTACCGAGGTGTAGGCGTCGTACTTGAGTCATCCAATCCGGCTGAGGGAAACAACAGTTTCAGGCAGATTTCACCTCCGGGTATGCTGGTTTGGGACATGGCGATATTTAACGACATGTTATACCTCGGACTGGAAAATCAAAAAGGCTACCAGGTGGTAAGAACCGACGCTACCGGAGAGCTTCCATACGAGTTCGTCACGGTCGTGACTGAAGGGGGCTTCAAGCGAGGCCGACCGAGCAAGAATGTCTTGAGTATGCTTCCCTTCAAGGGAAGTCTGTATGTGGGAACCAACCAGGGCGGATTGTTAGCGTCTGTGGAGCTTATTCGGATTCATCCGGATGATTCCTGGGACTTATTGATTGGCGCTCCCCGGCTTACTCCAGGGGGCTACAAGGAACCCTTGAGCGGCCTGCCGCAAGGCGCGGGCAATCGATTCAACGGGCACTTCTGGCGGATGGCAGAGCAGGATGGAAGGCTGTACCTTGGCACCTGGGACTGGAGCATTAAGCTTCGCACGTCATCTTTGCTACACGCCTTCACGAGACTTGAGAACGGCTTCGATCTGTTGGTGACCGAAGACAGCGTGGACTGGAGGCTAATCACAAAAAACGGCTTTGAAGACGGCTTCAATAATGGTGTGCGTAACTTTGCTCCCAGTCCATATGGTTTGTTTCTTGGTGTTGCCAATCCCTTCAACGGCCTGGAGATATGGCAGTCCTTTGAGCAACCAGAACCATAGCCAAGGGCGGTCATTCGTAAGCAAACGGAGGGCATTCGATGAAAATCTCAGGCTTCAACACGAGGGTGGTCAGCGTTCCACGTGAGGCTGGCCCATTGGGCGAAGGCCCCGGAGCCACTACAGCCAGCTTCGTCGTTCTGACGATCAAGACCGATGACGGAATCGAAGGCATTGGCTATGCCGGATTTGCCAGCACCCTGATGTTGAAGGCACTGAAGGAAGCTGTCGACTCTCTGGCAGAGCAGACCATAGGCGACGACCCCATGATGATCGAGGCAATCGGTTCAAAGCTGTTTACTCTCGGTGGAGGTGGCGCACCGGCAGGTCTGGCAACGCGCTCCGTTGCCGCCATCGACGTGGCGCTCTGGGACATCAAGGGCAAAGCCCTAAATCAGCCAGTGTACAGGCTTCTGGGAGGGTTTCAGGATACCGTTCCGACATACGCCAGCGGTCACCTGTGGCGAACCTACGACCTTAACGCGCTTGCGGAGACTGCGCCCAAATTAGTGGAACAGGGGTTCCGAGCGATGAAGTTTCGCATGGGCGCAGAGGATAGCGCCGCGAAAGAGATCGCCCGTATGCGTGTCATGCGCGAGGCGGTCGGCGACGAAGTAGACCTGATGGTGGATATCAACCAGGGTTGGGACGTAAACCGCGCCATCACCATCGGAAGAAAAATGGCTGACTACAACCTGTTCTGGCTTGAAGACCCAACACACCATCAGGACTATGACGGCCTCGCTCGAATAGCTGACGCGCTTGATACGCCAATTGCGACCGGGGAATACCACTACGGCATCGCGCCATTTCGACACATGCTTGAACGTCGCTCGGTGGATATCGTCATGGTCGACCTCATGAGAGCCGGTGGCATCACTCAATGGATGAAAATCGCTCACCTCGCGCAGACCTTTAATTTGCCAGTCGTCAGCCACCTGGCACCGGAAATACTGGCTCACGCGGTCGCAGCCATCCCCAACGGCTTGACGGTGGAGCATATGCCTTGGGCGTTTCCGCTGTTCAAGCAGGCCCCAACTGTTGAAAACGGCGAGCTGGTTCTCTCTCAAGAACCTGGATTTGGTCTCGAATTCGACGACGACGCTCTAAGCCGGTACGAGGTTCATTGACACTTGCATCATGTAGGTGTCAGATATCTTGCTTTTGGTTATCTGCTGTCTTAAGAGGCAATTCATCAAAGCATTGTCTTTAACCTGGATGCCGCTCGACATAAAGGCGAGCAGGCTTTTCGGGAAAACAGAAGCGGGCACTGGCGCAATAATCGATTGTGTCACTGCCCCGATGAGAGACAGTGGAAGATACAGACAGGACACAACACGAGCAGGGAAACAGCCCCTCCCCTCCACTTCAGGCAGCCGATCTGCGTCTCTCGCAGGCCGAAATTCAAACCACGGAAGACGTTTTCGATCCATCCAGCGCCGCGCAACGCCTCGGCGGTGAGCGATTGCTCAGAAAAATCATCCTTTTATTTCTTGATAACGTCCCCAATGTGTTGAAGGAAATTGACGATTCAATCGCTAGATCCGACAGCGCGAGACTGGAGAGGTCTGCGCACGCGCTGGCCAGTTCATTGGCATACCTATCAGCGAAGCTAGCTTCAGACGCCGCTCTTGTGCTTGAGCAGATGGGACGCGACAGCGACTTCAGCCGCGTCACACCTGCCTGCGAGCAGCTCCATGCAGAAATTGAATGCCTGAAGTTGGCCCCGTCCGCATTCGTATTGAAGGAGGACGTGTCACGAGAGTCCTAATTGCAGAGGATGACCCTGTCTCTCGCCTTGCTCTAGAAGAAGCATTGGGCAGCTTCGGATATGAGGTAATTACGTGCTCTGATGGCAACGAGGCGTGGCGCGTTTTGTCTGGCGACGATGCCCCTGAGCTTGTCGTCCTCGACTGGATGATGCCCGGCATGGACGGCCTGGAGATATGCAAGCAAGTCCGGGAATCGACGAATCCGACTTCAACCTATATCATGATGCTCACTGTCAAAGGACGCCGCGAGGACATGATCGAAGGCTTGCACGCTGGCGCCGATGACTACATTACGAAGCCCTTCGATATTGAGGAGTTTCGAGCGCGTGTCAGAGTGGGGCAGCGCTTGGTAGAATTGCAGCGCCAGCGCATAGAACAGGAGACGGCGCACTATGTAGAACAGTTGGAGCAAATGGTCGCAGAGTTACAGGAGTCGCGGACGCGAGTTGTGGAAGCGCAAGAAGATGTCCGAAAGGCGATAGCGGAAGAGCTACACGGTCACGTCCAGACACAGATGTGCGTGCTATATTTCAGGCTTGCCGATTTGCAGGATGACTTACCCGCAACGCCAGAGCAGATCAAGGCGGAGTTGGCAGAGATCGCAAGTGAATTGGACGATCTTAGGGAAAATGAGATACGAAAGATCTCCCACCGCCTTCATCCCAGCATCATTAGACTGGGTCTGTGCGCTGGCTTGAGGTTTCTGCGTGACCAGTACGAGCGAGCGATTCCAATTGACCTGGACATCTCCGAAAAAGTGCTTGAGATGGAACCACTGGAAGGGTCGACTATTCCCTCGAACATCCGGCTGGGCCTCTACAGGGTTGCGGAAGAGGCGATAGGCAACGTCATAAAACACTCCGGCGCAACCAAGATGCTGATACATCTATGGGTCCCCGAAGGTGACGACTCGCTGCGACTGGTGGTTGAGGATAACGGAAGCGGATTCGAGGTAGGCGTCAATCAGGGAACGAGCCTCGGCCTTGCCACGATCAAGGATTACGTAGACGCTGTTGGGGGATTCTTCGAACTGGATTCCGCTCCACAAAAGGGTACCAGGGTGACTGCGGGGATCTCACTTGAAATTCAATAGTCCTGCGAGCCTATCTAGCTGACATCGGATGTCTGTATTACTTTGAGGGAATGATGCGTTCTCAGCGGTATCAATTGTCGCGGGTCTGGTCAAGATAAGCCCTGACTGCTGCAACTCTGGGGTCGATTTGACCATCTGGTTTTATCTCCAGCTTTACGACAACACTCTTGAAGTAGCTGCGCACCTTGTCTTCGCCAACGATCATCTGCTTAGAGATAGCCGCATCGCTAAAGCCCTGCGTTATCAGTTCCAAAACCTTCAGTTCTTCCATCGTCAACTTTGCCAGGGCAGTGTCTTCCCTGGGTTTCAGCACGTCGGTCACAAATGGATCGATGACTATCATTCCCCAAGCAGCACCCTTTATTGCGCGGGCAACGGTTTCAAAGTCCCTGACGTTGCGCTTTATTAGATAGGACCAACCCGCAGACGTAACAATGAACTGCTTGGCCCGGTGGTTGGATAACAATACAATTCCCATAGTAGGCCGTTGAGCCTTGATCGCGTACCCTGCCTGAATCCCTGTGATGCCCTCGCCAAGCTCAATATCCATCAGCATCACTTCGGGCTTCAAGGTTTTCGCAAGCTCAACAGCAAGCTCCCCGGTCTCAGCCTCTCCGACGACTTCGATTTCAGGATCGTTGGAAAGTTGTGACCGAAGCATCTCTCGAAACAATGGCTCGTCTTCGACTATTATAACTCTTGTGGCAATCACCACTGTGCTCCTCATTCCTCGCCTTAAAGAATAAACTTCGGCAGCTCCTGGCGAAACCGCAAGCCCATAACCGCCAATTTTATTTAACATCAACAGCCGCGATTCACTGAGGTGGAGTATAATACGGCTTATCCTGTTGGAGGCTCTAAATGAAATGGCTCGTATATTCGTTCTAGGCGCTGGCACGCCGACTCCCACTGCAGAGCGGTTTGGCTCCTCTCATGTGCTGCAACTCGGCGATGAGTATCTAATGTTCGATTGCGGCCCAGCTACTACCCACAAATTGGTAAAGGCCGGACTGTTCCCCACGCAGATAGGCTATCTTTTCTTCACCCATCACCACTTCGACCATGATGTTGATTATCCATGCTTTCTTTTGACACGATGGGATCAAAGCGTAGGCAAAGAAAAGGAGCTTGAAGTCGTCGGTCCTGCTCTCACAGAAAGGCTCACACATCGCCTGCTAGATGAAAACGAGGGCGCTTTTGCCCACGACTGGCTCGCCAGAGTGAACGCACGCGGCAGCCAACGAGTGTTCGTAAACCGAGGCGGAACCCTCCCGCGCAAGCCACCCTCGGTTACAGTCAAAGACATTGGCCCCGGGAAGGTGTTTAAGGGCAAGAACTGGGAAGTGACCGCTGCAGTCGCCGAACACGCTCAGCCTTGGCTGGACTCCCTGGCTTACCGGGTGGACTCTGCTGAAGGCAGCTTCGTATTCACCGGCGACACGCGACCCTGCCAGAGCGTGTCCGACCTGGCGAAAAACGCGGACGTTCTGCTGTGCTGCTGTTGGGATGACCAGGAGCGCATGGAGAGCCGGGACGAGGCAGGGATGTGTGGTACAGTCGATGCCGGGCGAATGGCGCAGGATGCCGGCGTAAAGAAGCTAGTGCTAGTGCACGTCGGCCCGGAGTTGGCGAACCACAGCGACATGGAAAAGGGCATTAAGGACATCAAGAAGGTGTACGACGGAGAAGTTATCTTTGCGGATGAGCTTATGTCATTTTCAGTAGGAGCTTAGTAAATAGTAGATATACCCAACGCCGTGAGTGCCAAGCGTTCTGACCTCACCCCCGTCCCCTCTCCGTGAACGAGAGGGGTGACTGAAAACCAGGTCTCTTTTTCCTTCCGCGGAAGGATGGAGTGAGGTCAGCGCTACGCCAGCAACAATCGGTATGTCATCTGGATAACATACCTACCCCCTCTTAGCTCACCTTGACTAGCTTCTTGAGGCTCCTGTATTCCTTTGGCGGGTCGAGATGACTGCCACGAATCGTGAAGGCGACCTCACCAACGTAGATGTCCCCATGTGAGTCCACCGCGATTCCGTGTGGCGCAATGAACTTGCCTGCTTCATCACCCTCTTCGGCGTCGCCGAACCTGGCGAGGAGTTCGCCCTTTCTGCTCAGAATGCTCACACGATGGCCTAGACCAGGGGCATCGTCTACGCCACCCATGCCGTTGAGTTCTCCAATGTATATGTTTCCGTCGGGGCCAAGAGTCATGCCGTCCGGGCGGTGTATATTATTCCACATAGTAATAAACTTGCCGTCTGCGTCGAACACCTGCATCCGGTGACACTCCCTGTCGGCAACGTAAACAAGGTCATCGGCGTCCACCGCGACATTGTGAGGCCGAATGAACTGGCCCGCGTCTATACCAGGCTCGCCCCACGAGAGGATGAGCTTCCCATCAGGCGTATATTTGTGCACGCGAGAGTTCCCATAGCCATCAGTGATGTATATATTGCCTGTATTCGGAGAGACCGCAGCATGAGTAGGCCGGTTGAACGGCTCGCCACTCCATATCTTTGACGGCTCCCCTGTAGTGCCGATGGTCATCAATAGCTTGCCCTCAGAAGTGAATTTGGTGATTGTGTGGATGCCATCGTCTACACACCACACCGAATCATCGGGGCCGATCAAAATCCCGTGCGTGCGTTTTCCGAAAATTCCCTGGCCGAATGTCCGCAGAATGTTGCCCTCGCGGTCGAAGACAACAATCGGATTATCTGCGTTCCTCGTAAACGCAAAAACTTCATCCTTCGAGTTCACTGCGACTCCCGGCGTTTCGATCAGACGGACGCCATCGGTCAGCTTCTCCCACTCGTCGAGTGCCTCATATTTGAAATTTCCTTCGCCTAAAATTACGCTCATGATTTGTACTCCCTTTGCAAATCGATTTAAGCTGAATGCGACTCAGTGGTGTTGAATTAACGTGAGGGGTTCAGTCCGCATCCTATCGCAGCATATTGGCTATGTCAACCGGACTCTCGCGGCATCTGGCGCTAACAAAGACGACTCTACGTCGCGCCATTATTGTGGTAGAATATCTTCGCCTGTCTAGCCTATAAACGCGAGAGGCAAAATAGGATTCCGGTCAAGCCACTTTAAGTTATCTAAAGGTCAAACACGCCTGAGAATCGAGCTAATTCAAATCTAATCAAAATAGACAGATCCGGGAGGGGTGAATTTAATAGATGGCAAAGCAAATTGAGCATAGCGAAGATGCTAGAAAACGACTTATGGAGGGATTCGATATTCTTGCCAGGGCAGTCGGCGTGACGCTTGGGCCAAGGGGCCGCAACGTTATACTGGGCAAGGATTTTGGCCCCCCACAGGTGTGCAGCGATGGCGTAACAATCGCCAAAGAGATTGAGTTGAAAGAGCCTTTCCAAAACATGGGCGCGCAATTGCTAAAAGAGGCCGCCAGCAAAACCAATGACGCGGTTGGAGACGGCACCACTACCTCGACCATTCTGGCCCAGAACATGGTGCGGCAGGGCTTCAAGAATATAGCCGCCGGGAGCAACCCGATGGCCCTGAAGAGGGGTATCGACAAGGCGGTGATTGCCCTGAAGGTCGAAATAGAGGCTATGGCCCAACCCGTTCAGGGGAGAACGCAGATTGCTCAGGTGGCTGTCCTTTCCGCACACGACGAGGAGATGGGCAACCTGTTAGCCGATGTTATGGAAAAGATTGGCGATGACGGCGTTATAACAGTCGAGGAATCCAAGGGACTGAGCTACGAAGTAGACTATGTTGAAGGAATGCAGATCGACAGGGGTTTCATCTCTCCTTACTTTGTGACCGACGCTGACAAGATGACTGCTGAGATGGAAAATCCTTATATCTTGATAACCACCGAGAAAATTTCATCTATGGCTGATTTGCTTCCCGTACTGGAAAAACTCACGCCCGTCAGCCGTAACTTTGTTGTGATTGCCGAGGATGTGGATGGCGAGGCCCTTGCTACGCTGGTCGTCAATAAACTTCGGGGAAACCTCAGTTGCCTCGCGGTGAAAGCGCCAGGGTTTGGAGAGCGACGCAAGGCCATACTGGATGACATGGCTGTTTTGTTCAATGCAACGGTCATCAGTGCAGACATAGGGCGAAAGCTGGACTCAGTTGAAATATCTGACCTGGGCCGATGTCGTAGGATTGTCGCCGATAAAGACAACACTACTTTTGTTGAAGGGGCAGGAGAGCAGACAGCGATTGATGCCCGAATCAAACAGTTAAAGTTACAGGCCGAGGAATCCTCGTCAGATTACGACCGTGAGAAGCTAGATGGACGCGCCGCTAAGCTCGCCGGAGGAGTGGCTGTCATCAAAGTTGGGGCATTCACTGAGGTCGAATTGCGTGAGAAAAGGCAGCGTCTTGAGGATGCACTGTCCGCAACTCGCGCGGCCATGGACGAAGGCATCGTAGCCGGTGGAGGGACATCGTTGGTTCGAGCGGCGCAAGCTGCCGTCAGCAAGATACAGGCCGAAGGAGACGAGCGCGTCGGCGCGCAGATTACATTCGATGCCGTGGAAGGGCCTTTGAAGCTGATAGCGGAAAACGCCGGCGTTGCAGGTGATGTCGTGCTGGAAGACGTCAAAAACGGCGAAGGCGACTATGGATTTGACGCGGAAGCCGAGAAGTACGGGGCGATGCTGGAGATGGGTATCATAGACCCGGCCAAGGTCACCCGCTCTGCCCTCGAAAACGCGGCTAGCGTTGCCGGAATGGTACTGACGACCGAGTCCATTATGACAGAGCTTAATCCGGCGAAGTTGCCCGCCCCTTTTAACGATTAGAGGCCTGATGCCAGAGAGAATGAGGCAGAGAACGTTCATGATTGTGGGTACAGATGATAAATCTAGCGGTTCACGCGGAGCGTACTCGTATTGAGGTGCGCTAATTAACAATGGCTGAAGCAAACACTGAAATGGAAAAGACTGACCGCTCGGAAGCCAGGGGCGACGGTAATTTTACTATCGAGGCCATAGGGGTCAGCAAGAGCTTTGGTGACAGGAAGGCAGTCGACGACCTGTCCTTCAAGATACGAAGTGGCGAAGTGGTGGGTTTTCTGGGTCCAAACGGAGCAGGAAAGTCCACCACCATGAGGCTGCTAACATCCTACTATACCCAGGACAGCGGCACAGTCCTTATCAACGGACTGGATACCCAGGAGCAAGATACGGTAACGAGACGAAGCATAGGTTACCTCCCTGAAAATAACCCTCTTTATGGTGACCTGCTGGTAAGGGAATACCTGTCGTTTGTCGCTGACCTTCGGGGAATGTCTCGGTCAGAGCGACGCGACAACCTGGACCGCACCATAGAAGAGACAGGCCTTAAGGAGGTCTACTACAGGCCGATTAACCAACTGTCCAAAGGCTATCGTCAAAGGGTCGGCCTCGCCCAAGCCATCCTGCATAGACCCTCTATTCTCATCATGGATGAGCCGACGGAGGGCCTGGATCCAAACCAGCGCCTGACCATGCGAGAGCTAATCAGGTCTCTAGGACAAGACAGGACTGTGTTGCTCAGCACCCATGTCATGCAAGAGGTGGAGACGACATGCGAGCGAGTGCTGCTAATCAGTCGAGGAAAACTTGTCATAGATAGCTCG
Source organism: Dehalococcoidia bacterium (assembly GCA_965206395.1). GTDB lineage: Bacteria > Chloroflexota > Dehalococcoidia > Lucifugimonadales > CATOSD01 > CBDBJK01. The sequence goes on from CBDBJK010000038.1 coordinate 192,098, forward strand.
GTTGAGGACCTGCTAGTACAGGCCAAAGGGATGCGCTCCATTAACGTCGAGGTGGAAGGAAACGAGGTGGAGACAGCGCTGAAGCGTCTCACGGACGTAACATCTGTCGATCGTCTGGCTCCGGTGGATGGCCGCAAGCGCTATGTCGTGTCTGTGTCTGGGGAGACAGACATTCGCCCAGAGATTTTCAGCCTCGCAAAGAAGAAAGACTGGGTGCTCTGGGAGTTGCATGAGGATAGGGCACGCCTTGAAGACGTATTCCATTCGCTGACTGCTGAATCAGCAGATGAAGAAGACGAAGGTTAGCAGAAGCGGAATGCGTTCATTATTCGCGCTCGTAAGGAAAGACCTCAAAGGGTATCTCGACCAGCCAACAGGGTATATACTGCTAGTCGTCTTCGCTGGTGTGGTGTCCTATATGTTCTTTTTTACACCTTTCGGTGTGTCGTCAGAAGCCTCCACGCGAAACCTTTTCACAGCGATGCCCTGGCTATTGATGGTCTTCGTACCCGCGTCTACCATGCGGCTGTTGGCCGAAGAACAACGGGACGGCACACTTGAAATTCTGCTCACCCAGCCCATTCAAGGATGGATAGTTTTGCTTGCGAAATTCCTTTCGGGTTTCGCATTCGTTAGCATATTTATCGTCTCCACTATTGGAATACCTATCGCTCTAGCGACTGCGGGAGACGTTGACGTAGGCGCGGTTATCGCCCAATACGTTGGAAGCCTCTTCCTATCAGCTTCCTTCGTTGCTATCGGTCTATTTACATCAAGCCTGACTAGAAACCAGATCGTAGCCTTTATACTGGGCCTTTTCTTTATCGCGGCGTTGCTGCTGGTCGGGTTGGACGTGATAGCCGACGGCCTGCCCAGCCGTGTCTCAGGCCTCTTGCAGACCCTCAGCCCTGTAACGCACTTCTCAAGCATGGCAAGGGGAGTCATAGACCTTCGCGATGTGCTGTACTTCATCGCGCTGGTTTCAACATTGCTCAGCGCGACCTATCTTTCAATTCGAAGCAAAAGCCTCAGCCATCATTCTTTGCAGTACCGTAATCTTCAACTGGGTGTAGTTGGCCTTATCATATTTAGCCTTTTGATAGGCTGGTTCGGATCGTCGATAGGCGGCAGGCTGGACCTCACAGGGGAAAAACTGTTCACAATGAGTTCTGCCACATCCGAGATACTTTCTGGTCTGGACGACCTTCTGACAGTTGAGTTGTTTCAATCAAAGGACCCGCCCGCGCAGGTCTCTTTAGTGACTCGCAGTGTGAACGATTTTCTCAAAGACTTCGCCGCCAATTCAGGTGGCAATGTGAAGCTGGTTCGAAAATTTCCCGACGAGGACGACAAGGCCGCGCGGAAGGCTCAACTTATTGGCGTTCCGCAGATGCAATTCAACGTGCAAAGTCAAGGTGAGTTGCAGATTAAGACGGGCTACCTTGGCCTATCAATGACGTACGCAGACCGCCGCGAGGTTATGCCATTCATCAACACTATAGACGGTTTCGAGTATCGCCTATCAAGCCTCGCCTTCAGAATGATACAGCAAGAGCGTAAGAGGGTGACTTTCCTCAGAGGACACGGAGAGAAGACGACTGACGGGGAGCTTCAGACTCTTGCTTTCATATTGTCACAGCAATACGAGATCACGGACATTGAACCCGCGGATGGCGGAACGATAGACCTGAGCAGCGTTGACGTGCTTATCATCGCCGGCCCTACTCAGCAGATTTCAGATGAAGTCCGAGCTTCTGTATCCAGTTATTTGGACGGAGGCGGCAAGGCAATGATACTCGTCGACGCAGTGACTATTGATCCGCAAAGGCTGATTGCTTTGCCAAATCGATTTAGCTTCGCGGATTTTGTGGGCAATTACGGAGTTGTGATTGACGACACCATCGCCTTCGATGTGCGTTCCTACGAGACGCTGCCATTTGGGACTCAGGGAGGAAGTGTAGCAATTCCTTTCCCCTACTGGATGCGAGTGCCTACGGTTGATTCTAAGGTCGCTGGCGAAGTCGAGTCGGTAGTGTTGCCCTGGGCAAGCACCATTGGATTTCTTACCGAATCGACGCTTGAGAAGATTTCGCTATTGGAGACCACGCCCTTTGGAGCAGTCGATTACGACTATCGCAATAACCCTGATGTCAGCCCTAATTCACGGGCCTTGATAGATGTGACAGAGGCAGACCTTTTCCAGAGCCAGATGGCAGTAGCAGTCGCCGGGCCTGTCAACTCATCCAATGGCAGCGAAGCGGACTTCCGCCTGGTCGTAGTTGGAGACTCCGACTGGATTTCCGATTCGGTCGTTAACCAGTATCAGGAGAATATCGGACTAGCGCTCAACCTCGTGGACTGGCTCGCTCAGGAAGACGCTCTGGCGAGCATACGCTCGAAAGTCATTTCGTCTCGCCAATTGCTGTACGATTCACCAACTCATAAGAATATCGTTCAGTATGGCAACCTCATTGGGGTTCCGGCGTTGCTGGTAGTTATCGGATTTCTTCGATTCGTTCGGAGGCGCAATATCAGTCAGAGGATGTACAGCCGTGAAAAGTAGGCAAGTCGGATTTGTCCTGATTGCGATGATTGCTATCGGTCTGGCTGGTCTGGTTGTTCGCGTGGTATCCTCCGGCTCGGACGAGGTCGTGCTATCAGGTCTCTTGCCAATCTCCCAGGATGTGGTCAATAGAATCGTCATTCGCACAGAGGAGGGGTCAACTTCTGAGGTGACGCTCGAAAGAGTGAGGGATGGGGATGTCTGGACCATCGACAATCAGCTTGCCTTTGTGCCTAAGATGGACCTATTCTGGACTGCCGTCGCCGATATCGAAAGCGGCGCTCAGCTTATCGCCATGAACCCCAAGAACCATCAGCGAATGGGCGTGGCGGAAGGACAAGGCACGGTGGTATCGTTCTTCCTTGGCACCTCCATACTGGAGAAGCTCATAATCGGGAAATGGACGCCGGAAGTTGGCCTTTGCTATGTTCGTCGATCTGGCAAGGACGATGTCTACGGCATTCCCTGCCCTGCCCCTGCTTCTGCATCAGAGATATTCGATCCAGAGCCAACCGGATGGCTCGATCCCATCATCGTAAGTATTCCACGAAACGAAGTAGAATCGGTCACATTCACTTATCCTGACAATGAGTTTGTCATCAGACTTACCGACGGAGACTGGGTCGTGGCAGATGAAACTCAAGAGGAACCCGCCGACCTTATCCAGGTTGACACCGTGCTGCGGGTGTTGGAGTTGGTGTTTGCTGACGGGTTCGCCGCCGAAGAGGAAGCAAGAGGTCTGAACTTCGACACGCCAACTGCGATGGTCAGGATCGTTACTACGTCGGACGCGAGCGTTCCCACAACCAGGCTACGAATCCTGAGGAGAGACGATCTCTCCTACTATCTCAAAACCCCTGCCCGAGCAACGGTATTCATCGTAGATCGGAACCTCATCGACCTCCTGCTAAGGACCAAAAACGATTTCTCGACCTCAGGAGCAGGCTAAACTGGGAATATCGAGAAACGTTTCCTGGCCTTGGGCCTGCTGTGGAGCTTCCGATCCAGGCGTACTCGCCCGCCTTGCCTCTGGTTCTTTCAAGCTGTATCCTGTGATTGCCTGATTGAGGCATTATTGTCCTGGTTTATTGTAAGAAAATAGACTGCAAGACTGGTCTTTTGAGGCGCGGCCATTGTGCTCTTTGAAATGCCGGTTCGCGAATAATCGACTTGGGAGGTGTGCTTTGGTCAGAGCTTACATCTTTATTGAGATGATGGCAGGCCATGCGAAAAATCTGGTGGATCGTCTATCAGATCAGCAGGCAGTCGCTGACATAGACAGAGTAACAGGGCCATACGACGTAATTGCCATCCTTGAGGCATCGACTCTGGATGAGATCAGCAACATAGTTACCAGCGATGTCCACTCGCTCTCAGGCGTAGTGCGAACTACGACTTGCGTTTGCCTGGAGTAAAACGGCCGACAGTTGGCAAAACAGTATACGGTATCAGTCACCGAGGCATGGACTGCTCGAGCAGATGGATTCGAGGTTTTACTGCCTGAACTCTGTCGCGCCGCCACTATCAGTATATTCGTCCCAGTCGTTGCCATGACGACGCTCTATATGGCCTCTGATAGCGCGAGCCAGAACCATCGCACAAAGCCCGCCGATGCCTAGCGTGAGGGGGATATTGCCATCGTAGGCGATGTTTAGCATCACGAGGGCCATATAACCGAAGATTATGTTCAGCAGTGAGGTGTAGGGCATCTTCTGACCGCCAAGCGAGACAATGAAGGCAACTGCCACGCTTGCCAAACCGAAAAGTGGAAACGAGGCAATGATTATGCCTCCCAGTGCGCCCATCGCGTCTCCGCCTCGAAAGTTAGAGAAGACTGAAAACCAATGGCCAACAATTGCGGCCGCGGCAGGAAGGATTATCCACACACCTTCTACACCAAGGAATTCCGCTGCTATGACTGCCAGAGCGCCCTTGCCCAGGTCCCCAAGTAAAACGATCATACCAGGAAGTTTTCCGACCGTCCTACGCACGTTGGTCGCACCCGCGAGACCTGTTCCAGCCGAAAAAATGTCAACGCCATGCCGCCGACTAATCTGGTCGGCAAGCGGCAATGCCCCTAGCAGATAGCCGACAGCCATCGCAAGAATTAGCGTCGGCGTCGACGACCAAAGTGCTTCTATGCTCAACTCCAACCTCGCTCATCGGAGATGGTATACCTAATTGGATTATACGACTATTCCGTCATGGATTGAAATAGTGGCATCACTCAATTTCAAATCGAGCAGGAAATAGTGCAAACCCGGAGGTATCAAAGGAACGTGACCGCTTGAAACGATTGGTTTCTAGAGTGGGTTTAGCCATGAGGTAGGCCAGTAATTTCGTAGACGGTGTCCATATCCAGAGATGAGCGTACTAAATCTGCCAGCTTATCGTACTCACTGGACTGTGAAAAGGCATCTTCCTTGAATTGGAGCGATTTACCGCGCCGCGCCGCCAGTCTACTCAGAATACTGCGACGCAGCTCTGTGTTATGAAAAATCCCGTGAATGTAGGTTCCCAAAACCCAACCGTCGCCACTAATGGCTCCATCAATTGCTTCACTCGAGAGCTCGAAGGGCTTCAATCGAAAGGGCCTCTCGACCCTAATTCCAGATTCACTAATTGTTGATCCCATGTGAATCTCATAGCCCTCGAATGGTAGCCCTGCGGCCTCTTCAAGTAGGCCATAGTCAGCAGCCACCCATCCAGAGACCTGATGCGTCTGCTTGTGAGACGCAAATCGAGTAACCACAGGGAGCAGTCCAAGGCCGGGCGTCTTCTCCTCGTCGGACTCTACTCGCTCCGAATCGATAATCCACCGCCCAAGCATCTGATAGCCACCGCAGATGCCGATGATTGCTGTCTTCCCAGCATCCATAGATTTGAGCCTGTCCGCAATACCCGTATCTCGAAGGTATCTCAGGTCAGCAACCGTAGTCTTGGTTCCAGGAATGATAATCAGGTCTGGCGAGCCTAGCTCATCCTTGGTGTGAACGTAGCGCACGCCAACGCCGTCCTCTCGACTGAGAGGGTCGAAGTCGTCGAAATTAGAGATATGTGGCAGGGCAAGCACAGCCACGTCAATAAGAGGCGGGACGCCGCTATACTTGGTGATATTTCGTGACGATGGCGAATCCTCTTCCGGTATATAAATGTCTCTGAAATATGGCACAACCCCAAGCACTGGCACGTCTGTTAATGCTTCCAACTGGCGCAGTCCCAGTTCCAATATCGAGACGTCGCCTCGAAACTTGTTGACGATTACGCCTCGCACAAGCTCTCTTTCGTTTGGAGCTAACAGCAAGACCGTACCATAAACCGAGGCAAAGATTCCGCCTTTGTCTATGTCCCCGACGAGCACCACGGGCGCATTGGCGTACAAGGCGACCTCCATGTTTACGATGTCGCCCTGTCTAAGATTGATTTCGGCGGGACTGCCCGCTCCCTCAATGACCACCACATCGAACTCGGAGCAAAGTCGGTCTAGCGCGCCTGTTACTGCATCCCAGAGACCCTCTTTCCGTCGGTTGAATACGCGAGACTCCAATGTCCCGACCGGCTTGCCCATGACAATCAGCTGCGACCTGTGGTCAACCTCAGGCTTGAGGAGGACAGGGTTCATGTCAGCGGTGGGCAGCACTCCCGCCGCCTCTGCTTGCACAACCTGCGCACGGCCAATTTCAGCGCCGTCAAGCGCTACGTAGGAGTTCAGGGACATGTTCTGGGCCTTGAACGGGGCGACGCTGTATCCGTCTTGCTTGAATATTCGGCACAGCGCCGTTGCCAGCAGGCTTTTGCCTACTGACGAGCCTGTCCTCTGCACCATTATCGTCTTCGCTGTCATTGCTGGCTGCTTTGTTGGCCGTTGAGGTTGTTTCCCATGTGCCTTTCGTTGGATACGGGCAAGATCACGGGTGTGCCTCCCAGAGGATGATCGAGCACCAGGACGTTGGCCTCGTACACACGCAATATGTTCTCTTGCGTCAGCACCGATTGCGGGATGCCTTCAGCGTAGCTTCGGCCTTCGGACAGCATTACAAGCCGGTCAGAGTATTGGGCGGCCAGCGTTAGGTCGTGCATAGCGACGACGATTGTGCCGCCGCGCTGCCGTTGCACGTCTCGTACCAGATCCATTATGCCTGTCTGGTGGGCTAGGTCAAGGCTAGAGGTAGGTTCGTCGAGCAAAAGCACCGGAGCCTCCTGAGCCAGCGCCATTGCCACCAGGCCGCGTTGACGCTCTCCACCCGATAGACTGCCGACGAGCCTATCCGCAAGTCTCCAGGTGTCAGTAAGCTCCATCGCCTTTCGGGAGATTTCGATATCGCGGCCTCCCTCCCATTCCATCAGCCTGAGATGGGGATTCCTGCCCATCAGCACCAGGTCAAGTAGCTTGAAATTCAAAGGCAACTGCGGGTTCTGTGGCACGACTGAAACGAGCCGCGCTCTTTGTGCGGGTTTGAGAGACGCTAGGTCGACTCCGTTTACGCTAACGCATCCACTTGCAGGTTTGAGCACACCGCTTATCAGTCGCAGCAACGTAGACTTTCCCGCCCCGTTTGGACCAACGATGCCAACCAGTTCACCCTCGTTAGCGTCAATGTATAGGCCATTGAGTATCTGGCTATCTTTGTAAGCGAAATGAAGGTTATCTACGACAAGCATATGTCATTCCCTGGAAAATAGCGGCTGCCTACCCTCGTAAGCGTATTTGTCATCCTTCGTCATGAGGGCGGCAACCCTCATGAAAAATTCCTACATATCCACTCGTCTGCGCCGTCTCAGCAGATACAGGAAAAAGGGAGCGCCACAGAACGCCGTGACGACTCCGACTGGCAGTTCTGCAGGGCTGGCGACTGTTCGGGCGACGAGGTCTGCTAGAATAAGGAATCCCGCTCCGACGATGGCGGCCATTGGCAGCAACGAACGATAGTCACTGCCCCACATCAGGCGAACGGCGTGAGGGCCGACAAGTCCCACGAATCCTATAAGGCCGCTGAAGGATACCGCAACAGCGGTAGAAAGCGTTGCCGCCACAATGAGCAGCAGCTTGGTGCGCTCAACGTTCACACCAAGCTGCCGAGCCTGCTCCTCGTCGAGTTGTAGCACGTTGAGTATTCTGCCGTAGGACATGACGAGGAGCAGGCTCGGGACAAGATATGGAAGCACCAACAAGCTATGCTTCCACTGCGCGGATATGAATCCTCCTAGCAACCAGCTAAATATGGGACGCAGGTCAGGATCGCTGCGTATCATGAGCAGGCTTGTAACCGCGCCCGCGAGCGAGGCGATGGCGACTCCCGCGAGAATAAGCGTAGTCAAGGGCAATCCTTCAGACTGACGAGCGATGAGATATGCGGCTGTGACTGCGATAATCGCGCCCGTGAATGCGGCCACCGGCAGCATGCTGATCCCCAGGAAAACCGTCGGCACGCCGCTGACCAGTATAATGGTTGCTCCTAGACCAGCGCCCGAAGCCACCCCTATCAGAAACGGGTCAGCCAGCGGGTTCCTGAACAGTCCCTGGTACGTCGCCCCCGAAGTAGCAAGCGCTCCGCCCACGATGCCCGCCAACGCTATTCGAGGAAGCCTAAGCTCCCAGAGAATCGTATTCCAGGACGTGGGCCAGTCTGGACTCAAGTCTATGAAGGGTAACTTCGAAAGCAGAATCTGGGCTACCGTCAGAGGCGGCATCCTCACCGTACCCTGACTGGCGGCGAAAATTGCAACTAGCAATACAACACCTAATCCGATCAGCAACCGCAGCCACGGGTATGACGAAGCTAACGTAGCCGCGCTTGCATCGTGACGTTGCTGCGCTCGCCCTCGTATCGATGGAAACAACCTCGAATTAGGCAACCTTACCAAGACCGTTCACTCCAACGCTATCTGAAAATCCCTGGGTATGCCCACTTTGCAAGCTCCTCTATGCCATCGATGTATCGTGGCCCCGCTATGCTCATCGCATTTGAGGTTGGTATGAAGACTCTCTTATTCCTAACAGCGAGCACGTCTCTAAACGCGGGGTTGTCGCTGATCGTATCACCATATGAGGCGATGATAATCTGAGGATTGCTGTCGACAATGACTTCAGGGCTAAGTTGAACGTACCCTGAAACATCGTTGGCAATGTTGCGGAGCTTTAGCAATCCGAATACTTCCGCAATCAGTGTGTCATGCCCTGGAGTCCATAGATCGCCCTCGTCCTGGAAGATGGTCATGCCGCTCGCGTATGGCTCCATCGTTTCCCTTACCTTTTCCACACGGTGCTCGAAATCATCTGCAAGCACGCCAGCCGGGGCAGGGTTGCCAACGATTCGACCCCACAATCGTATCGAGTCCGCGATCTTCGTGAAATCCTGGTTAAGTGTCTCTATGAATAGCACCTTCAGTCCAGCCCTCTCCAGGTCTGGCAAAAATCTTTCGAAGAAGATGAACACAAGGTCTGGGTCCTGGGCCACAACTGCCTCAATATTGATGTTGAAAGCTCCGCCCAGCCTCGGAACGTCGTCTGCCTCTGGAGGGTACGATAAGAAATCATGTGTGCCTGCTATGCGATGGCCTTCTCCGATGGCGAACAGGATTTCTACCGGCGCCGAATCGTAAGCTACAATCCGCTCAGGCGGCTTCTCGAAGATTACCTCTCTTCCCAGGCTGTCGATGACCGTATAAGGGAACAGCACCGGAGTAGCGGTAGGCATAGGAGCGGGCGGCGCTGATGTAGGCAAAGGTGCAGCGCTCGTCGTTGTCGTTGGAGTAGGAATAGGCGCGACCGTCGGGGCAATCTGAGGCGGCAACGGCGTCGCGGGTTGCGTCATCTGACCCGTGGCTGACAGGGCAGCAGCCGCTGGCAGCGGCGTCGCGGGAGCATCAATGGTCGTTGCTGCACTACATGCCAGCGTTACAAGCAGCATTATCGCAGAGCAAATTACGCTAATTCGGATCATATCGCCTCCTCCTTGCTTGCGACCGTCGAGGCGAGGCAGATGGTCAGATACCGCCCTGGTAAAACACCTGAAAAAGCCTACCCAGGACATAAAAAACCCTGCTCCGGGAAGCAGGGTCGTGTTGCACGATAATCGTGCCCGTACCTTTCCTCGAAGGTCGAAGACTTTGACTGAGGGCAGTGGACCGGGCTTACTCCAAGCAATCAGGAGTCTACCGTTGCGGGACAGCGCCGGACTTTGACCGACTTCCCCTTTTGAGCCTGTGTGGGCACCCTCGCCTCTATTCAGTTTTATTCGCAATGGCATGACGCCAAGTGCGTGTGCCATGAAACCACGCATTCCGATGTTTGTCAATAGCGCGAGAACATCTGAGAACAAACTCGAACTAGAAATACCTGATATTACGAAAGTATACCGCGCCATACTGGTTGTCTTCGATTGCCTCGAAGCAGGAAAATAGATACGGCTGGGACGAATCGAATATCGGTACGCCAGTATTTTGTTTGAGAGAGATAGATTGCCATGCCTGAACTACAAGGCAGGGAGGGCCACCCTTCGTTTGTTGGAGTATCTACGTTTTTGGATGCGCCGCTCGCGGTAACTGCGTCCGAACTGAAAGATATGGCGCCCGACGTCGCAATCCTCGGCGCGCCGTTCGACATGGGTGTCGTGAATCGCCCCGGCGCGAGGTTCGGGCCACGCGCCATCAGGCAGGCGGCGTATTTCGGCAGCCCGAACACCGACCTGTACCACATGGGCCTCGATGTGTTTCCAATGCAAGTCCTGAAGGTCGTGGATTTTGGTGACGCCAACTGCCCGCCCAGTTCAATTCACCTGAGCCACGAGGCCATCAGGCTGAAGGTGACTCAGGCCCTTCAAGCGGGCACTTTGCCTATTGTCGTAGGGGGCGATCACTCCATCACCTTGCCCAGCGCGACGGCTGTAGCCCAGCATCATGGGTACGGTAAGGTTGGCATGGTTCACTTCGACGCGCATGCCGACACCGGAAACAATAGCTATGGTGGCGTTCTGATTGCTCACAATGCTCCGATGCGAAGGCTCATTGAAAGCGGTGCGATTCCGGGCAAGAATTTCGTTCAGGTCGGGTTAAGGGGTTACTGGCCCCCCAGAAGTCTATTCGACTGGATGCGAGAGCAAGGTATGCGGTGGCATCAAATGTCCGAGATAGAGGTCAGAGGATTCGATGCTGTGCTGGAAGACGCCATCAACGAGGCTCTTGACGGCCCCGAATCCATCTATCTTTCCATTGACATTGACGTACTCGACCCCGCCTTCGCTCCCGCGACCGGCACGCCGGAGCCGGGTGGACTCACTTCTGTCGAGTTGCTGCGTGCCGTGCGCCGCATCGTCTCATCCGTAAAGCTCGTAGGAGTAGACATCGTTGAAGTCGCGCCACCCTACGACGGCCCAGGAGCAATCACTTCTGAGGTGGCACACAGGCTAATGCTTGAGGTCGTCAGCGCTTTGGCATGGCGACGAAATCAAACGCAAGGATAGTTGAAAACGTTCGCATTGAACTTGAAAAAAACGCGCCGAAATGGTAAAATTATATGTACAGAACCTTGAATTACCCCACCGCACATCCACCGCAATTGGCAGAAGCCTACCGCCTCATTACAGGCTTTACTTGTGCTTACATCCGACCAGGGAAAATAATGTGCTTATCGTGCTAGAACATACGTCCTTGAGTATGGTAAGCCTGTGATCAGTGTCGCCGTTTGAGGCAAAACCCATACGCAGCCAGAACAGGAAATGGGGCGATGGGCGACAGTGACGTTTCCTCAAGACTGTAGTTAGGAGAAAAGGATGGCAATAGATCGAGGCGAGCCAGAGTCCGAGTGGTACACAGCCAGCGACATTCAGGTGCTAGGTGGCATGGAAGCCGTCCGACTCAGGCCAGGCATGTACATCGGCAGCACAGACCAGAGAGGTCTCCATCATCTGATATACGAAGTGGTGGACAACAGTGTTGACGAATTCATGGCCGGGTTTTGCACAGCCATAGACATCCATATCCTTGAAGACGGAACCGTGCGAGTCACCGACGATGGCAGGGGCATTCCGGTAGACATCCATGAGGCCACCGGAATCTCGGCTGTCGAGACTGTCATGACCACGCTGCACGCAGGCGGTAAGTTTGGCGGCAAGGCCTATGCCGTATCTGGCGGGCTACACGGCGTAGGCGCGTCGGTTGTCAACGCACTTTCCTCCAAGTTAAGAGTGGAAGTGTACCGCGATGGCAAGGTCTATCGGCAAGACTTCTCCAAAGGAGACCGCCAGACGGAACTGGTTTCAGGAGATGTCGAAAAAATAGATAAAGACCGACGAGGCACTGTCATCTCTTTTTTGGGTGACGACGGGATATTCGAGGAGATCAAGTACGATTTCGGCGTGCTATCTCAGCGATTCAGCGAAATGGCTTATCTAAACAAGGGCCTGTGGATTACCTTCCGAAGCGATTGGAATTCAGATCTGTGGCCTAGTAACGAGGTCTCGTACTACTTCGAGGGAGGCATATCCAGCTTCGTTCGGAATCTTAACCAGAGCCGCGAAGTGGTGCATAGTGACCCCATCTACGTGGAAAAAGAAATAGATGGGACCATAGTCGAAGCGGCTCTCCAGTACAACGACGGCTTCACAGAATTCGTCTACTCATTCGCCAACTGCATCAACACCCCAGACGGCGGCAGCCATCTGACTGGCTTCAGGGCGGCCCTCACTCGCGTGTTGAACGACTATGCTCGTAAGCAAAAGCTGATTAAGGACAACGAGCCAAACCTGGCTGGCGAGGAAACTCGGGAAGGCCTCACTGCCGTCATTAGCGTTAAGCTCACTGACCCGCAGTTCGAAGGCCAGACCAAGACAAAGCTTGGAAACCCTGAAGTCAGAACACAGTCAGAGACGGTTATCGCAGAGGCGGTGCAGATATTCTTGGAAGACCATCCCCAGGACGCTCGCCGCATCATCGAGAAGTGCCTGACGGCGCAACGGGCCAGGGAAGCAGCGCGCAAGGCCCGTGATCTCATCATCCGCAAGAATGCGATGGATGGCGGTGGACTTCCCGGTAAGCTAGCCGACTGCTCCGAGAAGAATCCCGAGTTGTGCGAAATTTACCTCGTGGAAGGTGACTCTGCGGGAGGCACGGCCAAGATGGGCCGTGATAGGAGAACCCAGGCTATTCTGCCCCTGTGGGGAAAGATTCTGAACGTCGAGAAGGCGCGCGCCGACAAGATGCTGGGCCACGACGCTATCAGGGCCATGATTACGGCTATCGGCGCAGGCTTGGACGACGAATTGAACCTCTCCAAGCTTCGTTACCACCGCATCATCATAATGACCGACGCAGACGTGGACGGCTCACACATAAGGACACTACTGCTGACTTTCTTCTTCCGCCACATGGAGCCGTTGATTACGCACGGACACCTCTACATCGCCCAGCCGCCGCTATACAAGATAGTGAGCGGGAAACAGGAATACTACGCTTACAGCGAGGGCGAGCGCGAGGGGGTCATGACGCAGTTGAACGGCAAACGCAACATAGGTTTGCAGCGATACAAGGGTCTGGGAGAAATGAACGCCGATCAGCTATGGGAGACCACGATGAACCCTGAGGCGCGCACTTTACTTCAGGTATCGGTAGAAGATGCCGCCGTCGCCGACGAGGTGTTCACCTTGCTGATGGGTGACGTAGTGGAGCCTCGCCGAAACTTCATTCAGTCGCACGCGCTGGAAGTCAAGAACCTGGACGTTTAATAGATCATTCAGGAAATTGGAGGCGTTTTGTGCGACACGCCTCCTGAACCATCAGCTATAATTCGCCGACCAGATCATTGAACACCAGGCCAGTCGGGAGCTTGGGATAAAAGTATGTGGACTTGGAAGGCAGTCGTTCGCCCTTTCCTACCACATCCTCGAACAAGTCCATAGGCAAGGCGCGCAGAAGAAACGCTATTTGACTGTTCCCGTTCATCACGCTCTCAACCGCCTCAATCGAGTCATGAACAAAAACGACTGTTTGCTCCTCACGCCGCTCTCCAATTGCCGAGCGAATCCCGTGTTCATGCAGCAACCACATGTCGCACCTCTCCAGCGAGGGTGCTTCGGGCGCAGGCTTGAAAGCATCACGTAGGGTCAGCAGGTGCGCCTTCCCAGGCTCAAGCCCAACAGCCACCACAACGACCTCATCGCTCGGTTCACGCGCGAGTCGATCCTCTAATGCTTTCGCCGTCGCTTCGGCGGAAGCCTCTAGCACGTCGAAACCTTCTATGCTGAAAGCCTGTTCAAGCTGACGCTTTAGCGATGCCAACTCTTCACCGCTAAGGCCGCTCATTATCCTGTGGTACGGCAACACAAGCAGGCCGGGATCATCCATCGAAATCAGCGTCATCATCACGAATTTGGACGCCGCGTCAGTGGAAAGCGCCCCCTCGGAGGCTTCTAACTCGTCCCGATACTGAAGCGCGGTTTCGTAGCGATGGTGGCCGTCAGCCACGAATATCTGGCCTGCATTCAATTCCTCGCTTAGCCCGACAAGGAGATTTGAATCGGTTATGATCCGCATCTTGATCTCCGGCTGTCCGTTTGGTTTTGTGATAACGTCGGGCGGCTGCGAGCGAACCTGTTCAAGCATTTTTGCAATGAAGCCGTCAGAGTCGCGGTATAGGGACATAAGTGGACTGAAATTAGCCCTGCCTGCGTTCATCAACGCCAGCCTGTCTACTTTTGGGCTAGGTCGAGTGAATTCGTGGGGCAGCACAATTCCCTTGTCAAACTCCTCTAGCCGCACCACGACCATAAGCCCTTGCCTTCGCATCGCGCGACCATCGTGGGTGAACTCTTCTTCCACCAGATACATAGCAGGCGATTGCTCAGAATTCAGCACGCTCTCATCAATCCACCGCCGGAATAGGCTCGCGGCTCGATCATAACGAGTGTCGTCATGCGCTTCGCCAGGCTGCTCCTGACGCAATTCGATCTGGACGGCATTGTAACTGCTGCCTTCTATGAGTGATTTCTCCTCGTCTAACGAGATGATGTCGTATGGAGGACAGACCACATCAGTCATATCCCCGACAACCGAAAGGGCATATCTAATTCCATGAAACGGTCTAACGTCGGCCATGGCGCTCCTATCTTGCTGAAGTGTGCTTTAGAGTATATCCGGCTTCGAGGAACAGCGTCCAGTCGGCACACGATACGCTACAGATGCCTTATACTTGGTGGGAACTGGCGAAAGTTGAGGCGTCTTGCCCTTGAGCAGAAACCATCCCCGTAATTATCATCCCCATATCCAATACATGGTGATTATTGTGACACACGACACACGCGAATTCTGGAACGAGTCGTGGGCCGAACACGGCGACCTCAATCCCGATGCGGATGAATTGCTAGTAGCTGAGATTGAGGGTCTGACGCCGGGGCGTGCCCTGGATATCGGATGCGGTGCCGGAGGCACCGCCGTTTGGCTAGCCGAGCATAGCTGGCAGGTGACAGCAACAGATTTCGCAGATGCCGCCATCGAAAAATGCAAGCGGCTGGCGGCCAGCCGAGGTGTGCAGGTTGAATTTGTTGTCGCAGATGCCACAACCTTCCAACCTGACGGCCAGTACGACTTTATCTCTTCGTTCTATATACAACTGCCTCCTGATCAGCGTGCGAAGATGTTATCAATAGCGGCTGGCGCTCTCGCGCCTGGTGGCATGCTGCTGTTCGTTAGCCACGATAAATCTACTCCGCCTTCAGGGTGGACGGACGAGGACATGCTAACCCTGACAACTCCCGACCAGGTGGCGTCTGAACTCCCTGGTCTAAAAATCGAGCAAGCCTTTGTTATGGAACATGAAGGCGGGGAACATACCGCCCACCGCATGACTCCGAAGACGATCATGACACACCTGGCCCCCGAAGCACCGTCGTTAAGGCCATTCGCCTGGCACGATAAATCAATTCTGTTTGAAAATGTCGTATTGTCGTAAGCGTGCAGTTTCAGTCAGAAGATGCAGGGGGCGTTAACGCCTATTATTCCTATCAATTGGTGAGGACATGGCTACCACTGATATTATCGAACAGCTCCATCAGCTTCGAGACGAGCTTAACAGGCACAACTACCTTTACCACGCGCTTGATCAGCCTGAGATTAGCGACGCCCAGTATGATGCGCTAATGAAGGAGCTTCGACAGCTTGAGGGGGAGCATCCAGCGCTCGTGACCTCCGATTCGCCGACTCAGAGGGTCGGAGCCGAGCCAGCCAGAGGCTTTGAAGAGGTGCGGCATCCGCTCCCTATGCTAAGCCTTGCCAACGCCTTCGACGATGAGGAGTTCATAGCGTGGCACAACCGGGTCGCCAATCTGTTGGAGCGCACAGACTTCGACATGGTTTGCGAATTGAAATTCGATGGCCTGGCAGTGGCGCTCACGTATGAGAACGGCATCTTCGTGCGAGGCGCGACCAGAGGCAACGGACTCACCGGAGAGGATGTCACTCAGAACCTGCGTACCATCAAAAGCATACCTCTGAGAACGCTTACAGACAAAGTTCCAGAGCGATTCGAAGTTCGAGGCGAGGTGTATTTCCCGAAGTCCGAATTTCAGAAATTCAACGAGGAACGTGTAGCGCAGGGTCAGCCTCCATACGCCAATCCTCGCAATACGGCAGCAGGCTCTCTGCGACAGCTTGACTCACGCATGACCGCGGAGCGTCCTCTGGACATATTTATATATAGCCTGGGATATCCTAACGACAGCGATGCTATGCCGGACAATCACTTTGAGGTTCTTGAGTACCTAAAGAAATTAGGATTCAAAATCAATCCTAATATCAAGCTTGTACACACGCCTGAAGAGGCAACCGACTACTATCGCGCATGGCTTGAGAAGGTGGAGAGCCTCGACTACGGCTGTGACGGCGTTGTCATCAAGGTCAACAGACTCGACTATCAGCAGCATCTCGGATACGTGGGGCGAGAGCCGCGCTGGGCCATCGCCTACAAGTTCCCAGCCACGCAGTCGATCACACAACTTCTCGACATAGGTGTAAGCGTTGGAAGGACGGGAAGCATCAACCCTTACGCTATCCTTGAGCCAGTGGACGTAGGCGGCGCTACTGTCAAACAGGCCACGCTGCACAACGAGGACTACATCCGCAGCAAGGACTTGCGCATAGGTGACTGGGTAGTTATCGAGAGGGCCGGCGAGGTGATTCCACAGGTCGTCAGCGTAATCACCAATCGGCGCACGGGCGCAGAGAAAGAGTTCGTCATGCCGACGACGTGCCCCAACTGCGGCGAACCTGTTGTCAGGCCCGAAGGCGAGGCGATGTCGTACTGCGTCAACGCGGCATGCCCTGAACAGCTTGTGCGTCTGCTGGAGCATTTCGTAAGCAAGGGCGCGATGGACATCGAGGGCATGGGCGAGAAGCAAGGTCAGGTCCTAATCGAGCAAGGTATGGTTAAGGACGTTGCTGACCTTTATTACCTCTATCTCAGAAAGGATGACTTGCTCAAGCTCGATCGCATGGCGGAAAAGAGCGTTTCCAATCTCCTTGAAGCCATCGAGGAAAGCAAGGTCAGGCCGTTGGCCCGCGTCCTGGTGGCGCTGGGAATCCGTCACGTAGGCTCGGAAGTTGCCGAATTGCTGGCCCGTCACTTCTCGACAATCGACGCTCTAATGAAGGCGACGGAGGAAGAACTGACATCAATACCGTCCATCGGCCCCAAGATTGCCGAAACCGTCGTAGCCTATTTCAGCAAGGAAAGCAATCAGAATGTCGTCGAAAAGCTTCGCACCGCTGGCGTGCGTTTGGCAGACGAGACCGCCGCGCAACCTGCTGAACAACTCTTGATTGGAATGCGTTTCGTCGTTACGGGCAGACTGCACAACTTTAGCCGTTCGCAAATCGAGGGCAGAATCAAAGAGCTTGGCGGTGCCGTGAGCGGCAGCGTCAGCCGAAAGACCGATTACGTCGTCGCAGGTGAAGACGCAGGCTCCAAGCTGGCCGATGCTCAGAGCCTCAACGTCAAGGTTATCGATGAGGATGGGTTCCAGGAGCTTGTTATGCAATCCAGCAAGCCATAGAATCGCCTAGCACCCAAGCGCCGTCCTTTTTGTGGAATTCCAGTTCGCAACCGCCTCCACTCAGGTAGCCGACCCTGGAGTCCTTGGCAACGGCCCAACTATTGTTTATTAATACCTCCGCCCTGGAGTCGCTCACACTTAGTAGTTGGAAGTTGAGGCGAAGGAAATCGCCGTCTTCGTCCGCCTTCCGTTGAATGCGAGGCCTCCTCGCTTGCCCTTGACAGCAGGTATGGCATCCACCAACTCAAGGGCTTGGGTGACATCGTGAGCGTTCGCGCCAGTCAACCTGACCGCCAGTGGAATGCCCTGGGCATCGGTTATGATATGATGCTTGCTACCCGCCTTCGCCCTGTCCGTGGGGTTGGGGCCTGTTTTCTGCCCCCAAAAACTGCTCGCACTGAAGCACTGTCCAGCACTGCGCGAGTCCAGTCTATGCGCTCAGCTGCTTGCAGGCGCTCAAGGCATACCAAGTGGATGCGCTCCCAGACTCCCGACTGGTGCCAATCTCTGAGGCGCCTCCAGCAGGTCATCCCACTGCCACAGTCCATCTCCTTGGGTAGGTCTTCCCAGCCAATGCCTGTCTTTAGCACGAACAGTATCCCACTTAGGACCTGTCTGTCAGGTATCCTGGGCCTTCCTCCTTTCGGCTTCGGTGGTTGTGGCGGCAGTAAAGGTTGCACCAGTTCCCAGAATTCATCGCTTACAAGGGGCTTAGACATTAGGTCATCCTCCTCCAGAGAATGTCCAGATTCTAACCCCTTTTATTAGGTTTTGTTAGACGCTCTTAGTAGTTGGAAGTTGAGGCGAAGGAAATCGCCGTCTTCGTCCGCCTTCCGTTGAATCTCCTCGGGACTGAGCAAAATGAGATTGATTCCTGGCAGTTGCGGAACCAATTCCGCGTCGATATTCTCAAGAGACAGAATGATATTCTGCTGGTCGTCTAGCAGCCCGAAATCAGGAATTCTTTGCTCAACCAACGCCCAGTTTAACACTAGCTCGACTATCTGCGCCGTGTCGCTGTTAGCTGCGACGGGTTCCTCATTCAATGTACCTTCAGTGCTATCAATGAAGACTACGCGGTCCGTGCTGGTGTGGTAGGTGTATGTCGAACCCGATACCCTGGACTCAAGCACCAGTTTGAAGCCGGGTACTATGACCTGAGCGTACATCATTCCAGGTTCGGGATTGCCGAGTGAAGTGTCACCCCATTCAACTGCTTCAAGGGCCTTTATCACTATCGCTTCGAGGTTTAGACCGAAACGTTCCACAACGTCGAATCTAGCCAGGTGGAAAACCTCCATGTACGACCCCATCGGCACGTCTGCGGGAGGCTCACCGTCTGAAAAACATGCGTTGATGTTGTGCATGAAGCTGCACTGCTTTGGGTCCATTGTGTCCAGTATAGATATCGGGCCTGTCACCGGCGGTTGTGTTGGTTCAATAGTTGCGATGGGGGTAGACGCGGCAGGCGGCTCGCCGTCTGATGGGGCGGGCGCAGCTGCGGGCGGCGCTGGCTCGCAGGCTATCGCGGCAATTGCGACGACACCTACTATGATTCCAATCGCGGGCACTATCCATTTCTTCATCGAGAGGCTCCTTTCCTTATGATACAAGGTACGGTATTTTTGGTGTCACATATAGAGACGAATTCAGGGTGGATTTTGTTCCATACAAAAGGAGCTGAAATGTCGGCATGAGTCTCCTTAGTCTCATTGGCCGGCTGCCGTAATGATAGTGACGAGGGATATGTTCGGTGATATGCTGGAGCGAATTGAGAAACTTCGTTTCGATCCTGGATAAGAGCATGTGTCGGTCAGGGAGTCGCGATCACCTCGAGGCTGCTCAGGACAATGTGCGCGACTTGTATGGTGAGGTTGGACAGAGATCAGATGAGGAAATACTGGGATGCCATATTGGGATTGAATTACAAGCGCTCGATATGGATCGAACAGGAAGAGCTCGGCGAAGAAAAGGCGATAAAGCTCAAGGGCAAACGCTACCTTGTCAAGATTCCTAAGGAACCTCTGAACAACTCGGCGCAAGCGTGGATGGGCAGAGTGGTTCCGTTCTTTGGAGATGTTCAGGCATCTTTGTGACGTTCCAGGTCGTGGTTGAGGCGTTCAGACCGTGTCTGTTGTGGCCTCGAAGCGGCTTTTCGGAGCCATCGCGGCTCCCCGGCCGTGATTTGCTCACTGCGCCCCTCTCATGCCGCCAGACGGCGCTCTGCCGTCATCAAGTTGGCCAGCCCCAGTAGCAATGCCAGCCGTTGCGCGTTCTTAGCCAACCCTCGGTAGCGCACCTTGGCGTAGCCAAAGCGCCGCTTCACGTACAGGAACGGATGCTCCACTTTCGCTCTGACCGACGCTTTGCGCTTCTCCGCCAACGCCTCGTGGCTGCCAGGCTCCAGGTGCCGTCGCCGGCCGGGCCTCATCGCCACTCGCCACTCCACATCCAACTCTCGATTCTCCAACCGCTTGTCCACTCCCTGATACCCCGCATCCCCCCACACTCGTTTCTCTCCACCGTGCAGCAATCGGTGCGCTTCTGTCACATCATGCACGTTAGCTGGCGTCGTAGTCATGCTGTGTACCACTCCCGTCTCAGCGTCAGCGCCTACGTGTACTTTCATCCCGAAGCGCCACTCGTTCCCCTTCTTCGTCTGGTGCATCTCAGGGTCTCGCTCACCCGCACGATTCTTCGTCGATGACGGCGCCTCTATGATGCTCGCGTCCACGATCGTCCCCTCCCGAAGCCGCAGTCCCTGGGACTCCAGATGACGGTTTATCTCCTCGAACAGACTCTGCCCCAACTCATGCTCTTCCAGCAGATGGCGGAAGTTCAGAATCGTCGTCTCGTCCGGCAGCGGGCCCGACAGCTTCAACCCTACGAACCGTCTCACCGACTCGACCTCGTAGAGCATGTCCTCCATACCAGGATCGCTCAAGTTGTAGAACAACTGCACGCAGTGTATCCGCACCATCGCCGACAACTCATATGGTCGACGGCCTCGGCCCGCCTTGGGATAGAACGGACGGATGCGCTCTTCCATCTGTTCCCACGGGATCAGAGCATCCATGCGCTCCAGGAATATCTCCCGGCGGGTCTTGCGCTTCTTGCTCTCGTATTCCAAGTCCGCAAATGTTGGCTGGTCCATCAATTATCTCCCCGAACACAGTGCTATTCTCTATGCTACTATGCCCAGACTTGTTCAGAGTATCCCTAAGAGAATAAACAAGAAAGTGACCCTTCGGCTAGTGGTCCAACATCATTGAAATGAATACCATGATAGTCATTGTTCCTCTTGGGGGTTCAATCGTAACGTTGAACCGAGGAGGAACCATGATGTCTACCAAGAAGTACCGTATCAGACTGACTACCGACGAACAACAGGAACTCAACGCCTTGGTCTCACGCGGTCGGGCTGCGGCGTACAAACAGACCCATGCGCGCATTCTGCTGATGAGCGATGAGTCACGCTCGGACGGGGGAATGAAGGACGCGGACATCACCAGCGCGCTCGGTGTGGGACAGTCAACGGTCGAGCGAATACGCAAGCGCTGTGTGGAGGAGGGGGTCGAGTCTGCGCTGAATCGCAAAAAGCAACTGCGTCGGCGTCAAAAGAGACTGGACGGCGAAGGTGAAGCACGGTTGATAGCGATGGCCTGCGGGGAACCGCCGGAGGGGCGTGCCAGTTGGACCCTGAAGCTGTTGGCTGACCAGTTGGTCGAGTGTGAGATAGTCGGGACCATTAGCACCGAGACGGTTCGCCAGGCGCTTAAAAAAAAACGAACTGAAGCCGTGGCTGAAGCAGAGTTGGTGCATCCCGCCCGGTCAGAGCGCGGAGTTTGTGTGCGCGATGGAAGACGTGATGGAAGACGTACTGGAGGTCTACCAACGGCCGTACGATGGGAATGAGGTTCTGGTGTGCATGGATGAGACGAGCAAACAGCAAGTCAAGGAGACGCGAGTGCCGCGTCCCGCAGCGCCCGGCTTATCGGCGGCATACGACTACGAATACGAGCGCAATGGAGTGAGCAGCCTGTTCATGCTGTTTGCACCGTTGGACGGATGGCGCCGAGTCGAGGTCAGAGAGCGTCGCACGAAGGTGGACTGGGCGCATGTGATAAAGAAACTGGTCGACGAGGACTACCCTGACAGAGACCGGATCGTGCTGGTAATGGACAATCTCAACACTCACAAGCTGTCCTCGCTATACGAGGCATTCGAGCCTGCTGAGGCGAGGCGTATAGCTGAGCGACTGGAGATACACTACACTCCCAAACACGGGAGTTGGTTGAATATGGCGGAGATAGAGATCGGTGTGCTGGCTCGACAGTGCCTGGACCGACGGATTGCCAATCAAGACATCCTGCGCGGCGAGGTCAATGCTTGGCAGAATCAACGCAACCGGGATGTGATACGAGTGGATTGGCGCTTCACTACCGAGGATGCGCGCATCAAGCTAAAGTCACTCTACCCATCAATACAAAAACGTTGAACCACTAGGGGGACTTGGAAAAACAAAGAACGGCAAGACCGGGGATCTTCTGCTCGATCTCAAGCTGAATAAGGAAGATGACATTGAAAGAAGTCATTGGCTCTCAGAAACGTCTGCCAAAACCGGGGCAGACAAGATGCTGCCATTGGGTGGCAGGAGAGTTCAGATGGTCATCCCTCCGAGAAGCCGCGATGGTCTAATCATTCGATTAAGGGGTTTGGGTGCCAGAGCAATTTTCAATTTGCGTGCCCCATTTCGCAACCGAAGAAGTGGAGATTTACTGCTCAAGCTATTCGTCTACCCAGATAACATCACGCCAAGTTACGTGTCATTCGAGATGCTTTCTACTGATGATATGGCTTTGGAGGGTTGGGTATATCAGAAGATTGATGAGGTGATACACAAGATCGGAAACTCAGCTTTTCTTGTCAAGCCGGTGCGAGCGGATGAAATCGCAGATTTATTCAATGAGCAGGGCTCTAGAGGTATTTTCCGTGCTCTGGTTCGTCATTTGAAGCTAACCCATCTCGATATCGAGCTCACGGAATCTTCGGACATTTCTTTGCCAGGCAGTTGCCAGAGGTTTGCCACGGCAACCGACCGTACATCTATCGCGTACAACTATATGATAACAATCAATGAACGCTTCCTCGACAATCCGTTCTCTATCGCAGCTATCATTGCGCATGAACTGTGTCATGTAGTGAACTACGAAAGAATTGATGATATGCCTAAGAGCGTCTAACAAAACCATTATTGGAACAGAAAGCGAGAGCAGATGATGGCACAACCTATGGCCAAGAAAGCCTCATGTATGTCTGCCCTGCGCTCATATCGAACCCGTAAGCGTCGGAACTGATGAAGCCAACTCAGGCTTCTCTCAACCACCCATCTATGCACACCCAACCCGCTGCCATGCGGCTCACCTCGCTTGGCCAGCAGCGGCCAGATATGTCGCTTCTTCAACTCCTTGCGAACAGGCTCAGAGTCATACCCTCTGTCTCCCTGCGCCTGAAGAGGACGCTTGCGAGGCCTGCCTCGCTTGCCCTTGACAGCAGGTATGGCATCCACCAACTCAAGGGCTTGGGTGACATCGTGAGCGTTCGCGCCAGTCAACCTGACCGCCAGTGGAATGCCCTGGGCATCGGTTATGATATGATGCTTGCTACCCGCCTTCGCCCTGTCCGTGGGGTTGGGGCCTGTTTTCTGCCCCCAAAAACTGCTCGCACTGAAGTAAGGTGGACCCCATTATTAAGACAGCACGAGGGCTAAATTAAGAGAGTCTCCCACCCCTGCGCTAGGTTTCACCAAGCCCGATGGCAGCCCTGCTTCTTCAGCTGCTGCTCCCCTTTCTTCCTGGCCATGTTGGTACACCTCTGCTGGGGTCCGGTAGCCCAAAGCCTGGTGAGGCCTCTGCCGGTTGTAGAACTCCAGGTAGGCATTGATCCCAGTTCGGGCCTCGGCGACGGTCTGGTAAGCTTTCAGATACACCTCCTCGTACTTGATGCTCCGCCACAGCCGCTCCACGAAGATGTTGTCCAGGTACCTACCCTTACCATCCATGCTGACCTGGACCCTCTGCTCCTGCAACGTCTGGGTAAAGGCCTCACTGGTGAACTGACTCCCCTGGTCGGTGTTGAATATCTCCGGTCGTCCCTTACCCAGGGCTTCCTCCAACGCCGCCACGCAGAAGCTGGTGTCCATGGTGTTGGAGAGCTTCCAGGCCAGCACGTGCCGGCTGTGCCAGTCCATGATGGCCACCAGGTACAGGAAGCCCTTCGCCATGGGGATGTAGGTGATGTCCGCGGCCCAGACCTGGTCGACCCGATTAACCTCCACTCCCTTCAGCAGATAGGGAAAGATCCGGTGTCCCGGCGCTGGTTTGCTGGTGTTGGGACGCCGGTAGATGGCTTCCAGACCCATCAACCGCATCAGCCTTCGAACCCTTTTTCGGCTCACCAGATAGCCCTGTTGCAGCAGCCAGGCCTTCATCTTCCTGGAGCCGTAGAAGGGGGTCTTCAAATACTGACGGTCCATCAGGGCCATCAACTCCAGGTCTTCTGCCCTGGTCGGTACCGGCCGGTAGTACACCGAGGCCCGGCTGACGTCCAGCAGGATACATTGACGCACCAAAGACAGCTGCTGGTGGTCTCGGTCTATCATGGCTCGCCGTATGCTGCGACTCATAGACCGGACCTTTCCGACAAAAAATCGCGTTCCACCTTCAGCTGGCCGATGTGCCGGTAGAGGTGGTTAATCTGAGCTTCCTTGGCTTTCTCCTGGGATTTCTGATTGGTGGCAAATAGCTCCGGGGCTCCTTCCACCAGGGCCCTTTTCCAGGCGTGAATCTGACTGGGATGGACCTCAAATCGGCTGGCCAGCTGGGCGATGGTCCCTTCCCCCGCAAGGGCGGCCAGGGCCACCTTGGCCTTGAACGCCGGACTGTGCTTATTCCTCGTCTGCTTCATGTCCTGCTCCTTCACGTCGGTTAGTTGCCGGTTATTTTAGGAGCTGGACTCTCTCTTAGCCAATTGTCTAGTTTTTGGGTACCACCTCATTCCTCGGTTAGAACAGACGCAAGCATTTTCGGGATCATGTCACTCTGTCTAAACTCAAGGAATTACAGTCGTTCGACATACTTCTCAATCAGCCTAATTATACCTATTGCCACAATTGGCCATACCAATCTGATAAATCCCAATAGGAAGTTCAGAGGGCGACGACCGTGCTGTCTTTCAGTTGCAACACAAACGGTGCATTGTGTAAGGCAATCCTTGGGAAGACCTGACAGGGGAGCCAGACTCAGGTGTGCTACAATCATCGCAAAACCAGCCGTTTTTCCTTGAGGTCGTCCCATTTACATCGACCATATCAACCTCGTCAACTTTCGCAACTACGAGAACCTGGAGCTTGACTTCGCTCCCGGCATGGTTCTCGTGCAAGGCGAGAACGGCCAGGGTAAGAGCAATCTGCTTGAGGCCATATACCTCCTTTCTATCGCCAAGTCCGCTAGAGCGACAGCAGACAGAGAGATGGTCCGCTGGCAGTCGGGTGATGAGGAAACATACTCGCGAGTCGCAGCCACTATTCAACAAGACGGCGAGCCTCTGAGGGTGCAGATCGATTTCAAAGGCATCCCTTCCTCAAACGATGCAGCCGATGATACTGAATACTCCCCAGACCACAGAAACGGCCCGGAAAGCAGGCAGGTGCAAAAGTATATCAGGATTAACGGCGTGCCCAGGCGAGCGTCTGATCTGGTTGGTCAGGTCAACGCCGTGATGTTCACGGCCAACGACCTTGAACTGGTGTACGGCCCTCCTTCATTGCGGCGGCGCTACCTTGATATCCTGATCTCTCAAGTAGACCGTGCATACTTGAGGGCATTGCAACGCTACCAGCGAGTAGTTTATCAACGCAATCATCTGCTGAAAAGGGTCAGGGAGCGCAGCTCTCATATCGATGAGCTTGAGTTTTGGGACGGTGAGCTTGTTGCCGAAGGAAAGTACATAATCGCGCATCGCCTTCATGCGATCCAGAGACTGTCGGAGCTAGCTCGCCCCATACACGAGGAGCTGACCGGCAATGGCGAGATTTTCGCGTTGGAATATCGTCCAAGCGTCGATATTGGCTCGAACGAAACGGAAGAGGCGATTGCCGAGGATTTCCGCCGCGAGATAGTGGCGCGGCGGCAAAAGGAAATCGCGCAGGGCGTGACGATTATCGGGCCACACCGGGACGACCTCCAATTGTTGATAGATGGCATGGACGCAGGTATGTATGCTTCCAGGGGACAATCGCGCACTGCGGTGCTGGCGATGAAGCTAGCCGAGGTACGCTATATGATGACCCAACGCCGACAGGAACCAATCCTGCTGCTCGACGATGTACTCTCGGAACTGGACGCAGTTAGGCGCGCCCATGTGCTTGATAGGATTGGCGAGTATCAACAGTGCTTCATAACGACGGCGGACGTGGACTCTATTGAGGATCGATTCCTGTCTCGAATGTCCAGGTTTGTTGTGCAACGAGGACGCATAGAGCCGGTGGAACTGACCGCTAACGCGGATACCACGTAAGAGAGGATACTTTCCATGCCGGATGAGTTAGCACAAGCCATTGAGTCGGCCTCCAGGTTGATAGTCGAATCGACTTACGTGATCGCGCTGGTGGGTGCTGGGCTATCTGCGGAAAGCGGCATACCCACGTTCAGAGGCCCTGGCGGTCTGTGGACGCGAATCGGCGAGCCAAGCATGAATGGCTATCAGGAATTTCTGGCAGACCCGTCAGGCTGGTGGAAACAGCAACAGGAACAACAGGCCGACCCTGATCGCAACCACTTTCGTGGGGCCATCGAGAAGGCTGAACCAAACCCTGGTCATTATGCCCTTGCGGAGCTTGAGAAGCTCGGTATCCTGAAGAGGACGATCACACAGAACGTGGATAATCTGCACTATGTCGCTGGCTCCATGCAGGTTACGGAAATACACGGCAATCGCACCAAATTGCGTTGCATAGGCTGCGAAGCTCGCTGGCACAGGCATGAGTTCGAGATTGGAGAGTCTCCACCTGAATGCCCGGAATGTGGCAGCCTCGTCAAGTCCGACACCGTGATGTTCGGCGAGCCTATACCTCGCAGCGTGCTAAATCGATGCTTCGATGAGGTGGATTTGAGCGATTGTATAATCGTAGTTGGCACATCGGCCACCGTGTATCCTGCCGCGGGCTTTCCGCAAACGATAAAGGATCGCGGCGGACTGATGATTGAATTCAATTCCAACGAGACGCCCCTATCAAGCATCGCCGACGTGGTGCTGCGCTGCCCCACCGGCGAATCCTTGCCCAGAGTGGTGAAGCGAATCAAAGAGGTGAAGGGCCTTTAACTGGGCATGAGTCAGTGGCCCTCCCTGATGGAATGTTGTAGAATCCCATCAGCATGAAAAAGGGGAGTGTGACATACTCTGAGTCGGCCTAACTCCCTCACAGAAGGCCCTAGCCTGTGAGCATCTTCAACCGCAAAAGGCGTGCCGCGCATCCTTCGGAGGTCGCTTCTGACCAGAGGCGAGGAATCTTCTATGGATGGTGGATAGTCCTTGCGGGCGGTCTGGGAATGTCCTTCGCCGCAGGCATCAACTTCCACGGCTTTGGCAACTTCATCATCCCTCTTTCCAACGAATTCGGATGGAACCGAACAGTCATCTCCGCCGCCTTCTCCATAGCGCGACTGGAATCAGGGCTGTTTGGCCCCGTAGAGGGCTGGCTTGTGGACAAGCTTGGCCCACGCCGTCTGATTCTAATCGGAATTCCGCTCATGGCTCTGGGTTACATTCTCCTGAGCCGGATAAACTCGCTCCTGACCTTCCTGGTCGTGTACGTGCTGTTCATTTCACTTGGCAATAGCATTGGAATGGGCACGCCTATGACTACGGCTGTCGCCAACTGGTTCAACAAGAAGCGAGGTCTGGCCTTTGGCGTAATGTGGTCAGGCGTAGGTCTTGGCGGTCTGTTTGTGCCTGCTCTAGGCTGGCTCGTCGAAAAGTATGGCTGGCGGGACGCCGCCCTTTTCGTCGGTATCTTCATTTTTATCGTGGGTACGCCCATTGCCTCCGTTATGAGACACCGCCCTGAGCCTTATGGCTACCTTCCTGACGGCGAGCGTCCGCAGCGTAGGGAGGGTGAGTCTGAACCATCCCGCCCGATGCAGCCTGACCTCTCACAGGATTTTTCTGCGCGAGAGGCGCTGAAGACCTCAAGTTTCTGGTATTTGACGCTGTCGATAGCCGCACGCTCTCTTGTCAGCGGCGGGGTTGGGCTGCATCTGGTGCCCTTTTTCATAGGGCTTCACACATCTCCGGTGTTCGCGGCTACGTTGGCAGGTTCTGTGGGTGTAATGAGTATTCCGGGTAGGCTCGGTCTGAGCGCGCTTGGGGATTACGTTAACAAACGCTACGTAATGGCAGTGTCTCTCATCCTGATGGCCGTTGCCATAATAATGATAGCGCAGGCAGACAGCATTGCTTCTGTGATTCCTGCGCTCATCGTCTACTCCGCGTCACAGGGCGGTATCTCTGTGCTTCCGCAATCTCTGTTTGCAGATTATTTCGGGCGCAAGTCTTATGCAACCATACAGGGGTTTCGGAGCAGCATTCAGATGGTCGGCATAATAATAGGCCCCATCGTATCAGGATATATTTTCGATACAACGGGCAGCTACACAAATGCATTCCTTGGATTTTCTGGAGCCATTGTTGTATCCATGGTGTTGATTCTCCTTGCAAGGCCGCCTCAAAAACAACGGCAAGCAGACTCGGCTAATTCACCTCTTGAATAACCATCGCTCTTTCTAATGAAATGATTAAGGCCATTTTATTAGTTGGCGGAGCAAACCGCCATTAACGGCTACATCATGGCACTCATGCTCTTTCATAGCGGACGTGACATTCAGCATCTAAGGTCGGAAGTAACCTTGAAATCCTCTGCGCTAACCGCCTATAATAACTTTATGACGACGCATATTCAGCGAAACATGGCGCGGGGAATGAACCAGATCGAAGCCATAAGCAATCCAAAAAACACGCCTCCTGAGCCTCGTGCTGCAATAGTACGTCGTCAACGGCTTTTGGATTTCCTACACGAGAACATAGACCAGCCACTTCAGTTGATCTGCGCGCCTGCAGGCTATGGCAAGACGACTCTTCTCGCGGATTTCGCCAAGGATACTGATCTAAGGATGCTCTGAACAATCGGCTTCAGGCTGGGCCGAGTTGACCGGAGTGGTTTTGGGGGCGTTAAATTGCCTCATGGCACCGTGGTGAGGGTTATTGTCGGCCTACAACCGGCCCTGACAGGGCCTTTCGCCGCCCTTAGCCCTGATTTTGGGCGCACTTATACAAGGTCTCACGCCGCCAGGTACTGTTCGGCCCTCATCAAGTTGGCAAACCCCAGCAGCGTCATCAGCCGCTGCGTGTTCTTGGACAGCCCCCTGTAGCGGACCTTGGCGTAGCCGAAGTGCCGCTTGATGTACAGGAACGGATGCTCCACCTTAGCTCTGACCGACGCTTTGCGCTTCTCCGACACCGCCTCAGGGCTCCCAGGCTCCAGCTTCCGACGCTGGCCGGGCCTCATCGCCACCTGCCACTCCACGTCCAAGCCCCGGTTCCCCGGCCTCTTGTCAACTCCCTGATACCCAGCATCTCCCCACACCTGAGACTCCCCACCGTGCAGCAACCGGGGCAACTCAGTCAGGTCATGCACGTTCGCAGATGTCGTGGTCATGCTGTGCACCACTCCCGTCTGCGAGTCCACACCGATGTGCACCTTCATCCCGAAGTGCCACTCGTTACCCTTCTTCGTCTGGTGCATCTCGGGGTCGCGCTCTTTAGCCCGATTCTTCGTCGATGAGGGCGCCGCTATGATGCTCGCGTCCACTATCGTCCCCTCCTGAAGACGGAGACCCTTGGACTCCAGATAGCGGTTGATCTCCTCGAACAGACCCGCGCCCAACTCATGCTCTTCCAGCAGGTGGCGGAAGTTCAGAATCGTCGTCTCGTCCGGCAGCGGCCCAGGCAGTCTCAGCCCTACGAACCGCCTCACCGATTCGACCTCATAGAGCATGTCCTCCATCCCAGGGTCGCTCAGGTTGTAAAACAACTGCACGCAGTGTATCCGTAGCATCACCGATAACTCGTAGGGCCGCCGACCACGACCGGCCTTGGGATAGAACGGTCGAATGCGCTCTTCCAACTCTTCCCAAGGGATCAGTCCATCCATGCGCTCAAGGAACTTCTCCCGGCGAGTCTTTCGCTTCTTGCTCTCGTAGTCCAAGTCCGCAAACGTCGGCTGGTTCATTGCCTCTCCTCCCCCGTCTTCAGCCCTTGGCCCTATTTTACTATCCCACAAGCCATCGGGACTTATTCAGAGCATCCCTAGCTTACTTAGAGCGTCTAACAAAACCTAATAAAAGGGGTTAGAATCTGGACATTCTCTGGAGGAGGATGACCTAATGTCTAAGCCCCTTGTAAGCGATGAATTCTGGGAACTGGTGCAACCTTTACTGCCGCCACAACCACCGAAGCCGAAAGGAGGAAGGCCCAGGATACCTGACAGACAGGTCCTAAGTGGGATACTGTTCGTGCTAAAGACAGGCATTGGCTGGGAAGACCTACCCAAGGAGATGGACTGTGGCAGTGGGATGACCTGCTGGAGGCGCCTCAGAGATTGGCACCAGTCGGGAGTCTGGGAGCGCATCCACTTGGTATGCCTTGAGCGCCTGCAAGCAGCTGAGCGCATAGACTGGACTCGCGCAGTGCTGGACAGTGCTTCAGTGCGAGCAGTTTTTGGGGGCAGAAAACAGGCCCCAACCCCACGGACAGGGCGAAGGCGGGTAGCAAGCATCATATCATAACCGATGCCCAGGGCATTCCACTGGCGGTCAGGTTGACTGGCGCGAACGCTCACGATGTCACCCAAGCCCTTGAGTTGGTGGATGCCATACCTGCTGTCAAGGGCAAGCGAGGCAGGCCTCGCAAGCGTCCTCTTCAGGCGCAGGGAGACAGAGGGTATGACTCTGAGCCTGTTCGCAAGGAGTTGAAGAAGCGACATATCTGGCCGCTGCTGGCCAAGCGAGGTGAGCCGCATGGCAGCGGGTTGGGTGTGCATAGATGGGTGGTTGAGAGAAGCCTGAGTTGGCTTCATCAGTTCCGACGCTTACGGGTTCGATATGAGCGCAGGGCAGACATACATGAGGCTTTCTTGGCCATAGGTTGTGCCATCATCTGCTCTCGCTTTCTGTTCCAATAATGGTTTTGTTAGACGCTCTTAGTCAGATACCATCGGCTTCCATAGACCTGATAGTGACATCGCCTCCATATAACATAGGGAAAGAATATGAGAAGACCACTGAGGTGGTACCCAAAAACTAGACAACTGGCTAAGAGAGAGTCCAGCTCCTAAAATAACCGGCAACTAACCGACGTGAAGGAGCAGGACATGAAGCAGACGAGGAATAAGCACAGTCCGGCGTTCAAGGCCAAGGTGGCCCTGGCCGCCCTTGCGGGGGAAGGGACCATCGCCCAGCTGGCCAGCCGATTTGAGGTCCATCCCAGTCAGATTCACGCCTGGAAAAGGGCCCTGGTGGAAGGAGCCCCGGAGCTATTTGCCACCAATCAGAAATCCCAGGAGAAAGCCAAGGAAGCTCAGATTAACCACCTCTACCGGCACATCGGCCAGCTGAAGGTGGAACGCGATTTTTTGTCGGAAAGGTCCGGTCTATGAGTCGCAGCATACGGCGAGCCATGATAGACCGAGACCACCAGCAGCTGTCTTTGGTGCGTCAATGTATCCTGCTGGACGTCAGCCGGGCCTCGGTGTACTACCGGCCGGTACCGACCAGCCTACCTGGCAGAAGACCTGGAGTTGATGGCCCTGATGGACCGTCAGTATTTGAAGACCCCCTTCTACGGCTCCAGGAAGATGAAGGCCTGGCTGCTGCAACAGGGCTATCTGGTGAGCCGAAAAAGGGTTCGAAGGCTGATGCGGTTGATGGGTCTGGAAGCCATCTACCGGCGTCCCAACACCAGCAAACCAGCGCCGGGACACCGGATCTTTCCCTATCTGCTGAAGGGAGTGGAGGTTAATCGGGTCGACCAGGTCTGGGCCGCGGACATCACCTACATCCCCATGGCGAAGGGCTTCCTGTACCTGGTGGCCATCATGGACTGGCACAGCCGGCACGTGCTGGCCTGGAAGCTCTCCAACACCATGGACACCAGCTTCTGCGTGGCGGCGTTGGAGGAAGCCCTGGGTAAGGGACGACCGGAGATATTCAACACCGACCAGGGGAGTCAGTTCACCAGTGAGGCCTTTACCCAGACGTTGCAGGAGCAGAGGGTCCAGGTCAGCATGGATGGTAAGGGTAGGTACCTGGACAACATCTTCGTGGAGCGGCTGTGGCGGAGCATCAAGTACGAGGAGGTGTATCTGAAAGCTTACCAGACCGTCGCCGAGGCCCGAACTGGGATCAATGCCTACCTGGAGTTCTACAACCGGCAGAGGCCTCACCAGGCTTTGGGCTACCGGACCCCAGCAGAGGTGTACCAACATGGCCAGGAAGAAAGGGGAGCAGCAGCTGAAGAAGCAGGGCTGCCATCGGGCTTGGTGAAACCTAGCGCAGGGGTGGGAGACTCTCTTAATTTAGCCCTCGTGCTGTCTTAATAATGGGGTCCACCTTACTATCGGTAGAGATGAATCAACCTTTTGAGAGATTGACCCCCCAGCAGACAAAATTATCTCGGGCCGCTCGATCAGATCATTTTTCAAATTTTGAAGAAAGTCTCCGTAAGAGTTCCTTTGAGAGTCGAATTCGCTTGCGTCACCATAGGAACCGTCGGGATACATCTCCTTTGCATCAAACAGACTTGCTTGGACCGAGCTAATATGATCCGAAAGAAGTATGTAAGTTTTAGTTTTCCAAAATTGCAGCTTATTCCAATCTTCTTTTCTGGTATTCAAATCATAAAAAATCAGAGGAGACGTCCAAGGTAATTTCCACAACGTGTCAAGTTGACCGTTGATAATAGTTATGGCTAATTGGGACTTCTCTTCTAGGGATACTCTGAACAAGTCTGGGCATAGTAGCATAGAGAATAGCACTGTGTTCGGGGAGATAATTGATGGACCAGCCAACATTTGCGGACTTGGAATACGAGAGCAAGAAGCGCAAGACCCGCTGGGAGATATTCCTGGAGCGCATGGATGCTCTGATCCCGCGGGAACAGATGGAAGAGCGCATCCGTCCGTTCTATCCCAAGGCGGGCCGAGGCCGTCGACCATATGAGTTGTCGGCGATGGTGCGGATACACTGCGTGCAGTTGTTCTACAACTTGAGCGATCCTGGTATGGAGGACATGCTCTACGAGGTCGAGTCGGTGAGACGGTTCGTAGGGTTGAAGCTGTCGGGCCCGCTGCCGGACGAGACGACGATTCTGAACTTCCGCCATCTGCTGGAAGAGCATGAGTTGGGGCAGAGTCTGTTCGAGGAGATAAACCGTCATCTGGAGTCCCAGGGACTGCGGCTTCGGGAGGGGACGATCGTGGACGCGAGCATCATAGAGGCGCCGTCATCGACGAAGAATCGTGCGGGTGAGCGAGACCCTGAGATGCACCAGACGAAGAAGGGGAACGAGTGGCGCTTCGGGATGAAAGTACACGTAGGCGCTGACGCTGAGACGGGAGTGGTACACAGCATGACTACGACGCCAGCTAACGTGCATGATGTGACAGAAGCGCACCGATTGCTGCACGGTGGAGAGAAACGAGTGTGGGGGGATGCGGGGTATCAGGGAGTGGACAAGCGGTTGGAGAATCGAGAGTTGGATGTGGAGTGGCGAGTGGCGATGAGGCCCGGCCGGCGACGGCACCTGGAGCCTGGCAGCCACGAGGCGTTGGCGGAGAAGCGCAAAGCGTCGGTCAGAGCGAAAGTGGAGCATCCGTTCCTGTACGTGAAGCGGCGCTTTGGCTACGCCAAGGTGCGCTACCGAGGGTTGGCTAAGAACGCGCAACGGCTGGCATTGCTACTGGGGCTGGCCAACTTGATGACGGCAGAGCGCCGTCTGGCGGCATGAGAGGGGCGCAGTGAGCAAATCACGGCCGGGGAGCCGCGATGGCTCCGAAAAGCCGCTTCGAGGCCACAACAGACACGGTCTGAACGCCTCAACCACGACCTGGAACGTCACAAAGATGCCTGAACATCTCCAAAGAACGGAACCACTCTGCCCATCCACGCTTGCGCCGAGTTGTTCAGAGGTTCCCTAGAACAATCGCCTTCAAAGAGCACGACATCGGTTGAGTTGTCATAATTTTCGCTGAATTCAATACTCTTATCCAAATCAAACAGTGTTCTCAATAGACGCCTCACTCTATCAGGACTAGATATCTAGAATTGAAGCACATTTGTTCTCTGGCTGCAAGCTGAAATCGAACCCACTTTTGGAGGTAGTAACCTGTAGGCGGCAGGGTCTATCGCAGAAATATGCTACAGATCTGGTGTAGCCAATTTGAGACTCGGCGCCCTTTCAAAACCAAGGAC
This sequence comes from Dehalococcoidia bacterium, assembly GCA_965206395.1. Taxonomy (GTDB): domain Bacteria; phylum Chloroflexota; class Dehalococcoidia; order Lucifugimonadales; family CATOSD01; genus CBDBJK01. Next base: position 226,285 of record CBDBJK010000038.1, read on the forward strand.
GTTGATTGTCGAGAGTCATACGCAATTGCTATTAACACCATGGAGGTGTTCCAACAGGAGGCTGTGACGATTGGATAGCTTCCAGATCGTCGGCGAAGTCCTCACCGGCTGATGGGATTTCCTTCAATAGAGCCATTAGCTGACTCATGGTCATGCCGACAGCTGGTCTAGCCGGAGCCAGAATAGCAACAGGTTCGCCATTGCGTTCTATTCGAAAACTTTCCCCTCTGTACCGGACGCGATTTAAGATGTCCGAAAGGGACTTAGCTAGCTCAGTCGCCGTTATCCTCGTCTCCATTACCTGGCACCTGTTTCCTTGATATATAGCATATGATATTCGGATTGTCAGATAATATCCAGGGGCGATAAGAATAGGCGACACGCTCGGAGACTGATGGTATGATTCCTCCGCAAAGCTTTACTTTATTCAGGAGCATAGCGTGTACGATTTTCATACGCATACTTTCCTTAGCGATGGTGTTCTCGCGCCGATTGAGTTGATTCGCCGCGCCATTGTCGTCGGCTATCGCGTGATGGCGATTACCGACCACATCGGCCCTGGCAATATGGAGTTCATTCTCAAGACGCTCATCAAGGACTGCGAGATGGCCTCTAAGCGATGGGACATTCTCGCGATGCCCGGCGTCGAGATTACCCACACGCCCAAGGAGGACATCGACCTGTTGGCGAAGGAGGCGAGGGCGTTAGGCGCGAAGGTTGTCAATGTTCACGGGGAGACTGTTGTAGAGCCTGTGGATCCGGGAACGAACCACGCCGCCGTAAACTCGCAGCACGTTGACATCCTAGCGCATCCGGGTCTCATAACACTTGAGGAGGCTCGCACCGCCGCAAGGAATGGCGTATTCATCGAAGTGTCGGCTCGAAGGGGGCACAGCTTTGCCAACGGCCACGTCGTCAAGATAGCGCAGGAGGCTGGCGCGCAGATGATTCTGGACTCGGACGCACATGCGCCGGGCGACTTGCTGACCCGCGAGTTCGCTATGACGGTGGCGCTAGGCGCAGGTCTCGATGAGGATGAGGCCTACGCCTTACTAGACAACAGTCCCCTAGATTTCTTGAACAAGCTAGGCGTCGAGCATCCGGCCCTAGTCTGAAATAATCTTATTCGGGAAGCACCACCGACTCAGGCTCGTTACCCGCGGCGACGTTGGTTGTGTTATACGCCGCGAACGTCCGGCTCTTCTCAGAGGCCTCAACACCACTACCCGCCAGATGAGGCGTTATCAGAACGTTGTCCATGTCCAGCAGAGGATTGTCGGGTGACGTTGGCTCCTCCTCAAGGACATCAAGGCCAGCGGCGGCTATCTGCTTGTCGTTCATCGCCCTGATAAGCGCTGCCTCGTCCACGACAGGCCCGCGACAGGCGTTGATGAGCACGGCACTTGGTTTCATCATCTCGAACTCTTTGTCGCTCATCATTCCCTTGGTGTGCCGATTGAGTGGCACGTGCAAGGTCACGATGTCGGATGTCTGCAATAGCTCTTCTTTTGACATCCTGGTGACGTGAAGCTCCTGCTCAAGCTCGGCGGGAAAGTTAATGACATCGGTGTACACTAGGTTGCAGTCCCATCCTTGAAGGCGGCGCGCTACACGCTGCCCGATTCGGCCCAAGCCTATGATGCCAACAGTCTTGTCTGTAAGCTCGTAGGTCTCGGCCCCCCAGGTTTGCCTGATGTCGCCCGCCCACTGCCGCTCTTTTACATACTTGAACTGAAGATTGAGCTTGCGGTACGCGCCGACCATCAAGACGATGCTCTGCTCGGCAACCGCGACCGCGTTTCCTCCGCCGTTGTTGGCGACCTTTACGCCAAGCTCGCCAAGAGCCTGTATGTCTATCATGTTCGTGCCCGCGCTAATCGTCTGCACAAGTCTCAGGTTGGAGCAAGCTTGCGCTAGCTCCACAGGGAAGACCGAAGGGATTGCGATGACGGAAATGACATCTTGCATCTGCGCTGCCTGCTCGTCTATTGGCAGCGTAGAATCTACCCAGCCTATCTCGGTGCCCTCCGGGGCAAGTTTTCGTATCGCTTCCAACTGCTCAGGGTTGTCTGGCGACAGAACGATTGCTTTCGCACTCATATGCTTCTCCTGGTTACTGGTTATCTGTTCAGCAGCACGATTATACGTAGCAGGCACACAAAGGGCAAGGTGACGGCTTAGAGCGTCTAACAAAACCTAATAAAAGGGGTTAGAATCTGGACATTCTCTGGAGGAGGATGACCTAATGTCTAAGCCCCTTGTAAGCGATGAATTCTGGGAACTGGTGCAACCTTTACTGCCGCCACAACCACCGAAGCCGAAAGGAGGAAGGCCCAGGATACCTGACAGACAGGTCCTAAGTGGGATACTGTTCGTGCTAAAGACAGGCATTGGCTGGGAAGACCTACCCAAGGAGATGGACTGTGGCAGTGGGATGACCTGCTGGAGGCGCCTCAGAGATTGGCACCAGTCGGGAGTCTGGGAGCGCATCCACTTGGTATGCCTTGAGCGCCTGCAAGCAGCTGAGCGCATAGACTGGACTCGCGCAGTGCTGGACAGTGCTTCAGTGCGAGCAGTTTTTGGGGGCAGAAAACAGGCCCCAACCCCACGGACAGGGCGAAGGCGGGTAGCAAGCATCATATCATAACCGATGCCCAGGGCATTCCACTGGCGGTCAGGTTGACTGGCGCGAACGCTCACGATGTCACCCAAGCCCTTGAGTTGGTGGATGCCATACCTGCTGTCAAGGGCAAGCGAGGCAGGCCTCGCAAGCGTCCTCTTCAGGCGCAGGGAGACAGAGGGTATGACTCTGAGCCTGTTCGCAAGGAGTTGAAGAAGCGACATATCTGGCCGCTGCTGGCCAAGCGAGGTGAGCCGCATGGCAGCGGGTTGGGTGTGCATAGATGGGTGGTTGAGAGAAGCCTGAGTTGGCTTCATCAGTTCCGACGCTTACGGGTTCGATATGAGCGCAGGGCAGACATACATGAGGCTTTCTTGGCCATAGGTTGTGCCATCATCTGCTCTCGCTTTCTGTTCCAATAATGGTTTTGTTAGACGCTCTTAGTCTGAATTCTTAGTGCGCTTGCTACGGGCCTCTAGCCATTGCTTGAACGAACGCTGGCTTTCAGCCGAAGACTTTCCGGCCAACAGACCCTCGACGCTTATATCTTCATCAAGATCAGGCCAGTGAATACCCTCGCCTTCGCCAATCAAGCGCCATTTGCTTCTCTCCTCCGGTGTGCCATGAGCAAGCCGAGGATACCATTCAAGAGGCACCGAGATAGTTCGCGCGTCGGCGAGGTCTACTATCAGAGTATCTTCGCTAACAGAGACGTGCTGCGCTTTTGGTGGTTGTATTTCAGTTGTTGTAATATTCATCCCAACTCCTCAGCAACCTTTCTTGGTTCTCTTCTACTAATCTATGCACCCTATTGACCTCACTTCTTCTAAATCCTCGACTTCTCTGAAGCCTTACAGGATCGAGCCAGAATTTGGCACTATCGCTATCACGCTCAATATGAACGTGAGGCGGCTCAATGCGATCACCTGCGTAAAAGAAGAATCTGTAAGAACCGATTCGCAGAACAGTTGGCATTATCCCCACTGCCTCTTCATTTAGCCCGCACTTCTCGACATCTTCTTTGACACGAGCTTCGAATACAAGAACTCAGGCGCGAAATCGGCCCCACCCTCCCAGCAAATCGTGTTCAACTCTTTGTCCAGGCGAACTGTCTTGAAGCACGCGACCTCATCCCTTGAGGTCAAATGAAGCAGCCATGTATACTGACTCCGCCCAGCAGATGCCACCAGTTCAAGCGACAGTTGGCTTCCTGGATTATACATCATCATGAAATGAGGCTTTGACCAGTGTTAGACGCTGCCCTCGACGGCATCAAAGTATTAGACCTCACGCATTACGTCGCAGGCCCTTACTGTACGAAGCTGCTTGCCGATTTCGGCGTGGAGGTCATCAAGATTGAGCGTCCATGCTCAGGCGACCCCGCTCGCAGGATGGCTCCATTCTTTCATGACGAACCTCACCCTGAAAAGAGCCTGCCGTTTCTCTATCTCAACACCAGCAAACGAAGCGTTACTCTGGACATCACCTCTGAGACGGGCAAAGGTATTCTCAAGAGGCTTGTTCAGGAAACCGACGTTCTGGTCGAGAGCTTCAGCCCTCGCGCGCTATCGTCGTTAGATTTGGGCTACGAGAGTCTTAGAGAGATCAATCCCGGCCTGGTGATGGTGTCGATATCGAACTTCGGTCAGACAGGCCCTTACCGCGACTACAAGGCCACTGACATCGTCGAGTACGCCCTCGGCGGCATGATGTACATCTTCGGCAGGCAGGAGCGCGAGCCGCTCAAGCACGCCCTGCGTCAGGCGCAGTTCAAGGCGGGGACTAACGCGGCGTCCGGCGCAGCGATAGCCGTCTTTCATCAGCAGCTAACAGGACAAGGACAGCATGTGGACGTGTCCATACAGGAGTCAATCACATCAGCCTTGAGGGACACTGCTTCCAGCTATACCTACATGGGAGCGATAAAGCATCGGCTGCCGACGTATACCGGCGAAATGCTCCGCGAACCTGTCGAGGTCAAGGGCGGTCATATCGTTCCAATTGTCTACGGGGCTGTTAACTGGGGAACGATGGCCGAGTTTCTCGACGCGCCGGAGCTGGTGCAGGAAAGGTTCTCTACCCCGGAGGGACGAAGGGCCAACGCCCGAGAGTTGCGCGAAATCCAGGTAGAACGCTTTAGTCAGCGGGGAAAGTTGGAGCTATTCTATGCCGCTCATCAGAAACGGGAGTTCATTTTTGGCATGGTGCAGAATTCTGGGGAAGTCCTAGAAAACCCTCAGTATAGAGAACGTGGCTACTTCGTGGACATCGAGCATCCTGTTGTAGGGACTGCTACCTACCCCGGTGCGCCCTTCTTGATGAGCCAGACGCCCTGGAACGCGCAGTCGCCTGCACCAACGCTGGGACAGCACAACCTTGAGATTCTCAAAGGCAGGCTTGGCTACTCGCTTGAGGAGCTAGGCTTGCTAAGAGCGACAGGAGTGATTTAACAGATGACTCTTCCGCTACAGGGCATACGCATTATCGAGATGGGGCAGCTTATCGCCGTTCCCCACGCCGTCAAGATGCTGGCCGACATGGGCGCGCAGGTTATTCGCGTCGAGTCTTGCGTACGGCTTGAAGGCTATCGCACTTCGTCTTTCTACGGGAATGACCCCGGAGAGCAGTTCTGGAACCATGGAGCCAACTTCTACGAGCAGAATCGCAACAAGCTCGGCCTGACTCTTGACCTCGCCAGGCCAGAGGGACTTAGCGCGATGAAGGAGCTTATCAGCATAAGCGACGTGTTCGTGGAGAATTTCACGCCAAGGGTCATGAAAAACTTCGGGCTGGAGTACGAAGACCTGCGACTGCTCAAGCCCGACATAATCATGGTATCGTCTACGGGCTATGGCTACTCCGGCCCCTGGTCTGGATTTGGAGCCGTTGGCCCGACGACGGAAGCCGCATCCGGACTCAGCTACATGACCGGCTACAATGGTGGCCCGCCGGAGCTTCCTGAGATGCCATACACCGATTACACCGCAGCCGAGCATACCGTGTTCGCTATCATGGCGGCGCTGATTCATCGGGCGCGCACCGGAATGGGCCAGTTCATTGACGTTTCACAGGCGCAGACCTCTAGCTCTACAATCCCGGAGGCGCTGATGGACTACACCGTCAACGGGCGCATCAGGGAACGAATTGGAAATCAAGACGAGAGCATGGCCCCTCACGGCTGCTATCCGTGTCTAGGCAAGGACAACTGGATAGCTATCGCCGTCTCCAATGACGCCGAGTGGAATGCGCTGTGCGACGTGCTTGGCAGTCCCACGTGGCACGAGGATGCCCGTTTTCACGATGGCCTGTCCCGCTGGCAGCACAGGGACGAGCTTGACGAGCTAGTGAGCGAGATTACCGGAAAGTGGGAACAGGACGAGTTGATGCGTGCCCTTCAAGGCAGAGGTGTTCCGGCTGGCGCGGTCCTCAACAACAAGCAACTGCTATTCGACCCGCACCTGAAGGCCCGCGAGTTCTACAAGAACTTTGCCCATCATCCCAGCACTGGCATACCGACGCTGCCCTATCCAGGTAGGCCCTGGAAGCTGTCGGAGGTGACGGACATCCCCAGAGTCTCCGCGCCAATCATGGGCGAGCACAACCGCTTCCTGCTGACGGAATTCCTCGGCAAGGAGGATGCCGACATCGAGGCGTTGGAGGAAGATGGCGTAATTGGCTACGAGCCTATACAGCGTCAGACTCCTCCGGTTGTGTCGCTGGACGACCAGATGCGTCAGGGCCGCATTCTGGACTACGACGAAGACTTCAAGGAGCAGGTCAGGCGGGAGTACGAGATTTAATTTAGAACGCCTAATTTAGATTACAATGTCATTCTGAGTGGAGCGAAGAATCTCAGCGCCACATATCGTGATGGCAAAGGTTTATCCTTCCGCGGAAGGATCGTCGCAGGCTCCTCGGAATGACATAGACAGGTTCCTTGTCAGGGACTTTCACAGCCATCCTTGCCCTGCCTAAAGCCCCGGCGATATAATTGGCATGAAAGTAGAATGTGTTCTGCTATCCTTGGCCTGCTTTTCTACAGAAGAATGATGTAAGAACGGCAACCTTTATGAAAATATGAAAAAAATAGCAATTGACGGCCCCGTCGCATCCGGCAAAACAGTCGTTGGCAGGCTTATAGCTCAACGTCTGGGTTGCCGCTTTCTGGACACGGGGATAATGTATCGCGCGGTGACGTTGGTCGCGTTAAATCGCGGCGTCGAGCTTGGAGATGACGAAGCATTGACGGCGCTGGCAACGTCGCTGGAAATGCGTCTCGTTCCGGGCGAGGCTGGCGATAGGCTGCTCGTGGACGGAGAAGACGTTACCGACTTCCTGAGAGAGCCTGATGTAGACCGAGGCGTTTCGCAGGTGTCGGCGGTGTCAGGTGTCAGGAGTGCGCTTGTGGAGCAGCAGCGTGCTATAGCCAGAGAAGGCTCAATTGTGATGCTCGGGCGTGACATCGGCACTGTGGTACTGCCGAAAGCGGACATGAAGGTATTTCTGACGGCATCGGTCGAGGTTCGGGCACGGCGACGCTACCATGAGTTGCTGGAGAATGGGTCAGACATTAGCTATGACCAGGTAGCGAGCGATCTTGAACGGCGCGACAGAATAGACAGCGAGCGCGCAGCCTCCCCTCTGCGTCCGGCAGACGACGCGACACAGATTGATACCGATAACCTGGGTGTGGAAGAGATAGCCAGGCGAATAATTGCGACGGTAGGGGGCAGCCAGTGAACCTCGTCTATCCTATCTGCACATTTTTACAGCGAAATACTCTCAGGCTGTTCGCCGACTTCAAGGTGGATGGAATAGAAAACGTGCCTCCGATGGGGCCGCTGATTGTCATATGCAATCACCAGAGCAACGTAGACCCCTCGATAATTGGCACTATCATTCCCCGACGAACATGGTTTCTTGCAAAAGATGGCCTCTTCGCGAACAGGATTGTAAACTGGTTCCTTCGCTCCTGGGGCGCATTTCCTTTGAATAGAGAGGGCGCGGACCTCAAGGCCTTGCGGTGGGTGCTGAACATGCTTAACCACGACCAGGTAGTAGTCATATTCCCGGAAGGAACACGCAACCCCGGCGCGATGAAAAAGGCGTTACCTGGTATCGTGCGGCTGGCGCTCAAGTCTCAGTCGCCAATTCTGCCTGTCGGCATGACAGGGACAGAAACGCTGGAGCAAGCGTATCGGGTCTGGTATCCCACTGGAAAAATAAGGGTCAACATCGGTCAGGTCTTCTCGCTCCCGTCAATCGAGGGCAAGCCAAACCCAGAAGTCCTGGAATCGCTCAGCGACATGATGATGAGCCGGATCGCCGCGCTTCTGCCAGAGAGTTACCAGGGAGTCTACAAGACAAGTCTGGGAAGCGGTTATACGGCCTCGAACGCCTCCTGACAGGCATTGAAATCATGCGCGCCCTTGAGCATAATTCATTTCATGGCGTGTACTTATTAGGAGCGCATAACAAAATTACAATGTCATTCAGTCCGACTCCCTAGATGGAATATCTTCGGACTCTCCGACTCCTTGAATAGAATCAGGTCGGAGTCCGTCCCTACGGACCGACTCTTCGGAGAGCGGAGCGAAGAATCTTAACGTGATGCTAATCCTTCCGCGGAAGGACTTCGTCGCAAGCTCCTCAGAATGACATATGGTAGGATAAATCCTACATTCGCTCTCCGCGCCTTAGGGTGCTTTGCAGTGAATCTTGAGATAGTTTCTTGAACTGAGGCTGACCATGTGCGGAATCATAGGTTATACAGGCGAGAGACAGGCTGCCGCCATATTGCTGGAAGGGCTGTCGAGTCTTGAATATCGCGGCTACGATAGCGCGGGCATTGCCGTAATAGGCCCCGCAGGAGAACCCGTGGTGCATAAGGAGGCTGGCAAGCTATCAAGGCTGAAGAAAAGCCTTGGAAACGGCCTGCCCGAAGGTGTCATGGGCATAGGCCACACCAGATGGGCAACGCACGGAAACCCGACTGACCTGAACGCCCATCCCCATATGGACTGCCAGAACGATGTGGTCGTCGCCCATAACGGCATCGTCGAAAACTACCTGGAGCTAAAGCAAGAGCTAATCGACCAGGGCCACGCTTTCACCTCACAGACCGACACCGAGTGCATCCCTCATCTTATCGAGTCTTATCTGATGGAGGAGTATTCCCTGGAAGAGTCCGTGAGGAAGACGGCGGAGCGTATGCGAGGGGCCAACTCCGTTGTCGTGATGTCGAAGCGCGAGCCGGAGAAGATCATAGGAGCCAGGCTTGGCAACGCTGGCGGCATAGTGGTCGGCTACTGCGAGAACGAGATGATGATGGCGAGCGACCTTCCCGCATTGCTGCCGCATACCAGAGACGTTGTTTACCTGGGCGACAAAGAAGTAGTCTCGATCACTCGAAGCGACGCCAAATACACCCGGCTGAATGGCTCCAAGATAGAAAAGACGCCCTCTCGCGTGCCGTATGACGGAGTTTCAGCGGCGAAAGGCGAATACAAGCACTTCATGCTCAAGGAAATTCACGAGCAGCCCGAAACCATCATCGACGTGCTGCGAGGCAGGGTGTCATTCGATACCCTGACCACCTCGCTTGACGAGTTCCCCTATTCCGACGAAGAGATAAAGAACATCGACAGAGTAGTCTTCGTGGGCATGGGCACAAGCCTCCACGCCGCGATGGTGGGCCGGATGTGGATGGAGTCCCTGGCGCGCATTCCCGCCGAAGTCGACAACTCCTCCGAGTTCCGCTATAGAAACCCTGTGATAGACAGCCGAACGCTGGTCATATCAATATCGCAATCGGGAGAGACCGCAGACACCCTGGCAGCGATGGAAGAGGCAACCAGGAAAGGGACACGCCAGATTACGCTGTGCAACTACGCCGGAGCGCAGTCCACAAGAGTCGCCGACGGCACGATTCTCCTTCGCGCTGGACTGGAGATAGGGGTCGCCTCAACGAAGACCTTCATTTGCTCCCTCACTGTGCTGTACATGCTGGCGTTGCACATGGGAGTAAAGCGAGGCGCGATTAAAAAGGAACGCCTGCACGCGCTCGTGCAAGAGCTGGCCCATTTGCCAAACATGATGGGCGCTCTCATCGACAACGACAGCCAGTACAAGACCCTGGCGGGCAAGTACTTCAAGCGGTCTGATTTCCTTTACCTCGGCAGGGGTATCAACTATCCTCTGGCGATGGAAGGGGCGTTGAAGCTCAAGGAGATCAGCTACATTCACGCAGAAGGCTATCCCGCAGGCGAGATGAAGCATGGCCCCATCTCGCTCATTGACGAGAATATGCCTGTGGTGGCCTTGATGCCCACAGACGAGCTTCATGAGAAGATGCTAAGCAACGCCAGCGAGGTCAAGGCCAGGGGCGGCATCGTCATCGCCATCGCCACGGAGGGCGACGAGGACGTTCTGACCAAGGCAGACCACGTTATATACATTCCCAAGGCTTCAGCGATGGTGAACCCGATTCTGATGGCTGTGCCGATGCAGCTCCTCGCCTATCACATCGCGGTGCGTCGCGGCTGCGACGTCGATCAGCCCAGAAACCTCGCCAAGTCGGTTACCGTGGAGTAGCCGACGCTGGCGCAGCCTGAAAGCCACCCGTATTTTTACGGCGAGCATTCCCTCCGAATACTCCGCATTATTTCGCCATTGCCTTCACTTTCTGATATACTGTTGCCCGTCACAATCGTCTGCTGCCGTCAACCTACGGGTTGATGCAGGGTGACCGATGTGTTACATTGTTACTTGGTGCAGGAGTCAAAGATGTTAGAGCACGCCTCAAAATTTGGCATATACCTCAATTCGAGCGAACAGAAAATAGTCCGCATAACATCCCCCTACTGGTTTCCAGAAGAGCCTGATTGGGTGTACGTTACCAACGAGGTCAACGCTACCCTGCTCGCGATACGCGACGTGATACGCGAGAAATCCCTGACAAGCGACGCCGATTCCGTCACATGGGGACGCATTCCCCTGAAAGACTAGTGGTACGAAATCTTTGAAATGAGGGTTAGCCTGGATTGGCGAGACCTCACGGCAACAGTGAGTCCCTTCCCCTAAGGGGGAAGGTTAGGATGGGAGCGTCGCGCAGTATTCTCGTTACCCTTCATTGCTAGGATGTCGGTCTACTAGGGTTGGCAGAGGCAGAAAGAGAAGCATTGGATCAACAAGCCAGTGATGTTAGATCAACAAGTCAAGTCGAGATTTTCCCTCCCGCCTGCGTTACGTTATCCGGCATACCGGAAATACTGGCTAGGCTCGCTGGCCTCAGTCGCGGGCTTCCAGATGTTTCAGTTCAGCCAGTTGTGGCTCATACACCACGACCTGGGGAAATCTCCGCTGTTTCTAGGCTACGTCGGGCTTGCCAACGCCATTCCCGCCATCGTGCTCAACCTATTCGGGGGCGTCTTTGCCGACAAGCTAGACAATCGACGCCTGATAATGACAACCCAGACAATCCTTGCTGCGCTTATATTTTTGCTTGGGACGCTGGCGGTTTTAGAACTGGTGCAGGTGTGGCACGTTCTCACCATCGCTTTTTTTGCTGGCGCGGTGAACGCCTTCGACCAGCCAGCGCGTCAGGCGCTCTACCCCCACCTGATTGAACGCAAAGTGATGATGAGCGCGGTGGCCCTCAACTCGTCGCTGTGGCAAGGCACTCGCATCGTAGCGCCCGCTATAACCGGAGTCATCATCGCCACGCTGGGAACATCAGCGTCCATCTACATAGCAGGTGCGGGATTTTTTGTGATGGCAGTCGTCATGGCCGGTCTGAAAGTGCCTCGCATCGAGCGTGGAGCCACTGGCGGCACATTCCACGACATGCTAGAGGGCATGAAGTTCATCAAAACCAACTCCATCTTTTCGTTCCTGATAGGCATGACATTCTTCAACAGCTTCTTTGGCATGGCGTACATCGCAATGATGCCGGTGTTCGCCGAGGACATTTTGGGGCAAGGCCCCGGCGCAATGGGAATAATCTTGAGCGCGGGCGGGGTAGGCTCTCTTTTGACCACCGCCTGGATGGGAACCAGAGGCACGTCCCGGCACAAAGGGCTGGTGCTAATAGGCGGGGCCGTGATGAACGGGCTGGCTATCGCCACATTTGCTTTCACAGCCGAATACGTTGGCTCATATCCACTGGCAATAGCGTTGATGTTCTCCATAGGCGTATTTACTACGCTATACATGATCTCCATTATGAGTTCGCTGCAGATCATGGTCCCTGATCGTATGCGAGGGCGAGTGATGGGCTTCTACGGAATGACTTACAGCATCTTGCCGCTGGGTGGAATGCAGGCAGGCTTTATGGCTACCTTCGTGGGAGTTCCCGTGGCAATCGCGATTGGCGGATTCGCCGTAAGCGCGTTCGCAATCGGCCCCGCGCTGATAAATCGAAAGGTGCGGAACCTGGGCGCACTGCTCTTGCAGGCCGAGTGCGAGAGCGCAGCAGAGCCAAAAGCTCAGAGCTACAAGCCCTCGGCTTCTCCTTCAACAGGGGACGATTAAGGCTCGGTTGAACCGGTTTGCGAAGAGGAGGCCCCACAATGGAGATACCTCTTCGTAAACAAATTGCTTTACATGGACATTGCTTCGTACACTCTTATGCTGGTAATGCTTGGGCAGGTTTCAGCAATCTTTTGCGCTTCATCAATGTTCTCAGCATTAATTTATAGATAGCCAGTTATTGAATCCAATCCTAACGGCAGTTCCTTTGATGATCCGTCAGGAGTGATTTCTCTGCCAGCGCCAAGGCCATTACCACCACCAACCATCTTATCTGCTATTGATTCAAACCACTTCCCCCAGGCATCCATGATTTCCGGTGTAGGTGGTGTAAATCCTACGGTCAAAAATACGAACTTCTTCATTTCTCCTCCTTGTTGTTACGTATTATCCTGTCCGTGTTCTCAAGTATTTTTATGTGCTTGTTGGCGAGAGCTTCAAATTCTCCCTCAACTGGAGACGACTAGGCTCTGTTGAACAGGTCTATGAAGAGGCAGCCCCAGGATGGAGGCACTTCTTCATAAACAAATTGCTTTACATTGAATTCGCCTCGTACACTCTTATGCCTGTAATTATTGGACACCCTTTGGCAATTTCTTCTGCCTCATCCATGCTGTCTGCATTAATTATGCAGTAGCCGGTTATTGCACCCAAATCCAGCGACAATTCTTTGGTTCCTTCACGTGTAATTTCTATTCCATGTCCGAATGGGTTGCCGCCATCAACCATTTTGTCTCCTATTGATGCGAACCATTTACCCCAGGCCTCCCCTATCTCCTGGGTAGGTGGTTCAAACCCATAAGTTAAGAATACAAACTTCTTCATTTTCTCCTCCTTAATTTTCGGTTTGTTATCTGCTTAAGTATCGAGCATAGTTTTCTAAGGTCTCTTCATCGCTGCCCCAGTAGGTGTGATACTGCAATAACCAATCTTGAAGACCACGTAACGATTTTCGGTTGAGTGTAACAAAATTGGTTCGCCCGATTTTCTTACGTATTATCATGTCTGCGTTCTCAAGTACTTTTATGTGCTTGTGCATAGCTGGAAGAGAGAGACTTCTCATTGAAGCTAGCTGACTTAAAGAGCAAGGTTGCAAACTCAAAGCGTAAATGATCTCTCGCCTGTGTTTGTTGGCGAGGGCTTCAAAAACTTTGTCTAAATCTTGTGAATTAGTGGCATCTGTCATAACAGTTAACTTTTAAGTTAAGTAGATTAGAACATTTGTATAAATGTCAATAGGCTCTAGTGGTCCAACATCATTGAAATGAATACCATGATAGTCATTGTTCCTCTTGGGGGTTCAATCGTAACGTTGAACCGAGGAGGAACCATGATGTCTACCAAGAAGTACCGTATCAGACTGACTACCGACGAACAACAGGAACTCAACGCCTTGGTCTCACGCGGTCGGGCTGCGGCGTACAAACAGACCCATGCGCGCATTCTGCTGATGAGCGATGAGTCACGCTCGGACGGGGGAATGAAGGACGCGGACATCACCAGCGCGCTCGGTGTGGGACAGTCAACGGTCGAGCGAATACGCAAGCGCTGTGTGGAGGAGGGGGTCGAGTCTGCGCTGAATCGCAAAAAGCAACTGCGTCGGCGTCAAAAGAGACTGGACGGCGAAGGTGAAGCACGGTTGATAGCGATGGCCTGCGGGGAACCGCCGGAGGGGCGTGCCAGTTGGACCCTGAAGCTGTTGGCTGACCAGTTGGTCGAGTGTGAGATAGTCGGGACCATTAGCACCGAGACGGTTCGCCAGGCGCTTAAAAAAAAACGAACTGAAGCCGTGGCTGAAGCAGAGTTGGTGCATCCCGCCCGGTCAGAGCGCGGAGTTTGTGTGCGCGATGGAAGACGTGATGGAAGACGTACTGGAGGTCTACCAACGGCCGTACGATGGGAATGAGGTTCTGGTGTGCATGGATGAGACGAGCAAACAGCAAGTCAAGGAGACGCGAGTGCCGCGTCCCGCAGCGCCCGGCTTATCGGCGGCATACGACTACGAATACGAGCGCAATGGAGTGAGCAGCCTGTTCATGCTGTTTGCACCGTTGGACGGATGGCGCCGAGTCGAGGTCAGAGAGCGTCGCACGAAGGTGGACTGGGCGCATGTGATAAAGAAACTGGTCGACGAGGACTACCCTGACAGAGACCGGATCGTGCTGGTAATGGACAATCTCAACACTCACAAGCTGTCCTCGCTATACGAGGCATTCGAGCCTGCTGAGGCGAGGCGTATAGCTGAGCGACTGGAGATACACTACACTCCCAAACACGGGAGTTGGTTGAATATGGCGGAGATAGAGATCGGTGTGCTGGCTCGACAGTGCCTGGACCGACGGATTGCCAATCAAGACATCCTGCGCGGCGAGGTCAATGCTTGGCAGAATCAACGCAACCGGGATGTGATACGAGTGGATTGGCGCTTCACTACCGAGGATGCGCGCATCAAGCTAAAGTCACTCTACCCATCAATACAAAAACGTTGAACCACTAGCACCAATAGAACGAAAATAGTGAGAACAGAGGCGGTATGGGAAAGGCGTCAACTGCTATGGGAATGATCAGAGGCAGGTTTGCGGTCAATGGTCATCAGCCAGCAGTCCCGATACTCACCCTCATGCAGTTCATGGTTTTGCAAGACTTTGACTCGCTTGAATCCGCACTTCTCGTAGGAACGTACCGCCCGATGGTTCGATACTCGAGGGTCTATGACTATCCTGAGCGCGCCTAGCTCGTCGAACAGGTAATCGACAAGCATCGAAAGCATACGTGTGCCGATTCCCTGGTTCCAGAGAGCAGGCTTGCCTATGAACAGGTCTACACCGTAGACGCCATCAATTGTATCGATCTCATACTCGTGACGTTCTGATTCAGCCACAGAATAGTATTGGATGTAGCCGATTGGGACGCCTTCGTGAAGCATGATACATGGTACAAGGCTGCCCTCGCCTCGCGCAGGCGGCCCGAATTTTTCAACAACTTTTGCGAAGTCGTGAGGATCATCTCTGCCTTCGTAAGACTCCAGTATCCTGTCGTCGGTGAGCCAGCCAGACATCAAGAGGTAGGTTGTGTTGACATTTCATCTGAGCCATATGAGAGCACCGACGAAGTTCAAGAATCCCAGGAAACGCGATGACAGCTTGTCAAAGCGAGAGAAGATATGCCGGTAGTGCTTGATCTTGTTGATGAAACACTCCACAAGGTGGCGCTCTCGGTAAAGGTACTCATCATACTCTCGTGGCGTCTTTCGATTTGACCGAGGTGGAATCACAGGTAACGCGCCCCTGCCCAGGATGCATTGGAGAAAATCCATCGAATCGTATCCCTTATCAGCAATCACATGCTCGGTTTCGAAATCAGCTATCAATGCCTGTGCCTGGGTGATGTCGTGACGTTGACCTGCTGTGAGCTCAAAGCGCAACGGGTTGCCCAATCCATCCACGCTCACGTGGATCTTGGTACTGAACCCGCCTCGGCTCCGGCCAAGAGCTTGGGCCGATTGGCCACCGTTTTTTTGGAGGCTCCAGCAGCACAGGGATGAGCGCGAACCACAGTGCTATCACAGTGCTATCACAGTGCTATCACAGTGCTATCAATGATGACATGCTCCATATCGGGGTCTTGCACAAAATGCTGATGCATTCGTTCCCATACACCCTTTTCACACCAGCGTGCGAAGCGCTTATATACGCTGTTCCAGTGACCGTAGTGCTCAGGCAGCAGTCTCCAAGGAGCACCACTTCGTGCCATCCACAGGATGGCCTCGACGTAGCGCCTGCAATCGTCCTCCTCTCCAACGTAGAGGTCTGGGCATGAGCGCAGAAATTCAAGGATTTTCGACCATTGTTCATTGCGTAATTCAGTCGTTGACATGTATCCATTATGCACCAAATGTCAACACAACCTAGTGGTTCAACGTTTTTGTATTGATGGGTAGAGTGACTTTAGCTTGATGCGCGCATCCTCGGTAGTGAAGCGCCAATCCACTCGTATCACATCCCGGTTGCGTTGATTCTGCCAAGCATTGACCTCGCCGCGCAGGATGTCTTGATTGGCAATCCGTCGGTCCAGGCACTGTCGAGCCAGCACACCGATCTCTATCTCCGCCATATTCAACCAACTCCCGTGTTTGGGAGTGTAGTGTATCTCCAGTCGCTCAGCTATACGCCTCGCCTCAGCAGGCTCGAATGCCTCGTATAGCGAGGACAGCTTGTGAGTGTTGAGATTGTCCATTACCAGCACGATCCGGTCTCTGTCAGGGTAGTCCTCGTCGACCAGTTTCTTTATCACATGCGCCCAGTCCACCTTCGTGCGACGCTCTCTGACCTCGACTCGGCGCCATCCGTCCAACGGTGCAAACAGCATGAACAGGCTGCTCACTCCATTGCGCTCGTATTCGTAGTCGTAGCCGCCGATAAGCCGGGCGCTGCGGGACGCGGCACTCGCGTCTCCTTGACTTGCTGTTTGCTCGTCTCATCCATGGAACCTCATTCCCATCGTACGGCCGTTGGTAGACCTCCAGTACGTCTTCCATCGCGCACACAAACTCCGCGCTCTGACCGGGCGGGATGCACCAACTCTGCTTCAGCCACGGCTTCAGTTCGAGCGCCTGGCGAATGCTAATGGTCGACTATCTCACACTCGACCAACTGGTGCTTCACCAACTGCCACGCCCCTCCGGCGGTCAGGCCATCGCTACAACCGTGCTTCACCTTCGCCGTCCAGTCTCTTTTGACGCCGACGCAGTTGCTTTTTGCGATTCAGCGCAGACTCACCCCCTCCTCCACACAGCGCTTGCGTATTCGCTCGACCGTTGACTGTCCCACACCGAGCGCGCTGGTGATGTCCGCGTCCTTCATTCCCCCGTCCGAGCGTGACTCATCGCTCATCAGCAGAATGCGCGCATGGGTCTGTTTGTACGCCGCAGCCCGGACCGCGTGAGACCAAGGCGTTGATGTCGGTAGTCAGTCTGATACGGTACTTCTTGGTAGACATCATGGTTCCTCCTCGGTTCAACGTTTTGAACCCCCAAGAGGAACAATGACTATCTCATTTCAATGATGTTGGACCACTAGGCAAGCGTCTGTCATCTCGCATCCGACGAATGGAGAACTGGACAAACGAGTCTTCGTTAACAGGAAAGGAAGTCAGTTTTCACTCCTGCGAGGGCTCCTCGGTCTTCACGATGCCCTTTTCGTATAGCTCCTCGATTTGCGCCTCCGAGTAGCCTAGCTCCTGAAGCATCTCCCTTGAGTGCTCTCCCAGCAGTGGCGTGGGTCTTGAGATTATCTCGCTGGTGTCGTGGAACTTTAGCCCGTTGCGGCTGTATTTCAACAGTCCCAGATTAGGGTGTTGGTGCTCGATTATCATGTCGTTTGCGATGGCCTGAGTGTCGGAGAAAAAGCCCACATTGTATTCCTCGGCGACCAGCGCGCAGGAAACCTCGGACTCCCTCAGCTTGCGGAACCATTCCTCCGAACTGCCTTTGCTGAAGGTCTGGGTCAGCTTGCCTGCCAGGGCCGTGTCGTTGTCTCGTCGTGCGGCCTCTGACGCGAAACGTGCGTCACTGGCAAGGTCATCACGGCCTAACGCGGCGCATAGAGCCTCCCATTCCTCTTGAGATTCGGCGGCAAGATAAAACCAACCCTTCTCGGTCTCGTACAGGCGGTGGAGCGCGCTCAAACCATATTGCCCCTTGTCGGCGAGGCGGCGTGAGGGCTTGCCCTCATACTTCATAAAGCCATCTGCGCTCAACACGTTTCCGCCGTTGAGGAGATTAGTCGTAATTCGCTGGACGACTCCCGTGCGCTCTTTGACGAACAGGGCCAACAGGGTTCCCAGGACGCTCATCCCGCCAGCCGTGTAATCGGTGGGAGCCAGCATACCCAGGAAAACCGGCGGGTTCTCAGGCCCTCCCTGCGCTCGTTGAAGGCCAGTCCAGGCCTAGGCTAGCGGGTCAACGCCGGGACGGTGGGAATAGGGGCCAGTCCAGCCAAATGCGGTTACGTGGGTCTCTATTATGCCTGGGTTTATATCTTTGAGCGCGTCTGTCCCGATTCCCATGCGATCTGTTGCTCCGGGGCGCATGTTCGCCAGCAGAATGTCGGCCTGAGACGCCAGCTTCTTCGCTATCTCTTGCCCTTCAGGGGTGCGCGTGTTGACTGAGAATGACCGCTTGTTGGAATTGAGGTGAAGGAAAAAAGGTATGGCTGCCGGACGGGATATGTCGCCGTCCGGGGATTCGAACTTTATCACGTCCGCGCCAAGATCGGTGAACATCTTGCCCGCAGTAGGCCCGGCGATGACGTTGGTTATCTCCATAACTCTGATTCCCTTGAGAGGCGGGTCAAACATGCTGCTATCGGTGCTTGCGGGCTGTGGCTCTGGCGACGGAACGCCATCAATCTCTGCAAGCACCTTGTCAGTGTGCTGACCGTAGACGGCGCGAGCGCCCTTGATTTTGCCAGGTGTCTCCCACATCTTGATGGGCAAGCCCATCTGCGTTGTCTTCCCAACTTCAGGGTCGTCGATATCGATGACCATCTCGTTGTGCAAAATCTGGGGGTTGCTCATAGACTCTTCGGCTAGAGAGGCACGGGCGTAGGGAACGTCTGCGTCCTCGAAGATTTCCTCCCACTCGGCGAAGGTCTTGGACTTGATGACGTTGGCTACGATGTCAAACAACTCTTGACGAAGCTCCTCTGTCTGCGGCCTCCGTCCGCCGCCGTACTTTGGGTCGGCTACTATATCGTAAATGCCCATGACGGCGGCGGCCAGGTCAACGAACCCGCCGTGAATGCAGCCTAGCTGAACCCACTCGCCGTCGGCGCACTCCATCACACTGTAAAATGGCCCGCCTCCAGCTGTTACGGACAAAAAGGGACGCATCCCTACGGTGTCTCCAACTACCTTTGGCAGATACACGAACGCCCCGGCCATTAGCGAAGTTTCCACCTTCCGGCCTTTGCCCGTTTTCTCCCTCGACAGCAGCGACGCGACTACCCCTTGCGCGGCAAGTATGCCCGCTCCCACGCTCGCCGCCGGGTGGACGACGTGAACAGGGCCGGGCCGAAACGATGGCTGGCTTGCCAGCACGCCCGCTCGCGCCATCACGAGGTCGTGCTGCGCTGGCTCGTCCTTCAGTGGCCCCTCACTTCCATACGCCGTTATCGAGCAATGAACCAGGCGAGGGTTAATCGACGCAAGCCTGTCGTAGCCTACGATCGCCTGGTATGCGGACGATGGTGCGTAGCTTTCCACCAGCGCGTCGGAGATGCTAACCAGCTTGTCGAAAGTCTGCTGTTCAGAGACGATATCAAGAACGACGCTTTCCTTGCCCCTGTCCCAGATTTTATATCCGGGGTCGGCTCGCAAGCCTTCGCTATCAGGAGGCTCTACGCGTATCACCCTGGCCCCGTTATCGCACAGGAACATCGTGGCTATCGCGCCCGCAGGCCCCTGGGTCAAGTCCAGCACCGTTATCCCGTCTAATGCGCTTACCATCGATTCGTCTTTCTCCAATCAAATGAATTATTGCCGTATTGAATTCTCGCCACATTGTTATCCGAAGGTGATAAAGTGTCAAGGGAAGCCGGGCAGAGGCAAATCTCATCAAGCTACGTTTATCTGGTTGATTATCTGTGTTGACAATGCAACTGACTATCTTTAGCATCGGGTTAGAAGGGACTGAGTAAAGGAGAGCTTTATGGCTGACCAGGAGATCAAATGGAAATATGAAGTCGTGGAACTGGGGCAGGCAGGGCCGCCGATTGATGTTGAAATCACTGAAGAGTTGATTTCCGGCTACGCAAAAGCCGTTCGGAACGACAACTCTGCCTACCAGTCAGCAGAGGATGGCGAAGCTATAGCCATGCCGACGACGATCATGAGGGCGGCTCCGTTGCGTCGCGGCGACATCGCGGCAAATAACGGCTTCGTTGCTCAGGAGCATGCCAAAGTAGACTCGTTTCAGACCCCGTTTGCCAAATGCGAGATAAGATGGTTTGCGCCGATGCGTGCGGGGGACTCGATAACGAGCTTTGGTCATATAGTCGACAAATACGAGCGGCGGGGCAACAAGTTCGTGACCATTCGGGTCGAGGCGAGCAATCAGCGGGGCGAGAAGGTGGCCGAGTACGATTATACCTGCATCTTCGAATACGCGCAGGGCCAGAAGAAGCCGGTTTCTTGATGGAGTTGGTGGGTGTAGGTAGGTAATAAATATGCCACGATTTTTTCGGCGTCACGCTAGACCTCACCCCACGAAATCAATAAGAGGCCTGAGCGAGAGGCCTGAAGGAGAGGCCTGGTTTTTAGTCACCCCTCTCCATTCATGGAGAGGGGACGGGGGTGAGGTCAGAAGGCAGGCCAGCAAGAACCAATGCATTTTACAAATCACATACCTCTCTCTATTAACCTAGAGAGAGGATGCTAACCCTCTAAGGAAGTAAACCCTAACGAATCAGGAGTTAATCGATATGGCGACGGACACAAAGGGCATTACATTCGATTCTATAAACACGGGCGACGAGTTGCCTTCGTTCACGATTGGGGAGACGCAGGAGACAATAAATTCTGCAAGGCTCTCTGAGGGCGAGGACGGAGAGGCTCCACGAAATATCCACACCGACCCCGAGTTTGCCAAGACAGGCATGTTCGGCGGAACGCTTAACGCGGGCGTGACCACGATGGCGTACATAGGCCAGATGCTAGAGCAGTGGTTCCCCGCGAGCGCGTTTTACGACAACGGACGCCTGCTATTCAAGGCCATCGAGCCTTTCCGCCCTGGCGACACGGTGACCTTCACCGGAAGCGTAACAGGCAAACGTCAGGAGGGCGACAAGAAGCTCGTTGACTGCGAGATCAAGGGAATCAACCAGCTTGGCAAACTGATTGGTGTCGCGGAGGCAACCCTCGTCCTCAGCGACTAACGCCTTGCCACTGCTGCGGTCAGGAAGAAGGCTTGTACTTCGCCATGACCCTCTTTAGCTCGTCCAGAGGAAGCGCGTGGGCTGTGTGTCCCCGAACTCCGACTGTCGTCTCCGCCGCCGTCAGCGCATTAAGGATCGATTCCTCTACGGCCTCGGCTGCGGCCTCAAAGATTGGATCTATCTGCTCGTGGGGCAGCATCTTGAGATCGTGCAGAGTGCTAGGGTCAGAGAGCAGGTGGTTACCGGTGGCAAGCGCGAGGAAGATGTCGCCGCTGCCGTTATGTCCCACGCCGCCAACCCTTGCCAGCCCCACTGTGGCGCGTTGGGCCAGCCGCTTGCACTGCGCTGGAATCAGCGGGGCGTTCGTGGCGACAATCACGATTATCGAGCCTTGCCCACGCGAGGATTGCCAGGGAGTTGGCGTGTGCTCCGGCCCGATTTCACGGCCTACGGGAACGCCATCTACGCGCAGCAGACGTCGAGTGCCGTAGTTTGCCTGCACCAGCGCGCCGACGACGTACTGGCCTGTGCCAGTCTCCGCGATTCGCGACGACGTTCCGATGCCTCCTTTGAATTCGTGGCACATCATACCTGTGCCGCCCCCAACGTTGCCTTCCTCTACGGGGCCAGATTTGGCTGATTCAATAGCCTGGAACACGTGCTCTTGTGTGACGTGAAACGCGCCGATGTCGTTGAGAAAGCCATCGTATGTCTCGGCGACGACGGGCAGGAACCAGCCACGATGACCCTTTTCAACGGCCTGAGCGACCAGCGCATCTCTGACGACTCCAACCTGGTGAGTGTTCGTTATCCCGATGGCAGAGCCGAGCATGCCTGATTCCTCTATCCAGAGCAGGCCTGTCATCTCGCCGTTGCCGTTGAACGAATGGTAACCCGCAAAAGCCATGTCGTCTGTAATAGCGCCATCGCGTGGGATAATCATCGTCACGCCTGTCCGAGCGACACGTGGCTCGTCGTGAACGACTGTGGTATGTCCGACCAGCACACCGGGCACGTCGGTGATCGCGTTGTGTTCGCCTGTTGGCATGTATCCAATGCTAATCCCTAGATCGCGTATTCGAGCGCGAGTCATTTTCCCTCCTCAGTGGTGAAGTGTCGTCGTGAATTAGATAAGGCTTTCTCTTTCAGCCGCGATTTCCAGAATCTCCCAACCTTCGGGGATTCCCGGCACGAAGGAATTGCATGCCTCGCCTTCCAGCACCGCCTTGCCCTCCCGTTCGCTGCTATCAACAGACGTGAACGCACGGGTTATCTTCTGCGCCGTCTCAGCGTCTACGTCGCTATGTATCGTGAAACAGCAATGACTGTAACCAGGGCTAGACCAGAAAACGCGAACCGCGTCTCTCGATAGCTCCCCTTTCTCCTCCATCACTTCGAGAGTCCGCTCGCAGACAGCGCCAGCGTCGTACTCACCCTTTCGCACCCTCTCTATGACATCCCTCTCATCGGAGAGAGAGCTTTGCTGGCGTTCGTCGTGGAAGGTATACTCCGCAAGGTCGCGCCTCGGATTTATCCCCGATTCTTCGAGAAAGTAATAGGCCAGCACGCCAGCCTGTATGGAGCCGCGCTTTGCGAACGCGAAGCGTTTGCCCATCAGGTCTTCCACCGTGGCGATGTCTGAGTCGGGACGTGTGATGAAATGGGTCACGAAGTTCACGTCCACGTCTCGCATAGCCACCACCGTGCAGGCGTCATTCAGGCTTCGTTTGATTTTTACGTATGCCAGTGGACCGTTCCAGGCTATGTCTATCTCTCGCTTGACAAATGCGTCCACAAGGGCGTCGTAGTCAGAATACAGAACCCAGTCCATATCCAGACCTTGCCTTCGAAAGTACATCTGAAGTCCCTTAAAGACCTCAATGTACCCGGGAGATGCAGCGCCGCCAAGTCTAAGCATGATTCCCTCCTGAATCCGGGTCGAACTCGTTTAGTCGATTGCTTTCAACGTTTTCTATGCGCGCATGATACTCATGGCTCGATGATGTGGCAAGCGTGCGTGGCTTGAAAGGTGAGGTTCGGTCTGAATGGGCCTTTAGGGGCTTTTCCAAGTCCTATGGAGACCTTGTTTCTGTAGATGAAGTGAATTTGAGTGCGGTTGGTGGCATTTGACAACATCAGCGAGTGGTCATATAGTCTGTGCTAACTCAGGATGGCATGTTCATGGAGGCATAAGATGATCAAGAAGATAGGATTTTTTCTGCTAATATTCGCAACGCTGATTTTCCAATCAGAAGGAGTGGTCAGTGCCCAGGAAACTGAAATAACTCCAGGGGCACTTGAGCCGATAACCCCAAGCGCTGGGGGTAATATCTTATGGGACACCTCCCATGGGGTCTATCTCGATTTCTCACCAAGTGGTTGGTATAGCGAGTTGGCAGCAGCAGTAACGGCGCAAGGTTTCACCGTCGATGAGAATAATTCAGGGGTTCTGAATCTCAACCTTAGCAACTACGAGATCATCGTCGTAAATGTTACCAGCGCGTGGAACAGTGCATATTCCTCCGCAGAGGTAACAGCAATTCAAAATTTCGTTAATGGCGGGGGCGGACTGTTGATCATGGGTGATAATGCTGACCCAATTGTACCAAATAGCAATGTCAACCCTGTCGCTCAGATATTTGGGACGACAGTGGGGCTTTCCACAATTTCACCTTCCACATAAACATTACCAACTTGACAGCCCACCCCATATTTGCAAGTGTTTCCCAGTTCTCTATGCATAGGGCAGGGCAGATATCAGGTAACACGCCCTCCTCTGAAGAGGCCTGGGCTGATACTGGCGAGGCAGTGGTAACTGTTGCTGAACCGGAATCCGGCCGGGTTGTTGTCTTGGATGATGCGAACACATGGGCTGAACCATATTTTACCAACGTGGACAACCAGCTCTTTAGTGAGAATGTCTTTGCATGGTTAGGAGATGCAGAAGCATCAATACCATGTATCCTTGAACAGGACCTTGCCCGCACAGGCGGCAACCTTGAGTTTGACTACCTTTTGGCCACAGCTAACCCAGCAACTTGGACTGTCTGGTTGGTCTTGCTCAATCCACCTTTTGCCGTTCCTATATTGTCGGCACCACTACCAATCATTAATCCACCAATATCGCCATCTTTTTCGATCCCGTTGGCTGGATTTGGAACAGTTGGGGCCTTAACCGTTGTGACCACATCAACCGACGGGGTAATATGCTCTGACTGGGACATCGTTAATACAGGTGCTCCATCAGCAGGTGGAGGTTCGTTACAAGAACTGCGGGAGCTGTCGGCCAGGCCCAACGGGCTTCTTCCGCAATAGTCGATAATCGCCCGAAACGGCGACTGGTTGAATAGCATGGTTCAAAGAAGGGTCTCTGGCTCAGGTTAGAGGCCCTTACCTTGCTTGATCACCATGGCGTTCTCCCTTGCAATACTTGGTTAATCTGGGCTAATGGTGGAATTCGCGCACCTATTGCCGACGAATCACGACACACCTGTATCTAAACACCGCAGATCAACAAGATAAGCCGAAGGTTGGTGGCGATTGACAACATCATAAGGCAGGTTATATGGTATGTGTTATCCTAGGATGATGTGTTTATGAAGGCACTGGAATCCATCTGGGAAATATCGGACAATCCGTAAATATCACATTGGAGCGAAAGGGCGCAGTGGCCTAACCAACGAGGATTAAGCGATGCCAGCATGCTCGACTTGCGGCAAACATGCTCCAGACGCGCGCTTCTGCATCTGGTGCAGCTCCGCTCTTGTTGCGTCTGACATCGCCACCAGGTATCAGCCAAAAGAGGATCAGCGAACACGTCCCGGTGCCGTAATAATGGGGGCTGTCGTCGGCATTGTTGGCATGGTCTCGTCAGTTTTCTGGGGAGTTTGGTTCGGCGGCGATCCAACAGTAGTATCAGTCTTTGTGTTGGTGTCTATATTCATTGCTGGGCTTGTTGCAGCGAGCATGGCTAGAGGAAGCGAGACTAAGAACGGAAAGAACGCGGGGTTGTGGGCGAGCATCGCAGTTGTGATAGTTGGCACGATTCTCGCAATTGGTCCTGTTATCCTCTATTTCATTATCTTCTCGTTTTTCGCATTGGCGCTCACAGTGGGGCTAGCATTACCATTTCTTATCTTCCTTCTGATCGTTTTGGCACTCATACCACCATTGCTTGTGGCATTTGGAGCGGGGCTAGGGTTCTTAGGTGGAGGTGTCGTGAGGCTGATACGCACAAACCACACCAAGAGAATTCGGGTTTAGATTAGCGGCGCTAGCCCTCCGTCTGAAGTATGCTGCGTAGTCTGTATTTGCGTTCCACCAGGATGGCGTGTATCCGGTTGGAGTAAAGGTCTTGCAGATGAAGCGTCTGGGTTTGCAGCGCGTGTTCGTTGCGCTCAACCGCTCCGCTGTCCGCCTGTAGGCTAGCCAGTTCCCTGGAAAATACCTCTAGAACTAGTTCCGCGAGAATGACCTGTCCCTGCGGCGACTCGATGCCGTCTTGTGCGTCGCCTGATATGTAGTGGGCTATCGAGGGATGCGCAGTGGAGATGATGATATCGCAACTTTGCCTGTCAAACCGTGCCCTTGGGTTGTCCTGGTTCGAGTCGTCGAAGACTATTTGATGGAACACATCGGACTGTCTTAAGGATGTGTCGTCGGCCCTGCTTCCTTGAGCGGCTGCTGGCGACGCAGATAGCTCTCCGTTGGCTATCTGGTTAAGCTCCGCCAATGCTTCCTTCAGCCGCGCTTGCAGCGATTCTCTCCCTTGGGTACGCCTGGGTACTACTGTTTGCCTTGCCCAGTCATGAATAAGCGGCTCCAGTCGCTCATCCAGGGTCAACCGCAGTTCGCGGGCGACCTCGTGAGTCCAGACCAGACCCTGTCTCGTGGCCTGGACTATCGCCTCATTGTTCCTCATTAGCTCGTTGAGATGTGGGCAAATAAACTTTCCGAAGAAGACGTTGGCGTCGGGATGTGTGTCAAACCGACCCAGGATATTATCGAATATGGCGTTGCCGTCGCTGATAAGTATCCCCGCCTCGGCGTAAGGCCCGGCTTCACGAGGCGTAAGAAGGCTATGGTCGGCCTTGTACACTATGATGCGATAGGGTATATCGAGCTTGCTGAGATAGAGGGAGTTGTCGAGAACCAGTCTGGATGGCGGGTGGCGGTAAGAGAGATGCTTTTGCTGTAACATCTCGCCTTCTGGCGACAATTCGGTCAGAATGATTTTTCTGGCGGGGTTGCTCAGTATATTTCTTAGCATGAAATGCAGCGGAATTTGCTCGGACAGGTCGCGATACGTAGGCAGCGTTACATCTGGGCGGTTTACTTTGATGCGAACCGTGGTGCTGCTTCCAGTGGTGCGTTTGCCCTCAACGGGAATCGGGTCCTGAGCTTCATAGTAAGGGAAGCCATTTCGAATGCCCAGCCAGGCTTTGTGGAGGGTGTTGTCCACGATTGATTCAACCTCTCCCTCCCCCAGGGCCAATATCCCATCTTTCAAGCCTCTGCCGAAGTAGCCGCGGTCTGTGCCCACGCTGGTCGCGGATGTGTAGCTTCCTAGCGCTTCGTCCATCCGCTCGCCGCTCATTCCGATGGATTTGTCATGGATGGTCAGGTAAGGATAGTCGGAGCCTTTGCTTACGGATATTTTTATGATTCCAGGTTCGGTCTGACCGTTTGATGCCTTCTTGTTGTAGGCGTCATCACAATTCGTGATTAGCTCTACGAGCGCTCTTATAGGGTCCCCCTGGATTGCTCTGTCGGCGTAAGTGATCTGGTGCAGTTGAAACATGCCACCGTATGTTGCTTGCTGCTTTCCGAACCGGTCGGAGTACATCAGCGTTCGGGATACTCGAACTCCCATACAATCTCCTAGATGTTTCTCTCGCGAATAGTCGCAGATGCGATCCATGCCGCGCATCAAATTACTGAGGACGCATCGCACCTAGCCTACGCTGGACACTAACACCACTTTCTCATACCGTCAAGTTTCACTCGGCACGCTCATTCGATCAAAAAAGGGCTGCGCTGTAATCCTACGGTTCGGCAAAGGCTTTTATACACGCTCGGCGGGTTGTATCAGACAGACCTCTATTGTCCACAAACGCCTTCTTCGGTGTAAGAGCCACTTCTCATTATATCCCTCCGTTACCCGTCGCGTCAGAGTGCTCCTAGACCACCTGCTACTGCTATGCTACCATCGATATATGGACTCTAAATTCATTCGCAATTTCTGCATAATCGCTCACATAGATCACGGCAAATCCACCCTTGCCGATCGCCTGCTTCAGGTCACTGGCACTGTTGACGAGAGAAACATGGTCGAACAGCTTCTGGACAACATGGACCTGGAACGCGAGCGGGGCATTACGATCAAAGCCCAGGCGGTGCGGATGAGCTACACCAGCCGTGACGGGCAAGAATATCAGATTAATCTCATCGACACGCCTGGTCACGTTGACTTCTCCTACGAGGTGTCCCGCAGCCTGGCGGCATGTGAGGGCGCGCTGCTGATAGTGGACGCGACTCAGGGGATTCAGGCCCAGACTCTAGCCAATGTGTACCTCGCAATGGACAACGACCTTGAGATAATACCTGTCATCAACAAGATAGACCTTGATGTCGCCGAGCCGGAACGGGTGTCCGAAGAGGTTCAGCAGACGTTCGGCTTCTTGGCGGATGAGGTTGTGTTTGCCTCCGCAAAGGATGGCACCGGCGTCGTCGATATTCTCGAAGCCATCGTGAATCGCGTTCCGCCACCGAAGGGATCGGACTCCGACCCTCTTCGCGCGCTCATATTCGACTCCAAGTATGACTCGTATAAAGGCGTTATAGCATACGTGAGGGTTATCGATGGCGTGGCCCCTTCGGGAGGCCGCGTTCGCTTCATGTCTACAGGGATCGAAAGCGAAGCTCTGGAAGTTGGAGTTTTCAAACCAGCCCTGACCAGGATAGACCAGCTGACATCCGGTGAGGTCGGGTACATTGCAACGGGACTCAAAAGCGTGGGCGACGCGCCGGTTGGTGACACGATTACACTGGCCCAACACGGGGCGGACGAACCACTGAAAGGCTATCAACCCCTCAAGCCCATGGTGTTCGCCGGACTCTATCCAGCCGAGGGAGAGGACTACCTTGCCTTGCGTGAGGCTCTGGAGAAGTTGAGACTCAATGACGCAGCCTTGAGCTTTCAGCCGGAAAATTCGCTTGCGCTCGGTTCTGGATTTCGATGCGGCTTCCTTGGGCTGCTGCATATGGATATCGTTCAGGAGAGGCTGGAACGCGAGTACGACCTTAATCTGCTCGCAACGTCTCCGAGCGTGTCCTATAGGGTAATCCTGACCGATGGCTCGGTAGAGGATGTAGAGAATCCCTCCAAGCTACCCCCGGCCCAACGCATAGATAAGATTCAGGAACCGTGGCTCGACCTCAGCATCATTACCCCTGCCAACTACATCGGGGCCGTTATGGAACTGGTTAATGGCAGGCGCGGCGAGTACAAACGTATGGAATACCTCCAACACGAAGGGGTGTCCAACGGCAGCGATGGTTCGCCGAAAACCAGGGTCTTGTTGGAATACAATGTGCCGCTTTCCGAGGTGTTGATAGACTTCTACGACCAGTTGAAGGCCCGCACGCAAGGCTACGCCTCTATGGACTATTCGCTGTCCGGTTATCGCACCGGCAATCTGGTGCGATTGGACATCCTGGTCAATGCCGAGCCTGTGGACGCGCTTTCTGTCATCGTGCACAGGGATAGGAGCTACTATCAGGGCAAGGAGCTTGTGTCGAAACTTCGCAAGCTGATTCCCAGGCAGATGTTCGAGGTTCCGATACAGGCGTCGATTGGCAGCCGGGTAGTTTCGAGGGAGACTATCAAGGCGCTGCGAAAAAATGTGCTGGCGAAGTGCTACGGCGGCGACGTTACGCGAAAGCGCAAACTCCTCGAAAAACAGGCCGAAGGCAAGAAGCGCATGAAGCGCGTCGGCAGGGTCGAAATCCCTCAAGAGGCCTTTCTGAGCATCCTCAAGATCGACCGTTAGGCGCGGTGTCTCTAATCGCTGTGAAGATTCAGGGTTGGCTTTGAAGGCGTTTCACTAGATTCGCCCAGTGGCGCCCCCAATCACGGCAGGCCGATTCCATATCCTGACGCGAGGTTTCGCGCAGCGACACGGGGCCGTAGTGGGAGCCGCTGGCGTTACCCTGAATTACCATGCCGTGATTTAGAAGGATGTGAAGCATACTGAGCAGCGCAAGCTCAGCGCCGCTGCCGGGCCTTGAGCCGCTGGTGAACGCGCCGCCAACCTTTCCCGCGAGCGGCCCCGGATAATCCTGGAACGCGGTGACATCGAAAAGACGCTTGATTTGCCAGTCAACGTCGCCGAAACGTACCGGCGTCCCGATAATGATTCCATCGGCGGCTACCATCTCTTCCCAGCGGACATCTTCGACGCGGCGCACTTGCGATAGCACCCCCATCTCTTGGATGCCTTCCTGAACTGGCTCTACCATCGCTCCGGTACGCCCATTTTTCGTCGTGTAAATAATCAAAATCTCATGCTTCAGGTTCATATAAGATTACCCTTTCTGGAATTCATACATTGTACCGTTTTTCCATTTTTCCATGTAGTGCAGAGCATGTAGGTCGGGAGATGAGCGGCATTTGAGTCGGTGTGTTGGTTGCGCTTTGGCCCGCAAAATCTCGATTACGAGACACCTTGGAAAATGAGCTGTTGGGCATGGAAAGCGGCTGCGTTTGACACCGCTGCGCTAGTCAATTACCATGAACCTAGGCCGTGCTAGGCGGGGAGATAGCGGTGCCCTGTACTCGCAATCCGCTCTAGCGAGGCTGAATTCCTCTTCGAGGTCCACCTTTCGGGGCCACTGTCCCTGGAAATTGGCGTTGAGAGCCGGGTCCTACGCGGCGAAATTTCGTGAATCCCGTCAGATCCGGAAGGAAGCAGCGGTAAGCGGTCAATTTCGGGTGCCGTGGGTTCGCCTGGCTTGAGTCGTTTCTTCGGGATACGTTTTCGGAAGAGATCGAACGGAGGTGCACGGCCTTTTATCTCTTGTTTAATGGATTTTGATCTTGCGCTAACAGGGTCTGGACGGTCTCGCTAATTGTGGCTCAAATACTTCAAAAAGATAGCGAATATACTTCCGAACGTCCTTCAAGGCCTAAAAAGTCGCTCGGACAGAATTTCCTGATAGACAGGCGTATTCTTGGGCGTATATTGAGCGCAGCCGAGATCTCGCCGGGCGATGCCGTTTTGGAGATTGGCCCCGGGCGAGGCTTTATGACAAGGGAGTTGATGAACAGGGGTGCCCGTGTCGTTGCCGTTGAAAAAGACGAGGAGCTTGCGGCCAGGCTGACTACCAGATTCGCCGGCCAATCGAATGTCAAAATAATCACGGCAGATGCCAGAGAAATCGGCATCGAGTCCCTATTCCCTGCGCATACATCTTACAAGCTAGTCGCAAACCTCCCCTATTACGCTGCGTCTCCCATTATTCGGCGGTTTCTTGAGGCCACACGCAAGCCTCGACTGATAGTGGTCATGGTGCAGAAGGAGGTCGCGCAGAGCATGGCCGCCGACCCAGGCGAAATGAGCATGCTGTCGGTCGCTACGCAACTATATGGAAGTCCTCGTATCGTGACCTATGTGCCGCCCAAGGCCTTTCGCCCGACACCAAAGATTATCTCAGCCATTGTCCGCATAGATGTCTACCCGACTCTGGCATTGCCTCTGGATTCCACGGAGCGGTTTTTTCGACTTGTCAGGGCAGGCTTCACCGCACGCAGAAAGCAGGTACGGAACTCCCTGAAACAAGGCTTATCTCTCTCTTCTGAAGCGGCGGAAACTATACTGGCGCGAGCGAAGGTTGACCCAAGCCGACGCGCAGAGACCCTCAGCTTGACCGAATGGGGTAGCCTTTACGAGGCTTATTGCCTACACTGTGCTCATGCCGAAGAACCCCTCGCATACGCTAACCTTAAAAGCTCGCGCCAAGGTTAATCTGACCCTGGAAGTTCTGGGACGCCGCGAAGACGGCTACCACGACATCGTCTCTATCATTCAGACCATCGACCTCTGCGACACGCTAACCCTGGAACCCGCCGACGCTATTTCGCTTGAGTGTGATAAGCCGGAGCTTCAATCGCCGGACAATCTCGTGCTCAAGGCGGCCTATCTGCTCAAGGCATCGACTGGCTACGATTGGGGAGTGCGCATAACCCTCATGAAGGGCATTCCGATTTCGGCTGGCCTGGGCGGTGGAAGCAGCGACGCCGCGGCAACTCTGACAGGTCTCAATACGTTGTGGGGTTTGGGGCAGTCCCTCGATGAGTTGTCTGCTCTGGCTGCGCAGCTAGGCTCTGACGTGCCTTTTTTTCTGCACGGCGGAACGGCGATGGTGCAGGGGAAAGGAGAGCGAGTTCGCATTATGTCGCCCGCAGTCCTTCCGCGGAAGGATGAATGGCTGGTGATTCTGAAGCCGGACATCGAAGTTGAGCAGAAAACGGCGTCGCTATATGGCAGGCTGACAGATGCGAACTTCACCAGAGGGGCGTTGACTCGCAAGTTGGAGGCGCGCATAAACGGCGGCGGAGACACCCCTCCGCAATTCTTGTTCAACGCTTTCGACGATGTAGCCTACGAAGCGTTTCCGGGTCTGGAAAGCTACTGGAACACCCTGTATTCTCTTGGCGCGAGGGAGATACATCTCGCTGGAAGCGGGCCGTCGTTGTTCGCGCCGGTATCCCGCAAAGAGGTTGGGACTGCGCTTCACCTCATGCTCAAGCATCAACATGGCATGGAAGCGTATCTGGCGTCTACCTGGCATCCCGCCGAGGAAGCCCAGAAGTGAGCGAGCTAATAGCGGGCGCGGCAAGCGGCTTTCTGATGGCGTCGATGTTCATAGGCGCGGGAATGCTGATGCTGTTCTCCATCGTCAAAAACCCATCTCCGGCCTTCCAGTCCATATTTCAGAAGTTCTCGCCTGCCGGAATCGCAATGTCTGTCGTTGTGCTTGCCTATCCGACCTGGGGAATCATCGGCGCGGCGATGGGGCTGCTCTACAAGATAAGCATCGAGCAGACGCCGGGAGGCGGCATCGGCAGCCCCAACATGGTTTTCACGCTTGGCATTATAGTAGTTGCCGTGTTGATGGCTGCGCCCTTCATGATACTTCTAAGGCAAGTCCTCTCAGGCGTGCTGGCTATGGCTGCCATGTTCGTCGGCATCTTTGGCTGGTTTCTTCCGTACTTCGCGCGTTGATTCCTTTACTTCTCCATTACTTCTCGACGCCAAGGTCATCCGGATTGATAATGGCAACGAGCGGGTGGACAATCCTCATGACAACGCCCGTATTCCCTGTTGGCCTGCCATCGTCATTGGCGAGCACGTAAAGCTCTCCAAAGGCGTCTTGCCCGAAGCCAAGCAGCGGCATACCCAGGTTCTCATGACCGATTATGTGAAATTCGACGACCCGTCGCGGTATCGGCAGTCTGCTGCCTGACATATGGAACAGGCGTCCATCTCCTCCAAAAGAACTCGAGAAGTCGCCAAAAACGTACCGACCACGTAAGAACGGGATTCTACTGCCCCTATAAACGAATCCACCAATTATCGCGATGCCTTCATCATGGTCATACTGGGCGATAGGATCAATCAGACCAGGGGGTAGGCCACCGGGGTCTTCGTCGGTGACGAATCCTGGGCCATTGCCGTTATCGTCGAAGAAAAACGTGCCCTCTTTGTGGTTCCAGCCATAGTTGCCGCCCGCGTAGCCTATATCGACTTCCTCGATGTCGTTCTGCCCGACATCAGCGACGAACATTGCGCCCGTGAACCTATCGAAGGAGAACCTGAACGGGTTTCGGAACCCGTAGGCGTATATCTCGTCGACGAAACCGGGCTGGCCTACGAAGGGGTTGTTCGGCGGAATGCCATATTGACCATTGGCTGAGTTCGACCCCAGCGGGTCGATTCGCAGGATAGTACCGAGGACATTGCCAGGGTCTTGTCCGTTGCCTTCGTCTCCGTGGCCGATTCCCTGATCGTCAGTGCCGCCGCCGTCACCAAGCGAGATGTAAAGCATCCCGTCCAGTCCAAAATTGAGAGCACCTCCGTTGTGATTGGCGCTTGGTTGATCGATGCGCAGCAGTTCTCTTGCACTGGATGAATCGATGGCTGACGCAGAGTCGGCTGGATTGGAAACCTGCCACTCGATAATCAGGCTTTGATGATTTGCTGCCGTACCGTCGGGCATGGTCGAAAAGTCGGGCGGTCCGCTAATCGGCTCGGAGGTATAGGTGTAGAGCAGGCCATTGCTGGCGTAGCCAGGATGGAATGCCACTCCGAGCAAGCCGCGTTCTTCAAAGACTCCCAGGTTGACAAGCCTATCACTTACATCGAGGAAGACGCTCTTGTTGCCTGTTATCAGATTGATGTCCCAGAGAATGCCAATCTGATCGGAAACGAATAGTCTGAAGGGATGGCCGGGCGCGTTCGTTCCCCAGTTGGGCGCGGTCAGACCTGTGGCGACGGTCTTTAGGCCGATAGGCAGGAATCCCTTTTGAATAGGCTGTGGTATAGGGTCGTCAAGCTGACTGGTGGTGTCCCCACGCTGCTGTTCGACGTTGAAGCTGACGGGCGATTCGGCACCGATGAGGAGACTCGACGCCAGAGCAATCGCCACTATTAGCACAGCCAGTCTTATACGTTTTTTCAGAAACATTAGGCTTCCTCCCCATCTCCCAGGCTCATTTCGAGAGCCCCAACCAAGCGGCATTACGGGAACCCTGCTCGTCTGAGTGCCGGATACTGATGGTCTCAAACCATAACTCAACGTGTGGGCCGTGTCAAATACCTGTCCCGCTCCGAGGAATAGGGAGTCTCGAACATTGCTCGACTCCCAAGTCGTTGACCATGAAGGGGCGCAAAGGCTAGAATGGGTCAGATATCACCCGTCAGTCGGGCGCGAAGAATGCTCGAATGATTCTGCCCGCCCTGGGAACAATAGCAAAGAATTGGTCATAGGGCTCGATGGCAATCCGGGTCAGATAATTTTAAAGTAGAGTAGGGGCAGACGCTTTTGGCAGTTTTTGATTTGCATGTGCACACCGTAAAGGGCAGCAGCGACAGCAATTTGACACCGCAAGAGTTGATAAAGGAAGCCAGGAGGATCGGACTGGATGGCGTTTGCCTCACCGAGCATGGCGGCGGATGGGAGCAGCACGAGTACCAGCGCGTCTTCGAGGAGGCCGGTTTCACCGTCGTGAGAGGCCTCGAAGTGGATACCGATATGGGCCATGTGCTTGTGTTCGGCATACATTCGTACGTTGCGGGGATGCATAGGGTAAGCGATCTGCGAAAGACGGTGAATCGGGCGGGAGGCGTTATGGTGTCGGCGCATCCCTTTCGCAACCTGTTCAACAACGCGCCCTATAATCTGAACCTGCTGTTCAAAGACTCCAACGGACACCCGAAGACGGCTTCGGAGGCTGCCTGTCACCCCTTGTTCGAAGTGGTGGACGACATAGAGGTCGCCAATGGCTCCAACACCGAGCGCGAAAATCTGTTCTCGCTCGAAGTTGCCAGACAGCTAGGATTTACAGGCACAGGTGGCAGCGACGTTCACTCTACGAACGGCCTCGGCAAGTGCACCACCATATTCGACGGCGACATCAGATCGGAGTCTGACTTTCTGGAGGCTCTAAAGGCCAAAGCGTATGCCCCGGCGCAAGGACTGCACCTGGGACAACTCAAGACCTTTGGCGCTCATTTGGACGAATAGAAAATCAATAGCTAGCCTGGCCTGCTCATCGGAGAGTTGGAAACATGACCACTACGAACAAAACCTCAACAAAGCTGGTGCGCGGCGCGTGCCCTCACGACTGCCCCGACACATGCGCGTGGCAAGTGACGGTTCGGGACGGCACAGCGGTCAAGCTGCTCGGCGATCCTGACCACCCCTTCACGCGTGGCGGTCTCTGCGCCAAGGTCAATCACTACATCGAGCGCGCCTACAGCCCTGACAGAGTGCTCTATCCGATGCGTCGCCTCGGGCCGAAGGGCGAAGGCAAGTTCGAGCGTGTAAGCTGGGACGACGCACTCGACGAAATCGCCGCTCGTTTGCAAGGCATCATTGAACGCGACGGCCCGACGGCGATTTTTCCATATAGTTACATGGGCACTCAGGGCTTGATTCAAGGTCGCTCAATTGACCGGCGCTTCTTCGCCCGCCTTGGGGCGACGCAACTTGAGCGCGCCATATGCGGCAGCGCATCCAGTAGTGGAATCGCGGCTACCATAGGCACAAACACCGGTATGCTTCCCGAAGACATAGCGCGAAGCCGCTTCATCATCCTCTGGGGCACGAACACGGTGGTAACGAACCTGCATCTCTGGCCCTTCATCCGCGAGGCGAAAGAGGCAGGCGCAACCCTGGTGGTTATCGACCCGCTTAAGACACGCACGGCGTCCGAGGCCGACTGGCATATACAGCCCATGCCCGGAACCGACGCGGCCCTCGCGCTTGGCATGATGCACGTCATCGTCAACGAAGGGCTGCACGACGCCGACTACGTTGCTCGTTACACGCTGGGATTCGACCAGTTATGTCAGCGCCTTGCAGAGTATTCGCCGGAGCGTGTGGCTGAGATTACAGGCGTAAGCTCCGAGGAAATCATAAGCCTTGCGCGTGCGTATTCTTCTAATGAAGGACGGCCCTCTGCGATTCGCACGCTCGTCGGCATGGAGCATCACGCCAACGGAGCGATGACATTGCGCACAATCGCGTGCCTGCCCGCTCTGGTCGGCGCGTGGCGTGACCTCGGAGGCGGGCTGATGCACATGATGGCAAGCCTTCACTTCCAGGCGCTGAATGCCGAGGCCGTCGAGATGCCGGAGTTGCAAGATCGCACTGTAAGATCGGTAAACATGGCGCAGCTTGGCCGCGCGCTCACTGACCCCAACCTCGATCCAGCTATCAAAGGGCTGGTTGTATACAGCAGCAACCCGGCTGCCATCGCGCCTAACCAGAACCTGGTCAAGAAGGGCTTGCTCCGCGACGACCTTTTCACCGTAGTGCACGAGCAGTTCCTGACCGATACAACCCTGTACGCCGACTATGTGCTGCCCGCGACGACGCAGCTTGAGCAGATGGATATTCACTACTCGTGGGGTCACAAGTATTTGACGCTCAACCTTCCGGCAATCGAGCCTGTGGGAGACGCGGTGTCGAATACCGAGTTCTTTCGGCGGCTGTCGGCGCATATGGGCTTCGACGAGGCATACCTGTACGATTCTGACGAGGACATGATTCGCATAGCCCTCGCCAGCGACCATCCTTACTTGCGCGGCATCACCTTCGAGCGGCTGGCAGAAGAAGGCTGGGCGTCGCTCGATATTCCCGAAGACT
This sequence comes from Dehalococcoidia bacterium, assembly GCA_965206395.1. Taxonomy (GTDB): domain Bacteria; phylum Chloroflexota; class Dehalococcoidia; order Lucifugimonadales; family CATOSD01; genus CBDBJK01. The sequence goes on from CBDBJK010000038.1 coordinate 262,798, forward strand.
GGCGGCCCTTCGCCGAGGGCGGCTTCCCAACGCCGTCTGGCAGGTGCGAATTCTACGCCGAAAGTCTTGTCGATCGAGGCATGGACCCGCTGCCGTCATTCGTCCCCGCGCATGAGGGCAGCTCGGGAGATTCGGAACTGGCGGCAAAATATCCGCTATCTCTGATGACATCAAAAAGCGCGCTGCACTTCCTCAACTCTAGCTACGCCAATCTGCCGCGCAATCTCAAGGCCGAACGCGAGCCACGCCTGGACATGCACTCGGACGATGCCGCATCGCGTGGCATCGTAGACGGCGAAAGGGTGTGCGTTTACAATGAGCGAGGCGAGGTCGAGTTGCGCGTCAGAGTCGGCGAACGCGTACGGTCTGGCGTCGTCTCGATGCCGTCCGGTTGGTGGGCGTCACTCAGCCCCGGCGGCTCGTCGGCGAACGCGCTGACCTCGGACGGCCTTAGCGACCTTGGTGGCGGCGCAGATTTTCACGACACGCTGGTAGAGGTAAAGAAAATGTCCGCCTGAATGGTGGAGAGACGGTTATGAACCCGCTTTCGACCCGTATCTCGATAGACCCCAATGTGTGTTTTGGCAAGCCCTGCATTCGTGGAACTCGAATCTGGGTATCTCTACTTCTTGATCTGCTAGCTGACGGAATGAGTGTTGAGGAAGTCCTCACAGAGTATCCTCATCTTGTTGGAGAAGACCTTCGCGCCGCAATAGCGTATGGCGCTGAGATTGGTCGGATTCGGGTGCATCAGTCTGAAACAGAGTTGTAAATTAAGGGGAGGTTCCGAATGGAGACAATCAACCCTATCGTCCAACAATTCCGGCGAGAGGCCAGAGACAACCCTGAAGACTTTTGGGCTAAAGCGGCGGAGGAGCTGCATTGGTTCCGCAAGTGGGATACAGTCTTCGAGCGAGACTACCCTACGTTCCGCTGGTTCATCGGCGGACAGACTAACCTGGCATATAACTGCCTTGACCACCATGTCGCTAACGGCTGGGGAGGGCATGCCGCCCTTGTGTATGCCAACGAGCGCGGCGTGCGTCAGGTCTTTACATACTCGCAGATGCTGCACGAGGTCAAGCGAATTGCTGCCGCGCTCCGAGGCATGGGGATTCAGAAAGGCGACAGAATCACAATCTACATGCCGGGTTGCGCGGAGGCGATCATGCTCATGCTTGCCACCGTGCGGATTGGCGCGATTCACTCGGTTGTCTTCGCCGGATTCGGCGCGGGCGCGCTGGGTGATCGCATTCAGGCAAGCGGTTCGCGGCTGGTCTTCGCTACCGACATAACCTATCGCAAGGGAAGCGATATCCCTCTGAAGGGGATTATTGACGCCTCGATGGAAATCGCAGGGGACGTTGTAGAGAATGTCATCCTGTTGCGCCGTGGAGAGCAAGAGCCTTCGATGACCGAGGGCCGCGACATATCGTGGCAGGAATTTCTCGATCGCGGAGAGGGCGAAGACGGCGGCTACACCATGATGGAATCGGACGAAACCGCGTACATCCTCGCCACTTCGGGAACTACCGCCAAACCCAAGCTGGTAGTCCACGTTCAGGGCGGCTATCAGGTTGGCATACACAGCATGGCGCGCTGGTGTTTTGGTATGAAGCCTACAGATGTCTGGTGGTCGACATCCGACATAGGCTGGGTGGTCGGCCATAGCTACATCGTTTACGCGCCACTGCTGATCGGAGCCACCACTATAGCCTACGAGGGCGCTATCGACCACCCTGGCCCAGACGCAATATGGCAGATCATGGAAGAGTTCGGCGTCACAGGCCTCTTTACATCGCCGACGGCGGTTCGCGCGCTAATGCGCTATGGCGAGGAGCCGACGCGCAAGGCTGATGTCTCGGCTCTTGAGCGCATTTTCTGCGCTGGCGAGGCTCTCAACGCTCCCGCATGGGAATGGCTTCAGAAGATCGTGCTTCATGACCGTATTCCTGTCATCGACCACTGGTGGCAGACCGAGACCGGCGGCCCGGTGATAGGCAATCCCTACGGCCTGTCGATGCTGCCAATCAAGCCAGGCTCGGCGGGGATACCCCTGCCTGGCATCGATGTCGAGGTGATGACTCCCGAAGGTGAACCCGTCCCGACAGGCGAAAAGGGCATTTTGACCATCAAGAGGCCGTGGCCGAGCCTTACGCCCAGGCTGTGGGGAGAGCAAGAGCGCTACGGCGAGGACTATTGGGAGCGCATCCCGGAGCATTACTTCACCGGAGACTCTACACATATCGACGAGGACGGCTACGTCTGGTTCGCGGGACGCGCCGACGAGGTCATCAAGATCGCCTCACACAGGATCGGCACAGTCGAGGTAGAGACGGCGTTTCTGAAGCATCAGGCGGTTGCAGAAGCAGGGGTTACCGGGCGACCTGACGAATTGCGGGGGGAAGTCATATCGGCCTTCGTGGTGCTCAAGAACGATTATCAGCCCTCGGACGAACTTCGCCGCGAGCTTTTGCAGACCGTGCGCCGCGAGCTTGGCGCTATCGTGATCATAGGCGACATGAACTTTGTTGACATGCTTCCAAAGACTCGTAGCGGAAAGATCATGCGCCGCGTGTTCAAGGCGGTTGTCCTCGACCAGGACCCCGGCGACATCACCACAATCGAAGACGAAGGCTCGGTCGAGGAGGCGCGTCAGGCCTGGCAAGACATGAAGGCAGCTATGGCTGGCGACGGAAGATAACGCTCTGCCTCCTCTCTAACTCCCCCCCAAGGGGGAGAGGAAATCCCTTCCCCCGCTGGGGGAAGGCTAGGATGGGGGGAGTTATTGCAGGCGTAAACTCAATCCGGAACTGCTCCAGAGGGGCGACGACACCCCCATCCCTTTGACAAGCTCAGAGATGGGGGTATTCCGATACGTTATAGTCATTCCAGATAATATACATACGATCTCACGATTTCGTCGATTGTGGTGTCGGCAGGAAGAAACTGCCTTCGTCTTTTCATGATTGCAAAGTCCTGTTCGATTGGATTGAAGTCTGGCGAGTACGGCGGCAGAAAGAGGAGAGTGTGTCCAGCTTGCTCAATAATTTGCCTTGTTGCAGCGGTCTTGTGAAAGGTTGCATTGTCCATGATTAACGTTGAGCTTTGGGCCAGTTCTTTGAACAAGTGGCTCTGGAGCCAGTAGTTGAACAAGGTAGCGTTGGTGCTGCCTTCGAACAGGATAGGAGCGAGCAGCCTTTTGCCCTGTTTGGCAGAGATCAGGCTGGTGCGAGGACGCCTTTTGCCACTGCGTTCACCGTATACCTTCTTCCCCCGAAGACCCCAACCATGCGCTCTGTGAGTTGTGCGCTCAAATCCACTCTCATCCAGATACACTATGTGCTCACTTCCTTTGTCCTTGACAACCTGGCGCAGTGTCCTCAGATACTCGATACGCTTTTCATGGTTTCTCTCGCTGTAGCGCATCGCTTTTTTTGTGCGTCAACTCCATCTTACGCATCATTGACCACACAGCGTTGATATGCACCCCGAATACTTCAGCACGCTCTCTCAGTAAAGCATCAGGATAAAGTCGTACGTGCCGACGCAACGCCTCTTTGTCTATCTTGCGATGCCTCAGTGATTGAACTTTTGGTGCGAGGTCTTCACGCTTACACCAGTCGTTGACGCACCACAGGCTGACCTCAAAGCGACGTGATGCCTTCGTCTTGCTTCCACCTTCGTTTACAAAGCCAACCACTCTTTTCCTCAAGTCCATGCTGTAAGTCATAATGTCGTTGATCATACCATATGGTTATAAAGTGGATTGACTATAAAAATCAAATGGATGGCTTTGATGCGATGGGCCTGGGCTTCCACCTCAATATCGCTAGATGGGTAGTAGATTCCATGATCTCTTCACCCCCGAATACTAGCGACAGGACGAACAGCCACATCACATGCCAGTTCCAGGAGATGCCCAGACCTACTACCGTGATCCCTATCACGGCTATGCGGAACCCTTGCACGAAGGCTTGCATCCTGGTGAGGTCGCTCATGGGCCGACCAAGACCACGAAAGGCCATTCGCGTGCCGAAATACCAGACCACCATTCCCAATGCAATCAATGCTATCGACGGATAAATTCTCCACGAGGCGTCAACAAGAGCTTCCATATGCGTCTCACCCCCTTTCTCAAGCTACGCAGATTTTCGCTTAGGCTAAGCGGACAGCGACAGGTCAGGGACTCTGTCGCCCACCTCGTTGCCTGTCTCGACGTAGTACTTGAGGCCAGCAAGAAGCTCGCTCATGCCCTTCTTTAGCTGCCGTCGCGCCACCAGCAAGTCAATCAATCCTCCAATCGGCCCATACTTTATCTCGTAGTCCGGCGCTACCGTCACGACCGAGATGTCACCGTCGGCCTCGATAGAGAATGCCACGAGATTCCTTTTGATAGGCATGTTGCTATCGTATATGTCGATCTTGAAGCCCTCACCCTCGCGCCAGTCGATGGCCCGCTCCTCGAGGTAGCCGATGTTGCGACCAAACCCTTGCAGGTCGCAATGTCTGGTCGCCCCTTCTCCTTGACTAAATTCTGAGGTAGAGTCTGAATGAGATACTCCAGGGTTCCATTTGTAGATGGCACTCAAATCTGCAAGCACTTCCCAGACCTTTTCCTTGCGAGCGTTGATTCGGATTCTCGTACTGAACGTTGACATTGCCCGTACCTCCCCGATGGCTGATAAAGTTTGACTTGAACTTGTGTTACTATATAATAGTATAGTATTCACTATATATAACGTAAGTACCAAAATACCGATACGCCATCATTCTTTGTAACTAGCGAGATGTGAAGACATGCCAAAGAGAAGCTACCATCAGTACTGTGCCATCGCGCACGCCCTGGACATAATTGGAGAGCGATGGACGCTGCTCATAGTCCGCGAGCTTCTCATGGGGCCGAAGAGGTTCACCGACCTGCTGAACGGCTTACCCGGCATTGGGACTAATCTGCTCTCTTCCAGACTCAGGGAGCTTGAGGAATCAGACATACTGGAACGTCGTACACTCCCGCCTCCCGCAGCATCGGCAGTGTACGACTTGACAGAGCTTGGACATGGGCTTGAGTCAGTGATCGCTGCTCTGCATCGCTGGGGAAGCAAAACACAGGCAGCGCCAGACAAGGAAGACCAGTTCAGACCCGAATGGTCTATTCTAGCGATGCAGTACGCGTTCCGGCCTGAGCTTGCGGAGGGATTGAACGAGACCTACGAGTACCGAATTGGAAATGAGGTCTTCCACGTCCGCATCGAAGGCGGCAGCATTGAGACACGGCAGGGTTACGCTCAAAATCCTGATCTAATTATCACAACCGACCCGGAAACCTACTCCGCCATCGCCATGCAGCAGGTGGCGCTTGTAGACGCGGTTAATTCGGGGGATGTCATTGTCGAAGGCGATGCAGACACGTTGAAGCGCAGCGTCACTATATTTGGGCTTCCAGCATAGAAGAACTCTCCTCACTCCAGAGCCTTTTCAGAGTATTCTGCCCCAAGACTTCCGTCGCTGGATTTGCTACGATTCTTTAGGAACTATCTCAATACCCCTGAGATCGCAAAATTCGCAGAGAATTTGATTTAGAGCAACTATCAAAATGTCATTCTGAACGAAGCGGAGCGGAGTGAAGAATCTAAGACGTCCCATGTTACCGAGGGCAAAGCCTTTAGATTCCTCGTCGCAAGCTCCTCGGAATGACATAGCTAGGTTAATTTTGTTAGGTACTCTTAGCTTTATTCATACCTCAGCAGTCTCTGCGGTGCATTTTGATTTAGCTTCTTGAGTCGGACGCTGACCATCTAACGGACTGAGGAATCACACATGACCCTGATGCCCCAATATACACCGCCGATGGAGGATGTTTGGGTCTCGCTAGACCTGGAGACTACCGGCCTCTCAAGTGACAACGACGACATCATAGAGATAGGCGCGGTCAAGTTCCAGGGCAAAAAAACACTGGACACATTCCAAACTTTCGTCAATCCTAACCGCCGCCTCGACGACTTCATCAGACGCTACACAGGCATAACGCAAGAAGATGTTGACCAGGCTCCTTCCTTCTCAGAGGTTGCGGGCGAGCTTGCGTCCTTCATCGGCTCCGCACCCGTCATCGGACACAACATCGCATTTGACCTTGGCTTCCTCGACAAGAAGGGGCTGAGGCTTCCCAATCCGCGATGCGACACCTGGGATATGGCTTACGTGCTTTTGCCGGGGCTTCCAGAATACTCGCTAGGAAAGCTCGCCGCGTCTCTGAACACACCACATCCCCGGCCACACAGGGCGTTAGAGGATGCGCTTGTCACTATGGAGGTATTCACCGTCCTCGCGGAAAAGGCGTCCGAGCTAGATGTCTTTGCGCTGGCAGAGATGCAGCGTCTGGCCGGACGGTCTTCATGGGTGTTGTCTTACCTGCTGAGAGGGCTTGAGGCGCAGAAGCTCGCCTTTGATGCTTCGAGTCCCTCGCCGCAAGGGGAGGAAAAGGCTAGAGTCGGCGTTACCGGCCTTGATAACCAGATGTTGAGCAAGCGGCTTCAGCAGGGTAGGGCATTGCGTCCGAACCAGAGCATTCGCCCGCTAGACGTGGACTTCATTGCCTCGCTGTTACAAGAGGGCAGTCCGTTAGCTGAAGCGATACAGGGCTTCGACGAACGTCCCGAACAGGTTGCGATGGCGCGCGCGGTGGCCGAGGCCATCAACGAGGGCAAGAGGCTTATCGTCGAGGCGGGAACTGGCGTGGGGAAGTCTATAGCCTATCTCTTGCCCGCGCTTATGTACGCCTCGATGAACAACAAGCGCGTGGTTGTATCCACCAACACCATCAACTTGCAAGAGCAGCTTCTGAACAAGGACGTGCCGACGCTGCTTGGCGCAATGGCCGACAGCGGCGAAATGTCTGCTCAAGACGTTAAGTTCACGCAACTCAAAGGCAGAGCCAACTACCTTTGCCTGCGGCGCTGGTCTCGAATGCGTTCCAACGAGACTCTCTCCGAAAACGAGGCCCGTATGCTGGCGAAAACGATGGTCTGGCTTCAAGACACGGATACCGGAGACAGAAGCGAGCTTAACCTCGGACACCGCAGCGCGGCTGCCCCCTGGGACAGACTGTCGGCTCAGGGGGCTACCGAGTGCCTCAGTCTGGGCGGCCCTTGCTTTCTGCGCGCGGCACGTGAAAGGGCAGCGGCGTCTCATCTCGTCATAGTCAATCACGCTCTGCTGCTGTCCGACGTGACCGCTGGAGGGACGCTGATTCCAGAGTACGACATCCTCATCGTGGACGAGGCTCATCATCTTGAGGAGGAGGCCACCAGGCACCTGGGATTCGAGCTTGGGCAGTCTCGCTTTGACGAGCATATTCAATCGATAAGCGGCGAGCGCGGCCTGTTCAACGAGGCTGTCGCCGCTTTTCGAGGCTCGTCGGCTGCATCGACGCGCCGGGAGTCTGTAGAGAGGGTAGTCGCCGAGACTACGGCCATTCTGCCGGGAGTGCGCGACCACATCGCCAGGTTGTTCGCGGCGTTGAGCGGCCTTCTGAACGGTGGAACGGAAGGCGCAAATCAAGGAAACGAATTTCGAGTTACAACGGGAACCAGGGCGCAGCCGGGCTGGTCAGAGCTTGAGATGCAGTGGGAAAACGTGGACGTCGGGTTGACGGAGTTAGGCAACGACATTCGCAAGCTGCAAGTCTCGTTCGAAGGGCTGGAGGAGGCTGACCTCATCAACTATGAAGGACTCTTGCTTGAGATTGCGAACGCTTTGCAGGTGAACACCGAACTGCGCCAGAGGCTGGCCGAATTCGTTCCGCAACCAAAACCCGACGGAATATACTGGGTGACGAGAACGGGACAGAACCGCGACCTCACCCTCCGCGCCGCGCCGCTCCACGTCGGCGAGACGCTGAACGAACTGCTTTTCTCGCAGAAGGAATGTGTGGTTCTGACCAGCGCGACGCTGAGCACAGACCAGAGCTTCAGCCACATACGCGAGCGCGTTGGCTTTGATGACGCCGACGAGCTTCTGGTAGGCTCGCCCTTTGACTACCCTAACGCCGCGATGATATGCGTACCGGAAGACATGCCTGAGCCAAACTCGTGGGCCTATCAGGAGTCTATCGAACAGGCGATATCCGACGCTGCCCTCGCTGTGAGCGGGCGCACAATGGCGCTTTTCACCTCTCACGCCTCCCTTCAGACGACGGCATCCTCGATAAGGGGAAACCTGCAGTCGCGTGGAATTACGGTTCTTGCGCAGGGCGTCGATGGCACTCCTCAGCAGCTTGTCAGCCGGTTTCTGGAGAACCCGAAGTCTGTCTTGCTTGGAACGTCCAGCTTCTGGGAAGGCGTTGACCTTGCCGGAGAGTCGCTCCAGGTGCTTCTGGTAACCCGGCTTCCTTTCAACGTGCCCTCCGAGCCGGTGTTCGCGGCTCGCTCAGAGCTTTACGAAAGCTCGTTCAACCAGTATGCCGTGCCTCAGGCCATTCTGAGACTTCGGCAAGGCTTCGGGCGTCTAATTCGCACGAAGACGGACAAAGGGGTGGCGATAATCCTCGACAAGCGCATCGTGTCGCGCAGGTACGGCAAGACCTTCCTGAAGTCGCTGCCGCCGGGCACTCTCAAGACCTGCGCCCTGTACGAGCTTGAGGGCGAGATAAAGCGCTGGATTGGGACATAATTCATGCTCATACCGTTTAGCCAACCCCTGGATATCGTTATCACACTTGAAAGCGGGCAGGCGTTTCGCTGGAGACGAGATGGCGACTGGCTTCATGGTGTCATATTCAACAACATCGTGAAGATTCGGCAGACTCAAGAAGGCGCCGAGTTCTTCTGTGGCCCCGATGATGAGTCGGCGTTGGAGCCGCTAATTCGTGACTACCTGCGCCTTGACGACGACATTGACGCTATCTGCCAGGAGATAAACGTTGATGACCGCATCAACGCCGCCTTGCGTCTGTATCCAGGGATGCGCATTTTGCGTCAAGAGCCTTGGGAATGCCTGATATCCTTCATCTGCTCGGCAAACTCCAACATTCCTCGTATCAGCGCCAACATCGAAGACATGGCATCGAGCTTTGGTCGCCCCATGATCTTTAGTGGCATCGAAAGGAGCGCCTTTCCGACACCTGAGGGACTGGCCGAAGCGGGCGAACAGCGGCTGCGCGAATTGCGCCTGGGGTTCCGAGCCAAGTATGTGGCCGCCGTAGCAAGAATCGTCGCAGACGGAGACCTGGACCTGTTCGCGTTGCGAGAGGCCCCTTACCAGGAAGCGTTGGATGCTCTGACAGCCCTAACAGGAGTCGGAGACAAGGTGGCGAACTGCGTCCTGCTGTTCTCTCTGGACAAGCTGGATGCCTTCCCCGTAGACGTATGGATAGACCGCGCTCTGCGGGAGTGGTATCCCAAGCAGATGACAGTGAGCGAAGGCAAAACGCTCACTCGCAAGGCGATGCGTCCCTGGGCGCAGGAACATTTCGGCCCTTTCGCAGGCTACGCCAACCAGTACCTGTTCCAGGGAAGACGGCTTCAAGGCAAGCCCAAAAACTAGACGACTCAAGCGACATTTATGTCTAGCATTCTTGAACACGCGGGAAGGCTATGCTATCCTACGAGTGGCCGGGGAGTAGCGCAGCTTGGTAGCGCACCTGCATGGGGTGCAGGGGGTCGCTGGTTCGATTCCAGTCTCCCCGACCAAAACCCTTGTTTATCCCACCGTAAAGGCCTGCATCGGAAACTCGCCGCGACCGCCACACTTTGACTCAGGCGGTCTCTTTTTTGCCTAAGCAGGCGGTCGTTGTTCAACCACTCCTGACCCCCTGATTATCTCAGAGCGGTCGCGAAATTGAAAGTAACAAAATCGGAAGTAGAAGCTTCATTTTTCTGGCTCGTCTTCCCGGGAAACCATCCTGATAAACTGAGCACTGGCAAGCCCGATCGTCTCTTTTCGAAAGCGTCTAGACGCCCACTCGCGACTCACTCCCAACTCATCGGCAAGCTGTGTGACAGACTTTCCTTGTAGGTAGCCCTCCAGAAAGAGTTTTGACGATATTTTATCGGGTACCGTCTCCAGGCCAGATATCACCTGCCTCGCCGCCTTCAGGAGAATGGCTCTGAGGTCCTGGGCTCTCGACATTACCTGGTTGGAATTTGTCTTGTCCCTGACCTCTGGAAGGCGTGAAAGCTGACACTGATCAAGCCAGTCCAAATCGTTAAGGTGGGCATAGGTCTGCTCTACCTGCTTTACCAGAGGAGTGGAAGCCTTGCGGCCTCTCCTTCTGCGTGACCGAGTTTCAGGTTCTAGTTCTAATGCTGATTTTGGGCCACTTTTTTCTACTTCTGATTTCGGCTTTAGAACTTGATCGTCGATTTTGGACTCGGTTTTTACAGGCTGTGAACGCTCGTGTGAACCCCATTCTTGAGATGGAGTTTTCTTTTCTTGTTCGGGTGTATCCAGGTACTCTGACACAAGAATGAAATCCACTTTGCTTAACAGCTCTTCTCCCAGTGATCTATGTGCCCTCCTCGTTAAGACTTCAACCTCGCTCTGAGATACCGCACATACGATTACCCTGTCGAAAAGCTCAACATCCTTTGCTATACCGGTGACCTCTTTCTCCTCACCCGTGATGAACACCTCGAACGCGATGAGCCGCTCTTTCGCGCCAGAGGTTGTGGCGGGTATTTTGACGGCTACGTCTACGGGCCTTCCGTAGCTCGCGTCCTCGACAGTTGCCACACAGCCGTGCCACCTTTGCTCTGCGTACTCCTTCAGCATATGTGCATAATATTTGTGGACAAAACCGCCTCGGCCCCTTGGCCGTTTTGCCTGGATTCCTATGGAGTTGAGCAGCAAGTAACCAGCACCTGTTACTTCGATCATGATCTTCTGGCCCGATCTGCGACCAGTGTTGACCTTGTGCTGTTTTATCAGATTTACTTCAACCAGCTCACTTCGAACCTTATTGCCTTTGTACCTCGACAGGCCCAGTTCCTTGTCACGATCACTGATTGGCATAAATGGCCATTTGGCGGCATGCTCGATGTAGGTTACCAGGTCTCTGTGGTACGGCGACTTCGGGGCCTGGGCTGTGTCAAAGGATTCCTCAGTTTTCGGTTCCTCGCTTATTTCTGTCGGCATTTCTGGTCCGAATTCTGGCAGGCTTGCCAGTTGCGGTTGCCGACCGCCCGTGGACACGAGTCCCCGAGGATCCACCACCCAGAGACGTTCGGTCGCTCCTTTCGGTTCATCTTCATCTGATTCACCGCTCAGGATTCTTTCGGCTTCCTCTTTAGTCCTACAATATAGCTCTCTCGAGCGGGCTATGATCTCCTCTCGGTAGGATTGGCGGTCTTCCACAAGCGGTACCGTTGCGTTAAAGGAGTCCCTTGCCGTGCCCATTCTCGTAATGCACTGGCCGATGTCCAGGTTCAACAGGTCGTCGGCATCGAAGGCTCCCAACTCCCTCTGGAGCACCTGAGCATCCACCTGGCCCATACGCATGCATATCTGTGTTCCCAGGTTCCCAAGCATGGCAAGCACCACGTTCCTGCTTAGTCTGCCCAGGAACTGTGTCGAGACCACCAACGGCACCTGGAATGATCTCGTTTCGCTTAAGAAGGTCTCGATGCTCTCGGTGTCCATGCCGTGTGACGCGTACACGTGAAATTCGTCCACCAACACGGGATATATCGTCCGGTCATGCTCTGGACGAGACATGGCCGACAGCTGAAGCCTGCTGAGAAGGAACGAGCCCAGGACGTAAGCGCCGTCACGGAGCGCTCTCTTGTGAAGATTGGCGATGAATATCTTCTTCTCCGCCATTGCACGTTGAATGTCGATCTTGTTGGGCACACCCACGATGTTCTTAATAGAGGGCCGATCCAGGAAGGCGGATAACCTGGTAATGACCGGCTCCACTACGCTTCGAGAGAGCTTCCTGCGCCCCCAGTGGCCAGTGAGCTCCCGGTTGCGAACAGTCTCCAGAACTGATTTCCTGAAGCCTTCTTCCTCCAAGAAGCGTTTCACGTCGTTCAGTGTCTTCTCGCCCTCGGATTCGAGAAGGGTCATCAGGGTATTCCTAAGCACAGTCTCCATCCTCCGACCAACCCGGAGGCTGTCCGGCATAAGACGCTTCAGACCTATCATAAGCTCTGCCGCAAGGTCTTCTGGCTCCACGTCTTCACTGGCCTGCAAGATGTTCAAGGAAGGCGGGTGCTCCCTGTCGGTCGGATCGAACCATATAACATCATCGATCCTGTGCCTGGGTACAAGGTCGAGTATGCCCTGGGCCAGGTCGCCCTTTGGATCAAGCACCGCCATACCGTAGCCGTCTTCCAGCAGCTTCTGGAAGGCGTACTTCATGAGATTGGTTTTACCCGCTCCCGTGCCGCCCAGGATGGCGAGGTGACGCACCAGGCGTTCCTCGGGAATGCCAGCGGCCTTGTCCTCACCAGCGTGGCTATTCACTCCCAAGGGAATCAAGAAGCCATGTGTTGCCACTTCAGGCGCGGGGGCCGTCTTTTCCGCGCGCTCGAGGCCCGTTACGGAGCCTGGATGAGGAAGGCGAGCAATTGCCGCAAGCTCTCGAATGTTGAGAATCATACCTGTAGAGCGCGCAAAACGTCCCGTGACTGCGTCGGTCGGGTAACTCTGACTCGCTGTAACGAATCCATTCTCCAGGCTTTCGAACTGAGGCAGAAAACTCGATTCAGGGAGATCAGCGTGTCTGGATTGCTGGCCGCCATCCTCAGAGCAACGGCGAACAGTGGTCTTTCGACCTTGGCCTTTGCTTTTCTCGGAATATCAGGCAGATCTATGAAGGCGGACTTTGACGGCTCCCATGGGTCTGATGCCAGCGTCAGGATGTTCTCGCGCCAGGGATGCGCTACAGGCTGAAACAGCACCTGCAGCATTCCTATGTCACCCTCACCGATTCGGGATAGGACCGCCGTCAAGGTCGCTAGAATCTCCGTCCTGCCCTCGGTCCTTATCTGGAACAAATTGGAGTCCCGCAGCCTGTAGTTTCGAACCGCGAGGGCGGGCCAGGTGCTGTCGGCAAGCACGTCTCTTCCTTCGAAGACCTGGGCATGCGGGAAAAGGGAGCGAAGCTGCCCTATCAGAAAAGAGGCTTCTGTCCTGGGGCAGGCGAACTGAATGTAGACTTTGCCGCCTGTGCCTGCGACCTCGAAGGATATTATCCCACGACGCCCCAGGGCCAGCAGAAGCTGCTCGTTTATTTCGACGTTGTACCCGTCATCCAGGGAGAGCCTGACTCTGACGAAGCAAAGGTCACCTGCTGGCTCTGTCTGCCTGGGTTTGGGGAATGCGCCTCGTTGGCTGTCTCTTCTACTACCCGAGGGGTGTCTGAATGGCCGAAAGGGAGGCTCGAGCCCTATCGGAAATGGGGCAACAGAGACTCCCCCTCTGCCGATGTCCATCTCCCTCCTGAGCAGGGCTTCCTGGGCATGGAACAATGTCAAAGGATGCCTCCTCTCAGGTCCTCAAACTTCGCTCGCACCTTGGACACTGGAGCCATTCGTACTCTTTCTTACAGTTGGGACAAGTGGACAGAGCATGCCTGAGCTCCCAGGAGACGAATCCGCAGCCACACTGCCAGTGGCCCATCATGTCGATAACCTCACTGCAAACGTCGCAGCCGATTTCGCGTACCAGACTCTGTTCTAGAAGCCTTGGAATCGGGTTGATACGTAGCGTAACTACGTACCCCAGAAACAGAAAAAACAGCGCTGCCGCGGCGCCCTGGCTCTCGCTAAGGCTGCTCAACACCATACCGATGAGCAGCACTGCCAGTACTATGGAATGGACTGCCAGGCGCAGAAGCTGTCGTTTGATCTTGAGACTCACGAAGACCACCTTAACGCTTGTACCGGTTGGGAGGTCGCCTCGGACGTCCCGTGCCTCCACGCTGAGCCCTCTCCTTCCACAGCCACCTCAGTCCTTTCGATAGCTGCCTGTTGACGATCCTCAGAACGGCGTCGGGCGTGATGGGACGTCCCTGGACTAGCGCCAGGCCAAACCAGAGGAGCATGATGGGGACAAATAACACCAGTATAGCTTCCATGACGTGATTCCTCTAACTCTGCTTTTCATCCTTCGAACCGGGGTGGAAGTAGGCTTGTGGTCCCTCTTCAATCACCGACCGATGTGCGCTCAGCCTCAAGCGCTGGAGCGCCCTGTTCGGAGTACGCTTGAAGCCTCTTGTCGATCTGGGCGAATATCAGGGCGGCGGTTATGTTGATGAATACGTAGGTGTTTATCTTTCTGAATTTCGAATTACGATCTAGTGGTCCAACATCATTGAAATGAATACCATGATAGTCATTGTTCCTCTTGGGGGTTCAATCGTAACGTTGAACCGAGGAGGAACCATGATGTCTACCAAGAAGTACCGTATCAGACTGACTACCGACGAACAACAGGAACTCAACGCCTTGGTCTCACGCGGTCGGGCTGCGGCGTACAAACAGACCCATGCGCGCATTCTGCTGATGAGCGATGAGTCACGCTCGGACGGGGGAATGAAGGACGCGGACATCACCAGCGCGCTCGGTGTGGGACAGTCAACGGTCGAGCGAATACGCAAGCGCTGTGTGGAGGAGGGGGTCGAGTCTGCGCTGAATCGCAAAAAGCAACTGCGTCGGCGTCAAAAGAGACTGGACGGCGAAGGTGAAGCACGGTTGATAGCGATGGCCTGCGGGGAACCGCCGGAGGGGCGTGCCAGTTGGACCCTGAAGCTGTTGGCTGACCAGTTGGTCGAGTGTGAGATAGTCGGGACCATTAGCACCGAGACGGTTCGCCAGGCGCTTAAAAAAAAACGAACTGAAGCCGTGGCTGAAGCAGAGTTGGTGCATCCCGCCCGGTCAGAGCGCGGAGTTTGTGTGCGCGATGGAAGACGTGATGGAAGACGTACTGGAGGTCTACCAACGGCCGTACGATGGGAATGAGGTTCTGGTGTGCATGGATGAGACGAGCAAACAGCAAGTCAAGGAGACGCGAGTGCCGCGTCCCGCAGCGCCCGGCTTATCGGCGGCATACGACTACGAATACGAGCGCAATGGAGTGAGCAGCCTGTTCATGCTGTTTGCACCGTTGGACGGATGGCGCCGAGTCGAGGTCAGAGAGCGTCGCACGAAGGTGGACTGGGCGCATGTGATAAAGAAACTGGTCGACGAGGACTACCCTGACAGAGACCGGATCGTGCTGGTAATGGACAATCTCAACACTCACAAGCTGTCCTCGCTATACGAGGCATTCGAGCCTGCTGAGGCGAGGCGTATAGCTGAGCGACTGGAGATACACTACACTCCCAAACACGGGAGTTGGTTGAATATGGCGGAGATAGAGATCGGTGTGCTGGCTCGACAGTGCCTGGACCGACGGATTGCCAATCAAGACATCCTGCGCGGCGAGGTCAATGCTTGGCAAAATCAACGCAACCGGGATGTGATACGAGTGGATTGGCGCTTCACTACCGAGGATGCGCGCATCAAGCTAAAGTCACTCTACCCATCAATACAAAAACGTTGAACCACTAGTAGCTCAGCTTTCAGGTCATAGTAAACATGGTTGGCACTTGAAAAGGCAGACGAGAACCCCTCTACCTTGTGTAGAAGAAACCAGGTGGCTAGAAACCCGAGGACGGGGAAACAAGAAAGGGGGTACAGGTAGGTGGCAAGGGAGCGGAACCTCTCGGCGTTGTGCTCTGGTACCCTTTCGGCCCCGCGCATCTGGTCTATGATTCCCGGAATCATTGCCGATAGCCTGCGGGTATGCGCTGCGACTTTCTCTCTGTCAGTCTGCAGAGCCGTCAGTGCGGCCTGGGCGAGGACTTGTTTGGTAAGTTCCAGCTGAAACCTGTCGTCGTCATCTTCAATAAGCCTTGAGAGCTGCTCCTCCCCTACGGCGCTGAGGACGTGCTCTCTTACGGCGCACACGGCCTGCCGCAACTTTCCCACGAAGAAGCCGTCTGCGACATCGGGGTTAATTAGGTCACTGGCGAAGTGCCCAGGGAAAAGCATGGAGTCTCGGGAGTCTTCAACTGCCGCCTTCATGGCGGAAAACAGAGATTCAGACTCTCGTTGGGCGGCCACGGCCGCTTCAGCCAGGGAAGCAGTTTCCTCATAGCGCGCCTTGGACTCTTCGGTGTTACCTCTTATTGCCGTCACCGTGTCTTGCATTCTCTTGATGACAGAATCCGGCCTTGCCGGGTCCACAATGCCGATGTAACTGAAACTCCTGGTGTACTTTTCCTCGAAGAGCCTTTGAAATTCCCGCCGCATGGTCCCAAGCTGCGCAGGTTTCGCCTCCTCGATGAGGGAGACAACTCGCAGGTATCTGGTCTGGTTATCCTCAACCAGGCGGATATTGCGTTGGAACAGTCCCTCCAGAAACGATCTCAGCTCTTTGGTCGAACAAAGCTCGAACAGCGCTGTTCCAAGGCCCTCTACGCGCTCCCTCACCTCTCTTCGCGCGTTGGAGTTGTCTATGTGCGCTTCAAAGGCATTATGCAGCTTGAGTGCCAGGTAAGAAGCTTCTGCGGCAGCGACGATGTCTTCGGTTGAGTCCTTCTCTTTGAGGACCCCGATTACTGCGGAGCATCTCTCGAAAAAGGAGACCAGATCTTCGTCTATTTCCCTGAGGGCCTCAAGTATCAACTCTTCCTGCCTGTCCTCTGCCTCCCGGACGGCATCGTTGCGACGCTCCATCAGGTCGTTGTGCTTGTCGATGGCGTCCCGCAACCGATCCTGGTAGCGGCGCATCTGGTCGACGGCATCGTTGTGCCGTGTAACGTCGCGATTGTACCGATCAACGGAAGAGGCGCTGCTGCGGTCGAGCATAATCTCGCTAAAGGTGCTGACTCCCTTGGCCTTGCCCGCCCACTGCTCAATGGCACCTTCCAGATCTGCCATATCTTGCTTGCTCTGTCGGAGCCGGTATTCAGCCTGTGTTACTCTGGCTGTATGACGCTCCATCGAGCGCTCGATTCTTCCCCACGCGCGCTCGTAAGCGGGACACACTATGAAGTTGGGGATGTTCTCCTTTTCGATAGGGGCCACCTCTACGGGCCTGATTGCTGAAGCTTCGTCGTAGTACACAAGTCCATGCAATGCTTGTCTTGTGAGTTCCATCAACCAACCTCCTTCTTTTGTCGCTTAAGCTTCGAATTGTTTGATTTATCGATACCTGTTGAGCGCCTCTTCAAGCATGGCCATAAGCATAATACCCATCAGTCGAATGAAGAATATGGCCATAATGATGGCCAACACTCCGTAGGCCACCCCCAGACTCCAGGAGATTCCACTCAGCGTGATGGCCGCACCGCCGGCAATCCTGGCAGGCCTTGAGGCTTCGCTGGTCTCTCGCAACCAGCCGGTCATCTTTCCCGAATAGATTGATGCCGCCAGAAAGATCGCTGAAAAGAGCATGGCCCCCCAGGCTCCATTGGTCAGCGCGAATAGGAATGATACCGCCGCCAGTGGTGATGCAGCCAGCAGCCATACCCGCTGCCATTTCCAGGAAGGCCAGGGAAGGATACGCTGAGACTCAACTGGATTCGGGGCCAACCTGTCCACCAGATTGTTGATCAGATATTTAAGGAAGGCGAAACTGAATATGCTGTCAGGACGGGCCTCGTAGGAGTACTGAGATTGGGGCTGACTCTCCCACTCTGCTTCCTCGTCATACCAAGAGGAGCCGGTGCTGTAGCTCTGGTCGTTGCCATAGCTCCGCTTCGTCTCATCGCTCTGACGGGGTCCTTCTTCGTAAGAGCTGTCGTAGGAGCCTTGAGCGTTTTGGCCAGCCTGAACCCTCTTGTAGACGAAATCGTAGGTTTCGCGCCTTTCCGGGTCTGACAGGACTTCGTTTGCTTCGTTGATCTCCTTGAATCTGTTCCCGGCTTCAGCTGAACTGTTTTTGTCTGGGTGGTACATTAGAGCCAGCCTGCGGTAGGCTGCTGTGATCACCTCCGGCTCAGCCTTTGTGTGGACCTGCAGGATTTCGTAATAGTCCTTCCATCTGATCTCATACTGCTCTCTGGCCATCTCTGAATCCTCAGGCGAGCGTGATTATGCGCTACACGTCGTATTCAGGAGGCTCACATTGCGACCCCCTGCCTATGAACAAGGTTTCATGCAAGTTAACAGCACCCGGGGATGAAATCATCAACAATCTGTGGTAAATTTGTGCAACGCATGTTGCATTATTTGAAGAGGAGCTTTCATGACAATCCAGATACAATTTGGAAGGAATGGCAACAGGCCACAGCTGGAACGAATGCCTGATGCCGGAACGCTGCTATTGCTGGCCAGGCGAAGACGAATCATGACCCAGGACCAGGTCGCGGAGAGGGGTGGGTATAAATCTCGTCATACGGTGATGAGGTGGGAGCAGGGGAAGCTGCCTGATAAGGACACTCCTGCAGCTAGGGTATGATGGATCCGTATTATGAGCTGCTATGGCCTTCACAGGAGCGAGGCAGATCAGATCTTCGAGCTATTGAACATGGCCATTACTTTTGAGGAAGAGTGGCAACAAATGGAGGAGTCTTTTCTCACTTTGGATCCCAGTGGCTTAGGTCAGGTCGGTTTCTACACGGCAAACCGAAAAGGAGATACTACTCTGGACGGCACGTATGCGATCAATAGAGTCGTACATGATCTAGATAGCGCCGGTCGACTGCAAGTACTTATGGGGAAATACGGGTTTCACATGATAAAAGGCGATCTGTTTGGCGCTGAATCGGTGGCCGAGGAGGTTGTTGCCCTTGCGACAGCGATGGGCGATCTGACGGCACTTCTCGATTCTTGTGCGTCGCTGGGCATGGTGCTCTTCCATGTGGGCAAACTGGCAAAGACTCGCCTGTACCTGGAGAAAGGTATGGATATCTACGAACGAAACACTGAGGGCCTTAACAATTCTATGGTTCTCATCTCAAGGCCGGAGATACTGTGCCTTGCCCATCTGAGTCACACTCTTTGGTTTTTAGGTTATCCTGAGCAGGGGATGCATAAAACCAGAGAAGCTTTGCGTCTGGCTCGGCAAACGGACATTTCCAATATAGGCTGCGGACTCTTTTACGCTTCCGCATTTCACCAACTATTGAGGGACACTCAGTCTACTATCGAGTACGCTCAATCGGCTATGTCACTCACATCGCAAATCGGCGACACTCACTGGATTGAAAAATCACGCATCATGATGGGATGGGCAATGTCCCAGCAAGGAGAGACAGAAGCTGGTATCAACGCTATCCTTCAGGGACTCGAAGGTCTCAGCGAAAATCCACTAGACGCAGGGCTTGCTCACTCCCGTTATTTGACGATGCTGGCAGAAGCCTACATAGCGGCAGACCAGATTGATAAAGCTGTCGAGTCTGTGGGCCGGGCGTGGCCGAGACTTGAAGCCAACGGTGAATTCCTGTGGGAGCCTGATCTGTGTATGGTGGAGGGAGAGATTCTCAGAGCAACTGGGGATCAAGAAGGTGCCACGCAGAAATTTCAAAGGGCACTTCTTGTTGCTCGTAATCAGGGAGCCAGGATTATGGAGCTTAGGGCCGTAACAAGGCTGGCGGGTCAGTTAAATTGGAGTGGCCAGCGAGAGCAAGCCAGGATTTCTTTGACGGAAGCGTACAACTGGTTCACCGAAGGGTACGACACTAATGACTTGAAAGATGCCAGGTCTCTACTCAAATCTTTGGACAATAGGAATTAGGACCTTGGCACGAATCCGCTGATAATTTTCAAAGTCATATTCAAATCCTTTGAGGTAATCGGGTACCAGGACGCCAAGGTTTTCAACGTTTCGACATTATTCGCGATCGCGAACTACTTGGTACTAGGCCTGGGTGAACCAGACGCCAAGGCGCTTGTTGACAAGATCAAGCAAATTGGCCGATTCAAGGCGATATATTTCAGTAATTTCAGTAAAGGGAAGAGAAACCTCTCTAGTTGCTTTGCTGCAGCAACATGAGGCGACTCGGATGAATACCACCGTCAATTGGACTCAACGTGAAAATGTGCAAGACCTAAGAAAACGGTTTTAGCCGAAATCGCCCTTACGAGTGCGTCCCCAGGTAGCTGGAGTGAAGCGGGCTGGTACGAACGCAATCTTTGGAGGTAGATCCCCCAAAATGCGGTTCGCACTGACTGCAGTTCAATAGCACGTGAAGGACAATCGAAAGCTTCCTGGCCAGTTGAACTAGCTCCGTTGGCTAGATAGACGCAGTGCGCTTTTGCAAAGCAATGTAGGGAGGCCCTTGTGAACCATACATTTGAGCAGTTCTTTAGGAGCGACAAATCTGCCAGAGATAAGTACCTTTCCAGGCTATTCGGAATATTCAACGAAAATGTCGTGAAGTACTGGTGATTTGCCAGGCTCAGCTTATACCAATTTAGGTCGCCCTACATTGACAGCACCTAGTCAAAAACGGGGCACAACATTGGACTTCACGCTTGTGGATCAAAGGAAGGGTAAGAAGTTCATTGCAGAAATGAAGTGCTGGCTTGAATACGAGGGCTACAAGTATCTCAGGTTGACAAGCGCCAAACAGCTCGAAGGACTCAAGAACACGGCTTTTTTGCGTTTCCTTGAAATGGCAGTTTCGCCCAACACCTACGGAGTTTCAGTCGCGGGGAAACCAACACGCGTCGATGGCACCATACTTATCTGGGGATCAGCGAGCGAGGATGGTAGGAATAACGTAATGGAGAAGTACGGAATTGCCGCTGTGCTTACCGTGGAGGAAATGCTCAAAGATCTTAAGGGGCTATCTACGAAGGTTTGGATTGAATTCATAGAGGAGCTAAGGGAATGGAGTAATGGGCTATTCGATTTCCTTACACAGAATCCTCGGTAATACTAGGACCATTGATATTAAATCCAGCAGAACTGCACACCACATTGACCTGTTCCTGCCTAAAAAAGCCGTGTTTGTCCCTCTACCTCAACCCAGGTATTGCACTCTCCCTTGACGGCATACCGGGCTCTTGATGCTTCGATCACAGATTTCCCTGTTCCTTGAGGTTGCTTCTCCCAGAATGGTTCCACCGCTTTCGCAGAGAATGGCCTGGATGTTCTCCCATCAATAGCCAACTTCAGAAAAAGGTGGTGTTTGGCCTGCTCCAAGACATCTCGCCGCTTGAATTCAGGATAGAAGTGCTTCTCAAAAAATTCAGCGTCCTCAGACCCCAAAGGAAATACCAGCACCGTCCCAACGTTGCCAAAGACTGCGAATCTCAGCTTCTCATCCAGTTGTGCGATGTACTGATGCGAAACCGTCAGGCAAAGCCTGTACTTGCGAGCCTCTGATAGAATTCCAGAAAAGGCGTCGCCCGAAACGAAGCTTGAGAACTCGTCCACGTAGAGGTAGAAGTCTCGCCTGTCGTTCTCCGCCACATCGATCCTGCTCATGGCGGCGAGCTGAAGCTTGGCCACGACGAGCGCCCCTAAAAATGCAGAGTTATCCTCGCCGATCCTTCCTTGAGAGACATTGACCAACAGAATCTTCCCGTCGTCCATCACCTCCCTGAAGTCGATTGTGCTATTGGCATGGCCCACGATGTTCCTTACCAACGGAGTTGAAAGAAAGGCCCCAAGCTTATTGAGAATTGGTGCCAGTGACTCGCCTTTGCCCTGGTAGACGTACTTCGAAAACTCGTGCTCCCAAAATGACCGAACAATAGGGTCACAGACGATAGCGGCCACCTTCTTGCGGTATCTCCAATCGGTAAGCATCCTATAGACATCGATCAGCGTCGCTCCATCTGGATTTTCGAGCAGCGCAAGCAAGGTGTTTCTGAGGATGTGCTCCTGTCGATGCTGCCAGTGATCGTTGAAGAGCTTTCTGAAAACCGATATGGCGCTTGAGACAAACAGATGCCTGCGGTCTGGCGATTTGTCTTCCAGCATATTCATAGGGATGGGATATTCGGTATCGGCTGGATTGAAGTAGATTACGTCGTTAACCCTGTGAAGCGGAATGTAGTCCAGGAGCTCTTGTACGGCATCTCCGTGAGGATCGATGAAGCAGACTCCCTCGCCGGCGTAGATGTCGTTCAGGATCATGTTCTGTAGCAGAGAAGTCTTTCCCATGCCGGTACGGCCGATGATGTACATGTGAAGCCGTCGGTCCTCTCGCCTGATGCCGAAGAGGCGGTTCTCGTTGCGAAAATTGGTTCTGGCGAAGAAGTTGATGATTGACATTTCGTAAGTATGAAATAGGCCCCCGATCAGTATTCTGACGAGGGCCTTTGTTAAGCCACCTCCTTTCGCGTTCTCTTCTCCCAAAGGCGTCGTTAGCCTGTGGCTTTCGTTAGGCGGAGGAAGATTCTTTCTGCCCCGCGCCAGGCAGATACACTGCCCCTCCAATAATCTTATGACCTTCTCACAGACCTCAGAATAGCTCCCACCTTTTCGGGAAGCTCTTCTGCGGATTTGCAGGAGATGTAACGGTCTGGACCGAACTGTTCTCTCAAAAGATCAGCCTCCATCTCCTCCATGCCTATCCCAGACCAATAACGAGCACTCTGTCCCTGAGCCTCCTGCATTCCCGGGCCAGTAGCTCGTGGTCGTTGTCCATACCGTCGTGGATAACGATGAGCAGCTTTACGTCCTCCTTTCTTGCTGCAAGCTCGTTACCATGCAGTGAAACGGCAAGTCCTGTGTCCTCCCAGCTGGTCTGAGCCGGTAGTATCCCTGCGATCATGGCGAGGGCTTCCTCTCCGCTCTCGAGACTCGCGATTCTTATGTCGTGGGGCGCTATCGCAATCCCATGAGGAATTGAAAGCTCTTTTGCCGCGAGGTGCATTAGTATGGCGGTTTGCGCTGCGTGCTCTATTCGCCCACGATAGCTCATTGAAGTCGAGTGGTCGATTATCAGACGGAACGCAATCGTGGGCGGCGCGGGCCTCCCTTCTTCTTCCCACAGAAACGGTCTCTCCGGCTCCCTGAGGTGCTGTCTCACCGAAAGCCTTCCACCGCGCCCTGAAGGCTCAGAGGCAGACCCAATGTCCTCGGATGAGAGTTCCTCGATAAGCCTTCTAACGAGTGGCCTTACCTTTTCCAGCAACTCTGTATATGGCTTGGGGCCGATTACGTGCTCGTAATTACCCAGGCTGTGGGCCTTGGGCACCGGCTCGCCGTCGAAGGGTTCGCTGTCCCGCTCATCTCCAGGCATCGGTCCGCCTAGGGTGGGCGCTGAGTGCTCGGCTCTGTCTCCGGACTTCCTTTCACCTTCGACAATTTCCAGATGACTCAGGAAGGCCTTCAACCATTCCGGTATGTCTGCTTCATCGATGCCAAGTATCTTCAGTATCTCTTCGGCGTTGGCGTCACAGGCGGCGGAGCTATCGGCGCTCCAGGCTCCCCACACCAGTGGCGCAACCTCATTCCACAGACGTTTGTTGGTCGATGATAGCTCACCCCTTACCGGCAAACCGCATCTTTCCGAAAACCTCGTTTGCAGTATGTAGCTGAGCACCTCCGACGGATCTTCGCTTTCTGGGTCCAGAGGTCTTGCCTCCCTCAGCAGCTCCTCGGAAAGGTCCCTGAGAAGATGTCTGACCCCGGCGAACTCCTGCTCCATCAGCTTTTCGATCCTCTCGTCCTCCAGGAGATTACTCACCATGTGAATGTGGGATGGAAGCTTGGTCGGTGTTGTAAAGCGCCTGTGGCCCGCTTCATGGCAGAGTACCGCCTTCGTGAGAAGGTACTGTGTTTCGGGCGTCACTTCGAATAGCGTCGGATTCACCATGATGAGCCTCCTGGAAAAGTTCGTGTAACCCGACGGACATTTCGCGGGATCAGGCTCAAGCTCCATCGTGTATGGAGATACTCCCTGTACCGCACTTCCAAAGGCAAAGAGCCTGTTTCTTATGTTTCTCCACTCGTACCACGGTAGTGTCATTTCTAATATTTCCTCCTAATAAGATTGGGCCGTCCATGGGGACGGCCCTTAAAGGTTTTGATAAAGAACTATTCGATTTTTGTTTCACCCCGGCGCATGGGCCTCGATGAGGCTGAGGAGCCGTGATGCGGCGTCCTCTCTGATATAGCCGTCGGAGTCAACTCCAGCCACTGAATGCAGCCAGGTAGTAGAAGCAGCATCCTGTAGGCGATCGAGCATCGGGCCGGTCCGCACCTGAAACTTCCTTGACCAGGCGAATAACCCTCTGGGCGTAAGCTCACCTGAAATCTCCCGCGTTTTCCTGAGGCTGCGAGTCTCGTTGGCCACCTTGACCATCACCTGAGCTACTGATCTTTCTATTGCCGTCTCTGTGGTCAGAAGCTCCTCTTCATCGTTGGGTGCCAGATATCTGAACTCCAGCACACAAGAGAAGCGATCCAGCAGCGCCCGGTCGAAGACGTTAACGGCGTAACCCTGTCCTAGGTTCACCGCCATAACAACCTGAAAGCCCTCTCCGGCCAGCACCTCCTCTGAGCCATGCTCGGTAAGAACGACAGCGCCTCGGGATAGCACACCCAGAAGCACATTCAGCGTCCTGGTGGGCATGCGATTGGCCTCGTCTATGAATAGAAAACCTCCATCTCGCATTGCGCTCACAAGCACGCCATCGTACCAGGCAAACCCAACGCCTCCGTCAGGGATGTAACCCCCCAGCAGGTCGAACTCCCTCAAGGACTCGTGACCCTCGATTATGAACAGGGAGCGATCGCCTGCCATGAACTCGAAGGCCTCCGTCGCACACAGGGACTTCCCCGTGGCAGTAGGGCCTACCAGAAGGCAGTTCATGCCCAGCTTCAGACTTTCGACAAGCTCACCCAGCTGAGGACCCTTGAACCTTGATCCTGTAGTTGCTGGCGAAGCCCTGAAAGGAACTACCGATCCCTCGGCCTCGTTTCGTATCTTCCGGAGTACTTCGATATCCGTAGAGGCTGAGGTATCCACCTCCCGAAGCACTGGCATGTGGGTTGGCGCTCCAGTCGCATCTCTGACAGCGATCCCGTTCAGGTAATCGGTAGTATCGATGGGATCACCCTCCCTGTAACTGGCCCAGTAATAAAGCTCGTCAGAGAGGTGCATGAGAAGTTCGTCGTAGCGTCTGTCCGGCTCTCGCATCCGGTTCTTGTACTCCAGCAGCTCCTCCAGCGCGTCCAGCAGGTCCTTCGCCTCGATGGGCCAGGAGAGCGCCTGTGCCAGAAACAGTAGTCCCAAGTGGTATGTAACCTTGCCTCTGGTGACGAATGCATCGTTCCCAAGGTAAAGGCACTGATGAACGAAGGAGCTGTTCGATTGAGATTTAGAGACAACGGCGACATTGCCACCGCCCTCAATGGAGACGACCTCCTTGATCTCGATCACATCACCTCGAAGGGCCACCACGCAGGCCTTGCACAGCATGGCCGATAGGTATCCCACAGTCCTGGGATTTCTGCGTCCAGGAAGAGTAATCTCCTGGCCACCTCGAAGGCTGGGCCAGATGTCCACCTCCCGCTTTCTAGCAAAGAGGAGCTGCTTTATCGTGCGTTCTCCCCTAGATGCCGTCGTCACGGGGACCTCCTGTGATAGCGGACTCGATTCTCATCACTCCTTCTTCTTAGCATTTCTCTTCGCATAGCTTCTCCTGATCGCACTTTTTCTGGAATCCGGTCGGGTCTCCTTTCGGTTTCTTACAGGCGGTCCATCCTCTCCCCAACAATCCGGGTGGTAGCTGAACTCACAATAGCCCCAGCATTGCCAGAGGCCCTCCTTCCCAACTTGATCGGGCAGCCTTCCTCCGGCAAGTCCAGCCTTTAATATCTTGGCCCGAGGCAGTATGAACTCCTCGACCTCTTTCAGGCTCATTACCGGCGCTCTAAGACGGACAGTCTGCTTCATGTCCATGTATGCAATTTCAAGCTGCTCGATCTTGTAGTGCTCCCACACCAGCCAGCGATAGACGTTCACCTGTAGGACGTGGTGAGGATAAGGCCCTTTCCTGGGCGTCATCGCCGTCGTCTTGTAGTCCACCAAAAGCTTTCTATCCGGGTAGATGACATCAGGAGTTCCGACAATGGGAATGCCCTCGATCTCTCGGGCGAACTGGCGTTCCGCCACGGCGTCATCTGATTGGGCAAGCTCAACGATTGCGTGGGCGAGCTGGCCTCGAAATGTCCAGTAGGTCTGCTCGGGCCGTACGTAGACGTCGTGACGAGTGTCCAGCACCACCTTTCTCAGGCAGTTCAGCAGGCTGGTGACGTGGATGCCGTCTCGCTCTTTACTCAGGTTCGCTGCCATGCCCTTCAGAATAGGGTATGTGAACTGGCAGGGCTGTCTGTGGGTCTTTGCATCTGCAAGGCAGAAGTCGAAGTCCACCTTGCCCTTGTAGGGGCAGTCAAAACCGACTACTGGCATGTCTCTCTCCTTTTTGGAAAATGAATCGGGAGGAGCGCCGAAGCCTGTGGCTCGACGTCCTCCCGGATTGCTCGATTCTGGGATGCAGCTCTAGTGGTTCAACGTTTTTGTATTGATGGGTAGAGTGACTTTAGCTTGATGCGCGCATCCTCGGTAGTGAAGCGCCAATCCACTCGTATCACATCCCGGTTGCGTTGATTCTGCCAAGCATTGACCTCGCCGCGCAGGATGTCTTGATTGGCAATCCGTCGGTCCAGGCACTGTCGAGCCAGCACACCGATCTCTATCTCCGCCATATTCAACCAACTCCCGTGTTTGGGAGTGTAGTGTATCTCCAGTCGCTCAGCTATACGCCTCGCCTCAGCAGGCTCGAATGTCTCGTATAGCGAGGACAGCTTGTGAGTGTTGAGATTGTCCATTACCAACACGATCCGGTCTCTGTCAGGGTAGTCCTCGTCGACCAGTTTCTTTATCACATGCGCCCAGTCCACCTTCGTGCGACGCTCTCTGACCTCGACTCGGCGCCATCCGTCCAACGGTGCAAACAGCATGAACAGGCTGCTCACTCCATTGCGCTCGTATTCGTAGTCGTATGCCGCCGATAAGCCGGGCGCTGCGGGACGCGGCACTCGCGTCTCCTTGACTTGCTGTTTGCTCGTCTCATCCATGCACACCAGAACCTCATTCCCATCGTACGGACGTTGGTAGACCTCCAGTACGTCTTCCATCGCGCACACAAACTCCGCGCTCTGACCGGGCGGGATGCACCAACTCTGCTTCAGCCACGGCTTCAGTTCGTTTTTTTTTAAGCGCCTGGCGAACCGTCTCGGTGCTAATGGTCCCGACTATCTCACACTCGACCAACTGGTCAGCCAACAGCTTCAGGGTCCAACTGGCACGCCCCTCCGGCGGTTCCCCGCAGGCCATCGCTATCAACCGTGCTTCACCTTCGCCGTCCAGTCTCTTTTGACGCCGACGCAGTTGCTTTTTGCGATTCAGCGCAGACTCAACCCCCTCCTCCACACAGCGCTTGCGTATTCGCTCGACCGTTGACTGTCCCACACCGAGCGCGCTGGTGATGTCCGCGTCCTTCATTCCCCCGTCCGAGCGTGACTCATCGCTCATCAGCAGAATGCGCGCATGGGTCTGTTTGTACGCCGCAGCCCGACCGCGTGAGACCAAGGCGTTGAGTTCCTGTTGTTCGTCGGTAGTCAGTCTGATACGGTACTTCTTGGTAGACATCATGGTTCCTCCTCGGTTCAACGTTACGATTGAACCCCCAAGAGGAACAATGACTATCATGGTATTCATTTCAATGATGTTGGACCACTAGTATCTGTCTGCTGTCGTTGGGGCGTGGTCCTTGTAGCGTGGGCAGCTCCAGAAGAGGCCGTAGCGCCCCTCCCTCTCTGTTACCGGCTGGCTGCAGCGCCTGCCGTTTCTCAAGGGCAGATTGCACCGACGCAATCCCTTATCGTCGACGTAGGTCTTCTCCTCACCATCGACCGACCTCGAACCGTTGTCAGATGAATCCTTGGTTGATGCCTCGCTGCTGGAAGATTCGGACCTCCCTCGTCGCACGACTGGCACGCCGCCAGATTCCAGAATTCCTGATACCAACACTGTCGCTCGCTCCGTGAGGGCTATCTCGTCTTCGTCTCTGAGCGTTACCTGACACTCGAATCCCTCAGTGTCCAGGTAGATCGTGTTCCAACTCGCTCTCGCTTCCTGCATTTCTCTCTCCTTTCAGAAATAGGGGTGTTTAGTGTGAAAAGAACTCCTTTCTTAAAAGTTGGCGGAGAGACTTTTGCGTCCGCCGGTTCAGCCCCAGAGCCTTGTGAAGCTGGACCGGCAGCGCAAACAAGATGAGAGGAGTTCAGAACGAAAGGGAATGTGGAGGTGAGGCTAAGGTCTGGGAAAGATCTTCCAGAGCTTTCGCAGGCTTGATCTTAGACTGGGGGGTCTTCCTCGGCGGAACTGGGCGGTGTAGGTGTCGAGTATATTCAGGAAGTGGGTGAAGGAGCGATCGCTGTTTCTTGAGATTTCAGAGATGGCCTTCGAAATTGCCTGAGGCGGAAAGCCTGCTGCTACCTGTCTGAGAGTAGTTACCTCTCCTTCGCTCAGCGGTGTCACATTCGTCAGGTAGTCTCTTAGAAGCTCAATAAAAGGACTATCGTTATTAGAATATCTTTCTCTTTCTTTATTATTAGCGGTTGTCGTTTTGGCAACATCGACGATTGCGTTTTGGTAAATGGACATCTGGCGCTTCAGGGAGTTCTTCACAGATATCCGGGCCATTCTCCTCAAGTTATCCCCAAATGTTTCCACATCCCACTGGGAGATCTCTTCGTTTATCCAGAAGACGTCGTGGGCGCCCTCATGACATATGACCTTCAGCTTGCTGAGCTTTTCCAGCTCTTCTTTGATGCAAAAGGGAGAGACGCCCGCAGCGGAGAAGTCCCTTTTCTTGAGCACGGCATAGCGCTTCTGATAGCCATAGGAGAAGCGGATGATGAGCAGCAGTATCCTCAGCTGGCGCTTGGTGAAGTCTGATGTGAGGATGACCCGAAGGAGGTCGTTATCGAGCTTGGTGAATCCTGGCATGTACTAAAAGACATCTTCTACCTTTTTCTTGAAGACCTTTGCGATGTGCTCTGCGAGATACACCCCTGGCTCTCGCTCCCCGCGTTCTATAGCGGAAACCTCTGACTGGTAGAGGTCAAGAACTCGGGCCAGGTCCAGCTGTCTCCAGCCCTTCTTCTCTCGGAGTGACTTGATGCGGTTTTTTCTGTGGATGTTCATGGTGTCTGAATTAGTGGCTTATGTATTCACACTAATCGTATGCATACGATTGTCAAGGCGCCGACCTGTGGAAAACCAGGTATAGCCTGTACTTGACAGCTGCGGTTCGTGTTCTATCATGAAAACACGATATGCAAAACACGGTCGGTACAAAATTAAGAAAACTTCGGGAGGTAAAGGGTCTCTCCCAGCACGAGTTGGGAAGGAGGCTGGGATACTCAACCAACAGCTACGTCTCCGACATGGAGAAGGGCCTCTTCGTTCCTGCAGAGGACAAGCTGGAGAAGATCGCCCACGCGCTGGAACTGCCCATCGATGTGATCAAGGAGGTGGTTCTAGAGGCCAAGATCGAAGGTCTCGGCATCACGGAGCCCGCCTTCGTCAGCCTGTTCAAGGAGTTCCCCAGCCTCAGCCGGAAGGACAGGAAGGAGATCCTCCGGGCCTACTACAAAGTGCGCTCATCTCGAAACAAACTCAATGAGAAGAGTCATCCAGGCAGCTAGGGAGATCTCCAGAAAGCAGGCTGGCCTGGATATCGAGTCCATCGCCCGCCGTCTTGGCGTGGACGTACAGGAAGTTCTGGAGTCTCAGAACCTCAAACAGGTCTACTTCTCAGACCTTCAAGCTATAGTGCTCCGCCCGGGTTTGAGCGCCCAGGAAAGGGGCTACCTCATCGCCCACGGTCTTGGTCATCACGTACTTCACAGAGAATATCTCCACTCCAGGTACTCGGTAAAGCCCAGGGTGCTCAGATGCGGGAGTCTCGTGACAAGATCGCGGGCCACGAAGATGGAGCATGAGGCGGATCTATTTGCCGCATACCTACTCGTTGCCGAAGATCGTTTGAAGGCAGTGCTCTCCGAGGGTTGCGCGAAAGAAGAGGACGATCCAGTGCTTGGCCTTTCACTGGAGTTCGGTGTGCCTGAGGAGCTCATGCGAGAGAGGATGGTCTACGAGGCCATCTACTGCTAGTGGTTCAACGTTTTTGTATTGATGGGTAGAGTGACTTTAGCTTGATGCGCGCATCCTCGGTAGTGAAGCGCCAATCCACTCGTATCACATCCCGGTTGCGTTGATTCTGCCAAGCATTGACCTCGCCGCGCAGGATGTCTTGATTGGCAATCCGTCGGTCCAGGCACTGTCGAGCCAGCACACCGATCTCTATCTCCGCCATATTCAACCAACTCCCGTGTTTGGGAGTGTAGTGTATCTCCAGTCGCTCAGCTATACGCCTCGCCTCAGCAGGCTCGAATGCCTCGTATAGCGAGGACAGCTTGTGAGTGTTGAGATTGTCCATTACCAGCACGATCCGGTCTCTGTCAGGGTAGTCCTCGTCGACCAGTTTCTTTATCACATGCGCCCAGTCCACCTTCGTGCGACGCTCTCTGACCTCGACTCGGCGCCATCCGTCCAACGGTGCAAACAGCATGAACAGGCTGCTCACTCCATTGCGCTCGTATTCGTAGTCGTATGCCGCCGATAAGCCGGGCGCTGCGGGACGCGGCACTCGCGTCTCCTTGACTTGCTGTTTGCTCGTCTCATCCATGCACACCAGAACCTCATTCCCATCGTACGGCCGTTGGTAGACCTCCAGTACGTCTTCCATCACGTCTTCCATCGCGCACACAAACTCCGCGCTCTGACCGGGCGGGATGCACCAACTCTGCTTCAGCCACGGCTTCAGTTCGTTTTTTTTTTAAGCGCCTGGCGAACCGTCTCGGTGCTAATGGTCCCGACTATCTCACACTCGACCAACTGGTCAGCCAACAGCTTCAGGGTCCAACTGGCACGCCCCTCCGGCGGTTCCCCGCAGGCCATCGCTATCAACCGTGCTTCACCTTCGCCGTCCAGTCTCTTTTGACGCCGACGCAGTTGCTTTTTGCGATTCAGCGCAGACTCGACCCCCTCCTCCACACAGCGCTTGCGTATTCGCTCGACCGTTGACTGTCCCACACCGAGCGCGCTGGTGATGTCCGCGTCCTTCATTCCCCCGTCCGAGCGTGACTCATCGCTCATCAGCAGAATGCGCGCATGGGTCTGTTTGTACGCCGCAGCCCGACCGCGTGAGACCAAGGCGTTGAGTTCCTGTTGTTCGTCGGTAGTCAGTCTGATACGGTACTTCTTGGTAGACATCATGGTTCCTCCTCGGTTCAACGTTACGATTGAACCCCCAAGAGGAACAATGACTATCATGGTATTCATTTCAATGATGTTGGACCACTAGTTCTTCACAGCTTTTCCACGGGGCTGGGTTGAACAATCGTATCTTTATCGCTTTCCTTCGGAGGAATTTCGAGAGCAGCCTATACACCGCAAGTTAGTGGGGCTATAAGAAGAATAAAATCAACAAACCCATGACCAATCATAACAATCTAGCTGGAATTGTATTGTAGATCATTGAAAACCTCACACAGTAACGAGCACGGAAGACTAAGTGGAGAGCTAATATGGACAAGTTTCACGCAACGGAAAAGTTCAAGACCAGAGGAAATGGACAGCTCTTCCCGAGTCGGCGCTGCGTGTTCATCTGACATGCCCTAGCTGTAGGTATCGCTATCCGCTGGTCCACGAACTATGTGGACTACACGTCGAGGTAGCTACCGCTCTTTCTCCTAATGCACAATGCACAGCCTGTGCTCACAGTGGCCAAAACGCCTCACTCCCAACTGACAGGGCCAACAGTAAACCTGAAGTTCGGTATTCTCTTGTCGCTGGCGGTTTCCATATAGATTTACCGTCAACCTTACATGCATTCTTTGGCAGATGAATAGGTCAGACTCCCAAATAATGTCTGTGTCAGTATGGAACCAGTCTATTAGATGACTTCTGGTAATTCACACTAACTGCCGAAAGGCCTTTATTACGTTTGACAGCAACATGAGCGGGTGTTAACGTTCCCTCATGTCCTCTCAGGGAGAAACGTCCCAGGGAGGGAGTCCAACAAGAGCCACCCTAGAACCGCCTGGTTCTGGATTGGTATGGCTCAGCTGCGCAGGTGCAGCGAAGTGCCTTCAAGAGACTTGTTATTGGTAATCTATTTGAATAGCTTCAAGAGTGGTAGCTATCTTCACGATGAATCAACAGGGAGGTCCAAATGCCCATAGATCATGACCGCGAATCCTGGAAGCCTGGAATGGGCTGGGAACAAGCTATCGAGGACATCGACTACATCCGCCGTCTCGGCCAAGAAATGGGCGGCCCGGAACGCATCAAACGGCAGCATAGCGGTGGCCGATACACCGTTCGCGAGCGTATCGACAAGATAGTCGATCCCGGGAGTTTCGTCGAAGCCGGCCCAATGGTCGGCGCAGCCGAGTACGACAATGACGGCAACCTCCGCGAATTCACGCCGGGGGCTTACGTCATGGGTCTGGCAGAGATCGACGGTCGGCCTATCGCCATCGGCGGCGACGATTTCACGATTTCAGGAGGAAGCCCGCACAATGTGCACAAGCATCCGCGCCAGTTCACGCAACCACTTGCGATTCAATACGGCATCCCTTACGTTCAGCTGGTCGAAGGCGTCGGCCACAGCTCTAAATCCGACGAGGCCAGAGGACACATGGGGCTACCATCCGCCGACGTGTGGTGGCGGGCGGTGGAACTTCTACGCTGCGTGCCGGTCGCGGCAGGGATAATGGGCTCAGTCGCTGGAGCGCCCGCAGCTTCTGCCCTGATGTCCCACTTCACGGTGATGGTCAAGGGCCAGTCACAAATCTTCCCATCCGGCCCGCCCGTCGTACGTCGCGCGATTGGCGAGCAGCTCGACAAGGAAGAGCTAGGCGGTTACCAGATGCACGTGCACGATAGCGGCCAGGTCGACAACGAGGCCGAATCGGAAGAAGACGCCTTCGAACAAATCAAACAGTTCATATCCTATCTGCCGAATACCACCAACGATGTGGCCCCTCGCGTTGAAACTGGCGACCCACCGGACCGCCGCGCAGAGGAGCTTCTGAACATTATTCCTGCCAACCGGCGCCGTGGTTATGATCCTCGCAAGCTTATTCAGCTTGTAGTCGACAACGGTGAGTTTTTCGAAATGCGACGCCACTGGGCCGGCGCCATAATTACCGGCTTCGCGCGTCTCGATGGCTACAGTGTCGGCGTCATCGGTAGCGATCCACATAACATGGCTGGCGCTATGGACGGCTGGGCGGCTGAAAAGTACACCCACTTCCTGGACCTGTGCGATGCCTTCAATCTGCCCGTCGTGGTATTCCTTGATATGCCCGGCTTCATGTTGGGATCGCATGCCGAGCGCAAGGCGACGATGCGGCGCGGAGTACGTGCGCTTATTGCGAGCGCCGAAGCGCAAGTGCCCAAAGTCGAGTTCAACGTCCGCAAGGCCTACGGTGTGGCCGCAGACGCGGCGCATAGCCTCGGTCTCCCAAATGGACTCAACTTGCGTTTCGGTTGGCCGGCGGGCGAATGGGGCGGCATCCCCATCGAAGGCGGCGTCGCGGCCGCCTATCGACGCGAGATCGAAGCAGCCCCCGACCCAGAAGCGCACCGGGATATGATCGAAGAACGGCTGATGCAACTTCGCTCGCCATTCCGGGCCGCACTCAAGGGCGATGTCGTGGACCTCATCGATCCGCGCGACACGCGCCGCCTTGCATGCAGATTCGTCAAGCTGGCTCAGCCAATGCTCGCCAAGCTCGCACAAGCACCGAAACGCGCCGTGCGCCCATAGACACAAAGAACGATGGCAGGGAGTCGGACACACACTTCTATTTCTGCTTCATTATTCTCCAGAAAGTCGGGATGGACGTATTGAGTAGTCGAAATACGGATAGACGGGACTGACGAAGCTCTCGGTATTTACACCGGGAGCTTCGTCAGTAGTACTTGGGGTAAGCTAACTGTCTACTTCTTGTGGATGGTGATGCTGCCACCTCCAATGGTTGTCGCTGGGTCTGCATTGGGGTCGCTTTCATCTACCTTGTTGTCATATACGAGGGTGTCACCGTTGTCCTTGTCCCATATCCGCATACGGAACAGATCCACATCAGTCGAAGGCGTCAACTTCTCATCGATCGCGCTGATCTGGAAACCATAGTTGCCATCGCCATTGATCGTCCCCCCACCCTTGTACATGGCCTTATGCCCGGCCACGACCAGCCAGTTGTAGCTGTTGCTATGGAAATTGATATCAGCAACCTTGAACTGGAATTGGGTCTGGCCTGTCGGCACATTTGCACCCTTTTTGTACCTTGAGACGAAGCCGAAGGTAGCTTTGCCCACAAGGTCTGCGTCACTATCATCGTTGGGAGTGTACGCTACAGGAGGTGAATCGATCCAGCCGCCTCCGGTCACAAAGCCGGCTTCTGAATCGTATACCACAACGAACTGAAACACGGATTCGCCTGAGCCACCATCGTCATCCGTTACCGTTAGGGTGTAATTACTCATCCCCGTCCTCTAGGTGAATCCTGTTGACAATGAGGGGCGAAGGCCGGATAGTTGAAATGTCATGGAACAGCTTCCTCAGATTTACCGACTTTCGGAACCAGAAAAAGATGCCCTGATTCAGGAACTGTGGGCAGAAACCCAGGCCCTCAAAGCCCGGATTGTGGACTTGGAAGCAAACTCGAAAAGCCCAAAAAGGACGCCCACAACTCCAGCATTCCTCCTTCAAAAGCCTATAAGGCTAACAAGGCCGCCTCACCTCCTCGGGGAGTCCGGCGTCAGGCGAGTATAGGCCGTGCTGGCGGAGGGCGACCTTTGCACCCAGACCCAAACCAGACGGTGATAGCCCGGGTCAAAGTATGTCCCCACTGTAGTCAGGAGGTTTCCCTGGAGGCCCAAAAGCTGCACGCTGTCTACGACAAGATCGATATCCCGCCAGTCCACCCCATTGTCACCCGGGTAAGGCAATATGGGGGGCAGTGTGCCCAGTGTGGCGAGTCTTATGTGGCCCCAGTGCCGGTAGGTCTGGAACCAGGCAGTCCCTACGGAGAGTCAGTGGAGAGCTTAGCTATCTACCTGCGCTACACCCATGCAATCAGTTACCAGCGCTTGTCGGGGCTGTTGCACCAGGTGTTTGGGGTTGCTATCAGTGAAGGAGCCTTGGCCAATCTGTTTCAGCGGGTCAAGACTCGCTTGGATGACCAGGTGGTAGAGATTGTGGAGCGATTGCGTCGGAGCCGCTTGATTTGTAGTGACGAAACTGGGGCGCGGGTAAAGGGTTAAAACCAGTGGGAATGGGTCTTCCAGAACGACGAAGTGTGTGTTCACGTGATCCGTCCGAGC
Organism: Dehalococcoidia bacterium; assembly: GCA_965206395.1. GTDB lineage: Bacteria > Chloroflexota > Dehalococcoidia > Lucifugimonadales > CATOSD01 > CBDBJK01. The sequence continues at coordinate 298,220 of CBDBJK010000038.1, forward strand.
CGAAGCCACACTGTGATTGAGGAAGTTCTGGGCGAACATCGGCCTCAGATCTGGGTGTCGGACTTGTACAGTGCGCAGCGCAACCATCCGGCCAGCCAATAGCAGGTTTGTCTTGCGCACCAACTGCGCGATTGCCAATTTGGAATCGAAGCAGGGGATGAGGTCTTTGCCCCCCGGATGAAGTTGGTCTTGCTGCGGGCCTTTGCGATTCACAAGCGCCGTGGCCGGTTGGCCGAATCCACACTGCATCAATATCGCTGTGATCTCAAACGCCGTCTAGAGGGTTCTGTTGCAAAGCTTGAGCGTTGTGTGGCATGCCGCGCAATTAGAACAAGAGTTGTCCGACTTTAAGCCGCCAGACCGAACAGCCCATCGATAAACGCCACCTGGGATTCTATCTCTCTTGCTCCTGTCTGCCCCTTCCGGATCATGTGAATTGTCTCGTAGCCCTGTAACGTTCGCCAGGCTGTTTCGAAGGAGTAAAACCTCAGCCCCGGTCTCACCCTCCGCTTGATGAATCGGTGGTCCTGCTCGATTATGTTGTTCAGGTATTTGACTGGTCGGAGTTGACACCCTTGGGGCAGCATACCCTCGGCTTGCAGATCACTAAAGGCCTTGGGATATGCAGGGTTCCGGTCCACATTGATCACCCGAGGAATGGCAGTGTGGCTCGCACCAAGCGCCTTAGCCAAGAACTGCTTGGCTGCTTGGGTATCTCGGTTCTCACTGAGCAGGAACTCCAGAGTATTACCGGCTGAGTCCACCGCGGGGTACAGGTACTTCCACTCACCCTTCACTTTGATATAGGTCTCATTTACTCGCCAGGAGTCGTTGGTAGGCTTCAAGTGGGGCTTGCAGCATTTCTCCAACTCTGGGGCGTATCTCTGAACCCAGCGATAGATTGTGCTGTGGTCTACCGTAATGTCTCGTTCTGTCATCATCTCTTTGAGGTCTCTATAGCTGAGGGAGTATCGCAAATACCACCTTACGCAGAGGATGATGACCGGACCTTCGAATTGTCGCCCTTTGAGGGGCTTGTCAGAGGCGATGGATGTCACGGAACTGCTCCTGCTATCGAGTAATGTGCACTGACGCTATCGCACTACCCAAAGCTTTGCAACAGAACCCTTTGGAGTATAGGACATGAAATGCTTCCTGAACCATGTTTTTATAGGACGCCGCAGTTCCGCAACCAGACCGTGCTGCGCGGCCCGAATTCACTGAGAGTCAAGGTCATGCCCTCGAAAGTCGTCGAAAAGGTCTTTTGACAAAGCGTGCCTCCACGCACCGGACTCTGAGACTGATTTTCTGCACAGATACAAAACTTCTTGACATGGTCGGCAGTCCCTCCTAGACTACCTCTATCGGGCATACAGCTTTCCACGCCCACTCACATCATCAGAGGAGGGAGCCATGGATTTTCGCTTCACCGAAACAGAGGAGGACTTCCGCCACGAGCTGTTGGAGTTCTTCGATCAGGAGCTTCCTGACAACTGGGACCCGCTGGGTCAGCCAAGCCCCTTCTCGCCCGAACGCCTGCCCTTCACCAAAGCCATGTCGAGCAAGCTTGCCGAGAAGGGCTGGCTCACCCTTGCGTGGCCGAAAGAGTACGGCGGTCAGGCACGCTCTCACATCGAGCAGCTTGTGTACCGCGAGGAGATGTCATATCAAAGCGTCCCTGGCTCAGACCTGGGAGTGGGCGCGATAAGCTGGGTCGGCCCCATACTTATGATCGCGGGCACGGAGGAGCAGAAAAAAGAACATCTGCCGCCCATCGCCAGGGCCGAGAATTACTGGTGCACGCTCTACAGCGAGCCTGGCTCAGGCTCCGACCTTGCCTCGTTGCAGACCCAGGCCATCCGCGACGGCGACGATTATGTCGTCAACGGCTCGAAAATCTGGACGAGCGCGGGCCACATCGCCGACTGGGGATGGCTTGCGGCCCGCACTGACAACGATGCTCCCAAACATCGCGGCATCAGCATGTTTCTTCTGGACATGAAGACACCGGGCGTCAGCGTGCGCCCCATCTACAACATGGCAGGCTCCCACGAATTCAATGAGGTGTTCTTCGACGACGTGCGCATTCCCAAGCAGAACCTTGTAGGTGAGGAAAACCGGGGCTGGTACACATTGGCCGTAGCCCTGGACTTCGAGCGTTCCGGCGTAGGCTACTCCGCAACCGCCCGGCGCACCCTGGAGGCGCTTGCAAGCTACGTCAAGGAGACAAGCCGCAACGGGCGCCTCCTGGCCGACGATCCCATCGTGCGCAACAAGCTGGCGGAAAGGACTGTGGAAGCGGAAATCTCTCGCTGGCTCTCTTACAGGGTAGCCTGGATGCAGAGCCAGGACTTGGCTCCCAACGCCGAGGCGTCTATATCCAAGCTATTCGGCACTGAACTGACGCAGCGAGTCGCCCAGACCGGCATGGAGATACTGGGGCTGGCCGGACAGTTGTCAGAAGATTCCGCGTGGGCGCCGCTCGAAGGGAACATACAGCGGATGTACCTCTCCTCTGTCTCAAGCACCATCGCCGCCGGAACATCGGAGATACAGCGCAACATCGTCGCCACGCGGGGCCTGGGTTTGCCGCGAGCTTGAGGACTGCCATGACGCCTGACAACGACAATACAGCCTCGGCTCTGAGTCCATATCGAGTCCTAGACCTGACCGAAGGCGGCATGAACTGGTGCGGCAAGGTACTGGCCGACCTGGGGGCGGACGTAATCAAGATCGAGCCTACCGGCGGCAGCCCGACCCGCAACCGGGGGCCGTTCTACAATAACGAGCCTCACCCCGAACGCAGCCTCTTCTGGTACGCCTACTGCCTCAACAAGCGCGGCATAACCCTCGACCTGGAAAGCGAGGAAGGCCAGCGGCTTTTCAAAAAGCTAGCTGCCACCGCCGACTTTGTGCTGGAGTCGTTCGCTCCAGGCTACATGGACGGCCTGGGGCTTGGGTACGAAAGCTTGAGTCGGGTCAGCCCCGGTCTCATCATGGCCTCCATGACCCCTTTCGGCCAGACAGGGCCATATGCCCACTACAAGGCTACCGACATGATAGCCTGGTCGATGGGCGGGATGCAGTACGCAAGCGGCGACGAAGACCGGCCTCCCGTAAGAATCAGCTTTCCTCAGGCAGAGTTTCACGCTGGCGCGCAGGCTGCCGCTGGCGCTATGGCTGCCCTCTGGCATCGTCAGATGAACGGAGGCGAAGGACAGCATGTGGACGTGTCCATACAGGTAGCTGTCATTTGGACGCTTATGAACATCTCCACGATGCCACAGCTTCACAAGACGAACATGGAGAGGGCCGGAGCGTTTCGAAGGAGGCCAAGGGTACATGGGCCGCCATTGAAACTGAGGGTCGTGCATCCCTGCAAGGACGGCTTCATCACTGCTATGATAATTGGTGGAGGGCGGGGGATTGCGTCGATGGTTCCTCTGATACGCTGGATGGAAGAGGATGGCGTCGCCCCGGATTTCATGCAAGGGCGGGACTGGACTACCTGGGATATGGACGAGTTGATCGCGCGAGGGGATGTAGGCGCAGAGGAAATACAGACCGTCCATGACGAGATCGACAAGTTCATCTTGACCAAGACCAAAGCCGAGCTTTACGACCGTGCGCTCAGAGACCGTTTCCTCCTCGCGCCCTGCAACACGGCCCAGGACATAGCCGAAGACCCGCAGCTTCAAGCGAGAGAATTCTGGCCCGAAGTTTACCATCCCGAGCTTGACGATCCTGTGACATACCTGGGGCCTTACATCAAGCTGGGAGAGTCGCCCATCAATGCCAGACGCCGCGCGCCACTCATAGGCGAGCACAACGATGAGGTTTTGGGAGGGCTAGACCTCGGTGATAAACAAGCGCCCAAGGCGAGTCAAGGGACAGTGAACGACGCATCCAGATCGAAGAGTATGCCCTTCGAAGGCGTAAAGGTTCTGGACTTTACGTGGATAGGTGTAGGACCAGTCACCATCAAGTACCTGGGCGATCACGGCGCCGACGTTATCCACGTCGAATCGGTCAGCCGTCCAGACGGGCTAAGGTCTGCACCGCCTTTCAAAGACGGTCAGTCGGGCATCAACCGCAGCCAGTTCCCGGCCAACTTCAACACCAGCAAGTACGGTCTGGGCCTCAACATGGCAAAGCCCGAGGCCGTAGAGCTTATAAAGCGCGTCATCGCCGAGTGGCAGCCCGACATCATCTCCGAGAGCTTCACCCCCAAGGCCATGCGCAACTGGGGTCTGGACTACGAAAGCGTCAAGAAGATAAAGCCGGACATCATATACTTCAGCACTTGCCAGCAGGGACAGACAGGCCCGCGCGCGATGTATCCAGGTTACGGTCAGCTCGCGTCGTCGCTGGCCGGGTATTATCAGATAACCGGTTGGCCCGAAAGGGAACCTGTCACTCCATACGGAGCTTACTCGGACTTCGTGAATCCGCCAAACGGCTTTGCCGCCATCGTAGCCGCACTGGAATATCGGCGGCGCACGGGCAAAGGCCAGCACCTTGACCTCTCTCAGTACGAGGGGGCTATGCATTACAAAGCGCCCGTTATCATGGACTACCTCGTCAATGGGCGCATCACGATAAGAAACGGGAATCGAGACGAAGTCTATGTTCCTCATGGCGTCTATCCCTGCAAAGATGAAGTTCGCGCCCTGACAGGTCCGGGCGAGTCGTGGTGCGCCATCGCGGTCACCACGGACGAGGAGTGGGAGGCGCTGTGCGACGCGATGGGCAGTCCGGCATGGACTCAGGAGGCGCGCTTCGCAACCTTCGCAAACCGGAAGGAGAACGAGGATGAGTTGGACAGCCTGCTCGGAGAGTGGACGGCGCAGTATCAGGCCCACGAGGTCATGCGCCTACTTCAGAAGGCTGGCGTTCCCGCCGGAGCGGTGCAGAGCCAGGCCGATTTGTGGGAAGACCCTCAGCTAAAGCACCGAGACCACTTCCAGTGGCTCAACCATACCGAGTGCGGCCCGATGCCCTACGACGGCCTTCAGTTCTTGCTATCGAAGACACCCGGAAAGCTGCGCCCCCAGGCCCTCATAGGCGAGCACAACGAGCTAATCCTCAAGGAGTTCATAAGCCTCACAGACGACGAAATCGGCAACCTGGTGGCTTCAGAAGTTCTGGAGACTTCTTTCTAAGAGAAACTTTGAATAGGGTTTGCAATCTCTATATTGTAGCGTTTTCGGATTGAGCGTATGCATATCGGAGGCCCTGTCACACAACGCGGCTTGCATACCTTCCAAAACTGCTCTATTGCGTAAATGCCAGTAACATGAGGTGTACCTATGACGATGCCACTTGACGGAATCCGCGTCGTAGACCTGACTCGGATGGCCCCAGGCCCCTTTTGCACTATGGTTCTCGGAGACATGGGCGCGAACGTTGTTCGTGTGGAGGAGCCTGGCGGAGGCCGCATCGGACGCTCACGAATAGGGCGATCGGACGCGCCTGATGAGAATACGCAGCGACGACGAGCGGCGTTCAATGCCACGAGTCGCAACAAGCGCAGCATATCACTGGACCTGAAAACTCCAGAGGGCCGAGAGGTGCTGCATCGCCTGTGCAAGGACGCCGACGTGTTCGTCGAAGGGTTTCGTCCTGGAGTCGTGAAGCGGCTGGGCTGCGATTACGATACGCTCATCGCTGAAAACCCGAAGCTGATATACTGCTCCATCTCAGGCTACGGTCAGGACGGCCCCTACAGCAACCTCGTGGGGCACGACATAAACTACATCAGCATTGGCGGGGCATTGGGCCTCATCGGGCCTGAGGGCGGCGCGCCCTCGATACCCTACAACATCATCGCCGACTTCGCCGGAGGCGGGATGCATGCCGTAATAGGCATAATGTCGGCGCTCATGGCACGTCACAACACGGGACGGGGCCAGTACGTTGACATAGCCATGTCCGACGGCGTGGCCTACATGATGGCCTCCGCCGCGTCCGATTACTTCATTTCAGGCACGGTGCCACAACGGGGTATGATGACTCTCAATGGGGCCACTCCCTACTACAACGTTTACGAGTGCAAGGATGGCAAATACCTCAGCTTGGGTTGCATTGAGCCATGGTTCTGGGAGGCCCTCTGCCGCGCTCTGGAAAGGGAAGATTTCATTCCCTACGAGTTCGAGTCGGAGCATTATCCTGAGATATTCGCCGCCTTTCGGGAAATCTTCAAGACTCGTAACAGGGACGAATGGTTCGAGTACCTGCGCAATTCTGGCGACGTGGCCGTTGGCAAGGTACACAGCTTCGATGACCTGTTTGAAGACCCGCAGATTCGGCATCGCCGCATGGTTCAAGAGGTCGGCGAGCTTGACGGCGAGCCTGTACGCCAGGTGGGAATAGGCCCAAAGCTGTCTGAGACGCCCGGCTCTGTGCGCAGCCTGGGGCCTGAAATCGGGCAGCACACGGACGAGATTCTCAAGGAGATTGGCTTCGACGCTGACGAGACGGCTCTGTTCCGCGAAAAAGGGGCCGTTGGCTAGGCGCGGTCAAACAAGGCTAAAAGAAATAAGGGCGACCTCGACGGGTCGCCCTTCTCTTGTGCAGGGGATGGGCAAAGCGTCTGAATAGGGTTAGACTAGGCTCGTCCCGTTGAGCTTCAGGCGTGCGGTGTGGCTCAGGCTACGCTCGATACCTCGACGATATCGTCCTGGCTCAATGGGACGCCTTTGGTTACGTGTGACTGTCGAACCGACTCGGCGTCTGGAGCCTCGGATAGGCAGTACGCCTGACCGCCCGCACCTAGGAAGACGTTGATAGCCTTGGCCCCGAACTCGTCCACTTCTCCCGAATCGATTCGCTGCTTCATCATCTGCATCGCCTCTGGCGGCAGCTCGGGCAACTTCGCATGATAATCCATGAATTTGGGCATATATCTTCTCCTCTTGATATGATTTGATGTAATTGAATCTAGTTTACGATGCCTATGACATTGCCCTCCGGGTCCGAGAAAACGGCGAGCTTGACCATATCTGGAATCTCCATAGGAGGCATAATTGTCTTGCCGCCCAGACTTTCCGCCTTGTCGAGATACGCCTGAAGGTCGTCAACCTGCACGTAGAAGGTCACTCCGGTATTCGCTCCCTCGCCTGTTATCCCGCCGCCAATCCCTCCTTCCGAATGAGTATCTACCATTCCGTAGCTCATCGGATTGTCAGCATCGATATGCCAGTCGAATAGTTTGGCGTAGAACTCCTGGCTCTTCGCCGCGTCCTTGGCTACGATTTCAAAATGCACTACAGGGTTGCCCATAAGAATCCTCCTCGATTTTTTGAATTAGCTCGGCTGCGTTTTTAGCTATGCCCGTCAGAGTTCGCCGCCCAGGGGTCTGCACCGGGGTCGTTTCCTTCTGCCACAATGCCCAGACGAGGCACGAAATGATCCCATCCCTCGGCATGGAACTTCCGCTGCTCGGCGTCCAACCCAGAGTGGCGAAGTCGCAAAACAGTAGCGTCTCCATCCGGCGTCAGAGTAATCTCCACAGTGCTGGAACCGGGTTGCAGAGGGCTGTCGTCGCCTTCCCACCCGAAGGTGAACACCACGCGGCTGTAGGGTGTTACCTCGACATACTCACCGCGCGCAATGTAGCTTCCATCCACGTCTACGCGATAAATCCCGCCGGGCTTGGGGTCCAGGGTTACGTTGATGCCTATCCAACGGGTCATCTTCGCCGGATCGACAAGGAACGAGAACACAGTCTCCGGGCGGGCGCTGATTCGGATATCTTTCTCCAGGGCTTCGGCTTCATGTAGCGCGGTTTCCATCTAGCCTCCTTTCTTCTCTTCTTCAGCTTCCGCCTCTTGTTTCAGCAATTGCAGACTGTCGTCCCACAACTCATCCAGGAATCGCCTAAGCTCTGCCAGGCCTTCGGGCCGCGTGCGATACAAAAGGCTTGTTCCCTGCTTGCGGACGCTGACAAGGCCCGCATCCGCAAGCACTTTGAGATGTTGGGAAATGGCAGGACGCGTCACCTCGAATTGAGAGGCGATGTCTCCAGCGGAAAGCTCCCTGCTCTGGACGATGCGCAATATCTTCCGGCGGTTAGGCTCCGCGATCGCGCGAAGCGCAAGATCAAGCATGGCGATACGTTAGCCAGCGCTTACGAAACATGTCAATCGAATTTTGGTCGTTGTTACGGAAATCTGATTTTTAATATATCGGAATAGAATGCAGACTTTGGAACGCTCGGTGTAATATAGAAGGCGTTGGGAGTGTCACAACATGCGCCACGTTCTTCATGCCGACTTTGACGCCTTCTACACCTCAATAGAACAGCTAGACAAGCCTCATCTTCGGGGAAAGCCCATCGTGGTCGGCGGCAGCCCTGAAGTGCGCGGTGTGGTCGCTTCCGCCTCGTATGAGTCTCGACACTTCGGCATTCGCTCGGCTATGCCGATGCGGACGGCCCTGCGACTCTGCCCCGACCTTATAAGAGTCGGAGCGAGATTCGACCGCTACAGAGAGGTGTCGAGGCAAGTGATGGCTATCTTCCGCGAGATTACGCTTCTGGTCGAGCCGTTGTCACTGGACGAGGCCTATCTGGACGTGACCGCATCAGTGAGCGCAGTCCTTCCAGGGAACGACCCCGCCGACATAGCCCGTAGCCTTAAGAACAGGGTGAAAGCAGAGCTTGGGCTGACAATCTCCGTAGGCGTGGGAACAAGCAAGTCGGTAGCCAAGATTGCCTCTGACATGGACAAGCCCGACGGCCTGACCATCGTTCCGCCCGGCTCCGAGCGCGACTTTCTATCGCCGCTCGCAGTAGGGAAGCTGTGGGGCGTTGGCCCCAAGACCGTCGAGCGTCTGAACGCCGAGGGCATTCGCACTATCGGAGACATGGCGTCACAGCCGGAGGACTGGTTCAGCGCCAGGTTCGGGAAGACAGGGCCTCACATGCGCTCGCTCGCGCTGGGGCAGGACGACAGGCCGGTGGTCGTCGAGCGAGAAACGAAGTCGGTCAGCGCCGAGACAACGCTTGTCAACGACACTGGCGACCCCGAAGTTTTGCACGAGCTTGTGAGCCGCTTGAGCCAGAACGTAGCCCGCGACCTGCGACGTAAGGAGCTGCAAGGGCGGACGGTGAAGCTGAAACTGCGCCTTGCAGACTTCACGACCTTCACTCGTCAGAAGACGGTGGACGCGCTCGTTGCATCGCCGGATGACATCACGCAGGCAGCCAGCGCGCTGCTTCGGGCAGAGCTATTGCCAGGGAGAATGTTTCGCCTCGTCGGAGTCGGCGTGTCGGGCTTCGACCACCAGCGCGACGACGAGCATGAGGAAGCATATCAACCGAAGCTCGCGGGCTTCGAGTGAGTGTTGTACGTTACAATTTGGAACAACATCTACGCCCTCTCTGCGATAAAGTTCTATAATGATTGATGATCTACTATTTGCCGTATCTACGCCACTTGGCTTCACCGTACGTGTTATGCGTACACGCTGGGCGTTAGTCACAACAATCAAACACCCTGCGATGTATGGCCGTGAAGAGGATGTCCAGAATACTCTGCGAATGCCCGATGAGATTCGACGGAGTCGCAGTGATGACAATGTATTATTGTTTTATCGGTTAGAGCGTTATAGACGCTGGACTTGCGTAGTGGTGAAACAACTCGATGATGAAGGTTTCCTGATCACCACATATCCAACCGATGCAATCAAGGAAGGAGAGCCTATATGGACCAGGTAAAGGTCTTCTATGATCGGGCGGGTAATACTCTGACCGTATGGTTTGGCGAACCGCAGCAGGAATATATCTGCGAAGAGACAGGCAACGAAGTTATCCTGATGAAAGACCAAGGAGGACGAGTAATCGGCTTTGAAAAGCTCAATTACTCCGCCGATGCGCCCGAACAACTGCGGTTCTCTTTCGAAGCCGTAAGCATGTGATTCTTAGGAGGACTACATCCTCTGCCGAGAATCAGACTTGCTCTTTGAGCGCTTCGCTTTTCGGCTTCGCTCATTCAAGTACGAGTATAAATCGTCCAACTGGATAACCCAGTTACGCCCCAGCTTGGTTCCCGCTAACACACCTCTTTCAATCTGATGACGTAGCGTAACTGGACTCAAACCCACCAAGGACGCCGCTTCCGCCAGCGAGCAAAACCGCTTCGGAGATTCGATCCCTGCTCCGTCCAAATCGTACTTCTTGCAGGCGTTCAGAAATTCAATCGACAGGACACGCCCGCTGGAATCATAATCAACCTCTACCCCAGGAGCGATAGTCTTCGTCTCTTCGACCTCCGCATCGGCCAGAATAATGGCAAGCACATCTGCCTCTTTATCAAGTGTAATTCTCATTAATAGCACCATCTCCTCAGCACAGTCACAATGTAAAACAGCCCATGCTCTTCAAATCTTCTCGCGTCGTACACGACAGTTAGAGGCCTATCTTCCAGATCGATGCAGGCCTCTCGCGTATTCTCTTCCTTACCATCTACGTGAATTCCCAACTGCAATACTAGAAATATATCCTCCGGCATAATTCGTCTCCGCAGCATTTGCATTTTGGCATGGTCACTGAGTACGATGTCCAATGAAAATCCCGCAACGAGCGTTGCCGACCTTTATTTTCGTGCCAATTCATTAACGCTTACTTTGGATACTATTATTATGGACGATAACGTCCATAATATCAACAACCAGATTTTCACGGCAAGGACAACCAGATGATTGATTTCGACAAGTACGACGTGTTGAGCTTCGATTGCTACGGCACGCTCATCGACTGGGAGGGCGGCATTACGGCGGCGCTGAAGCCGGTGCTTGCTGCGCGCAACATTGATCTGAGCGATGGTGAGATTCTGAAGCTCTATGCCAATGCCGAGCCGAAGGCGCAGCAAGAAGGCGAATTCGTGACGTATAGGGAAGTTCTCCGCCGGGTGATGAGTAGGATAAGCGGTTCGCTCGGTTTCGAGCCTTCGCCCTCTGAGGTGGACTGCCTCGCTGACTCGATAAAAGACTGGATGCCCTTCCCCGACACGGTGGGCGCGCTGCGGGCCATGAAAAGGCAATTCAGGCTCGCCATCATCTCGAACGTAGACGACGACCTCTTCGCCGGGTCTGCGAAGCGCCTTGAGGTCGATTTCGACTGGATTATCACCTCGCAGCAGGTGGGAGGCTACAAGCCATCGCGAGCCAACTTCGATTTCGCCATCGCGCGGATAGAGGTCTCACCTGAAAGGCTTTTACATATCGCCCAGAGTGTATATCATGACATCACCCCGGCGAAGGCGATGGGCCTGACGGTTGTCTGGGTAAACAGGGGTGCAGGCAAAGAAGGCGGAGGCGCGACACCGCCCGCGAATGCTCAGCCCAATCTCGAAGTGCCGGACCTGAAAACGTTGATAGTCATGATGGGACTGGACTAGTAAGAGCGTCTAACAAAACCATTATTGGAACAGAAAGCGAGAGCAGATGATGGCACAACCTATGGCCAAGAAAGCCTCATGTATGTCTGCCCTGCGCTCATATCGAACCCGTAAGCGTCGGAACTGATGAAGCCAACTCAGGCTTCTCTCAACCACCCATCTATGCACACCCAACCCGCTGCCATGCGGCTCACCTCGCTTGGCCAGCAGCGGCCAGATATGTCGCTTCTTCAACTCCTTGCGAACAGGCTCAGAGTCATACCCTCTGTCTCCCTGCGCCTGAAGAGGACGCTTGCGAGGCCTGCCTCGCTTGCCCTTGACAGCAGGTATGGCATCCACCAACTCAAGGGCTTGGGTGACATCGTGAGCGTTCGCGCCAGTCAACCTGACCGCCAGTGGAATGCCCTGGGCATCGGTTATGATATGATGCCTGCTACCCGCCTTCGCCCTGTCCGTGGGGTTGGGGCCTGTTTTCTGCCCCCAAAAACTGCTCGCACTGAAGCACTGTCCAGCACTGCGCGAGTCCAGTCTATGCGCTCAGCTGCTTGCAGGCGCTCAAGGCATACCAAGTGGATGCGCTCCCAGACTCCCGACTGGTGCCAATCTCTGAGGCGCCTCCAGCAGGTCATCCCACTGCCACAGTCCATCTCCTTGGGTAGGTCTTCCCAGCCAATGCCTGTCTTTAGCACGAACAGTATCCCACTTAGGACCTGTCTGTCAGGTATCCTGGGCCTTCCTCCTTTCGGCTTCGGTGGTTGTGGCGGCAGTAAAGGTTGCACCAGTTCCCAGAATTCATCGCTTACAAGGGGCTTAGACATTAGGTCATCCTCCTCCAGAGAATGTCCAGATTCTAACCCCTTTTATTAGGTTTTGTTAGACGCTCTTAGGAGGAAAATCGTGGATGAGATTATATACAGGTCGGCTACGTCGATAGCGAGGGCGATTCGTGATAAAGAGGTCTCTTCGGCAGAGGTCGTGGAGGCGTTCCTGAGGCGCATCGAAGAGGTGAACCCAAAGCTCAATGCAGTCGTGCAGCTTGCGACAGACCGCGCACGCGCCGAGGCACGCGAAGCAGACGAAGCCTTGTCTCGCGGCGAAAGCAAAGGCCCATTGCACGGCGTTCCCATCACCTTGAAGGACTCGCTGGACACCGAGGGCGTTATTACCACTGGAGGAACGAAAGGCCGCGAATCCTTCATGCCTGAGCAAGACGCAACCGTAACAGCGCGTCTTCGTGGCGCTGGAGCTATCTTGATGGGCAAAACGAATACCCCAGAGCTAACCCTCGCCGGTGAGACCGCGAACCTCGTCTACGGGCGCACCAATAACCCGTATGATCTCTCACGTATGCCCGGCGGCAGCAGCGGAGGCGCGGGAGCAATAGTTGCTTCGGGCGGCTCACCGCTAGACATGGGCAGCGACACAGGCGGCAGTATTCGTGGGCCTGCGCATTTCTGCGGCATCGCAGGCATCAAGCCCACCTCCGGGCGAGTGCCGAGGACAGGCCACATCGTCCCCTTCGGTATGGGCGCGCTGGACTCGCTGACGCAGATTGGCCCGATGGCGCGCTACGTCGAAGACCTCGCGCTTGCCTTGCCAATCATTTCAGGCCCGGACTGGCGCGACCCGGCAATCGTCTCGATGCCGCTTGGCGACCCCAGCGCAGTTGACCTCAAGAGCCTGCGCGTCGCTGTGCATACGGATAACGGCCTCATGACACCTACTCCCGAAACCATGGACGCGGTAAAGGCGGCGGCGAAGGCCCTTTCGGATGCCGGAGTTACGGTGGAGGAGAATTGCCCCGCAGCATTACAGCAGATTACGGAGATAAACGTCCACTTCAACAGCGCGGATGGCCGCGCCTGGGTTCGCAGGCTTCTCGATAAAGCAGGGACAACCGAGGTTCATCCATGGCTGCAAAGAAGGCTCGACGAGGCCGAGGTAATTCCCACAGCCGATTACACGGCGTTGCTGGAAATGGTGGATAACTATCGCAGCGAGATGCTCGGCTTCATGGAGGCCTACGACGCAATACTCTGCCCAGCTTGCGCCTTTCCCGCAACGGAGCACGAAGGCTCGTTCGACGATAGTATGAGAAAGGGCCTTTCGTACCTTGGCGCGTACAACATCACTGGCTGGCCGGGCGCGGTCGTTCGCGGCGGCACGTCGCCGGAGGGCCTGCCTATAGGCGTGCAGGTCGTGGCCCGGCCCTGGCGCGAAGACGTTGCGCTCGCATTGGCCCAACAGCTTGAGACAGCGCTGGGAGGCTGGCAGCGTCCCCCGCTCTAGGACTCCTGCAATGAAAACAACGAGGTTGCCTGACGAGTACACTGTCCTCGCGCCGGACGGGTCGGAGATACGCGAGCTTGTAGCCATCAAGGGCGGCAGTATGGTGCATTGCACGCTTCCACCCGGCGCGACTTCGCTCGCCGTGGCGCACCGCACCGTTGAGGAGGTCTGGTTCTTTTTGAAGGGTCGCGGTCAGGTCTGGCAGAAGAACGACGAGCGCGAAACAGTCGTTGATGTCGAGCGGGGCGTGTCCCTGGCTATCGAGACTGGAACGCACTTTCAGTTTCGCAACACGGGCGACGAAGACCTGTGCTTCATCATCGTCACAATGCCTCCCTGGTCTGGCGATGACGAGGCCATGAGGGTTCAAGATTACTGGGAAGTCAACCGAGAGTCTTGACGAGGCCGCGTTTACACGTCCACTTGTGAGCCTGGGAAGTTACGGTGTCCCTGGACGAACTCGCGCGCGCTGACTGCGCCTCGTCCTTCAAGCTGCACGCGCCGCAGTTCAAGGATGCCCTCGCCAGTGCCGATGCCAACGCCGACGCCGGTAAGCCACACGACCTGTCCCGCCGAAGCAGGTGCTTCATCCTCCGGCGCTATTGCAGAGGCTTCGACTATCTTGAGCGTTGCGCCACGCCAGTGAGTGAAAGTTCCCGGCCAGGGATGGTAAGCCCTCACCTGCCGCGCGATGTATGCCGCCGAACGGCTCCAGTCTATCTCGCCATCCTCCTTGGAGAGGCGACTGGTAACGCTGACAAGGCTTTCGTCCTGGGGCTGTGCCTGAATCTCGCCGCGCTCCCATTTTGGCAAAACTTCTGTTAGCAGACTGGCGCCTACTTCGAACAGGCGCGTCGTCAAGGCTTCGGCGGTCTCGTCAGGGTTGATGGGCGTCTCTCGCTGGGCCAGCAGAGGGCCAGAATCCATGCCCTCGTCGAGCTTCATGACGGTAACACCAGTGACGGCATCGCCGCTGAGGACCGCCGCCACGACCGGGGACGCCCCCCTGTACCTGGGCAGTAAAGATGGATGGATGTTCAGGCAGCCGAGACGCGGCATGTTGAGGGTATCCGTCGGGAGGAACAAGCCGTATGCCGCCACGACGACGACATCAGGCGTTAGCAGCGCCATCTCTTGACGGGCCTTCTCGTCCCGTCTGAGAGAGGACGGTTGGAACACTGGCAGCCCACGCTCCAACGCTGCCAACTTCACAGGCGGGGCCATAAGTCGCTTCCCTCTGCCGGTGGGCCTGTCGCGCCGGGTGTACACACCAACGATGTGATATCCTTCATCCACAAGCGCGGTCAGCACGGGAACGGAGAAAATAGGTGTCCCCATGAAGACGACTTTTAGAGGATTGTCAGCGCTCACTATCGGCTCCGTTCGCAAATTTTTCATATTTTCAGAGCGGAATCAGAAATCTTGGTAGATGTCTTTTCGGTGACCAATGCGCTTGACGATTACCTCTCGCTTCCTAATCTCGTACACCAATCTATAGCGGTAAGTTACTGTGTAACGCCAGTCAGTTCGGGAGATCTTTCTTATTCGGCCCTCAACCTCAGCGTTTGGATAGGGATTCTTGCGTAACTGTTCAAACGCCCTATCATAGGCTTCTCTCTCACTAGAAAGGATACTGGTGTTAAGGCGTTCATAATCTTTCTGGGCAGGTCTGGTGAACTCGATGCTATAGCCCAAGTCCCTGCCTTACTTCTTCGTAACTTACAGTGTCATCTTCAGCTTCATCATCAAGGGTTTGTCCAAGGAAAACGTCCTCAATCTCGGTCATGTACTTATCCAGAGCGTTTATCAAAAGTGGTATTGATTCTAATTCCCAATCTTCAACATCAAGCAATATGGGGAAAATCGCCGTTTTGAGGGCTTGACTGAATTGCACTGCTGTGCCTATAAGTGGGAAAATAGTGGTTAACCTATACGAATTGGTGGTTCGTAGGGTATTAATTATCCATTCATCGAAGCCTTCTGCACTTTCTAGCGCGCCCAAAAGCTGGTTGTGTAGGTCTTCCCCTAGCAAATCTACCTTGTCTTCTGCAGCCTGGTACATATTCCGGTACGAAATCTTGGTTATTTCGACAAGAGCGTCTAAGACCTGGCTATTTCCAGTCAGAACATCTACTAATGGTTGGCCAAGCCTGTCGGCAGTTACAGCGATTTCCCTGGCGATACGCGGTAACATTGTATTTAGTTCTCTTTGAGATTTGACTTTCATCAAGGGTGCAGCCGAGCTAAAGCTGCTTCGCCCTATTTCCAGAATTATTCTGATCTGGGCATCGCTCAGACGCTCCCTCAGAAAATCGAGAGTGCTGTTTCCCTCATCGATGTTTGGGGGGAATAGAATTGTTGTCATATTTGACTCCGTATTGCCCACTATCAACAATCAGTAGCGGCTCTTGGCTGTATTGTAACATCACCTATGGGTGTCATCACTTGCCTAAAGGTTTTCGATTGTATTTGAATTTCCTATTGTAATCCATATCGCGCAAGACCGCGCGGAAAATTATCTGAGGAGGCTAGTGGTTCAACGTTTTTGTATTGATGGGTAGAGTGACTTTAGCTTGATGCGCGCATCCTCAGTAGTGAAGCGCCAATCCACTCGTATCACATCCCGGTTGCGTTGATTCTGCCAAGCATTGACCTCGCCGCGCAGGATGTCTTGATTGGCAATCCGTCGGTCCAGGCACTGTCGAGCCAGCACACCGATCTCTATCTCCGCCATATTCAACCAACTCCCGTGTTTGGGAGTGTAGTGTATCTCCAGTCGCTCAGCTATACGCCTCGCCTCAGCAGGCTCGAATGCCTCGTATAGCGAGGACAGCTTGTGAGTGTTGAGATTGTCCATTACCAGCACGATCCGGTCTCTGTCAGGGTAGTCCTCGTCGACCAGTTTCTTTATCACATGCGCCCAGTCCACCTTCGTGCGACGCTCTCTGACCTCGACTCGGCGCCATCCGTCCAACGGTGCAAACAGCATGAACAGGCTGCTCACTCCATTGCGCTCGTATTCGTAGTCGTATGCCGCCGATAAGCCGGGCGCTGCGGGACGCGGCACTCGCGTCTCCTTGACTTGCTGTTTGCTCGTCTCATCCATGCACACCAGAACCTCATTCCCATCGTACGGCCGTTGGTAGACCTCCAGTACGTCTTCCATCGCGCACACAAACTCCGCGCTCTGACCGGGCGGGATGCACCAACTCTGCTTCAGCCACGGCTTCAGTTCGTTTTTTTTTAAGCGCCTGGCGAACCGTCTCGGTGCTAATGGTCCCGACTATCTCACACTCGACCAACTGGTCAGCCAACAGCTTCAGGGTCCAACTGGCACGCCCCTCCGGCGGTTCCCCGCAGGCCATCGCTATCAACCGTGCTTCACCTTCGCCGTCCAGTCTCTTTTGACGCCGACGCAGTTGCTTTTTGCGATTCAGCGCAGACTCAACCCCCTCCTCCACACAGCGCTTGCGTATTCGCTCGACCGTTGACTGTCCCACACCGAGCGCGCTGGTGATGTCCGCGTCCTTCATTCCCCCGTCCGAGCGTGACTCATCGCTCATCAGCAGAATGCGCGCATGGGTCTGTTTGTACGCCGCAGCCCGACCGCGTGAGACCAAGGCGTTGAGTTCCTGTTGTTCGTCGGTAGTCAGTCTGATACGGTACTTCTTGGTAGACATCATGGTTCCTCCTCGGTTCAACGTTACGATTGAACCCCCAAGAGGAACAATGACTATCATGGTATTCATTTCAATGATGTTGGACCACTAGGCGTTGCAAGTAATGTCGGTTAGACTGTCGGGATGAATCAACCGCAATATATAAAGACATAACGCAAAGAAATGTGGATTCTCCTGGTATCAGCCTTTCCTGAGTTCCTGCGCTCGAACCTGGTGCTGGCGCATCCCGGAGATAGAGCAAGTCGCGGCTTCCATCTGGACGCCGTGGACGTAGGCCCCGCGCTCGCCGCCACGCTCGTCTTCGGAGCCATCGGACTTGGATTTTACTTTTTCCTGAACAGGGGGAGCCGCCGGAGTCAATGGCTCGTTGCTCCCGACGAGCAAGTGATCTTGAACCGCGCCTACAGCCTCATGTGGGCCGCTTTCTACTTCACCCTGGTCGCCTTCACCGTTGGCATTTCGTGGGACAGCTCATTTCACACCACGCAGCCATTCGAGGATTTCTACTCGGCTCCCCACCTCTTCATCTACACCATGACTGGCGTATCAATTCTGCTCGCGCTTCTTCTCGCGTCCCGCGCCTCGAAGTGGAGATGGTTTGGCCCTGTGCTTCCCTTCCCCGGAATACCCGGCTCGCTTCTTATCATGGTGGGTGGGGCGGGCACGATTCTGCTTTCAGGGTTCTTCGACCTCATCTGGCACACCAACTTCGGTCTGGACGAGACCAACCTATCGTTCCCGCATTCGATGCTTGGATGGGGTCTGTTGATTACGATACTCGGTGCGCTTTCTTCTATCATCGCATTGAGGTCGTACAGGCCGCCCTCGACACTGGTTATGGCGGTTTTGGGCGCGCTCATCATTGCCGCATCAGCCGCGCCGGTAATGGGGCCTTACTACAAGAACGAGACGCCCGCGAAGGTGGAGCGAATAGCCGACATCCCGGTCCTCAAGGACTCCCCAGACGCTCAACGCACCTTTCAAATCTATCTGGAGAGGAACATCAACCGCACCAATCCGGTCTTCATTCTTCTTGCGGCGCTGTGGGCTGGCGCTGTCCTCGCGTTCCTGCGGCAACTCATTCCTCGCGCCAGGCTGCTGTTCGGAATCGTGCTTCTGGGGGGACGCGGCACGGCGCGCGCTTTTGACCTGCTCGACGACCCTGCGTCATGGCTGCCCCTGCCACTGTTCCCTGCCCTGCTCATACTCATGACACTGCCCCGCCTTGGCGTGCCCGAACGCTGGTCGTGGGGAGTCGCAGGGCTGGTCAACGGACTGCTCATAGCCGCCATATGGACGCGCTCGCCTATCGGAGTCGTCTTCATGATACTTGGCGTGCCCATCATACTTCTGGGCGTCGCAATCGGGCGGAGGCTCTACGACGTCATCGAGCGGCCTACCCAGAGAGGCGTCTGGACATTTCTCGTCGCCGGGGCCATCGGAGTGCCGCTCCTTCGGGGAATCGTTGACCTCATCTTCCGCGCCACAACCACGTAAAACCCTCGGTCTGATTGCAGAGATGTCAGCAGCCCGCGCCATTCACCGACGAGACGGAAAACCCGGAAAAGCTCACCCTATCACCTACGTTTATCTCGTACCGACTGGCCTCGCCCGCGTTGATCTCGAAGTTGTAGGCCACAGGCACGGCAGGCCCGTACGTGGGCAGTGCGCTGTCCGCCGTGCCAAGGGGAGGATTGGGAACGTCTGGCGTGATGTCCACCACCGTGCAGTCCTCACCTACCCAGACGAAATCCAGCGGAAATCGCATCTCCTTCATCCAGAAGGCTGAGCGTCGCGTGCTCGTGAAAACAAAGAGCATTCCGGTCTTGGGCGTCAGGCTCTCCCGATACGACAGCCCTCTCGTACGATCGGCGGGGGTTTGTGCGACCTCGGCCTCGAATACTACACCGCCGATGGTTACGGTAGGGGTTGGGGGTTGGGGGTTGGGGGTTGGGATGGCTGTCGACGTAGGGGTAGGAGAAGCGTTGGGCGTGGTTTCGGGTGTGGCAGTTACAGTGGGAATTGCCGTCGTAGTGGGCGCAGCGGTGGCAGAGGCAACGGGCGTTGACGAAGAGGTTGCCGTAGCATCGAAAGCCGAAGAAGAAGAGGTAGTGGGTACAGGTGTCGAAGACGGCGTGGCATCAGTTGTGCCACAGCCGGTCGCGGCTATAAAAGATAGAAGCAATAGCGCAAAAGAGAAGGCCAATACCTTCCTCACGTGGACTGAGGGGGTAGGTATTTGCCATAAAATATCGTTGTTTTGCTATTCAGCGAACCGACCTCACCCCAACTGTTCATAAGCAAACCCTATTTATGGTCGCCCCTCTCCTTTCAAGGAGAGGGGCCGCCTAGACATACTTCAAGCCCGAAATGACGCGGGGTGAGGTTGGTAGGCAGCAGCAGAGAATGATATTCTGGAATTTACCTATCCCTCAGCAAGCATTCACGCCAGCTCGACTGACGTTGCGCCGCTGCCACCGCGCTCCCGCGTTTCCTGCTCGAACGACCTGACAAGAGCGTGGCGGGTGAGATGCTCCCTTACCACCTGACGCAGCACACCCGTGCCTCGACCATGAATGATTCTGACCGTGCTGAGTCCATCTCTGACGGCGCTATCCAGGAACTCCTCCAGCCGAACCAGAGACTCTTCGGCACGCAGGCCGCGCAGGTCAAGCTCCATCGTGCCAAGGCTAGGCCCAACCTCGATATGTATATCTGGCGTTTTATCGGCTTCGAGCGGCTCTTCGATTCTGGACAGTCGGCTAAGGTCGATTCGCAGGCGAACCTTGCCGATGTTGACCTCGGCCTCGTTGCCTTGCTCCGGCAAAGACACCAACGTCCCTTTGAGATTGAGTCTCCGGATGTCCACAGTGTCACCAACGGCTATCGGTCTTTCCACGAGAGGACCAATGGCCCTGCGACGAGGCGGCGGCGTTGGAGGACTTAGCCTCTTGGCTTGCAGTTCTTGCTTTGCCTCGGCGATTTCCGCTATCGCCTCCTTTGGGTCTCCGGCGGGCGCGCTCCATGACAGCGCGGCCTCGGCGCGCCGGAGTTTTCGTCTGGCATCCTCATACTGCGAGAGCATATCCCTGCGCATACTGTCCAGAATGTCCTCTCGATGCGTGATGAGGTAGTCAAGCTGCGCCTCAAGCTCTTGCCGGATGGTTTCGGCCTGCGCGCGCGCTTCTTCGGTCTCTTGCAGGCGCGTCTGAAGCTGCTGCCGGTTCCCCTGCAATTCGTTTAGCCAGTCCTCAAATCTGCGGTGCTGAGGCTCAAGGAGCGACTGCGCACTCTCCATTATTTCTTCGGATAGGCCCAGCTTCGACGCCACCGCCATTGCGTAGCTTCTTCCAGGAACGCCCATCGTCAGAATATACGTCGGCTCCAATGTAGATAGATCAAGCTGGACGCTCGCGTTCATCATGCTCGGCGAGGCGTCGGTGTGGGTCGCAACGTTGCGATGGTGTGTCGTCGCGATCACGCTCACGCCGTTTGACGCCAGGTGGTCGAGAACCGCCTTCGCCAGCGCGGAGCCTTCTTCTGGATCTGTGCTGGTGCCAAGCTCGTCCAGAAGAACCAGTGAGGCGGGGCTGACCTCATCGAGAATTTCGATGACGTTGCGCATGTGAGAGCTAAAGGTAGATACAGACTGCTCTATGCTCTGTTGATCGCCTACGTCGGCGTAAATGCCATCGAAGACCGGCAGAGTGCTGCCGTCGTCAGCAGGAATCTGAAGGCCTGACTGGTGCATCAGCGCAAGCAATCCCACAGTCTTCATGGCGACTGTTTTGCCGCCGGTGTTCGGCCCCGTGATAACCAGCACAGACCAATCAGGGCCGATGTTGATGTTTATCGGAGTTGCCGAGCGGCCTAGCAATGGATGCCTTGCCCCTAGAAGTCTGACCGACATATCGGGCGCGTCCGAGGCATCTTCGGCATGCCGCCTGTTGCGCCGGGGCATCGAGGGGATTCCATGTATGGACAGACTGTAACGCGCCCTCGCCAGGATGAAGTCGAGCATTGCGGTAAGCTCATCGCCGCGCCGAATGTCTTCCGCAAGCTCGCCAACAAGCGTCGATAGGTCGCGCAGGACTCGAAAGACCTCTCGCTCCTCTTCAAGCACAAGCTCTCTCCAATTGTTGCCTAGCTCGACGGTGGCGAACGGCTCGATGAACACTGTGGCTCCGGTGTTGGAGGCGTCGTGGACTATGCCCGGTATACGCTGCCGCATCTCTGCTTTGACCGGCACCACGACCCTCTCGCTTCGCGTGGTGATGATGGGTTCTTGCAATGCCTCCTGTCCGACTGTAGACCGGATGATGCGTCTCAGCGTCTGCGTCACGCGGTCATAGGCCTGCTGAACCTGTCGTCGCAAGGCGCGCAGGGTGGGCGTGGCGTCGTCCACGACCTCACCGCGCGCATCTAGCTTCCTGCTGATTTGACGGCGTAGCTCTTGCAGGTCGGGGATTCCCTCCACGATGTCCGCGAGCATTGGCGCTTTGTCGCGCGACCTCAGCACGGCAGCACGGGCGCGGCGATGCACTTCGAGGGAGTCAGCCACTTCAAGAAGCTCCACGCCCGTTAGCACGCCGCCGATTCCGGCCCTCGCGACGGCGGTCGTTGTGTCGGCGGCAGAATACAAGTCCACTTCACCGACGATCTCAAGGAGCGTGAGACCCTCAGCCGTCTCCTTCTGAAGGTCGTCCACTTCCATGCTCCGGTGCGAGGGCGTCATCTGAAAGGCGAGCCGTCGCGCGGGGAAAAAGGTGACGCGGTTCGCCACGTGCTGTCGGACGAGATGAAAATCCAGCAACGTCAGCGCCCTAGAGCGCAAGTCGTCGGCTTTCGACTCCTCGTCAGCATCATCAGGCTGTTCGGAATATTCTAGTATATCTTCTTCTACCATAAGGTCTTAACCGAGCTTTGCGTAAATATCTAATAGTCAAGTGAATATCTTACTTGCCAAGCCATTCACCCTCATCCCTGCCTTCTCCCGTCAAGGGAGAAGGGGTTAGCCTCCTCTCCCCTGGTGGGAGAGGACTGAGGTGAGGGGGACAAGTCTGTAATTTATGAACTACTCTCAGTGCAAATGTCTTGAAAAGACAAGTTGCATATCCTCGTTACAGGATTTCACTTTTCATGGTAAGATTGGCAACCCTTAGAAAAGATTTTAACAGGCGGGCGGTCTTGTTGTAATATGCCCCTTCTCGTGCGGCAAAACAGGTGCTATACTTCCCAGAGTTTGCCACCATGATAAAACAAGTAACCGTTAAAGTACCCGCCACTACCGCTAACCTGGGGCCAGGCTTCGATTGCCTTGGCATGGCGTTAGATATCTGGAATAGTATAAGCGTTGAGGTAGATTCGTCCAGTTTTGATATTCTTGTCGAGGGCGAAGGCGCAGACAGCTTGGCTAAAGACGAGTCGAGCCTTGTATACCGCAGCTTTCGACTGCCTTTCGATGAGGTAGGTAAGACAGTCCCAAGGGTCAGGATAAGCTGTCACAACGAGATTCCTTTAGGCCGAGGGCTTGGCAGCAGCTCTGCGGCGGCGGTTGGAGGCTTGATTGCGGGAAACGAGGTTTGCGGAAGGCCACTGTCTCAGGAGCGATTGCTGGAGCTTGCCACCCAGATAGAGGGCCATCCAGACAACGCCGCGCCTGCCCTGCTCGGCGGTTGCCAGATAGTGGTACGGGAAGGCGACCGGCTGATTACCGCTTCCGTGCCTGTACCCGAAGACCTGATGGCTGTGGTATTCGTCCCGGATGTGCCTATGCCGACGGATCAGGCGCGAGATTTGCTGTCAACAGAAGTTGACAGACAGGACGCCATATATAATATTGGAAGGGTTGCACTTCTTGTGAGGGCCTTCGCAACCGGAGACCTTGCGCATCTGGCAGTCGCCACCGACGACCGGCTGCATCAGCCCGCGCGACAGGCGATATTTTATCCGATGAAGAACATATTCCGCGCCGCACTCGAAGCAGGTGCGCTTGGCGTGTTTCTGTCCGGCGCTGGGTCTAGCGTGCTAGCTCTGACTCGCGGCAGGGAATACACCATCGGCTACGAGATGGCCGACATTGCGCTAAAATCAGGAATCGAAGGCTCGCTGAAGTTTACGAGACCGACGAGTAGCGGGGCTTACGTGGAGAGCTTGAACTAAGTTACATATTGATACTTGCGGGCGTGACGCGCGACCTCACCCCGTCCTTCCGCGAAATCTAAAAGAGACCTAGTTTTTAGGCACCCCTCTCCGTTCACGGAGAGGGGACGGGGGTGAGGTCAAAGCGTCGGCAGAAAGAACCAGTGTATTTATTCAAACCACATACCTCTCCTAGTCTTACAAGGCTATGAGAGAGGATTAGGGCGGGGGTTAAAGGCAAAATTGGCACTGATAGTCCAAAAATACGGCGGCAGTTCGCTGGCAGACGCTGACAAGATTCGCAACGTCGCCAGCCGCATCGCCAGGACGCATGACGATGGCAACCAGGTCGTGAGCGTCGTGTCAGCGATGGGCGACACGACCGACGAACTGATTAACCTTGCGCGCCAAGTCACGGAAAGGCCAGACCCGCGCGAGCTGGACCTGCTGCTTTCTACCGGGGAGCTTGTGTCCTGCACCCTGATTGCGATGGCGCTTCGCTCGATGGGCTACAAGGCCATCAGCCTCAGCGGAGCGCAGGCCGGAATTCGCACTAACACCAGCCACGGCAAGGCAAGGATAGCGGGGATAGAGCCAAAGCGTATCCTCGACGAGCTTAACAAGGGCAGTATAATCATCGTCGCCGGTTTTCAGGGCATCACGGAAGACATGGATATCACGACACTCGGACGCGGAGGCTCCGACACAACCGCCGTTGCTCTGGCAGCAAGCCTTGAAGCCGCTCGATGCGAAGTGTACACAGACGTGGACGGCATATACACCGCCGACCCCAGGATGGTGCCAGGCGCGCGCAAGCTCGATGAGGTCGGCTTCGAGGAGATGCTTGAGCTTGCGAGCTATGGCGCGAAGATGAACGCCCGCTCAATCGAGATGGGCATGGTCTACAACGTGCCTATCCTAGTCGCGTCGAGCTTCTCAGACAGGCCAGGCACGCTAATTCACGAGGAAGCAAATATGAACACCAGAGTCGGAGAGATCAGGAATCGAATCAGAGGTATCGCAACCGACACCAACGTGGCGAAGATCACGGTTAAGGGCGTCGTAGACCGCCCAGGCGTCGCCGCAAGCCTATTTGAGCCGCTGACCAACGCCGATGTCAGCGTGGATGTCATTGTCCAAAACGCCAGCGTGGAAGGCACAACCGACATGACCTTTACCGTCAAGAGGACAGACCTTCAGCACGCCCTCGAAGTAGCCAAAGAGGTCGCGCGAGGTCTGGGAAGCGGTCAGGTAATCAGTGCCGACAACCTGGCCAAGGTCAGCATTGTTGGCACGGGAATGCAGGATGCGCCGGGCTATGCGTCCAGAATGTTCCGCACTCTGGCTGAAAGCGACATCAACATCGACATGATAACTACCTCTGAGATACGCATCACCTGTATAGTAGAAGAAACACAGGTTGCGAAGGCGGCCCGCGCTCTCCACGTGGCCTTTCAGTTGGAGAAACCGGAATAATTCAGAAAACCTGCGAAACGTGCTGTCTGGTGTCTTTCACGGAAAGCACGGGTGGTTATAAATACAACCATCAGTGCGGTGCGTGCATCAAATCATCAAATCATCAAATCATCAAATCATCAAATCATCAAATCATCAAAGTATAATCGGAGTGTCCGTTGACGAGACCCTTCCTCTCAGTAGTCATTCCCGCGTTCAACGAACAGGATCGCATAATTCCTACGTTGGAGAAGGTCGTGCAGTACCTGAGCGCACAGGACTATACCTGGGAAGTTTTGGTGGTGGATGACGGCAGCTCGGATGACACTGCTGCACTTGTGCGCCAATGGGCGTCAAAGAACGAAGGCGTCAGCCTGAAGACGATACCTCACTCAGGCAAAGGCTGGGCGGTGAGGCACGGAATGCTGGCTACGACAGGCGAGTATCGCTTTATGTGCGATGCCGACCTTGCGATGCCTATCGAGCATCTGGAGACGTTCATGAGTCGAATGGCCGAGGGTTACGACATAGTTATCGGATCGCGGCAGATGGCTGGGGCAAGGCGATTCGATGAGTCATTACTACGGCACTTCATGGGGCGAGTGTTCAACTGGACTGTAAAACTCCTGGCTGTCGGAGCTTTTCAGGATACTCAGTGCGGCTTCAAGTGCTTTCAAGGAGAGGCGGCTGACGAACTATTTCAGTTGCAGAAAACCAGGGGATGGAGTTTCGACGTAGAAATCTTGTACCTGGCGCTCAAGAGAAGGATGCGTGTGCTGGAAATGCCCATAGACTGGTATCAAGAGAAGGCCAGCAAGGTGAGAGTGGGTGTTGACCCCTTCTTCTTTATAAGAGATACGATACTGATAAGGTGGCGCGCATTACTAGGCAAGTATAGGGCCGACTCTGTAGTGAAGAGCGTAACGACATGCCCCGCCGCAGAATCCGAGCATAAACCTGACTAGCAAAAGGAGCGCAAAGACTTAGAGCGTCTAACAAAACCTAATAAAAGGGGTTAGAATCTGGACATTCTCTGGAGGAGGATGACCTAATGTCTAAGCCCCTTGTAAGCGATGAATTCTGGGAACTGGTGCAACCTTTACTGCCGCCACAACCACCGAAGCCGAAAGGAGGAAGGCCCAGGATACCTGACAGACAGGTCCTAAGTGGGATACTGTTCGTGCTAAAGACAGGCATTGGCTGGGAAGACCTACCCAAGGAGATGGACTGTGGCAGTGGGATGACCTGCTGGAGGCGCCTCAGAGATTGGCACCAGTCGGGAGTCTGGGAGCGCATCCACTTGGTATGCCTTGAGCGCCTGCAAGCAGCTGAGCGCATAGACTGGACTCGCGCAGTGCTGGACAGTGCTTCAGTGCGAGCAGTTTTTGGGGGCAGAAAACAGGCCCCAACCCCACGGACAGGGCGAAGGCGGGTAGCAAGCATCATATCATAACCGATGCCCAGGGCATTCCACTGGCGGTCAGGTTGACTGGCGCGAACGCTCACGATGTCACCCAAGCCCTTGAGTTGGTGGATGCCATACCTGCTGTCAAGGGCAAGCGAGGCAGGCCTCGCAAGCGTCCTCTTCAGGCGCAGGGAGACAGAGGGTATGACTCTGAGCCTGTTCGCAAGGAGTTGAAGAAGCGACATATCTGGCCGCTGCTGGCCAAGCGAGGTGAGCCGCATGGCAGCGGGTTGGGTGTGCATAGATGGGTGGTTGAGAGAAGCCTGAGTTGGCTTCATCAGTTCCGACGCTTACGGGTTCGATATGAGCGCAGGGCAGACATACATGAGGCTTTCTTGGCCATAGGTTGTGCCATCATCTGCTCTCGCTTTCTGTTCCAATAATGGTTTTGTTAGACGCTCTTAATCTTCTCTTCTTCGCTAGATATTGAAGTTTGAGGCCGCAAGGTATCTGTTGATAATCGCAATAAACGACCAATAATTACGAACAACACAAAATAGGTAGAAAACCGTTTGCATACCTTTCAAGTATGAGCTACAATTCGCAAACTTTGTCGAGGCAAGAGTCATGAACATTCCTGGAATCGAAGAAAAAGAGAAGATTAGAAAAGAAAGGGCCAAGAAGGCGGTAGCCTTGGCTATGCAGAGTCGCTGGGAAGAGGCGGTGCTAGTGAACCGCTCCATCCTGAAAGAGTTTCCGCAAGACATGGAGGCTCACAATCGGCTTGGCAAGGCGCTCAGCGAGTTGGGCCGCAACAAAGAGGCCAAGGAAGCCTTTCAGAGCGCCCTGGAAATCTCGCCTCATAACAGCATCGCCCGGAAGAACCTTGATCGATTGATGCGTTTGGGAGATGACGCCCCAGGCCCCGGTGTCAGGAGCAACGCTAAACCTCAGGTGTTCATTGAGGAAAGCGGCAAGGCAGGAGTCACGTCTCTGGTGAATCTCGCCTCACCTAACGTGCTGTTGAAGATGGCGCCAGGGCACCCTGTCCAACTGCAGCTAGATGGCAGCGGGCTGAAAATTGCCGACCAATCTGGCGAGTACGCCGGTCAGGTAGAACCCAGGCTGGCGTCAAGGCTCGTCCGGCTTATCAAGGGGGGCAATCAATACGACGCAACAGTCACGAGCGTCTCTGAAAGAGAGTTGACCATTATCATCCGAGAGGTCTCCAAGCATCCCTCGCAAACAGACATCGTATCGTTCCCGTTACGAAATACCGGCCCTTACTCTATGTACGTGCCAAGTCCTGCGATTGACTACGACTTGGGTGATGATGGCGAAGAAGCAGATGCAGTAGCGGTGAAGGACTGGTCAAACGACGACACTGAGCCAGGCGACGATGAGGCGTTTAGCCCCGTGTTCCACCGAATCATCAATAACCCGGGGGACGATTCGAGTTCAGAGGGAGGCGAGGAATTCTAGGCGGGGACAACTCTAATACATTCACGGAAGGACACGACCAGAATTCGCCTTCTATTCCTCGTCTTGAGAAGCCAGAGGACGTTCGCGGAAGTATAGGCCCCAACGCTGCATAAGGTCTTTGACCTGTGGGTTGTCAAGCTCTATTAGCTGCCTGAAGAAGCCTGCTATCGCGTGAGCGTGCAGCAACTCTTCCGAGCACACCCAGCTGGCTTCGCTAGGCACTACATAGAGCAGCCCATTCTGGTGCGCGCATTGAATCTCCACTCGTTTTCCGCCCGAGTCATGCTTTACTGTAAGACCGAATTCGGCCATCTAGAACACCTCGTTCAATTTGATGCGAAGCCCCTCTAACACAGGCGAGATCAATTCCTCGTCTCGGTCGTAAGTAGCCGTGAGAGTAAAGCCTCGCTCTTCCAGCGTCAACACCTCCACCCTTCCGGCGTTCGGGTCCACGAGCCAGTACTCCTGCACGCCGTGTCGGGCGTAGAGCGAGCGTTTGAAGGTGCGGTCTCGCTCCGCCGTGCTTGGGGAGAGTATCTCTATGACCAGGTCGGGAGCGCCCTGCACGTTGTCCTCGGTGACGATGCCAGCCCGCTGGTTCGAGACGAACAGTATGTCCGGCTGCACAACATCGGTGTTCGACAGCACAACGTCGAACGGGGCGAAGAAGATTTCGCCAAGCCCTCTTTCCTCTACGAAAGCTTCTAAGCGTACTCCGAGCTTTCTAAGCGTTCTCTGATGATCTGTGCGAGGCGATGGAACCACGATTAACTCTCCGTCTAGCAACTCGTACTGCTTATCTTTCGGCGCGTTCTTGTAGTCAAGGTAGGTGAACTTGAGTCCTGAAGGTAGTCCGACCATTGGTTGTCCCTTTATCCTTTGCTAGAATTGGCTGCCTCAATTATACCAGGGAACGCTACTCGCACACGCCGATGTTGACGAAAGGCCGTGCGCTGCTATAATCACACACAACGCCGAACGCTTCGGAGCGTTTTGCGGCATGGCTCCACGTATGCCGGAAGCGCCATCAAAATCATCGCTCAGGAGGTTGACATGGCCCCACATTACCAGGACAGCAGCATTACGATTCATAAACTGAAGTGCGGCCCCTACGACAACAACGCGTATCTTCTGGTGTGTCCGCAGACTAACGAGAGCATCCTAATCGACACCCCAGCCGAGCCTGACAAGCTAATCGAGGCCGCTAAAGCGACCAACGTCAAGGCCATTCTCATCACCCATAACCATATGGATCATCTGCTGGGATTCGATGATGTCACGTCGGCTATCGACGCACCTGTAGCCATAGGCGAGGCCGACGCTCATGCGTTGAAGAAGCCGCCAGCGCGTCTCCTGAAGGACGGAGACGAGATCAAGGCAGGCACAATCACGCTGAAGGCCATCGCAACCCCAGGCCATACCCCAGGCTCAACGTGCTATACGGTGGGCAACAGCATTTTCACCGGCGACACGCTCTTTCCAGGCGGCCCCGGCAAGACTGGATCGTCGGAAAACCTCAAGCAGATTATAGAGAGCATTACCAGCAAGCTGCTTGTATTTGGAGACGACCTCGCGGTCTACCCCGGACACGGCGACGACGGCAGCATCAAGTCCTCAAGGGAGGAATACGGCGTCTACACGTCGAAAGAGCATCCCGACGATCTCTTCGGAGACGTGCTCTGGCTCACAACCTAATAGCATGGGGCAATTGGCCCCTGAACTTCTCATTGCAGAGGCCCTGCTGCGGTGCTACACTTTGTGATATGCATCACATTGTGTAGTTGGATTGGAAGGAGGTAGTGACAGAACGTAATAACGGCCTTCAGCTAGTGCCCTGGAAGATCACCGACATAGCTATTGCTATTGCGATGGTGTTCGCCAGTTTCTTCGCCCTACTGGTGTTGCTCAGGATTGTGCTTGATGTCATTGGAGTAGAGGAACAGACATTCCTCGCACCCTGGTTCATCGGCATATTCGAAGGATTGATGCTTGGGACCGTCTGGGTCTTCGGCATCAAGAAATACCATGTTCGATGGCAAATTCTGGGGCTGAGATATTCCAGAGTACGGTGGAGCTTTGCATTGCCCTGGCTGGCCTTGCTGGGCAGCATAATTTTCACAGGCGTATACACAGCCATAGTCAATGCGCTTGGAGTAGATTCACTTCTGCCACCTTCCATACCGGATGATGTACTAGGCGACGGCTTTCAAAGACTGACAAGCATACTTATCATCGGGCTTTGG
Source organism: Dehalococcoidia bacterium (assembly GCA_965206395.1). GTDB lineage: Bacteria > Chloroflexota > Dehalococcoidia > Lucifugimonadales > CATOSD01 > CBDBJK01. Next base: position 328,314 of record CBDBJK010000038.1, read on the forward strand.
GGGCCATTCGCAGAGGAAATCTTCTTCAGGGGATTCGTGCTAGCTGGGCTGATAGCCCCGTTGGGCACGACGAGGGCCGCGGTCGTAAGCTCAATCATATTCGCTGCCGCGCACCTGACATTTGGCACGCTGATTCCTATATTTGTTACGGGTATGCTCCTTGCCTGGTTATATCTCAGAACGCGGTCCGTATGGCCGCCCATAATAGCGCACATGGCCCAGAACCTGCTTGCGCTGTTAGCCGCGCCTTGAGGTTCAAGCCTGAGTATAAAGCAGGGTTGCCCGATGCCTTATCTCGTTCTAGCCGGAATATTAATGTCATTCTGAACGAAGCGGAGCGGAGTGAAGAATCTAAGACGTTCCATATTACTGAGGGCAAAACTCTTATCCTTCCAAAGAAGGATCGTCGCAAGCTCCTCGGAATGACATAGGTAGGTTTATTTTGTTACGTAACCTTAATCGAATCGATGTAAAACTCAAGGCTCTAAAGGAAGCAGGACAGACCGCGCTGGTTCCGTTCGTCACTGTGGGCTTCCCAGACGTGGAAACGTCCGAAGCCCTGGCGGAGGCGATCATAGATTCAGGCGGCGACATGCTGGAGCTGGGCATTCCGTTCAGCGACCCGCTGGCGGACGGCCCTACCATCCAGATGACCAGCTTCAAGGCGCTTCAGCAGGGCGTCACCGTGCGCGCGGCGCTGGACATGGTGACGCGTCTGAGGGATAAGGGAGTCGATGCCCCACTGATATTCATGGGGTACTACAATCCCTATCTGCACTATGGCATCGAGAGCTTTGTCCGAGACGCCGCCGACGCGGGATTGGATGGTCTCATCGTTCCCGACCTGCCCGCAGAGGAGTCCGGGCCACTACGGAAGCTCTGCGAAGAGCGTAATATACACCTGATTCCGCTGCTTGCGCCCACTAGCACGGACGAGCGGATAGCTCAGGCTTGCAAAGAGGCCAGGGGGTTTATATACTGCGTTAGCCTTACCGGGGTGACTGGGGCTAGGCGGGACTTGTCTTCAAGCGTCGAGAGTCTGGTCAGCAGGGTTCGCCGCCATACAGACCTGCCGATTCTAGTAGGCTTCGGCGTATCGCAACGAGAGCATGTGGAGGCTATTGGTCGTTTCGCGGATGGAGCAGTAGTAGCCAGCGCACTGCTCGATGCCATAGACAAGTCCCCAAGGGAACGATTGCTGGAAACCGCCAGGGAGTTCGTGAAAGGGCTGAAAGATGGCAAGCATTAGAGTGAAATAGCACTATGAAATCGAGCTTGTTCTTCTTTTTCACTATACTGGTGTTGGTGGTCGGGTGCAGCGCCTCAGATAAACCAGAGCCACCCGATCTCTCAATATGGGGAGCTGTGGCTGACGGACATATTGAACTCGTTAAACAGCATCTGGAAGCAGGAACAGATGCCTCTGAGACTTTGCAGGATAGAATCCCTGGCTACGGAGGAACTCGTTTGCATGTTGCGGTCTTGGCCGATCAAAAGGAAGTTGCAAAACTGCTACTGACAAATGGAGCAGATGTCAACGCGAAGGCTGAGGATGAGTTTGGAAGGATGCCTTTGCATTGGGCGGCGGCTATTGGTCGCGGGCAATTCGCGGAGTTACTTGTCGAGGCGGGAGCGGATGTAAACGCAAGGGACCAATTTGGATATACCCCACTGGATGCAACTCTCGTTGAGCTAGAGCAAGAAGAACAGGCTAAACTCGAAATTGCCGACTACCTACGAAAAAATGGGGGCAAGAATCGAAGTGAGCTAGAGTAGCCACATCAACTGGACTTAATCGTTTGTGAAAAATACTGTGACAAGGTACTAGTGGTCCAACATCATTGAAATGAATACCATGATAGTCATTGTTCCTCTTGGGGGTTCAATCGTAACGTTGAACCGAGGAGGAACCATGATGTCTACCAAGAAGTACCGTATCAGACTGACTACCGACGAACAACAGGAACTCAACGCCTTGGTCTCACGCGGTCGGGCTGCGGCGTACAAACAGACCCATGCGCGCATTCTGCTGATGAGCGATGAGTCACGCTCGGACGGGGGAATGAAGGACGCGGACATCACCAGCGCGCTCGGTGTGGGACAGTCAACGGTCGAGCGAATACGCAAGCGCTGTGTGGAGGAGGGGGTCGAGTCTGCGCTGAATCGCAAAAAGCAACTGCGTCGGCGTCAAAAGAGACTGGACGGCGAAGGTGAAGCACGGTTGATAGCGATGGCCTGCGGGGAACCGCCGGAGGGGCGTGCCAGTTGGACCCTGAAGCTGTTGGCTGACCAGTTGGTCGAGTGTGAGATAGTCGGGACCATTAGCACCGAGACGGTTCGCCAGGCGCTTAAAAAAAAACGAACTGAAGCCGTGGCTGAAGCAGAGTTGGTGCATCCCGCCCGGTCAGAGCGCGGAGTTTGTGTGCGCGATGGAAGACGTGATGGAAGACGTACTGGAGGTCTACCAACGGCCGTACGATGGGAATGAGGTTCTGGTGTGCATGGATGAGACGAGCAAACAGCAAGTCAAGGAGACGCGAGTGCCGCGTCCCGCAGCGCCCGGCTTATCGGCGGCATACGACTACGAATACGAGCGCAATGGAGTGAGCAGCCTGTTCATGCTGTTTGCACCGTTGGACGGATGGCGCCGAGTCGAGGTCAGAGAGCGTCGCACGAAGGTGGACTGGGCGCATGTGATAAAGAAACTGGTCGACGAGGACTACCCTGACAGAGACCGGATCGTGCTGGTAATGGACAATCTCAACACTCACAAGCTGTCCTCGCTATACGAGGCATTCGAGCCTGCTGAGGCGAGGCGTATAGCTGAGCGACTGGAGATACACTACACTCCCAAACACGGGAGTTGGTTGAATATGGCGGAGATAGAGATCGGTGTGCTGGCTCGACAGTGCCTGGACCGACGGATTGCCAATCAAGACATCCTGCGCGGCGAGGTCAATGCTTGGCAGAATCAACGCAACCGGGATGTGATACGAATGGATTGGCGCTTCACTACCGAGGATGCGCGCATCAAGCTAAAGTCACTCTACCCATCAATACAAAAACGTTGAACCACTAGAGAAGCTAGACTATGACAAAAGTACGGGGAATACGAGGCGCAACGACCGCCGAATGTAACACCAAGGAAGCCATAGTGCAGGCGACCAAGGAGTTGCTGGAAGAGCTTATCGAGGCCAACGATATTGAAGCCGACGACGTGGCCTCCGCAATCTTCAGCACGACCCCAGACCTCAACGCCGAGTTTCCTGCGGTAGCGGCAAGGCAGTTGGGTTGGATCTATGTTGCCCTCATGTGCGGACATGAAATGGCCGTTCCCGACGCGCAGACTCTGTGTGTAAGGGTGATGGTATTGATAAACACCGACAAGTCTCCACAGGAACTTCGCAACGTATACCTCAGAGGAGCCAAGAACCTGAGGGCTAGAGGCACGGAGGAGGTGTAGAACATGATTGTTGTAATGAGCATGGGTTCTTCCCAAGAGAATATTGACAACCTTCTGGAACATCTTCAGAAAAAAGGGCTTAGCGCACAGCTCAACCAGGGAGTGGATCGCACCGTTTTAGGCATATTAGGCGAGATATACTCCGAGCTTCAGGACGAGCTTGAGCTGATGGCCGGGGTGCAGGAGGTATTCCGCGTAACAAAGCCATACAAGCTCGCCAGCCGTGAGTTCTCTGCCAGCGACACCGTCGTCAAGATAGGCGATAGCGGCGTAGCCATCGGCGGGGGCGAGTTCGTGGCGTTTGCCGGGCCGTGCGCCGTGGAAAACGAGGAGCAGGTGTTGGCGACGGCAAGAGCGGTCAAGGCAGCCGGGGCCAAAGTCTTGCGAGGAGGCGCATTCAAACCCAGGACATCACCGTACAGCTTCCGTGGCATGGGCGAGGACGGCCTCAAGCTACTGGCGGAGGCCCGTGAGGAAACCGGCCTGCCTATCATCACCGAAGTAATGTCTCAGAGAGACGTGGAGCTTGTCAGCCGCTACGCCGACGTACTGCAAATCGGCGCTCGCAATATGCAAAACTACTCGCTGCTCGACGAGGTTGGTATCCTAGACAAGCCTGTGATGGTGAAGCGTAGCTTCTCCGCTACCTATGAAGACTGGCTCAATTCGGCTGAATACGTCATGGCCGGAGGCAACCATCAGGTTATCCTCTGCGAGCGCGGAATCCGCACGTTCGAGACCTTCACCCGCAACACGATGGACCTCAATGCTGTACCGGCAGTGCAACACTTGAGCCATCTGCCCATAGTTGTCGATCCCAGTCACGGCACAGGCAAGTGGTATCTGGTGACACCTCTCGCGAGGGCTGCGGCGGCGGTAGGAGCCAATGGCCTCATCATCGAGGTGCATCCCAACCCAGACGTAGCCAAGTGCGATGGCGCGCAGTCTCTTACATTTGAGAACTTCTCGAAGCTGATGGCCCAGGTTTCAGCTATCAGAGACTCGGTGATGATCGAAGCTTCCGTGTAAAGGGCTGCAGGGCGGTTCGGTATCACTGGCTATTACATGAGTATGAATACCCAAGCCAAATAAACGGCTAAGGTCTCACCCTCATCCCTCCGCAGAGGCGGAGTCCGAAGATGTTCTATCTAAGGAGTCGGACAACCTTCTCCCATCGAGGGAGAAGGGGTTAACTTCCTCTCCCTTCACGGGAGGATTGTCCGGTTCCTTAATTTGTATAATACCGGACTCCGCCTCTGCGGAGAGGTGAGGGTGTTCTTCCCGTTTAGCTGCACATACAGAAGCCAATTCATCAGAACAGGCCGCCCAAACTTTATGACAGCCACATCCGCCAATGTTTAGCTTTCTGACCGACGCGCCGCCTCCGCGTCGAACACTCTTCTTCGGCTCGACAATGCACGTCTGGAACGATCTTTTCGTCGCTCTGATGGTTCCTTTGCTGCCCCTCATCAAAGAGGATATGAACCTCTCCTTTACCGAGGTAGGGCTGTTAAGGTCGGTGTTTGGCGGGGCCACTGCTGTTTTACAGATACCTGTGGGTTTTCTGGCCGAGTCGATGGGCGAGTTCTGGTTGCTTATCTGGGGGAACATCTGGGTGGCCCTCGGACTTGTGGCGATGGCCCTCTCTTCTGTGTTCGTAATCCTGCTGATAACGAGCATGATTGCAGGTCTGGGCGCAGGCGCTCAACATCCTCTTGCGTCCAGCATGGTGTCCCGTGCATATGACGACAAGGGCCGCGCCACAGCGGTCGGCACCGTCAATTTCGCGGGAGACCTGGGCAAGATGATAGCCCCCATCGTGGCTGGTGTTATCGCCATTCAATTCGGATGGCGTGCCGCGCTCTGGGCCGTTGGCGTAGCAGGCGTCATCTTTATGATGCTGTCTATGACAGTGCGCCGAAGCGTGGACATCGCCCGACCCGAGCGCGGAGCATCACACGAAACCGACGGAGCCGACAACAACACTCTAATGGGTGGATTCATCACACTAAGCGGCATCGGCTTCCTCGACTCCGCAACCAGAGGCGCGTCGCTGGTATTCCTACCCTTTGTCATGGACGCCAAGGACATGAGCGCAGCGCAAATCAGCGCGATGTTGTTCTTGCTGTTCGCAGGTGGCGCGGCAGGGAAATTCGTCTGTGGCTGGCTTGGAGACCGCTACAGTGTAGTCAACGTCATATGGGGAACCAAGGGTTTGACGGCCTTGCTGCTGGTCGTATCGCTGTGGGCGTCGCCGCTCGCTATCGCGCCACTGATGGTTGTGCTGGGCATCGGACTCAATGGCACGTCGTCGGCGCTGTACGCTACCGTAGCCGACTTCGTTCTGGCACACCGTCGCGCCCGACTCTACGGTGTCTACTACACCACCAACGAGGGCGGCACAGTGCTGGCTCCGATAGTCTACGGACTCATCGCCGACCTGTCGAGCCTCAACGTCACCATGATAGTAATGGGAATCGCCACCGCGTTCATCCTGCCAGCCAGCCTGACGCTCAGAAGGTACCTTTCTCCTGGCTCAGCGACAGTGGGCAGGGCAGAGGCATGACGGGTGTGTCCAGCCTATACGCGCCTTGACGCTGCCGAGACACCCATGCTAGTATCCCAGATACTTGACCATTAACTTAGAGCGTCTAACAAAACCTAATAAAAGGGGTTAGAATCTGGACATTCTCTGGAGGAGGATGACCTAATGTCTAAGCCCCTTGTAAGCGATGAATTCTGGGAACTGGTGCAACCTTTACTGCCGCCACAACCACCGAAGCCGAAAGGAGGAAGGCCCAGGATACCTGACAGACAGGTCCTAAGTGGGATACTGTTCGTGCTAAAGACAGGCATTGGCTGGGAAGACCTACCCAAGGAGATGGACTGTGGCAGTGGGATGACCTGCTGGAGGCGCCTCAGAGATTGGCACCAGTCGGGAGTCTGGGAGCGCATCCACTTGGTATGCCTTGAGCGCCTGCAAGCAGCTGAGCGCATAGACTGGACTCGCGCAGTGCTGGACAGTGCTTCAGTGCGAGCAGTTTTTGGGGGCAGAAAACAGGCCCCAACCCCACGGACAGGGCGAAGGCGGGTAGCAAGCATCATATCATAACCGATGCCCAGGGCATTCCACTGGCGGTCAGGTTGACTGGCGCGAACGCTCACGATGTCACCCAAGCCCTTGAGTTGGTGGATGCCATACCTGCTGTCAAGGGCAAGCGAGGCAGGCCTCGCAAGCGTCCTCTTCAGGCGCAGGGAGACAGAGGGTATGACTCTGAGCCTGTTCGCAAGGAGTTGAAGAAGCGACATATCTGGCCGCTGCTGGCCAAGCGAGGTGAGCCGCATGGCAGCGGGTTGGGTGTGCATAGATGGGTGGTTGAGAGAAGCCTGAGTTGGCTTCATCAGTTCCGACGCTTACGGGTTCGATATGAGCGCAGGGCAGACATACATGAGGCTTTCTTGGCCATAGGTTGTGCCATCATCTGCTCTCGCTTTCTGTTCCAATAATGGTTTTGTTAGACGCTCTTAGAACGCCTGGCAAAATCACAATGTCATTCCGAGGAGCCTGCGACGAGGAATCTAAGCCTTTGCCATTACGAGATGGGACGCTAAGATTCTTCACTCCGCTCCGCTTCACTCAGAATGACATATGGCAAGTTCATTTTGGTAGGCGCTCTAAGGGGCGTTCCGGCGGTGGTAGAACTCATAAATGAGCCAAACATGAAAATTGACCAGGAACTGGCTGAGTTGACTCCTGAACGAGACACGATGATTACCATCGGCGTCTTTGATGGCGTGCATCGCGGACATCGCCACCTGATAGCCCAACTTATTCGCGAGGCCACCGACACAGGCCGTCTGGCTGGCGTCGTTACCTTTCGCAATCATCCCGCATCGATACTTCGTGCCGACTTTGTGCCCCAATACCTGACCAGTCTTGACGAGCGCATTCATCTGCTCAAAGAGCTAGGCGTGGACTTCGTCATTCCCATCACCTTTGACCTGGCCTTGTCAAAGCTGCCTGCTAGAGATTTCGTCATCCAGCTCAGGAAGCGCCTGCGTATACGAGGGCTGGTCGTCGGCCCAGACTTTGCGATGGGGCACAAACGCGATGGCGATATGAAGGCCCTCGCCGCTCTCGGAAAAGAGATGGATTTCTCCATCACGGTAGTTGATGTGCTCTCGGACAATGGTGACGCCGTAAGAAGCACCGCCATCCGACGGGCGTTGGTCGAGGGTGATGTTTCTCTGGTAGCCAACATGCTAGGACACAATTTCTTTCAAACTGGCATAGTGGTCAAGGGCGAAGCGCGTGGCAGAACACTGGGGTTTCCGACCGCCAACCTGGAGGTGTCTCCAGGAATGGCCATACCCGCAAATGGCATATACGCGACCTGGGCATGCATAGGGAGAGAGCGGCACATGGCCGCCACCAGCATCGGCACGCGACCCACATTCCAGGAGAGCCAACGCACCATTGAAGCGTTTCTCTTGGACTTCGATGGCAATCTATATGACCAGGAAATGCGGCTGGAATACGTGCAGCGACTTAGAGAAGAATTGAAGTACGATACAGTGGAAGCTCTCCTGGAGCAGATTCACAAGGATGTAGACCAGACGAGGGCAATACTGAAGGCTGACCGCAGTCAAGTTTGACGAGGAAGGCCCTCCGCGTGGAAATCCCGGAGATGGCATCAACACCCCATCTTCGTTCTCCCTCCCTGTTAACGGGGAGGGGCCTTGCGGATAACTCTGAGCCATAAACGGCATAGGGGTGAGGTTTACGTTCGCCTTTAAGCCCTTGCGTCCATCATATGAAGCCTCCGCATCACAATGCCAGTGCGTCATGCGTCCCCAAGAAGCCCTCCCTTTATGCTAAAATCTTTTGTGGAAAGCCCTTAACCATTACTCGATTGGATACCTTGCGGAGAAATGGTTTCCATGCCTCTCCGAGGGACTGAAGCAAAAGATTTTTACGGAGGATGAACTTTGAACCTGCGCACCCCTGGCCCTATACCAGTGCCTGATGACATTCTAGAGGCCATGAGCGGGCCGATGATCAATCACCGTGGCCCAGAATTCGCAGACATACTGAACAGAACGACAGACAGAGTAAAGCGTGTATTTGAGACTCAGAACGATACTTATATATTGACTGCTTCTGGCACCGGGGCTATGGAAGCCGCAATCGCCAACACATTGTCTCCGGGCGATAAGGTGCTGTGCGCTACCGTAGGCGTGTTCGGCAATCGGTTCGCGCAAATCGCGGAGGTGTACGGCGCAGACGTTATGAGACTGGAGTTCCCTATGGGCACAGCGATAGACGCTGACAGGCTCAGGGACGCTCTGAAGGATACTCCCGACATCAAAGCGGTTCTGATGACCCACAACGAGACCTCAACCGGCGTGACGAACGATCTCGAAACCGTCTCCAAGGTGGTCAAAGGCGAGTTCGACAAACTGTTGTTGGTGGACGGCATTAGCAGCGCCTGCTCGCTTCCGCTGCACACGGACGCATGGCAGTGCGATGTAGTGGTCGCCGGGTCGCAGAAAGGCTGGATGCTCCCGCCGGGCCTCGCTTTCATTACTGTTAGCGAAAGGGCGTGGGAGGCCTATGCCGAGTCCCAAATGCCAAAATTCTACTTCGACATAGGTGCGTACAAACGCTATCTTGAGACCGGACAACCCCCGTATACCCCGGCTGTTTCGTTAATGTTCGCCCTGGATCTAGCCCTCGACAAGATTCTGGCCGAAGGCATGGGCAGCGTGTTCGAGCGTCACGCAAATATCGGCCAAATGACGCGAAACGGCTTGAAGAAAATGGGCCTCTCGATTTTTCCAGACGAGAGCATAGCTTCCAATACGGTCACGGCAGTAAACGTCCCGGATGGCGTAGATGCCCAGAAATTGTTGACCATGGTGAGAGAAGAGTATGGCGTTGTAATTGCTGGTGGGCAGCAGGCGTTGTCCGGCAAGATTCTTAGAATAGGCCACATGGGATACTGCACCGTTGAGGAAATTCAGGAAACACTGGACGCGCTGGCGGCAGCGCTGCCCAAGGTAGGCTTTAATCCTTCTTAAATTGGTGCAAGATGCTAGTGGTCCAACATCATTGAAATGAATACCATGATAGTCATTGTTCCTCTTGGGGGTTCAATCGTAACGTTGAACCGAGGAGGAACCATGATGTCTACCAAGAAGTACCGTATCAGACTGACTACCGACGAACAACAGGAACTCAACGCCTTGGTCTCACGCGGTCGGGCTGCGGCGTACAAACAGACCCATGCGCGCATTCTGCTGATGAGCGATGAGTCACGCTCGGACGGGGGAATGAAGGACGCGGACATCACCAGCGCGCTCGGTGTGGGACAGTCAACGGTCGAGCGAATACGCAAGCGCTGTGTGGAGGAGGGGGTCGAGTCTGCGCTGAATCGCAAAAAGCAACTGCGTCGGCGTCAAAAGAGACTGGACGGCGAAGGTGAAGCACGGTTGATAGCGATGGCCTGCGGGGAACCGCCGGAGGGGCGTGCCAGTTGGACCCTGAAGCTGTTGGCTGACCAGTTGGTCGAGTGTGAGATAGTCGGGACCATTAGCACCGAGACGGTTCGCCAGGCGCTTAAAAAAAAACGAACTGAAGCCGTGGCTGAAGCAGAGTTGGTGCATCCCGCCCGGTCAGAGCGCGGAGTTTGTGTGCGCGATGGAAGACGTACTGGAGGTCTACCAACGGCCGTACGATGGGAATGAGGTTCTGGTGTGCATGGATGAGACGAGCAAACAGCAAGTCAAGGAGACGCGAGTGCCGCGTCCCGCAGCGCCCGGCTTATCGGCGGCATACGACTACGAATACGAGCGCAATGGAGTGAGCAGCCTGTTCATGCTGTTTGCACCGTTGGACGGATGGCGCCGAGTCGAGGTCAGAGAGCGTCGCACGAAGGTGGACTGGGCGCATGTGATAAAGAAACTGGTCGACGAGGACTACCCTGACAGAGACCGGATCGTGCTGGTAATGGACAATCTCAACACTCACAAGCTGTCCTCGCTATACGAGGCATTCGAGCCTGCTGAGGCGAGGCGTATAGCTGAGCGACTGGAGATACACTACACTCCCAAACACGGGAGTTGGTTGAATATGGCGGAGATAGAGATCGGTGTGCTGGCTCGACAGTGCCTGGACCGACGGATTGCCAATCAAGACATCCTGCGCGGCGAGGTCAATGCTTGGCAGAATCAACGCAACCGGGATGTGATACGAGTGGATTGGCGCTTCACTACCGAGGATGCGCGCATCAAGCTAAAGTCACTCTACCCATCAATACAAAAACGTTGAACCACTAGTAGCGAAGAGATGGTTCACATCATTGAAATGAATACCGCTGATAGTCAATATGTATCCTCTTGATAGGGGTTCAATCGTAACGTTGAACCGAGGAGGAACCATGATGTCTACCAAGAAGTACCGTATCAGTACTGACTACCGACGAACAACAGGAACTCAACGCCTTGGTCAGTCATGGCGGTCGGGCTGCGGCGTACAAACAGACCCATGCGCGCATTCTGCTGATGAGCGATGAGTCACGCTCGGACGGGGGAATGAAGGACGCGGACATCACCAGCGCGCTCGGTGTGGGACAGTCAACGGTCGAGCGAATACGCAAGCGCTGTGTGGAGGAGGGGGTCAGTCTGCGCTGAATCGCAAAAAGCAACTGCGTCGGCGTCAAAAGAGACTGGACGGCGAAGGTGAAGCACGGTTGATAGCGATGGCCTGCGGGGAACCGCCGGAGGGGCGTGCCAGTTGGACCCTGAAGCTGTTGGCTGACCAGTTGGTCGAGTGTGAGATAGTCGGGACCTAGCACCGAGACGGTTCGCCAGGCGCTTAAAAAAAAACGAACTGAAGCCGTGGCTGAAGCAGAGTTGGTGCATCCCGCCCGGTCAGAGCGCGGAGTTTGTGTGCGCGATGGAAGACGTACTGGAGGTCTACCAACGGCCGTACGATGGGAATGAGGTTCTGGTGTGCATGGATGAGACGAGCAAACAGCAAGTCAAGGAGACGCGAGTGCCGCGTCCCGCAGCGCCCGGCTTATCGGCGGCATACGACTACGAATACGAGCGCAATGGAGTGAGCAGCCTGTTCATGCTGTTTGCACCGTTGGACGGATGGCGCCGAGTCGAGGTCAGAGAGCGTCGCACGAAGGTGGACTGGGCGCATGTGATAAAGAAACTGGTCGACGAGGACTACCCTGACAGAGACCGGATCGTGCTGGTAATGGACAATCTCAACACTCACAAGCTGTCCTCGCTATACGAGGCATTCGAGCCTGCTGAGGCGAGGCGTATAGCTGAGCGACTGGAGATACACTACACTCCCAAACACGGGAGTTGGTTGAATATGGCGGAGATAGAGATCGGTGTGCTGGCTCGACAGTGCCTGGACCGACGGATTGCCAATCAAGACATCCTGCGCGGCGAGGTCAATGCTTGGCAGAATCAACGCAACCGGGATGTGATACGAGTGGATTGGCGCTTCACTACCGAGGATGCGCGCATCAAGCTAAAGTCACTCTACCCATCAATACAAAAACGTTGAACCACTAGTAATCAGTCCATATAATGTTGACAGGAGCGTTCACCCTCACCTCTCCAATATAAGTATCGGAGGAGAAGTTTGAGATGAAGGAGTACGTTGCCATCATAATCATGTGGACAAGTTGCTAGTTGCGAACCTCGATAACCTTCTAGCAAGTTCCATTCTTTTTATTGCAGGATGGAGCGACAAACTGATAAGAGGTCGTGAGGTGGCAGTATGGCAATGCCAGAAATGCAGAAAGCGATGGCAAGATTGCGACTTATGCTGGCGTCTGTCAAGGGCAAAGAAGATGAGCTAGAAAGCCTCAAACGTCAGTTTCAACGCCAGCTTGATCGAACGTCCACCCACGCCGTCCACGGCGGGAACTCGCTGGACGCAACCATAGGCATCATGGAAGAAATCCAGGAACGTCTGGACAACGTTGAGATGAAGCGGAGACATCTGGCCTCCATCAAAAAGCGTGCCAAGGCCGAGCTTGGGGCGCTCGACTTGACCGACAAGATCGAGAAGGCCAAGGCCGAGCTTGCCTCTCTCAAAGAACGCCAGAATTCAGACGAGGACGGCGAGGAAATTGAGCAGGCTGAAATCGAACAGTTGGAGCGCTTCATCGAGGAAGCCAGCATTCGTGCTGGTGAGGCAATCACAGGCAAGCTCGATGCAGACGACATCATCGGTGACAGAGCGTAGGGGCGTCCCTCCCCGGAAGAACGCCCCTACTGAAACTACTTAATTCTTGTTGGTGATTACGCCGGTGTAGCGTCTGAGAGCGAGGGAGGCTGGGAGTTGAGCAACTCGTCCAGAGCCTCTTCCGCCACCGTCTCATGGTCGATAAGGTATTTCGCCATCTGCGTCAGCTTGGCTTTGTGAGCGCCCAAGAGTCGTTTGGCCGTCTGATAAGCGTTATCTATGAGGCTATGCACTTCCTCGTCTATCGTCTCGGCCACCTGGTCGCTGTAGTTGCGCTGCTCCGAAATCTCTCGGCCCAGGAACACAAGTTCCTCTCGCTTACCAAATGTCCGAGGCCCAAGCTTCTCGCTCATGCCATATCGCGTCACCATTGTGCGAGCTATGTTCGTCGCCTGCTCAAGGTCGCTGCTTGCACCAGTGGTTACTTCGTCGAAGATGACCTCCTCGGCCACCCTGCCGCCAAGAGCGGCTGCCAGCATATCATTGAACTGGTTCTTGGTGAACAGATTACGCTCCTCTTCGGGCAAATAGCGAGTATGCCCGCCCGAAGCGCCTCTGGACACGATTGTGACTTTGAAGGGCTTGTCAGCATGGGGGAGCAGGTGGGCTACGAGGGCATGGCCTGCCTCATGATAGGCTGTCAACTCCTTCTCCCTCTGGTTTATCACACGGCTCTTTCGCTCAGGCCCCGCTATTACCCGGTCTATTGACTCCGCGAACTCATCTGGCCCTATCAATGTCTTGTTCCGGCGAGCCGCAAGTATCGCGGACTCGTTCACCAGATTGGCAAGGTCCGCTCCGCTGAATCCCACCGTCTGTTTCGCCACACTCCCCATATCCACGTTCTCGGCAAGCGGCTTCCCCTTGGAGTGAACCTCAAGTATCTCTGCCCGTCCCTTTATGTCGGGGTTGTCCAAAGTCACCCGACGGTCGAACCGCCCGGGACGCAGCAACGCAGGGTCCAGAATGTCGGGCCGGTTCGTCGCAGCTATCACTATCACGTTCGTCGTCGTGTCGAAGCCGTCCATCTCGACAAGCATCTGGTTCAGCGTCTGCTCACGCTCGTCGTGGCCGCCTCCAAGTCCCGCTCCCCTGTGACGACCCACCGCGTCTATCTCGTCCACGAACACGATGCTCGGCGAGTTCCGCTTTGCCTGGTCGAACAGGTCCCTCACCCTCGACGCTCCCACTCCAACGAACATCTCCACGAACTCGCTGCCGCTTATCGAGAAAAACGGAACCCCAGCCTCTCCAGCAACCGCTCGCGCCATAAGTGTCTTGCCTGTCCCAGGTGGGCCTATCAGCAACACGCCCTTGGGTATCTTCGCCCCCAGAGCCGTGAATTTCTCAGGGAACTTCAGAAACTCAACGACCTCCTGAAGCTCTTCCTTCGCTTCCTCGACTCCCGCGACGTCCGCAAAGCTCACGTTGGGGCTGTTGCCCAACGTCATCCTCGCTCGGCTCTTGCCGAAGCTGAAGGTCTGGCTGGAGTTGCCCTGTGCCTGCCTCATCATGAACAACAACACAGCACCGAAGAATATCAATGGCAAGAAGTTGATGAACAGCCCGAACAGGCTCCCAAGCCCGCTCGAACCCTTGACGACCACCTGAAAGTTCGAGGCCAACGGGTCTACACCGGCCCGCTCGAGTATCTCCACCACGCTCGAACCTTCCTCCTTGCGAGAGGTGAAGGTCTCGCTCCCGGTGGTGATGACGGTCAGGTTGTTGCCATTCACCTCGATGGTGTCGATGTCCCCTCGCGCGGCCATCGTGATGACCTCGCTGATGGGAATCTCCCTCGACCCGCCAAGGGGTTCTGAGAACAAGGTGAAGAAGATGGCGACGACCGCCACTATGATAAGCAGGTATATGAAGCTATTTCGCATCCATCGGGAGTTCATTCCGCCTCCAATTAAAGCCGCAAGCGCTAGTTATATCCTCGTGCGGCCCAAGCATCCTATCCAGTAACCTCTCAGACCCTGTATACGCCGCAACTTGGGTTGGATTAGCCTTATTGGATAAGACCCAAGCGTGTCGCGCGCGTATGGATTGGGTCGAGAGATTAACCCGTCTGGAATAAGTATATCAGATAACAGCCTGTTAAGTCCTCAGTGCAGCCTTTTTGCGGTGAATTTCAAGTTCCGAATGTCGTTGACAGCCCAACGCCAAGCATTTAACATTCCCGCTGAATCTTGTATCACTTACTTTGATTCGACATAGCCTTCTATCGATTCAAAGAACAGTGCGGCATACCGACCAACGAGAAACTTTTTCATATTCACACATAGAAAAGGTGGCGAGATGTCCTTTCTAAGGGAATCATAATGGCTACACTTCAAGATTTGAACCGCACGCCTCTTTTTGAAACCCACGTCTCGTTGGGAGGGCGAATGGTGCCGTTCTCTGGATGGGAGATGCCTATCCAATACACTGGCATTTTTGACGAGGCCAGGGCTGTGCGCTCGAAAGCAGGCCTTTTCGATGTTTCCCACATGGGGCGAGTCGCTATACGCGGGCAAGGAGCCGCCGACTTCCTGAACCGCGTTCTCAGCGTCGATGTTCCTGCACTGCGTATAGGTCGCGCTAGATACAATGTCATCTGCGACGAGCAGGGCGGCATCATCGACGACTGCATCATTTACCGCCGTGGCGAAGAGCGGTTCTTGCTCGTGCCAAACGCGGGCAACACGGGCCAGGTTCTCGCATGGCTTGACCGATGGTCACCAGGGCCGCAATCTGTGGAGATAGAAAATCTGACCTCAAAATACGCGATGATTGCCAATCAGGGGCCTGAAGCAACATCTATCCTTCAGGAGCTTACATCAGCAGACCTCTCCAAAGTAAGGCCGTTCCGCTATGTGGATGCCCAGATAAACGGCGTCGAAGCCATGCTCGCTCACACCGGCTATACCGGAGAGGACGGCTACGAGCTGATTCTTCCCAGCGAGAATGCGGCGGATGTATGGAAGCTGTTAATGGACAGGGGCGCTGCCGCCGCCGGTTTAGGCGCGAGAGATGTCCTGCGGATGGAGGCCGGGCTGATGCTGCATGGCAGCGACATGGACACGTCGGTCAACCCTTACGAGGCAGGCCTTGAGAAGTTCGTGGATCCAGACCGCGAGGGTTACATTGCAGGGGAGGCTCTGCGACGCATACGTGACGAAGGCGTAAGCAAACGCCTGGTCGGATTCAACATCGTAGAACGCGGCATCGCAAGGCACGGACAGCCTATCGTCGACGGCTCGAATCAGATAGGCGAAGTCACCAGCGGGGGCCACTCTCCAACGCTTGACAGGAGTATTGGTTTGGGCTATGTTCCTAGCGGTTACGCAACTGAAGGTTCGCGCTTCCACATCGACATCAGAGGGCGGCATGTGGAAGCCGAGGTAACTAAACTTCCCTTTTACTCACGGAGAAGAAACCTATGAATCCTCCAGACTTGAAGTACTCTAAAGAGCATGAATGGCTGCGTGTCGAGTCCGACAACATTGTCGTCATCGGCATCACCGAGTTCGCCGCAGAAAGCCTTGGCGACGTGGTGTTCGTCGAGTTGCCCGATGTCGGCGCTGACCTCTCCCAGTTCGATAAGATGGGCGAGATAGAGTCGGTCAAGGCCGTCTCCGACCTTTTCACCCCTGTCGGCGGCAAGGTGATGGAGCGCAACGAACAGCTTATGGATAGTCCTCAGCTAGTCAACGAAAACTCCTTTGATTCGGGATGGATGATCAGGTTACAGCTTAACAACGCCTCGGAGCTTGACAAGCTGATGAGCGCGGAAGAGTACGAGGCTTTCCTGGCCTCTGAGGAGCATTAGGCCAATCTATGCAAAACGTTGAATTCGTTTCTCCCTATGTTCCCAACACCGATTCTGACCGACGCCAGATGCTTGATGCTATAGGCGTCGATTCGGTTGAGGAGCTATTTCAGGACATTCCGGCCCAGCACAGAAATCCCACGTTGAACCTTCCGCCGCCTCGCTCCGAGTTCGAGCTAATGCGCTATGTCACAGACCTCGCCGCGATGAACAAGGTTCCCGGAGACTACGCCTGCTTTCTCGGCGCTGGTTCGTACCGTCATCACATACCTGCGATTGTCCGCCAGATAACCAGCCGCAGCGAGTTTGTGACCTCGTATACGCCGTACCAGCCAGAGGTATCGCAGGGGACGCTTCAGACCGAGTTCGAGTTCCAAACGCTATGCGCCCAGCTAACCGGCATGGAGGTCGCCAACGCGGGCATGTACGACGGCTCCACATCGCTGGCGGAGGGTGCGCTTATGGCGGCACGCCTTACCAGACGCGACCGCATTGCCGTACTGGATACCGTTTCTCCTGCTTACATAGAAGTGCTGAAGATGTACACGCACTCGCAAGGGCTTGAGATTGATGTTGTTTCCAAAGGCCAGACCAGCCTTGAGGATGGGACGGCCTGTCTTCTCGTACAGAATCCCAACTTCTTTGGGTACATGGAGGATATGGAGACGTACACCGCGCTCGCCCACTCTAACGGCGCGCTGCTCGTCGCGTATCTTGACCCGATATCGCTCGGCATGTTCAAATCACCCGGCGACTACGACGTGGACATCGTTGCATCTGAGGGGCAGGCTATGGGCGTAGACCCGACATTCGGCGGGCCGTACGTGGGCATCTTCGCCTGCAAAGAGCAATACATGAGGCAGATGCCCGGACGCATCGTCGGCAGGACAGTGGACTCCAGAGGGCGCACGGCCTACGTCCTTACACTCCAGACCAGGGAGCAGCACATACGACGAGAGCGAGCAACATCCAACATTTGCACCTCCGTCGCCCTGATCGCCCTCATGTCCACAGTGTACATGGCGGCCAATGGCAAGCGGGGAATGAGGCACATCGCCGAGCTAACCTATCACAAGGCGCACTACGCGGCGTCGCTCATAGAGAAGATATCGGGCTACTCCTTGCCAATCGACGGCACTTTCTTCCAGGAGTTCGTGGTGCAATGTCCAGTGCCTCCGGCGCAGCTTAACGAGCAACTGCTGGAACACAAGATAATCGGCGGCCTCGACGTTAGCGACCACATGCCAAACGGGATGTTGATCTGCGTCACCGAGATGAACTCCCGCGAGGAGATAGAGACGCTGGCATCGGCGCTCTCTGAGATTGGTGCGGCAGTATGACAGCTCTTATGGATAAGTTCGACGAAAACCGCCGCAAGTTGCTCATGGACCGCAGCGTTTCAGGCAGAGTTGGCACGACGCTGCCTCCTCTGGACGTGCCTGAGCAGGCTATGCCGCCGAGCATTATGCTGCGCGGCGAGCTAGATTTCCCGGAGGTTAGCGAGGGCGACCTTGTGCGCTACTTCTCGCAGTTAAGCCAGTTCAATTTTTCTATAGATCACAACTTCTATCCGCTTGGCAGTTGCACTATGAAGTACAACCCCAAGCTGAACGACGAAATATCTGCCATGCCGGGGATGGCCCGCTTGCATCCGCTTCAGCCGGAATCGACGGTGCAGGGCGCGCTCAAGCTCATGTACGAGCTGCAGGTGTATCTGAACGAGATTACTGGCATGGCGGGCACGTGCCTCGCACCGATGGCCGGGGCCGACGGCGAGCTTGCCGGTATGCTCATGACCAGAGCTTATCACCTGGAGCGCGGTGACACGCAGCGCAAAAACGTGCTAATCCCGGACAGCGCACACGGGACCAATCCCGCCTCCGCTGCGATGGCTGGATTCGAGGTCGTGACACTGCCCTCGAACTCTCACGGCGACACAGACCTTGAAGCTCTCAGAAACTCAGTCGGCGACGACCTTGCCGCGCTGATGATTACCCTGCCCAGCACGCTGGGGCTGTTCGACACCAACATCGTGGAGGTATGTCGCATAGTGCGCGAGGCGGGCGGCGTCGTTTACGGCGATGGCGCCAACCTCAACGCCCTGCTTGGTCGCGTCAAGCTCGGCGATCTGGGGTTCGATGTAATCCATTCCAACCTGCACAAGACCTTCACGCAGCCGCACGGCGGAGGCGGCCCTGGCGCTGGCCCCGTCATCGTCGGAGAAAGCCTATTGCCCTATCTCCCAACGCCAGTCGTCGGGCGGCAGGTAGGACAGGACGGAAGCGAGACCTACTCTTTCGACACACCGGAAAAGACCATCGGCAAAATGGGTGCGTTCCATGGCAACTTCGGCGCGCTGCTGAGAGCCTACGCATACATCAGCACGCTCGGCGACGTGGGAATCGCGGGCATCAGCGACGACGCCGTTATCAACGCGAACTACATCATGAGCCAGATAAAGGGGCACTACGACCTGCCCTACGATCGCGTTTGTATGCACGAGGTCGTGTTGTCCGCCAGAAACCTGAAGCGCGCTCACGGTGTCAACGCGCTGGATGTCGCCAAGAGGCTAATCGACTACGGAATTCACCCGCCCACGATGTACTTTCCGCTGATAGTGGAAGAGGCCTTAATGATAGAGCCAACCGAAACCGAGTCGAAGGAGACGCTGGACTATTTCATCGAGGTCATGAAAACCATCGCTCAGGAGGTGGCTGAAGACCCTGACTTGCTTCACGACGCCCCGCACGATACACCAAACACAAGACTCGACGAAGCACGCGCCGCGCGCCAGCCGTACTTGCGCTGGAAGCGCTCGGAGTAGCTAAGCCCCATGCAATTTTTGACAGATAAAAGAGTACGGATGCCTGAGAATTCAGGTTAGTTCTTAATTTGTAGCGCAAAAGGAGGAAAACATGATAGAAGTAGGACAGCCCGCCCCGGATTTCACACTTCCGGCGCACAGCGGAGATAACGTAACACTCAGCCAATATAAGGGGCAGAAAAACGTCGTTCTGTCCTTTCACGTATTCTCATTCACAGGCGGTTGAACGCATCAAGTCTCCTCGTTCCGTATGGCTAATACGGCATTCGAGGGGAAAGATACCCAGGTACTGGGTATAAGCACAGACGCGCGACCCACTCAGACCGCATTTGCCGCATCAGTAGGCGGCGTGCCCTATCCCGTATTGGGCGACTTTCATCCAAAGGGGCAAATGTCCCAGCTTTACGGGGTCTACAACGAGCAGCGCGGCACGTCCGACAGGGCGATAATAATTATCGACAAAGAGGGCATTGTTCGCTTCTCTCAGACTTATACAGCCGTGGCCGACCTGAACACCGACGATATTCTGGCGGAAATCGACAAGCTCTAGCATCGTCCCAAAGGCGGTTTACTTTACAATTAGGCGTGGCTTTATGGCGTGTGTAGGGGCGTCCTTCCGTGGAAGGACGCCCCTACACATCAACGATATCGAGGTTTTCGGAGCAGGCATGGAGGAATCTTCAATTCCCAGGCACGTATTCCAGGAAGGCGAATCGGCCCTGATGATCGACCGCAAGGGCCGACGATACCTGATTCGGCTGCGTCCATCTGATGCGTTCCACTCCCACATAGGCCACGTTTCCCACGACGACCTCATAGGCCACGAAGAGGGGACGTGGCTTACAACCTCGAAGGGTCACTATCTGCTTGCGGTGAAGCCGACGATGGCCGACTTCACCCTTGATATGCCCAGAATCGCCACAGTGGTATATCCCAAAGACATGGGCGCGATTCTAGTCTACGGCGACATATTTCCAGGCGCGAAAGTGTTGGAAGCGGGCACAGGCTCAGGGGCGTTGACGATGACCTTGCTGCGCGCTGTGGGCGAACACGGGCATCTAACATCCTACGACCTCAGAGAGGACATGCTCAAAAGGGCAGAGGCTAATGTCAGCGCCATGTTTCCCACGCATTCGAACCTCACGCTCAAGCAAGGCGACGTAAACGACGGGTTCGAGGAGGATAACCTCGACAGGATAGTGCTCGACCTGCCGGAACCCTGGCACGTAATTCCTCACGCCGACGAGAAGATGGTTCCCGGAGGAATCTTCCTGAGCTTCCTGCCGACCGTGTTGCAAGTGCACGAGCTAACCGTCGCATTGAAGGAGCAGCGCACCTTCGAAATGATAGAGACGTTCGAAGTGATGATGAGGCCTTGGTCTGTCACCGGGCGCGCCGTTCGCCCTGCGCATCGCATGGTCGCGCACACGGGCTTCATAACCACCGCACGCAAGTGCTCGCCCCGCCCATCTTCTCAAGCAGCAAGCGAGCAAAGCGATGAGACTGAGGCGGTGTGATAAACTCGAAGCAGGAGAATCCTTCCACGGAAGGAGAGGTGAATGATGGCTGTGCGTAAGGACACCCTCACCTCAGTCCTCTCCCGTCAAGGGAGAGGAGACTAACCCCTTCCCCCTTGACGGGGGAAGGTTGGGATGAGGGTGAGACTTTAGCCGATTATTTGGTTTGGATACTGGTCGGCCTCAAGCTAAGCCATTTTCTACCAGTGGTTGGAGACATTGATCTGAATATCGTAGGCGCTAGAGCGGAGGTGTAGTTATGGACCGTGAGACCGCAAACATTGTTGTCGAGGAGCACGCCAAGAGCGACAGCCTCAGAAAGCATCTGCTCGCGGTGGAGATGTGCATGAGAGCTTACGCGCGAAAGGCTGGCGAGGACGAGGAGCTATGGGGCATCGCCGGTCTGGTGCACGACTTCGACTGGGAGGTCTGCCCAACGCCTGAGTCTCATCCTACCTTTGGTGCGGAAATACTGAAGTCACGCGGATTCTCGGACGAAATCGTTCGTGCGGTGCTGTCTCATGGCAATCACACCGGCATAGCCAGAGAGTCGCTCATGGAAAAAACGCTTTTCGCCTGCGATGAGCTTTCAGGGTTCGTGACGGCGGTCGCGCTGGTTAGGCCGACCAAGAGCCTGTCGGATACCAAGGTCAGCTCCGTGAAGCGCAAGTTCAAGGACAAACGCTTCGCCGCATCAGTCAGCCGCGAAGACATGGTTCAGGGCGCGCAAGAGCTAGGGATCGAGTTAGACGAGCATATCGCCTTCATCATCGAGGCCCTCAAGCCAGTGGCATCGGATCTTGGCCTGAACGAATAGGGGCAGATTCAATCCTGCGGCTCGCTTTCGTCAAAGGGCCAGAGGGCGTCCATGTCCCAGGCCATGTCGGGATAGCTTCCCTCCATTAGCGGAACGTGGTCATCGCGAAGCAACGGTGGTTCGGGAAGCGTTCCCTCGTCAGCAGTCAACTCCTCGATGCTTTTCACCCCCGTGCCTCGCTCCTGAATCAGTACCTTGAATCCGCCAAGTCCATCCGGTTTTACCAGTTCACGCATCGCCATCATGTTGCCGCTGTGTTCGCGCTGGCCCAGCCTCTTTGTCCTCAAGCTGTCTATCATGTTGTCGAAGCCAAGCTCTCTCAGGAACCGCGATTGAGTGCGCAGCCCAAGCGAGTTCAACCCCAGCGACTTGCCTTCCGAGTCTACCGAAGAGAAGTCCACGTGCGCCGTCATGTCCTGCCTGCCTATACGCTGATAAGGGCTGCTGCCATCGGTGTGGCGGTAGTAGGTCTGAAACGTGCCTCTGGCCCTCTGTGGCGAGTATAGCTCGTCGGACAGGTATCCATAGTCGATGGTTATGACAAAGCCTCTCTCAAGAGCCTGCGACACCTCGTTCAGCCAGGGTCGGATGTTGAGGTTGACTTCGCTACGGTAGCCTTCTGGCAGCGACAGGTCGGCTACGCGCTCGGCAAGAAGAGGGGTTGAGGGTTCGTCCAGTGTCTCTACGAATGCGCCGCGCTCGTCCAGGGTTACGAAGATTTCTTTGACTTCGCCCTCGCTTATCTGAAAGCGATGCACGGGAAAGGAGTCCACAAGCTCGTTTGAGATGAGGCATCCGACGATGCCATCGAGAGGGATTCCGTCGGTCACGATGTGCTGAATGCGACCGTAGGCAGCTACGTCGTATATGGCGTAGCGTTCTAGTGCGATGTATCTCAGCGATTCAGCAAAACCTGCTGGCATTCGGTTTACGTAATCGATTATGTCGCGTGCCAACAAGCCATTTCCGGCGCCCATCTCGACAGCGAAAAAGCTCGGTGGGCGACCTAACGCCTGCCACATGCGATTGAGTTGGACTGCTATCAGCGCGCCAAATGCAGGATGCGCCGCGGGGCTGGTAAAATAGTCGCATGAATCTCCGAAGGGCGATGTGGTGGTGTAGTAGCCGCCTTCCGGGTGGTAGAGGGCAACCTCCATGAACTCGGCGAAGGTTATCTTCCCCTGTTTTGCTATGCGGCCCTTTATTTCGGATTCAGGAGTTTTGCGCAATTTCTCTGGCGAGATATGGTGAATTGCAAAGGGGAGCCTCCCGTGGAAGGCTCCCCTTCGTGTTCAAGCCAATATGAACGATGCTAAGTCTGTGCCGGCGGAGGTGCGGGCGGGGTCGACTCCGGGGCTTGCTTGCCACGAGTCTGCCGTGCGCGTTTGCTCTGCGGGTTCTCTCTGTCCCAGCCTGAGCCGGGCATCGAGTTGCGGAACTCGGACCGCTCACCGCAGATCTTGCACACCCCTTCACTGGTAGGCCCGTTAGGGCTATCGATTACCCAGTGATGCTTGCAGTCCGATTCTACCTGCTCTTGTTGTTCTTCTTCTTGTTCGGTCGTCACTATCATTCCCTTCTCTGGCTGCTCTGTGTTGATTGAGATAGGAGTCTAGCTCGACCCCACGCCTTATCCTCGTTGGTCAATTGACTTGTACTCCAGATCCATAGGGCCTACGTAAAGGAGTCTGGGCCTGAGCAGGATGTTATTCTCGAACTGCTCAATCACCTGCGACGTCCAACCGGGAATGCGCCCCATAGTGAATATAGAGATAAACAGATCGTCGGGAATCTCCATCAGATAATAGATAGAGCCTGACCAGAAGTCTACGTTCTCGCAGATGCCTCTTCTGGAATACGGCTCCATAACCTCGGATACGGTCTGAAGGATGGAGAACCACTTGGGTTGCCCTTTACGATCTCCCAGTGCCTTGGCATCTGGTCGCAGGTGGTTGGCCCTGGGGTCTACCGCCTTGTACACACGATGACCGAACCCCATGACCCTGCCACCTTCACTTAGAAGTTTTCTGACATATGGCTCGGCGTTTTCCTCGTTGCCGATTTCCAGCGCCATTTTCATAACCTCTTCTGCAGCACCGCCATGAGACGGCCCTTTGAGGACGGATATGCCCGTGGTAACAGCACAGTGAAGGTCGGCAACCGTCGATGCAGCCACTCTAGCCCCGAAGGAGGAGGCGTTTACACCATGCTCTGCGTGCAGAACGAAGTCCTTATCGAGAAGCCGGGCATCTTCCGGGTCGGGTGACCCTCCGAATAGCATGTGAAGGAAGTTACCCGCCTGGTTCAGGCTATTGTCAGGCTCTACCGGCTCCTTGCCCTCACGTATACGAGAGTGGGCAGCCACGATGGTCGGGGCTTGCGCGGTAAGCCGTATACCCTTTCGAAGGGTCGCTTCAGTCGAGTTGTCTTTAACATCCGGGTCAAAGGTGGCCAGAGCCGAGACAGCGGTGCGCAGCACGTCCATTGGATGTGCGTTCTTGGTTAGCCGGATAATGTCGAGGATTTCGTCTGGAAGTTTTCTGTTAGCCTTTAACTCAGCGTCAAATGCATCCAATTGACTTCTTGTTGGCAGATCGCCGTAAAGCAGGAGATAGATGACCTCTTCGAAAGAGGAGTTTTCTGCCAGATCATCGATATTGTAACCCCGATACAGGAGCTTTCCAATGTCGCCGTCAATAAAGCTCGATTTGGTCCTGTCGATATATACATCACGAAGGCCTCGCTGTAATTCGACCTTCTTTTCAGTCATTTTTGTCCTCCCAGACCTAATTTCCCGTTAGTAAAGTGCAATATAAGAAACGCTCTGTAGAAGAAAATGTGTCTGATGGCGATTTCTGCTACGCGCCATGCTGGTATCGGAGCCAGTCAACACCTCTGGCCCTAGAGCAAGCCAATTCTAGCATTCTGCCCGAAGGGTGTCAAGAAATGACGCTTGCAGTAAACACACCACTGGCGGCTGGTAAACCGGGTTGCGCCCCTGTATCAGTGGAGCGACAAATTTGCAGGGCCAAGAGTGGACGAGGATTCCGATTATTTCCTCGCCCAAAACCCTCTTTGTGAACACTGCGTTTCTTTCATTTATAGACGACTTGTATGATACGCCCTTATAATTCAGGTATGGATTCGGATATCGCCGTAAGGCGCTCTTCGTTTTCGGGGGCTGCCTATTCGATGCATGTGTTCGTAATTAGATATTTTGACTATGGGGATTGAACAATGGCTGCTACTTCTCAGACCGAACAGCACAGCCGTGATGGCGCAGGCGTTTCCACCAAACCCAAGGTGGCCGTAGTCTACACTTCGCCGGAAACTGTTCTTGAAGACATTGGTCGCGCCATGCGATTGGCCGACTATCAGACGTATCTCCCTAAAGACGCAGCCACCTTGCTGAAGATAAACATCTCCTGGCAGCACTACTATCCCGCCTGCTCGACGACTCCCTGGCAGCTTGAGGGGGCTATCAAGACGCTTCAGGCCGACGGCTATCAAGAGCTAATCCCCACTCACAACGGTACGGTTGTGGTTGATGCTCATGAAGGAGCGGAAAACAACAAGCATAAAGCGGTGGAGGATAAGTACGGTCTGAAAAGCCTTCACCTGGAAGAAACGAAGTGGATCGATTACAAACCCAAGGCCAAGATGTCAGTCCTGAATGAGGTTTACCCGGATGGATTCCAGATTCCAGAGGCTCTCTTTGGAAAGAACATCCTGCACCTGCCGACGGTCAAGACTCACGTCTTCACGACCATAACCGGCGCGATGAAGAACGCTTTCGGCGGACTGCTGAACCACAAGCGCCACTGGACCCATTCGGTAATCCACGAGACGTTGGTGGACTTGCTGAACATCCAGAAGGAGATACACCCCGGCATCTTCGCGGTTACCGATGGAACGTTTGCCGGAGACGGCCCTGGCCCTCGCGCCATGCGCTGGCATATAAAGAACGTTATTCTCGCCAGCGCCGACCAGGTTGCTATAGACGCCGTAGCCGCCAAGATAATGGGTTTCGACCCCATGTCGATCAAGTTCATCAGACTTGGGCACGAGTCAGGTCTGGGACGCGGCGACATCAACGAAATCGACGTGGTGGGCGAGGACATTTCAGAGGTGAACTGGCGTTTCACCGGCTCGGAAAACACCTTTGCCAGCCAGGGCCAGAAGCTAGTCTACTGGGGGCCATTGAAACGGTTGGAGAACATCTTGCTCAGGTCGCCGCTGGTATTCTTCGGCATCATGGCTTCCAATGTTTATCACAACGGCTACTGGCTTCCTGTCAAAGGCCGCAGGCGCGTCCGACAAGCCCTCGAAACAGACTGGGGCAAGCTGTTCCAGAGCTATTAATCCCTACCCCATTGTAGAAACAGGACTGAACAGTATACCTCCGATTGCCTCCGAGGGCTGTCTCGAACAGAACAAGCCCTCCTGCTTTTTCACTTCGTTCCTACGTCCCCAAATGCTAGGTGACGCCTATAGCCGAGTGTTCGGCTGATACTTCATGGCGGAATTGAGTGCCGTCGATTTCAGTTGACAACTTCGGCAGGCGGTCATATAGTCTGTGCTATGCCAAGATGGATTGCTTATGAAAGCGCCAGGTTCCATCTAGGAAATATCAGGTTGCTGATAATGCCTGTCAGCTAGACGTCGCCAGCATACTCAAACCCCTAAAGACCAGTCTATCAACCGCCGGATTACAGAATATGAACACGCAGCGGGAGTGAATCGAAATGAGCTTGAAAGACAAATACTGCATCGCCGGGGTTGCGACCACCAAGTTCGGTAGAGTGCCGGGTGTGTCTGCCCTCGCATTTACCACCGAGGCAGCCCAACTTGCTATCGAAGACGCCGGGCTGGAAAAGTCGGATATCGACGCTGTATTGTGCAAGTATCCACCGTCCAACTTTCAGGGCTTGTGGGCGCACAAAGTGTCCGAGACCTTGGGTATCCAGCCAAAAATCGCCGCTACCATAGATCAGGCCGGAGCATCCAACATCGGCCTCGTCCAGTACGCAATGATGGCAATAGAAGCGGGACTCATCACGACAGCCGTATGCTGCTACGGAGACAATCCGCTTTCCGGCCCGCCCAGCACGTACAGCAGAGTACAGGGAACGGCTTCGGCATACGGCATGTTTGGCGCGCCTTCGGGATACGCCATGATCGCCCAGCGCCACATGACCGAGTTCGGCACGACGAGCGAACAGCTTGGACACATGGCGGTATCAACAAGAGGATGGGCAAGCAAGAACCCTAACGCCCACAGACAAGAACCCATGACAATAGAGGATCATCAGCAATCAAGATACGTGTCTGAGCCGCTTCACCTTCTGGACTGTTGCCTGGTATCAGATGGCGGCGCGGCGGTTGTAGTAACTTCAGCCGAGCGCGCAAAGAGCCTGAAAAAGCCACCAGTTTACGTCATGGGTATCGGTCAGCACCACATAGCCTGGGACTTGCCTCAACGGCCCACTCTGACCACCAGCGGAGCGAAAATATCTGGCGAGATGGCTTTTCAGATGGCGGGCGTTACCCCGCAAGATATCGATGTCTGCGAGCTTTACGACTGCTTTACCATCGTCCCAATCATCACGCTGGAGGACTATGGCTTCTGCGCCAAGGGCGATGGAGGGGCCTACGTCGAAAGCGGCATTACCGCGCCCGGAGGCAAGCTTCCCGTGAACACCAGCGGCGGGCTGCTTTCTGAGAGCGGCATGGCTGGAATGCAACTCATCGTGGAGGCGGTTCGCCAGCTCAGGGGAGAGTGCGACGAGCGGCAGGTGAACGACGCGAATATCGCACTGGTTAGCGGACAGGGCGGTATCATGCACTCCCACGCCACTATGATATTGAGGAACTGAACCATGACCACCGATTACACGAAACCTCTGCCTGAAATCAACGACGAAGACCGCCTGTTCTGGGAGGGCTGCAAACGCCACGAACTGTTACTGCAAAAGTGCCTGCGCTGCGGACACCTGCGTCACCTTGGCCCGGCCTGCCCGCAATGCTGGTCTACGGAACACCAGTGGGTCCCATCCAGCGGCAAGGGCAAAGTATACACATGGATTGTCGTACACCAGCGTTACAACAGGGCATTCGAAGACGACCTGCCGTATAACGTTGCGATTGTAGAGCTTGAAGAAGGCCCAAGAATGCTTACCAGGCTGGTGGGGATCGACAACGAAAAAGTACGCCCCGAACTGCCTGTTGAAGTTTCATGGAGCGACATAACCGACGAGGTAACTCTTCCGATGTTCACCGCGTCTGGATAAGAGGCCTCGATATCTAGCTTGGGAGGCTTAGCATGTCGATAACACTTTCCGAAACGACTTCCATTCTCCAGGCTTCCGAAGAAAAGGCAACAGAGATGGGCGTACCTGTAACAATCGTCGTTGTAGACGGCGGTGGGCATATCAAGGGACTCCATCGCATGGATCGTGCCGCTTGGTTCACTGTGGATGTCGCCACCGCGATGGCGTTTACGGTCACGACTTTTGGTCGGCCCGGTGAGGACTTGATTCCGTTACAGGATCGGCCATTCTTCCAGACATTTAGCCATATGCAGGGCGGCAAAGTGCTGGCGGCATTGGGTTCAATGCCCATCAAGCGTGGTGAAGATATGATAGGTGGCATAGGGGTTAGTGGAGGCAGTGGAGAGCAAGACCTGGAGATCGTAAAGGCTGGTTTATCTGCTTTTGCCTGATTTGTAGCAGCCGTTAGTCAATCTAACGCGTTATGAGTCAACCCCGGCATCCTGGGTTCGATACCTTTACGACGCCAGATTGACTCTGTGCCCTCCTCTTTTCTATTTCATGTGCAAACTATGTCCCAGAACAACCATCGTCAACCCAATCTTCGGAGGTGAGAAATGGCAGTAGTCGGATCAGGCGATTTCAAATACGAGCGCGTACCAGCATGGCCTAACATGCCCAAATACTGGTCGTTTGGAGCCGCCTCCGACGGCGCGGTCAACTCCAATGACGGAATCTACATCTTCAGCCGGGGCGACCACCCCCTGACCATCTGGGACCCGGACGGCAACTTCATCTCCTCATGGGGCGAGGGAACCTTCTCTGCCAACCCGCACGGAATATACATCGCGCCCAACGACGACGTGTGGTTGGTGGACAGGGATTTTCATATTGCGACCGAGTATTCTCCGGGCGGCGAGTCGATCAGAACGCTGGGGAACAAACTGGCCCCATCTCCCTCGTTTCAGGGGATGCCCTTCAACATGCCGTCGGGTCTGGCTATCGCGCCCAACGGTGAAATGTTCGTCTCGGACGGCTATGGAGGCCATCGAGTGCACAAGTTCAACGCAGATGGCGAGCTTCTGCTGTCGTGGGGCAAGCAGGGCACAGGCCCGGGCGAGTTTGCCCTGGTGCACAACGTCTGGGTGGACAAGGACAGCCGTGTGATAATATGCGACCGCGAGAACGACCGCATCCAGATTTTCGATGACCAAGGCAATTTCCTGGAGGAGTGGACAGACCTTGAGAAGCCGGGCGACATCTGGATTCACGACGACATCGTGCATGTCGTAGAGCAAGGCCCTGGCAGCGAGGTGAGCCTCTGGACACTCGGGGGCGACCTCATCACGCGCTGGAGGGGCAGAGAAGGGCCGGGTCAGGGCACTATCGTGGGAGGGCACGGCCTTTGCGTGGATTCCCACGGCAGCATCTACGTAACCGAAATCGGCCAGGGCATGCGAGTGTCGAAGTTTCAGCGGGTGTAGTTCGGCTGTATCTGTAAAATGTTTCGGAATTGCCAAACTCCGGTAGATTATAGTATGGGACTCGCTGCCGTAGGCCTCCTGTATTTGTATTTGTATTTGAAAATCTCTGAAAGACCGGTGGGAGGCAATTCTTGGTCGATACGCGCTTTGGGGTCATTGTCGTCCTTCTTGCGGCCATCGCGCTTTTTGCAGCAGCGTCCGGTGCGTCGTCAGCGGACGACCCTCCTGTGCCGCGTCCAGACCCCAGTGAGCTTCGCTTCCCTGCCTCGACATCGCCACTGCCAGCCGCTCCTCCAGGGAAGAACCCCAAGTTCTCCTCAAGCATCGCCCAACTGCTCGAAACGGCGCAGAGCGTCACCAGCGGAACGTTCGAGGGAGAATCCGCCTTCCCTCGCGCGCAGGCATCGTCAATCGGGGCGGATCTGGCGTCCGGCCTCATCCGGTTAGATAGCATAGGCCGAGTCCAGGTATACATCCGCGTTTCGGCGAGCGACGAGAGGTCATTTCACGAAAAGGTGGGAGAGCTTGAATCCCTTGGGATAGTCGTCGAGCGTTATGCCTTGGATGAAAAACTCGTCCAGGCAAGGATACCCATCGGAACACTGCCCCAGTTAGCCGAGTTGGAATACATCAGGGCCGTCACCCCGCCAGATTACGGCTACGCGAACGTTGGCTCAAAAATGACCGAAGGAGACGCCCTGCTGGGCTTCGACGACCTGCGCACGACTCTGGGTGTCGATGGCACAGGGGTCACAGTGGGCGTCATATCCGATGGTATATTCGGCCTTGCCGACGCCATAGCGTCCGTTGACCTGCCCGCGACTACGCTGATTCGAGACGGGGGCAATGTTCTGACCGGGACCACGGGCGGCCTTATCGCTACGTCATTTCGAGCCGACGGAGACCTTGAGAAGGGGTTGGATGGAGTGTCGATGGGCGCGGAAGGCACCGCGATTCTTGAGATAGTCCACGACATAGCTCCCGGCGCTCAACTTCGCTTCGCCAATTTCAGCACGTCACTTGAGTTCATGGCGGCGGTGGACTTCCTCGCCGCCAACAGCGACGTTGTAATCGACGACATAGGCTTTTTCGGCGGGCCGTACGATCAGAGCAGCTCCATTTCAGCCAATACCGCGACAGAGCTTGGCAGACTGAGCAACCCGATTCGAGGCTACTACACCTCTGTGGGCAATCAAGCCTTACTGCACTATCAAGAAACTTATGTTGACTCGCTAGTCGATGGCACGCTAATCGTAGGCAGTCCGGGCAATCTCCATCAGTTCACTGCCACTAGCGACACCACGGACTGCGCGGGGCTTGGAGCTTCGCTTGGTAATTTAATAGGATTATGGCCGGGCCAGTCCGCCATCGTGATACTATCTTGGGACGAGCCTCTGGGATCAGTGACCTCAGATTACGATCTCTACGCCGTTGAGAGCGGAACTAACGCAATAAATGGCTTCAGCACAAACAATAACCCTGCTCTTGGAGAGCCATCGGAGTTCATGTCTGTTTTCAACAACACCGCAGGCTTCAAGTTCTACAGCATCGCCATATCGAACTACCAGAACGCTTCCTCTGCCCAGACCTTTGATATGTTTGTTCTGGGCGGGATAGCGCTCTCTTGCAACACAGGTGCGGGGACGGCCTTTAATTACAACACGCTAGAGAGCAGTGTTCCAGCTCAAAGTGACTCCGGTGGCGGCGTGGTCTCGGTGGGCGCGATCAACGCCTCAGACCTCGGCGTGGACGACATCGCGTCGTACAGCAGCCACGGCCCCGCGAACAACGGTGCCACAAAGCCGGACGTGGCAGCTATCGACGGAGTTTCCATTACTGGTTCCGGAGGTTTCTCCTCGCCGTTCTTCGGCACGTCGGCGGCAGCTCCACACGTCGCTGGACTCGCGGCGTTGCTCCTAGAACTCAGGCCAGAGCTTTCGAGCGGCGAGCAAGGCGACGACCCCGTTGCAGACCGGGCGACGCTGCGGAATGCTATCATCGGCACCGCCGTTGACCTGGGCGATGCTGGTGTGGATAACGTCTTTGGCAGCGGTCGAGTCAACGGCCTCAATGCCGGACAGCTGCTAATAGCCCCGACGCCTACGCCGACTCCCACGCCCATTCCGTCCGCTTCCACGTGGACGCTAGTGGTCCAACATCATTGAAATGAATACCATGATAGTCATTGTTCCTCTTGGGGGTTCAATCGTAACGTTGAACCGAGGAGGAACCATGATGTCTACCAAGAAGTACCGTATCAGACTGACTACCGACGAACAACAGGAACTCAACGCCTTGGTCTCACGCGGTCGGGCTGCGGCGTACAAACAGACCCATGCGCGCATTCTGCTGATGAGCGATGAGTCACGCTCGGACGGGGGAATGAAGGACGCGGACATCACCAGCGCGCTCGGTGTGGGACAGTCAACGGTCGAGCGAATACGCAAGCGCTGTGTGGAGGAGGGGGTCGAGTCTGCGCTGAATCGCAAAAAGCAACTGCGTCGGCGTCAAAAGAGACTGGACGGCGAAGGTGAAGCACGGTTGATAGCGATGGCCTGCGGGGAACCGCCGGAGGGGCGTGCCAGTTGGACCCTGAAGCTGTTGGCTGACCAGTTGGTCGAGTGTGAGATAGTCGGGACCATTAGGGATGCTCTGAATAAGTCCCGATGGCTTGTGGGATAGTAAAATAGGGCCAAGGCCTGAAGACGGGGGAGGAGAGGCAATGAACCAGCCGACGTTTGCGGACTTGGACTACGAGAGCAAGAAGCGAAAGACTCGCCGGGAGAAGTTCCTTGAGCGCATGGATGGACTGATCCCTTGGGAAGAGTTGGAAGAGCGCATTCGACCGTTCTATCCCAAGGCCGGTCGTGGTCGGCGGCCCTACGAGTTATCGGTGATGCTACGGATACACTGCGTGCAGTTGTTTTACAACCTGAGCGACCCTGGGATGGAGGACATGCTCTATGAGGTCGAATCGGTGAGGCGGTTCGTAGGGCTGAGACTGCCTGGGCCGCTGCCGGACGAGACGACGATTCTGAACTTCCGCCACCTGCTGGAAGAGCATGAGTTGGGCGCGGGTCTGTTCGAGGAGATCAACCGCTATCTGGAGTCCAAGGGTCTCCGTCTTCAGGAGGGGACGATAGTGGACGCGAGCATCATAGCGGCGCCCTCATCGACGAAGAATCGGGCTAAAGAGCGCGACCCCGAGATGCACCAGACGAAGAAGGGTAACGAGTGGCACTTCGGGATGAAGGTGCACATCGGTGTGGACTCGCAGACGGGAGTGGTGCACAGCATGACCACGACATCTGCGAACGTGCATGACCTGACTGAGTTGCCCCGGTTGCTGCACGGTGGGGAGTCTCAGGTGTGGGGAGATGCTGGGTATCAGGGAGTTGACAAGAGGCCGGGGAACCGGGGCTTGGACGTGGAGTGGCAGGTGGCGATGAGGCCCGGCCAGCGTCGGAAGCTGGAGCCTGGGAGCCCTGAGGCGGTGTCGGAGAAGCGCAAAGCGTCGGTCAGAGCTAAGGTGGAGCATCCGTTCCTGTACATCAAGCGGCACTTCGGCTACGCCAAGGTCCGCTACAGGGGGCTGTCCAAGAACACGCAGCGGCTGATGACGCTGCTGGGGTTTGCCAACTTGATGAGGGCCGAACAGTACCTGGCGGCGTGAGACCTTGTATAAGTGCGCCCAAAATCAGGGCTAAGGGCGGCGAAAGGCCCTGTCAGGGCCGGTTGTAGGCCGACAATAACCCTCACCACGGTGCCATGAGGCAATTTAACGCCCCCAAAACCACTCCGGTCAACTCGGCCCAGCCTGAAGCCGATTGTTCAGAGCATCCCTAGCTCGATCCTCCTCGGTCAGACGGTAGACGTAGGACAGTTCGGGACTCTTGGGCCTTTCCTCGTCCCACCCTAGCCGTCGTCCGACCGCCATCCGGATATTGAACAGCAGCGCGGCGACCGGACCGACCGTCTCGGCCCTCATGGACCAGAGGAGGGCTTGAACGTCCTCTAGCGTCCGGCCTTCCCCTCCGCCCCGGAGCCGCATGACCCATGCGTCGTGTAGCGGAACGTCGTGCAGAAAGGAGTGAACCCTCAGCGGCTTCGCCCGGAACTCGCGGTTTGCCACGCGGCTATTATGTTTTTCGGGGTTCATAGCGCACCTCTCCTTTTTCGCCGGGCCGGGTCCTACCGCGCTAGCGGCCCCGCGCGATCGGATGTCACCGGCAGATCGTCCTGCGATGAGCTGTGATCGTCGGGATGGCGCTCATCGAATGGCAGCCGGAGCTCCCCTGTGATCAGTCTGGCCGACCGGTTTCTCGTCAGGTAGCTCCAGCTCCATTGGACCATTACCGTGAGCCGGTTCTGGAAATCGACGAGCTTGAGAAGGTGGATGAACAGCCAAGCCCACCAAGCCGGCCGTCCGGAGAAGCGCACGAACCCGAAGTCGGCGACCGCGGCCGACCGACCTATCACGGCCAGTGTTCCCAGGTCGCGGAACCTGAACGGGCTGAACTCCTCCCCGGCGAGGCGCCGCCTGATTGCGTTCCCGACGTAGCTTCCTTCGGCGATCGCCACGTCCGCCGTCCCGCGGAGGGGTTCTCCGGTCTGGTGAGAGTAGCTGGCCAGATCGCCGGCCACGAAGATCTCGGGGTGACTCGACACCGTCAAGTCGGGCTCGACCAGAATACGTCCCGTACGGTCCATCGGCGCACCGCTTGCCTCGGCGACCATTCTTCCCAGATTCGACGCCTGGACACCTGCTGCCCACAAGACCGTCCTCGTTGGAATGCGCAGCCTGTCGCCGTCTGTGTCGATGTCGACCCAGTCCGGCGTGACCTCCCTAACTAATGTTCCGGTCCGAACGGTCACTCCCAGTCGTTCGAGCGAAGACACCACCTTCCCTGAGAGGTTCTCGGCGTACGAGGGAAGCACCCTGTCCCCGCCCTCGAACAGGAAGATCCTCGTGTCCCCCGGGTCGAACGACCTGAAGTTGTCCTTGAACGTCCTCTGGGCCAGCTCGCCGATGGTGCCGGCAAGCTCGACCCCGGTCGGCCCTCCGCCGACAATGATGAACGTCAGCCACTTGCGCCGCTCTTCCGGATCGGCGACGCGCTCGGCCGCCTCGAAGGCGATAAGAATCCGGCGCCTGATCTCGATAGCGTCCTCGACGGTCTTGAGCGCCGGAGCGTCATTCGCCCACTCGTCTCTTCCGAAGTAGCTGTGACGGGCACCCGGTGCGAGGACCAGAGTGTCGTAGCCGATCTGCTCACCGTCGGCCAGCGTGACCGTCTTACCCCCAACGTCTACTTCCTCTACGTCACCGAGAATTACCCTGGCGTTCTTCTGTCCCTGCAAGAGCGCACGAATCGGTGTCGAGATGTCTGCCGGAGACAGACCGCCCGTCGCCACCTGGTACAGCAGAGGCTGGAACAAATGATGGTTGCGCCGGTCGATCAGCGTGACCCTCACCGGCGCGCGCCTCAATGACCTGGCGGCGTTCAGTCCGGCGAATCCCCCACCCACGATTACGACGTGATGCTGGTCTTCCATGGCCACTTCTCGCTCACCTTCTCGCTTACAACCAGTTGTGATTCCTTTCACTATCCATTATACCGTAAGTGCCTAGTGGTTCAACGTTTTTGTATTGATGGGTAGAGTGACTTTAGCTTGATGCGCGCATCCTCGGTAGTGAAGCGCCAATCCACTCGTATCACATCCCGGTTGCGTTGATTCTGCCAAGCATTGACCTCGCCGCGCAGGATGTCTTGATTGGCAATCCGTCGGTCCAGGCACTGTCGAGCCAGCACACCGATCTCTATCTCCGCCATATTCAACCAACTCCCGTGTTTGGGAGTGTAGTGTATCTCCAGTCGCTCAGCTATACGCCTCGCCTCAGCAGGCTCGAATGCCTCGTATAGCGAGGACAGCTTGTGAGTGTTGAGATTGTCCATTACCAGCACGATCCGGTCTCTGTCAGGGTAGTCCTCGTCGACCAGTTTCTTTATCACATGCGCCCAGTCCACCTTCGTGCGACGCTCTCTGACCTCGACTCGGCGCCATCCGTCCAACGGTGCAAACAGCATGAACAGGCTGCTCACTCCATTGCGCTCGTATTCGTAGTCGTATGCCGCCGATAAGCCGGGCGCTGCGGGACGCGGCACTCGCGTCTCCTTGACTTGCTGTTTGCTCGTCTCATCCATGCACACCAGAACCTCATTCCCATCGTACGGCCGTTGGTAGACCTCCATCACGTCTTCCATCACGTCTTCCATCGCGCACACAAACTCCGCGCTCTGACCGGGCGGGATGCACCAACTCTGCTTCAGCCACGGCTTCAGTTCGTTTTTTTTTAAGCGCCTGGCGAACCGTCTCGGTGCTAATGGTCCCGACTATCTCACACTCGACCAACTGGTCAGCCAACAGCTTCAGGGTCCAACTGGCACGCCCCTCCGGCGGTTCCCCGCAGGCCATCGCTATCAACCGTGCTTCACCTTCGCCGTCCAGTCTCTTTTGACGCCGACGCAGTTGCTTTTTGCGATTCAGCGCAGACTCGACCCCCTCCTCCACACAGCGCTTGCGTATTCGCTCGACCGTTGACTGTCCCACACCGAGCGCGCTGGTGATGTCCGCGTCCTTCATTCCCCCGTCCGAGCGTGACTCATCGCTCATCAGCAGAATGCGCGCATGGGTCTGTTTGTACGCCGCAGCCCGACCGCGTGAGACCAAGGCGTTGAGTTCCTGTTGTTCGTCGGTAGTCAGTCTGATACGGTACTTCTTGGTAGACATCATGGTTCCTCCTCGGTTCAACGTTACGATTCAACCCCCAAGAGGAACAATGACTATCATGGTATTCATTTCAATGATGTTGGACCACTAGGTTGTGTTGACATTTGGTGCATAATGGATACATGTCAACGACTGAATTACGCAATGAACAATGGTCGAAAATCCTTGAATTTCTGCGCTCATGCCCAGACCTCTACGTTGGAGAGGAGGACGATTGCAGGCGCTACGTCGAGGCCATCCTGTGGATGGCACGAAGTGGTGCTCCTTGGAGACTGCTGCCTGAGCACTACGGTCACTGGAACAGCGTATATAAGCGCTTCGCACGCTGGTGTGAAAAGGGTGTATGGGAACGAATGCATCAGCATTTTGTGCAAGACCCCGATATGGAGCATGTCATCATTGATAGCACTGTGATAGCACTGTGATAGCACTGTGATAGCACTGTGGTTCGCGCTCATCCCTGTGCTGCTGGAGCCTCCAAAAAAACGGTGGCCAATCGGCCCAAGCTCTTGGCCGGAGCCGAGGCGGGTTCAGTACCAAGATCCACGTGAGCGTGGATGGATTGGGCAACCCGTTGCGCTTTGAGCTCACAGCAGGTCAACGTCACGACATCACCCAGGCACAGGCATTGATTGCTGATTTCGAAACCGAGCATGTGATTGCTGATAAGGGATACGATTCGATGGATTTTCTCCAATGCATCCTGGGCAGGGGCGCGTTACCTGTGATTCCACCTCGGTCAAATCGAAAGACGCCACGAGAGTATGATGAGTACCTTTACCGAGAGCGCCACCTTGTGGAGTGTTTCATCAACAAGATCAAGCACTACCGGCATATCTTCTCTCGCTTTGACAAGCTGTCATCGCGTTTCCTGGGATTCTTGAACTTCGTCGGTGCTCTCATATGGCTCAGATGAAATGTCAACACAACCTAGCTTCACCATGAGGTGCAATGAAGGATTTCAGAACTGAGCCATCTGAACGCAGATTCACAATCCAAACAGAACCAAATGGCGTCTGAAAACTTGGTGACCTGCACCCTACGGTGCTGCTACAGTCTTCCCACGCCCTGAACCCCCGCGGCCGATGGCAGCACGGATAGCAGCGGCGATGACAGCCCAAGGTAGGTCCGATCAATGCTGCCGATGTCCGGTGTTCCGCAGAAGGCCATCACCATATCCAACTCGTCTCGCAGAATTTCCAACACCCGCCGCACCCCATCCTCCCCGTCCACCGCCAGACCCCAAAATATGGGCCTCCCAATTAGTACGGCTCTGGCCCCCAATGCCAGCGCCTTGAATACGTCGGCCCCCCGGCGAATCCCGCCGTCCAGGTACACCTCAATCCGATCGCCAACGGCATCCGCCACCTCAGGCACCACCTCTATCGTGGCAAAAGTGGAATCCAGGTTTCGGGCGCCGTGGTTTGACACAATGAGCCCCATGGCACCGTGGTCAGCGCACAACCTACCGTCTTCTCCAGTCATCACACCCTTTACGACCAGCGGAAGGTTCGTATTAGCGGCCAGCCATTCCATTTCCTCCCAGGTGGCAAAGGGGCTTCGTAGGTCGGTATGCCCGCTGGGCGCGTCGGCGGTAAATGTCCAGGGCTCGGCATCAAGCTTCAAATGCGCGTAGTTCGGTGAAGGACGCCCGACGTACTCGTTCCGAATGTTCCGCTCCCTTTTGGGCCGAACCTTGGAGTCCACCGTCAGTACCAGCGCACAATAGCCGGCTTCCTCTGCCCGCCTGGCAAATTCCAGTGTAAGCTCCCGGTCACGGAAGAAGTATTGTTGAAACCAGATGGGACCAGTGGCTGCCTGGGCCACCTTGTCCAACGTGAAAGTCGAGCCGGAGCTCAGAGCCATTACTGTGCCGGCGGCGCCAGCGGCCCTCGCCGTCGCCAGCTCCGCTTCCGGATGAGCCCGCCCGTGGTCCCCTGCGGGATCCACCATCACCGGCAGGCTTATCTCCCGTCCTTGCACCGTCGTTGACATGTCTCGATTGCCAACGTCCGTCAGCACTCGCGGGCGCAGCATTATCGCGTCGAAGGCGGCGCGGGTCCGCCGCAGCGTTATCTCGTCTGTGGCGCCCCCGGCAATGAAGTCGTACTCGCCCTTCGACAGTCGCGCCTTGGCAAGCGGCTCAAACTCGAACAGATTTATCGGCTCTGACGTCATCTCGGCTACTCCGTTCTCCTCCGATGGTCGCATATTATCACGCTGACGGGGCAGTCCCGTTTGCCATAAAGCCTTACCCGGAATTTCCCATATCAACTCGTCTGGCGGCAAATCGACTGCGCATTGCAGGTGGGTCGACAGTAGCACCCTCTCTCAAGCTTGTCAATCGCCATCTGAAGCACTCAATTTCATCTAGTGTTGCCATCCATCCACTCCAAAACATCCAGAAAAACGCAACAACAACTCCAGCACCCCAAACCTCACCCTTCAATCCACGCACCTCGCCCAGGGAAGCCTCGATCTGAGCACGATTCCACCCATTGACAAGGCCTGCTGGCCATGCGCTGGACAGAATCTGCCAATTCGCTCCTATAATAAGTCAATGAACACTTCTCACGACCATAACCAGTGAAGGATGTGATCGATCCCAGGGCGGGGATAAACCCAGCGCCCTGAGGTCTCCCGAAGGGTGCAGGCAGACGCGCCTAAACGGAGATAAGCCCACAGAGGCCGGCATGATGTTGGTTATTCAGCCGACGTGATGTGTGAGCTTATTCTCCCTTTCCCTAGACACCATGTAGAACTTGAGTCCAGGTCGGCACGTCCGCCCCAGTAAAAAGAAGTACCTGAAAAAGAAAGGGCGAATTCAAAAGCCCAGTCTCAGCCTTTCATGAAAAGGCTTGAAAACAATGAGGTGGTAAAGATGGAAAACATCGGTCTCTCGAGAACCATATACGACAAGACCAACGGCTTCAGAAGAGTCGGTTTGAGTGAAGAGGAGCAACAGGAGTTGTGGCAGTCGCTCAGGGATTTGCACGTGGAACAGATGGGTGAGTGCTTCGAGGATGCCCAGCTTGTTCTGGGAAAGACAGTGTCCAGCGATCTGGTGAAGATAGCTTGCACACTGTTCGAGAGGAGAGCACTAGGGATGCTCTGAACAATCGGCTTCAGGCTGGGCCGAGTTGACCGGAGTGGTTTTGGGGGCGTTAAATTGCCTCATGGCACCGTGGTGAGGGTTATTGTCGGCCTACAACCGGCCCTGACAGGGCCTTTCGCCGCCCTTAGCCCTGATTTTGGGCGCACTTATACAAGGTCTCACGCCGCCAGGTACTGTTCGGCCCTCATCAAGTTGGCAAACCCCAGCAGCGTCATCAGCCGCTGCGTGTTCTTGGACAGCCCCCTGTAGCGGACCTTGGCGTAGCCGAAGTGCCGCTTGATGTACAGGAACGGATGCTCCACCTTAGCTCTGACCGACGCTTTGCGCTTCTCCGACACCGCCTCAGGGCTCCCAGGCTCCAGCTTCCGACGCTGGCCGGGCCTCATCGCCACCTGCCACTCCACGTCCAAGCCCCGGTTCCCCGGCCTCTTGTCAACTCCCTGATACCCAGCATCTCCCCACACCTGAGACTCCCCACCGTGCAGCAACCGGGGCAACTCAGTCAGGTCATGCACGTTCGCAGATGTCGTGGTCATGCTGTGCACCACTCCCGTCTGCGAGTCCACACCGATGTGCACCTTCATCCCGAAGTGCCACTCGTTACCCTTCTTCGTCTGGTGCATCTCGGGGTCGCGCTCTTTAGCCCGATTCTTCGTCGATGAGGGCGCCGCTATGATGCTCGCGTCCACTATCGTCCCCTCCTGAAGACGGAGACCCTTGGACTCCAGATAGCGGTTGATCTCCTCGAACAGACCCGCGCCCAACTCATGCTCTTCCAGCAGGTGGCGGAAGTTCAGAATCGTCGTCTCGTCCGGCAGCGGCCCAGGCAGTCTCAGCCCTACGAACCGCCTCACCGATTCGACCTCATAGAGCATGTCCTCCATCCCAGGGTCGCTCAGGTTGTAAAACAACTGCACGCAGTGTATCCGTAGCATCACCGATAACTCGTAGGGCCGCCGACCACGACCGGCCTTGGGATAGAACGGTCGAATGCGCTCTTCCAACTCTTCCCAAGGGATCAGTCCATCCATGCGCTCAAGGAACTTCTCCCGGCGAGTCTTTCGCTTCTTGCTCTCGTAGTCCAAGTCCGCAAACGTCGGCTGGTTCATTGCCTCTCCTCCCCCGTCTTCAGCCCTTGGCCCTATTTTACTATCCCACAAGCCATCGGGACTTATTCAGAGCATCCTTAGCAACCTACACAGTGTATCAGGAGTTTCTGGCGAGAAAAGTACACGCTCTGAAGAACGGCAATGGAGGTGATAAACATGACTGAACCCAAGTGTTCAAGCTGCGTGCGGGAACTGTCTCCCCGCACGCAGGAGCGAGGATTCACACGATGCTATAACTGCTTCATGAAGTCCAGTGACTCTAGGGCGGGTCGAGGTGAGTCGTCTCGCCCTGCCTCTGTTCACGATTTACAGTCTGCCCTAACTAACGAGAACCGGTTTACCTGACTTGTCAGTGAAGTGAAAACCTATAGTGGAAGCTGTCCCGGAACAACATGATGCTTGGGGCACCATTACCGCCATAGGGTACGTCGCTGGTAAGCGTTCAGGCCCCCCTGACACTCGAGGCGTGAATACTTACAAATGCATCGGTGCTTTGCCAGGCTGCACAACACGACACCAGGACCGAAAGTTCAGCACATAGCTCTTTTGAGACTCTTAGTCATGGCCCCTGCGCCCCTTTGCTGGATTCACAATTCTCCGCTATACCCACATCTGGGCCTCCAAAGCCTACGTCATCACTAGGCCTGCGATCTATGACATCATTGCCTGGAAGGCCGAGTATCAGGTCTTTGCCATCTTCACCCAAGGGCCTGTCATGGGCTGTGTCACTTGACCCCTGCTGTAGATGCAGATTGTTTCCGCATTTCGCGCCAGTGCCGTTGTAATCCAGCAGGCAGACTGGCCTTGAGGTGGCGTGTTAACCCGAATATAATGCTTGTAAGTATTGAACGGTTTGGCCTTTCGGAACTATTGGAGGGTAAACGATGTCCAATCAAGATATAGAGCTGATGGCCCATCTGATGCGTCGCGTTGGTTTCGGGGCAACCCGCGAAGAGCTTGAGAAATACGTCGCCAAGGGATACGAAGCTACAGTCGAGGAGATGCTTCATCCAGAAAACGCACCTCCCGCCATGGACGACGAAGACCTCATCAGGCGCTACCACATAGACGAGAACAGCCTGCTCATCCTTGATAGCTGCCAGACGTATTGGATATACCGCATGATAAATACCAACCGTCCACTGGAGGAGAAG
This sequence comes from Dehalococcoidia bacterium, assembly GCA_965206395.1. Classification (GTDB taxonomy): domain Bacteria; phylum Chloroflexota; class Dehalococcoidia; order Lucifugimonadales; family CATOSD01; genus CBDBJK01. The sequence goes on from CBDBJK010000038.1 coordinate 369,946, forward strand.
CTGGCCCTTTTCTGGCACGGCGTCTTCGCCACCGGCTACACGAAGCTCAACCAGCCGAAGCTAATCCTCAAGCAGGTGGATATGTTCCGCCGCAACGGGATGGGCAGCTTCCGCGACCTGCTGGTGGAGCTGTCGAAAGACCCGGCCATGATTTTCTGGCTGGATAACAAGGACAATCATAGAGATGCCGTGAACGAGAACTTTGGGCGGGAGATCCTCGAGCTATTCTCTATGGGCGTGGGCAACTACACCGAGGAGGACGTGAGACAGTGTTCCCGTGCATTCACTGGCTGGACTATACGCAACGCCGCTTTTCACACCATTCGCACCGCACACGACTCGATCTGGCCCTACGGACGCGTGGACTGGCAGTACGAATACCTGGATGAAGACCATGATGGCGACGAGAAGATGTTCCTGGGGGAGACCGGGGACTTCGACGGTGAGGATGTCATCGACATCGTTTGCCGTCAGCCCGCCACCGCGAGATTCATCGCCCGTCACCTGTACAACTTCTTCGTGGCCGACGAGCCTCAAGTCCCGGCATGGGAGACGGTCCCGCCGCGCGACCCGGAGGCAATCGACGCCCTGGTCGAGGTCTATTTCAATAGCAATTACGACATTCGTTCTATGCTGCGGGCGCTTTTCAAGTCTGACTTTTTCAAGAGCGCCAGGTTTGCCAGGGTGAAAAGCCCTGCTGAGATGGTTGCCGGAACAGCGCGGCTCACGGGTGGCTTCATGTTCCCGGAAGTAGAGGATACTCAGCTAGCCCTCCAGACTGGCTATATGGGGCAGACGATTCTGGATCCGCCAAGTGTAGAGGGCTGGCACACGGGCGCGGAGTGGGTCACTACGGCTAGCCTTGTCAACCGGGTAAACTTCGCTGTCAAACAGTTTGCGGACGAAGACAAGCCCGGCGTTCGTTCAATAATCAATCGAATCGAGGCTCAAGGGTCAAGTATGACGCCAGAGCAGCTTGTAGACGCCTGTCTCGATATGATCGGCCCTCTTAGCGTTTCCGAGATGACGAGGCGGGAGCTTGTGGAGCACGCGGCGTCTGCTGGTGAGCTAGGGTTTGGCGAGAACGGAGATAACCACCCCTCGACAGACCGGATTAAGGAGATGCTACAGCTTATCGTGGCGACTCGCGAATACCAGATGGCCTGATCGAGGAGGCGAAGGAATGATAGCTCAGGACTTGCTCCAGTACAGCCATACAATCGGCATTTACGCCGGGCAAGGCAGGGGATTCAACAACCCTGTTGACCTGGCCTTTGGGAACAACGGCGTCATGTACGTCTTGAATCGGACCGGCCCTGAAATCGCCATGAGGATGGGTGGGTTCAAGCGCGTCACAATGTGCACTGTTGACGAGCACTACTTCGGCGAGTTCGGTAGCGGCGGCGTTGGAGACGGCCAGATGATATGGCCCTGCTCCATAGCTATCGATAGAGATGGCAACGTCTACGTCTCCGACGAGGCGCTTCATCGAATCACCGTCTTTGACAACGAAGGGCAGTTCCTTAGCAAATGGGGAGTCAGAGGCAGCGGCGAAGGCGAGTTCGACCGCCCTGCGGGAATCGCCTTTGATGGCGACGACAACCTGCTTGTGATCGATGGCCTGAACAACCGCATTCAGCGATTCACCAGGGACGGGCGGTTCCTGAGCGCGTGGGGTCGCGCGGGCAGCGGCGACGGCGAGTTCAACATCCCCTGGGGCGTACACGTCGATGGCGCAGGCGACGTGTACGTCGCCGACTGGCGCAACGACCGCATCCAGAAGTTCGACACGAAGGGTAAGCATCTGGAGAGCCTGGGCGTCTCAGGCAAAGGCGACGGGGAGTTCCACCGACCATCGGATGTCGCCACCGACGGCGAAGGTAACATCTACGTCGCCGACTGGGGCAACGAGCGGGTGCAAGTCTTTCGTCCGGACGGCAGCTTCCTCGCCAAGGTCCGGGGCGAGTCGGGCATGTCCAAATGGGCCGAAGATTATTTCGACGCTAACAGAGAGGAGTACGAGGAGAGGCAGAAGGCCGACATGGAGCCTACGCTCGACCTGCTTCCCCATGATTACTCCAGAGAGGAGTCGGCGACCATCGAGAAGCTGTTCTGGGGGCCGACGGCCGTCAAGATAGACGCGGAAGGCCGAATGTTCGTTGTCGATAGCTGCCGCCACCGTATCCAAGTATATCAGAAGAGGTAGCCTGCTCTTCGCTGCTATAGGCGTTCCGGTAATGTTTTGTAAGCGTTCATGTCCCTACACCTTCTGGCCAGGAACTGAACGCTTACGGTTTGTTACAAGGTGGTTCAGGCACAAGTCCCTTTACGGGGCCTTTACTCCAGGGGAATACTGTTTAGCCTATCAGGGAAATCGAGGCTAGAAGCTATTCTTTTCCCGATACCACTATACCCCCATCCACAGGTTGCCTGAAAAAGAATGGGAAAGTGTTTGTAATCTGTACCGCACTATCTCGATGATCGGGAAAGCAAGCGGCCAGTCGAATTTTCTGTTCCTGGCCATTCTACAATTTGGCTCCATTTGACGCCTTATAGAAGAAGTTGTTAAACTCGCTTCCACAGTGAAGCGAGGCTGGTGGGGGCAACGCGGGAGCATGCATAGTGCGTGTTGATCACCTCCTTGAGGAGATCAAAGTACCAGACACAAGTAAGACCTTCCAAAAGCCTTGCGTAGGGCAGAGAGCCCAGCCCAAAATTGAAGTACAGTTAACGTGAAACGCACGAAATTTGCTATATACAACTTTTCGTAATTATTGACGTAGGGGGCTGAAAATGCGCGGTGGCGATGCAGTTATACATGTCCTGGAACAGGAGGGTATCACCTATATCAGCGGCTTCCCCGGAGGAGGCCTGGCCCCACTATGGCCGTCGCTGCGGGCATCGGAAACCGTGAAGATATTTGCGGCGCGGCATGAAAAGCTGGGGGTCGAGATCGCCGATGGTTTCGCCCGAGCCACAGGCCAGGTTGGTGTCGCGATAACTGGTACGGGCCCTGGTGCCACCAATACGCTGACGGGAATTGCAGGCTGCTATGCCGATAATATTCCTGTGCTACTGCTAATGGGACAACACCCGCTGGTCAACATGGGCAAAGAATATCAGCAGGAAGTCCCCTCGAGTTATATTTGATGATTTCGTAAAATGGAAAGGAACTTTCACACGCGTCGATCAGATTCCGAGCATAATGCGTCGCGCATTCACCGCCCTGCGTTCCGGTTCTCCCGGCCCTGTAGTCCTGGAAATGCCTCAGGACGTCTTATCCACGGAAGCACCTGATGAGGCCCTAAGATACGAGGCAGTGGGCTCTGGACGAAAGGCAGGTGCAGACCCACGAGATATTGATAAGGCTGCTGAACCGCTTGTCAACGCGAACTATCCAATAATGAACGTTGGCGGTGGAGCATTGTCCGCGAACGCCTCGGAAGAGGTGAAGGAGCTGGCCGAACTCCTGTCCATGCCGGTAGCCAGCACGTTGGTCGGAAAGGGCGTGTTCCCGGAAGACCATCGTCTGTCGCTAGGCGGAGGCGTTTACCCTCGCAGCCGCTATGCCTCCGGGCCTGCGCTGCATATCAACCGCAAGGCAGACGTTGTATTGGCGGTCGGCAACTCCTTCCGAATGCCTGACGGCACGGACGGGCGTCCCATTCATGCTGACTGCTAACACTGAGATAGCCTCAAGGTGAATCTTCAGATGATTGACACAGCACTTTTGGGGGGAGGGTGGCAATCATCTGTTGCGTTCGACATAGACTTGGCGGGCGCGGTCAATGGCGCGTACCCTGCCGCTCACGAGGGCATCTTTGCGTTCCGCAGACCACTGGTTGGAGGCTGCCGTGCTAGCAACAGAGCCCTGGAACTGGGGCATCACGTAACGGGCCAGCAACTCGTAGCTGTGGAGCATCTTTTCACGTGGCGCCCAGTCTATCGTCTGCACCAAAAACCCGCCGAAGCCCCCGCTCTCTTCATCCAACCTTTTGATGGCTTCTATGCAGTCGTCGGGTGTTCCCACAATCCACGAACTGTTGTCCACCATGTGATCTATTATCTCTTCAAGAGGCCCATCAAATCCTGCCTTCCGGCCATTGGTATTTTCGGAATATTCCCGAAGATAGCGCCCCGCACCTAATCTGGCCTCATCCAGGGCTTGCTGGCGGTCCTCCGCCAGGTGGACGGGAACGGTCAGTCGCCAGTCATCTCGGTTCATCGTCTGCCCGTGTTCTGCCGCTGACTCCTCAGCGATCTCCCAGAGATTCTTGAGGTTGGACGGGCCGCTAGATGGGTCTCTGGGTACCGTAATAGTAAGTACTGACGCCCCATACTTGCCAGCCAGAGCCACGCCCGCTGGTGATTGTATCGACGCCACCGCAATGGGCATATAGGGTTTTTGGTAGGGCCGGAGCTGCAACATCGCTTCGTGTAACTCAAACCAGTCACTCTTGTAGGTGATCGGCTCAGTCTCGGTAAAGAGACGGAGGATGATACCAAAGGCCTCGTCCATTTTCTCACGCTGCGTCGCTGGATCTATGCCCATCATATAAGCGTCGCCAGGCAGAGCACCGGGACCAACGCCCATCATCACTCGGCCATGCGTCATATGGTCTAGCTGCACCATCCGGTTGGCTACCATAAAGGGGTGGTGATAAGGCAGACTAATAACCCCCGTACCCAGTTTGATATGGCGTGTGCGGTCTGCGGCCACGGCCATGAAAATCTCAGGGGATGATATTGTTTCCCACCCCGCACTGTGATGTTCACCTATCCAGGCTTCGTCATAACCCAAGTAATCGAGCCACTGGACTAGTGGTTCAACGTTTTTGTATTGATGGGTAGAGTGACTTTAGCTTGATGCGCGCATCCTCGGTAGTGAAGCGCCAATCCACTCGTATCACATCCCGGTTGCGTTGATTCTGCCAAGCATTGACCTCGCCGCGCAGGATGTCTTGATTGGCAATCCGTCGGTCCAGGCACTGTCGAGCCAGCACACCGATCTCTATCTCCGCCATATTCAACCAACTCCCGTGTTTGGGAGTGTAGTGTATCTCCAGTCGCTCAGCTATACGCCTCGCCTCAGCAGGCTCGAATGCCTCGTATAGCGAGGACAGCTTGTGAGTGTTGAGATTGTCCATTACCAGCACGATCCGGTCTCTGTCAGGGTAGTCCTCGTCGACCAGTTTCTTTATCACATGCGCCCAGTCCACCTTCGTGCGACGCTCTCTGACCTCGACTCGGCGCCATCCGTCCAACGGTGCAAACAGCATGAACAGGCTGCTCACTCCATTGCGCTCGTATTCGTAGTCGTATGCCGCCGATAAGCCGGGCGCTGCGGGACGCGGCACTCGCGTCTCCTTGACTTGCTGTTTGCTCGTCTCATCCATGCACACCAGAACCTCATTCCCATCGTACGGCCGTTGGTAGACCTCCAGTACGTCTTCCATCACGTCTTCCATCGCGCACACAAACTCCGCGCTCTGACCGGGCGGGATGCACCAACTCTGCTTCAGCCACGGCTTCAGTTCGTTTTTTTTTAAGCGCCTGGCGAACCGTCTCGGTGCTAATGGTCCCGACTATCTCACACTCGACCAACTGGTCAGCCAACAGCTTCAGGGTCCAACTGGCACGCCCCTCCGGCGGTTCCCCGCAGGCCATCGCTATCAACCGTGCTTCACCTTCGCCGTCCAGTCTCTTTTGACGCCGACGCAGTTGCTTTTTGCGATTCAGCGCAGACTCAACCCCCTCCTCCACACAGCGCTTGCGTATTCGCTCGACCGTTGACTGTCCCACACCGAGCGCGCTGGTGATGTCCGCGTCCTTCATTCCCCCGTCCGAGCGTGACTCATCGCTCATCAGCAGAATGCGCGCATGGGTCTGTTTGTACGCCGCAGCCCGACCGCGTGAGACCAAGGCGTTGAGTTCCTGTTGTTCGTCGGTAGTCAGTCTGATACGGTACTTCTTGGTAGACATCATGGTTCCTCCTCGGTTCAACGTTACGATTGAACCCCCAAGAGGAACAATGACTATCATGGTATTCATTTCAATGATGTTGGACCACTAGCTCAAGGTCTCGGTCTATCGCTAGCGTCGGATTTTCGCCGACTCTATGGAAAGGCCCAAGGAAAATTCCAAATTTCATTCGCTCTGGTAAGGCCACTCTAGTTCCCCCTACTCGGAATTCTTCATATGGATTACCACCCCAACCTTCCGCAAAGGTTAAGGCACGAAAATACTGTTATGCGGGAAGCATATGCCCATATTCTAATAACAATGCCGTTGGATGGGCGTTAAGAACCTCTGCTCAATACTCGTGTCAATGGGAAACGACTTGGTGGAATTATGATCTCGGCTTACGATAGGTGCAAATGACAGAACTTATGGATGCGTGTATTGGTCAATAACAGTCCAAACATGCTGGCTACATGTCCCTAATACGCTTGGCGAAGTCAATGGGTGAGAAGCCAATGACCTCGAAACCCTGATGCGACCTGTCATCGTATTCATCGAGAAAGTTTTTCTCCATCGCACCACCATGCCAGATTTGATAGTTGTTTGAGATGTCACTGCCCAATACAAAAATATCACACATCCTAAAGGAGCCATAGTATCCTGACTCCTAGGCTGAAATCGTGCCGCGTTATGCTAATGCTCCATAATGTCTCCGCCATCCATGTTGATGGACTGGCCGTGAATCCACGACGCCGCCTTTGTGCATAGGTATGCGATGAACGCGCCGACCTCGTCGTCGGTGCCTGCTCTGCCAATAGCCGTCGACGCGGCTATTCGCGCCCACTCTTCTCCACGACCAACGTCGTCTACCCGTGAGGTGTCCACGGCCCCGGGGCAGACGCAGTTGACATTTATGCCGTGAGGTCCAAGCTCTCTCGCCATCGATTGCGTCATCCCGACCTGTGCGAAGTTGCCCGCATTGTAGGCCAGGGTGTTCGGTGATCCTGTCTTGCCCGCGCCAGATGCCACGTTGACTATCTTTCCGCCCTCGCCCTGGTCGATGATGTGCTTGATTACCGCCTTCGTGCACAAGTATGTCCCCGTCACCTTCACATCTATAACTCTCTGGAAGATGTTGGGGTCAAGATCAAGGATGGGCACTCTGTCCGGCCCTCGCGCAGAGGCGGCGTTGTTTATCAAGATGTCAACCCTGCCGAACTCCTCAATCGTCCTGTCAAGCATGTTCTGGACGCTTTCCCGGCTGCTTACGTCCGCTATCAGAGGTAGCGGGCGACAACCCTCCACGCGTATCTGGTCGGCCACGCTCTCGATGTCCCTCCAGCCCACCGCTTTCTCGTCGGGCGGAAAGGTGTCCGGGCTTCGGCCCGTGCCCGTGATGACCACGTCGGCCCCAAGCTTCGCCAGCGAGACGGCTGCAGCCCTGCCGATGCCTCTCAGCCTACCTGCGCCGGTTACGATTGCTACCTTTCCGTCAAGCTCTCCCATGTCTTGGCCCCCGATTGCAATAAACATCTTTCGACTAATGTGTATTGGTCATCAACAGTCTGAACACATCGGACTACATGAGTCAGATGCGACAGGCGAACTCATTGGTGAGAGGGCAGGGACATTCAATCGCCGATATTGCCCGCTGTTGGACTCGTTGTGAAAATATTGATCCATCCCACCATCATGCCAGATTTGACAGTTGTTCGGTGTGTCTCTGCCAAATACAGTTGTTTCACACTCTATGAAATCGACAAGTGCAAAGATAATGCTTGAAAAATCAGGTAATGACTGGTGAATTTCAAGTATTGACGATTTCTATTAACAACATCTCGAAGGTAAGGTCTTTACCGGCCAGAGGATGATTCCCGTCCAGAATAACTTCAGACTCAGTGAATCCAATGATAGTGAATTCTATTTCTTGACCATCTGGCAGTGATCCCTCTACCCGTACGCCTATCTCCTGTTCCAGACCCTCAGGCATTTTGCTGCGGCTCACCTCGATAACCTTTTCCGGATTATGGGAGCCATATCCTAGAGCTGAAGGAACTCTGACTGTCTTGGACTCGCCTGGCTCCATGCCTAACAATGCTTTCTCAAAACCGAGAGGTAACCGGCCCTGTCCGATAGTAAATTCCAAAGGCTCCTGATGGTCATAGGAAGAATCGAACTTCATGTTACCGTCGAGTGTCCCTGTGTAATGGACTCTGACTGTGTCGCCGTTTGCTGCTGGTGCCACTCTGTCTCCTTAACACCCAGGAGTACCTGTGCGCTCCTTGATTTTGAAAACTCAAATCTTCGATGGCCATTGTTTCACGACTACTGGGCTGTCACGCCGCCATCTATTACCAGTTCGCTCCCCGTCATATATGATGACTCATCTGACGCAAGGAACAGAACTCCATTCGCCACTTTATCTGGACGACCAATCCTTCCTAAGGGAGTCCGCTCCGTCATCCTTTGATTGCGCTCTGGGTCCGACATCGTATCTTCGTTCATAGGGGTATCTATAGGCCCAGGATGTACCGAGTTTACTCGGATTCCTTCCTTGGCATATTGAATCGCGGTTGCCTTAGTCAGGATTCTAACTGCTCCCTTTGATGCGTTGTAGCCAGGGTGAATATTATTTTGTCCGACTATGCCCGATGTGGATGAGATATTGATTATCGAGCCGCCTCCAGCTTTCCTCATCTCTGGAATAGCGCTTTTTGTCCCCAAGAATACTCCCTTGGCGTTTACATCCATCAACCTGTCCCACTCCTCAACAGAAGCATCATCCCCAGCACTCCTAAAAACGATACCAGCATTATTCACCAGGATGTCTAATTTACCGTAGCTGCTTACGGCGGTTTGGACAGCATTAGCCCAGTCGGCTTCACTAGTCACGTCAAGATGTACGGAGGTAGCCTCACCGCCTGCCTCCGCAATTTCAGATTCCACTTGCTTCCCAAGGTCATCCAGCACGTCGCCTATAACGACTTTTGCTCCTTCTCTGGCAAACAGACGTGCTTCTGCGGCTCCCATGCCTCTGGCACCCCCACTAATAATTGCTACTTTACCTTCTAGCCTCATAGGTCTCCTCTACACCACAATTTCCCAGGAGGAATTGCGTTTCTTCATGAACGTAAAATTCTGCAATAGCACACACTATATGAAGGCCTTCTGAAGTTGTCAACTGCCATCTGAGATAATCACATCACTACAAACACCCTGTCCCTTTTTCCTTCGCGGCCTTTTCCAGCAACACGATCACGTCCCGGTGCTGGCCGTCCCGAGTCCACGCCTCAGCAAGATGAAACGCAAGCCTCCCTGCATGGCACAGCAGACAGCCACCCATCTTGTTGAATATCGCCTTCGACTAACTCCAAAACATGAATCGACTCCAGGGCGGGGATAAACCCAGCGCCCTGATGTCTCCCAGAGGGTGCAGGCAGACATGCCTAAACGGAGATAAGCCCACAGAGGCCGGCATGATGTTGGCTATTCAACCGGCGAGAAGTGTGAGCATATTCTCCCTTTCCCTGGGCAGTGTGAACCAGAACCCAGGTCGGCACGTCCGCCCCGGGGGAAAGAAGTACCTGAAAAAGAAAGGGCAGAGTCAAAAGCCCACACTCAGCCTTCCATGAAAAGGCTTGAAAACAGAAAAGGTGATTGGAATGGAGAACATAGGATTGTCGAGAACCATTTACGACAAGACCAACGGCTTCGGAAGAATCGGTTTGAGTGAAGAGGAGCAGCAGGAGTTGTGGCAATCTCTCAGAGATTTGCACGTGCGCCAGATGGGGGAGTGCTTCGAGGATGCCCAACTAATTCTGGGCAAGACAGTGTCCAGCGATCTGGTGAAGATAGCTTGCACACTGTTCGAGAGGAGAGCACCAGCAACCTACACAGTGTATCAGGAGTTTCTGGCGAGAAAGGTGCACGCTCTGAAGAACGGCAACGGAGGTGATAAATATGACTGAACCCAAGTGTTCAAGCTGCGGGCGAGAGCTGTCTCCCCGCACGCAGGAGCGAGGATTCACACGATGCTATAACTGCCTTCATGAAATCCAGAGATGCAACGATTGCAGGAACGGGTCGAGGTGAGTCGCCTCGCCCTGCCTCTGTTAATTCTAGTGGTGATAACCATGCGTAGGATCGTTCTCTGCTATGCAGACGAGATACCGTGTCTGGATGGGATAGTCCTCACAAGTGGATGGATCGAGGCGCACCCAGGGGACAAGAGGTATCGCATAGTCGCTGAGAAGCTCACTGTTTCATCAAGGTGGAAACATGGTACGAGAGCCTGAAGTCGTCGACGTCAACGGAAGGTGGGAGGTCATCTCTGCCTACTCCACTGAGCAGGCAGTTGAGGACGGTGTCCTGAGGCTGGTTGGTTATGTGGAAAAGAGCGGCGACTTTGTGTATTTCACGACCAACCTGCTGAAGGATTATCAAGACGAAGCCGAGCGCCGAGAGTTAGTACAGCGTGGTCTTGAGCTTCTTCGTCAGGTGAGCGAGGAGGACACGCCATGCATGAAGCTCCGGGTTATTGAGAAAGGCGAGGTCTGGGTGATTCAAGAACAGGGCAAATTGACCTTTATGAAGCCCAGGGATTATTGATAGGGGTGACCAAGACAACGATTTTTCGGGGACTGCCCCGTTTTGCTTTCTTCAAAGACACGACCACTTATTATTGAGGCGGTGGGTAAACCCAAGCTCATTACCCATATCTTTATATCATTTCCCATTCATGGATATGAAGATGATGTTATACAGGAAGTCGCTATCTGTGACCAAAGGGGAAGGATAACCCTGGGTAAGGAGGTCACTCAGAAGTTCGGACGCAAGTTCCATGTCGTCGTGATGCCACGGGAGGTCGTATTGATCCCGGTTCCAAAGGATCCACTCAAAGACCTGAGGGAGATGGGCAAGAAGATACCCAAGCACCTGACACTCAGAGACCTCAAGAGAATTGCTGAAGAAGAGGCGATGAAGGAGGCATGGGGCAACTGGGAGCGTCTCCAGAAGCTCAGCCAGATGATTCAAAATGAGCCTCGGCTCACTTACATAGGGAAGCCCTACACCAGCGAGATCTATAGGAGCAGAGAGAAGCTAAATTGGACACAGCTGGTGTCTCAGGTACGGGGAACCTACGGCGAGTCCATGCTCACCATCAACATACAGGGCGAGATAACAGACGAGTCTATTAGGGGCAAGCCACGGGAGGGCTGAGATGCATGGACAAACTCTACCCTGCATTCATGTTCAGCGAGCGTCTTGGTGGAGGGCAGGAGCATCACATTATAGACATCGCAAGTGAGTATGATGTAGAGCTGAGGTACTGGCAGTTTGGTCCCTCTCACCTCTACGTGTTCAAAGTGCCATGGAACGGGCAGCCCTCCGGCAACCTGGATGAACCCATCTACGAGGCCCTACAGAAAAGGAGATTGTCACGGTTTGACCTGGGGTACGCCTCTGACTACGAGTGGGGTGTCTACAGTCAGGAAGTGCTCTACTGGCCTGAGCCAGAACGGTAAGAGATTCCGGGCGCATTGATGGTGATCAGGAATGACGCACTACTCCAAATCATTGCCATATACCAGACAGAGCAACCCTTTCGCGATGAGCAGGCGCGAACTCAACTGGCTCCGTACTCAGGAGCTGTCTCCTGAGCTTGTCGAAGCGGTATACGAGAGGTTCCACGAGGCGTTCGATACCGACGATAGCCGCGACCACGGGGAGTTCCTCAGGATGCTCTCCAAGTATCAGGCAGGAAGCAGCGACTACCGCAGGGGAATGGACAGGGCCATGACCGCACTGACAGGCTACCGGCTTATTTCGATCATGAAGCTTGCCAGCGGCATACCTGAAGAGGATCTCTAGTGGGAGGCGATGATGCTTGACTCTTTATTTTCTGAACCACCCTGGTAGCGAGCTTTTCTCAGGGTATGGAATCACCGCCGATGGCCATAACAGGGCGCACCTTTACGGCATCATCATGGTTGACCGCCTCATCCTGTCAAGAAGGAGTGGCTTCAGGAAGTATATGACGCCTTTGGCGAGCTTTCCCTCTACCTGATGACTCCCTCAGAGGAGAAGGGACTACTCAGCCAGCTCTGCATCAGAGAAGACAGCATCCAGCACGTGAAGAGAGGCATGATCCCATAGTCTCCTACCCCGGGCTGCAGTCAGAGAGTACAGCCTCATACCACCAAGGGCAAAGCTTGAGGCATGGTGGGATTCTGAGTCGAGTTTGTGAAAGAGTCGCTTCTATCAGGAGACGAAGTTGTTCAGGCTGATAAGGGCGTCATACGGTTACTAGACCACGGCACCTGAACACCGTGAGTACTGCATAATAGAGGGATGGGGAAGCTCTGTAGGCACAACGCGGGAGATAGCCGATTTCATTCAGAGCAGACTGGGCATCTTGGACTTCACGCTGGAGCTTTACGACCCGATCAGCGAGCCATACAGGAACATACGCATGGAGTTCGGTGACACATCCGAGTAGCTCGTCTTGATGACATGATTTCCCTCGTGTGTGCCATGTAACTCAAGGGGTGGTTTGTAGGACAGAGTATCATGGATCGAGAAGTCACGAAGATGTCGAGCGCATCAGGAAAGAGGTGGAGGAACTCACTGGAAAAGGCTACTTGTTAGTGCCAGACTCCAGCATCGAGGAGTATATAGACGCCACTATAGAATTAGCGAGAACCAATGAGCCTCATCACACAGTCCGCTATGCCCCTCGCTACCAAGAAGACCTCCCCCACATTCTTGGTTACGAGGCGGGCCATGTCCTGAGATTCTATCGAGCCCCGGAGGAATGGCAAATGTTTCCAAAGATCACAGACGAACACCGGGAAAGAGTTCGCTATGAACTGGGGGATTATCTGCTGAAGCTGGCAAGAAAGGGTATGCCACCCGAAGGAATGGACGATCTTCTGAAAGTGTGGCATGAGGGTACGGTCCGACAGATCTCGAACACGGCGGTTGATATGCGCATCGAGCGCTGGCTCCATGAAGATTACGATGGCCTTCGGCCAGTGCAGAGACGGATGCTCAGGAGACAGACAAAGGAGAACGCTAGGGGGCTTCACCGTATGGTCAAGTCGTTCACTCCTGAGAAGGTCTACCATGCAAGCACTACCATGAACTCGGCTTTCGCTTCATATCTGGGTTGGCTTCTGCGAGACAGAAAGCTCAGGCAACCTTACTTGAAGACTCCCCACTGTGAGGCTGGTGAAGGACTGGCAAAACTCGTCTGGGAAACAGAAGATGAGGGGCACAACAGGATATCGAGACAATCAACCTGTGGGCTGAGCGGTTTGGGATTGCCCAGTGGTTTGGGTGGACTTACATATTGTAAGCTATGCGTTACTCACTGGAGGCGTGTTGTTATGATATGATTTTGTCAATGGCACATCGTATGGGTAGTGGAGCAGTTTTGGTAACCTCTACCCATCGCTGAACTGATCCGAAATGTGGCTGGCAAATATAAGGCTTGGCCTCAAGAGGGACATGCGCTCACCACCTGAAAAGAAGGCTATATTCATGGAAAAGCCAATGCCAATACTGGAAGTGACTGAGCTCCTGCGGAAATGCTACATCTCCGCTGAAGAGTCATCCCGAGGACTACTAGCAACCGACTACCTCGATAAGGGAGAGGGATTCATAACCGAGCTCTTCCACGGGCGTCTACGTGCTGCCGTGAGCGAAGCCAATAAGAATGGCCTGATTAAAACGGCCTTCATAAATGATCTTGGTCACCGTTTTCCGGATCTGCGGCGCTCAAGTGATCTGAACCTCATTGCAACGGGAATCAGAGCAAGTACAACATTGCATCCACGAGAAGTCGAAGCCAAGACCGGCGGTGATTTTGGCATCGTTCTCGTTCGTCCCAGCATTTCGGAATCCAGGTACAACCAGTATGTCTTGAAAATCAACAGAAATTATCAACGTGGCCTTCTGTGCCAGGCCAAGTTGAAAAGACGCCGAGTAGGCGCAGATCCGCCCATTGGGGGTCATTAACCCCTAATCAAAAGATAGTCCTTCCGCAGCGCGTGAGTTATCTTTCGCTGATCTTATATGAATACGAGGGTATCGAGCGGCATTCGTTGGCCCCGTTCCGCTGGCAAATGTGCAATGAAGCGACGATAGAGCAGATCAAGGGTTGGTTGGAGTCCGGCGTGTTTCCCAATCTTAAAACCTCTGGCGAAATCATCAAGTTGTTGGGCAATGACCGTATTGGAACAGACAACAAAGAGATCATAAAAAATACATCGGCCCAAAAGTGAGACCCACGTTAATCATCGAGATTGGTTGGCCTCCAGGAAAGGCCCAGTTCCGAGATACGAGTCTCTAGCCGACATCCACAACCCGTGCGGCAGAAACTCCAAAACCTCCTCGGTGGTTGACTCAGTCCTGCAACGTTGGGCAATACGTGAGTTTTCATTGAGTAGGGCCAGTTAACGAACCGTTGCAGCGGATGTGCGGGAATGTGTTGCTTTGATGTAGCGTAATCAACATGGTCGAGCGTATGCCATACAGAACAACAATGCAAGGGATTAAAACCTCTCATTAGGCGACACGAGTACCAACATTGCCTGTCTCGCATAATATCCTCGAGGAAAATCTATCGCCGTCCGTGCCAGGAACGGAGCACCTTTGCTTCCTAGCTGGTGCGAGGATCTCTTACGATCTTGCTTCCACTCACGACGTGATTGAGGCGCTCTTGAGGGTTCTGCTTTCGTTACTGGGCGAGCGCAAAGCAGCGGTTGTTGCGAAGCGTCTCCTTAGCCAGAGTATAGGGGGCCTCAAGGTAGAAAATCCAATACGCTTTGAGTACCTCCTCCAACTGGTCAAGGACTACTTCCAGACGAGCTTCCTGTTTTTAAAGCACCTGTATGACACCCAACAACCTCCCAACTCATACCACGTCACGCTTGCGCAGATTACACAGCAAAACGAGCATGTAGTATTCACTACCAACTTCGACCGCCAGATCGAGAGGGCAGTTCAAGGCTCAAGCAATACGGGCATGCCATTGAGGCCAGCCTTCAGGGACAGGGACTTTCTCGACGTAGTTGCTGTCGACACGGTACGCGGTATCCTGAAGCTCCCCGGCTCAGTACATGACGTGAGAACGCTGGGGGCCACATTCGACACCACCACGCTGAGCGGGCATCAAGAAAAGCGACGCGCTCTTGAGATGGGCCTTCATCAGGGATCACTCTGTGTAATCGGCTATAGCGGAGGTGATGACACCAACGTCATCCCAACACTTCTTGAGACCCCTGCTTTTGATCACTCGGTGTACTGGTTTCTCCATAACCCATCCAGAGAACCAACAGCCTATCGGTTTGACCGCCCTAATGAGATTCCAGATACGCTCAGGCAGACAACTGTCTATCAGATCCTCGAGAGGATGGTCAACAAACGTATGCGGAAAGCAGAGAGGGTCGTTTTGTTAGTGGGGCGTACTGAAGACACCATTGAGCGGTTCCTCGCCCTGAGGCGCATAGCGTTTTTGCACGGCACCGGCGGGCGGCCGCCATCGCTGGAGGAAACGCAGTAGGTTATTGAGAGTCACTGGTACAAGAGGCAGGGCGAGCATAGAGATATCCTTGCGATAATGACGGGAATCGTGCTGTCCTACATCGTTGGCAAGGAGAATGTGCAGTTAACTTAATCTTAGGACCAAGGTCAGGTATGTAAAGAGATATTGGAGCGTATTCGATCTGGACATCGCTGCCTGGGTAAATCGATTATTCACGGATGGGTGAGTGCCAAATGAAACCCAGTTTCGTGTCTGGGGAGGAGCTAACTGCGAGGCCAACGGCTGATCTTGAGCTGACGTTCGCCTCCTGTACTTGCGAAATCGTGCCGACGAACTTTGTTGTTGTCATGCGTTATCCTTTTCTGGTCGGGTTTCAGCAGATGTATGCAGTCGGTGTTCAATTCTCGCGAACCTTCAGTCACCTGACTCTAAATGAAAAAAGTGCATATAATCTCTATTGGGCCCAGCCCAAATCCGACCCGAAGGATGGGTTATCAAGTATTCGGGTGCTGCGGGTAGCCATGCAATGGGTCCACCATTAGAGGCCAACTCTATAACAGTTTCAGCCTCATGGGCCACAGCCCTGAACGGCAAATCGGAGCAATTGCCTATTATTGTTTTGATATCACCGCGACCGTGAATTAGCTCCAGGCACTCACCAGTGTCAACATCCCACACACGCATAGTGTCATCGGAGGCACTACTCACTATATTCTGTCCATTGTTTGAGAATGTCACGTCCGTAACTGTAGACCCGTGACTGCACACTGTTACTTCTTGATTCTCAACGTTCCACACAGAGAAGATTTTATCTGAAGACATGCTGGCAATTCGATTCCCACTGGGAGAGACCACTATTCTAGAAGGCACACCCACACTAATAGGCATAGCCAAATGCTTGGTGCTATCCGCGTCCCACATACGTAACGTATTATCCGAGGAGCCGCTGAAGATCCGTTGCCCATCGGGCGAAAAACTTACAGCAGTCACTTTCCCCTCATGTCCTCTGAAAACGAATAATCTGTGCCAATCCGCCGTGGAGTATATATGCGCTGTAGCATCATCCAGGCCTAGGACAAGCCGTTTCCGATCAGACGATATGCTTACACATAACACTTTTGCTTTGTGCCCTCTCCCAAGAGCAACCAAACGTCCTCTCTCTGCCTCCCAAATCCTCAGGCTGCTGTCGAGAAGGTGCGTAGTGATTATGTACGATGCATCCTCGGTAAGAACTATACTAGTGGTCCAACATCATTGAAATGAATACCATGATAGTCATTGTTCCTCTTGGGGGTTCAATCGTAACGTTGAACCGAGGAGGAACCATGATGTCTACCAAGAAGTACCGTATCAGACTGACTACCGACGAACAACAGGAACTCAACGCCTTGGTCTCACGCGGTCGGGCTGCGGCGTACAAACAGACCCATGCGCGCATTCTGCTGATGAGCGATGAGTCACGCTCGGACGGGGGAATGAAGGACGCGGACATCACCAGCGCGCTCGGTGTGGGACAGTCAACGGTCGAGCGAATACGCAAGCGCTGTGTGGAGGAGGGGGTCGAGTCTGCGCTGAATCGCAAAAAGCAACTGCGTCGGCGTCAAAAGAGACTGGACGGCGAAGGTGAAGCACGGTTGATAGCGATGGCCTGCGGGGAACCGCCGGAGGGGCGTGCCAGTTGGACCCTGAAGCTGTTGGCTGACCAGTTGGTCGAGTGTGAGATAGTCGGGACCATTAGCACCGAGACGGTTCGCCAGGCGCTTAAAAAAAAACGAACTGAAGCCGTGGCTGAAGCAGAGTTGGTGCATCCCGCCCGGTCAGAGCGCGGAGTTTGTGTGCGCGATGGAAGACGTGATGGAAGACGTACTGGAGGTCTACCAACGGCCGTACGATGGGAATGAGGTTCTGGTGTGCATGGATGAGACGAGCAAACAGCAAGTCAAGGAGACGCGAGTGCCGCGTCCCGCAGCGCCCGGCTTATCGGCGGCATACGACTACGAATACGAGCGCAATGGAGTGAGCAGCCTGTTCATGCTGTTTGCACCGTTGGACGGATGGCGCCGAGTCGAGGTCAGAGAGCGTCGCACGAAGGTGGACTGGGCGCATGTGATAAAGAAACTGGTCGACGAGGACTACCCTGACAGAGACCGGATCGTGCTGGTAATGGACAATCTCAACACTCACAAGCTGTCCTCGCTATACGAGGCATTCGAGCCTGCTGAGGCGAGGCGTATAGCTGAGCGACTGGAGATACACTACACTCCCAAACACGGGAGTTGGTTGAATATGGCGGAGATAGAGATCGGTGTGCTGGCTCGACAGTGCCTGGACCGACGGATTGCCAATCAAGACATCCTGCGCGGCGAGGTCAATGCTTGGCAGAATCAACGCAACCGGGATGTGATACGAGTGGATTGGCGCTTCACTACCGAGGATGCGCGCATCAAGCTAAAGTCACTCTACCCATCAATACAAAAACGTTGAACCACTAGTGGCGCCATGTTCTTTATCACGGAATAGCGACTTTATGATCTGACCACTTTCGCCATCCCACAAGAAGACCTCTCTTTGGGTTGCTGATTTCAAGAAAACTTATCTGTCAATGCCGACCATATGCCGACCATCACAGGAAAACCGTGCCAAGCCTACGTCGACTTTGTGACCGCGCAAAACGCTAGGTTGATGCTCTCTAATGGTCTCCCAAATGCGCACAGTCATATCGTCAGACCCACTGACTATTCGTCCTTCATCCGGTGAGTAACTAGGTTGTGTTGACATTTCATCTGAGCCATATGAGAGCACCGACGAAGTTCAAGAATCCCAGGAAACGCGATGACAGCTTGTCAAAGCGAGAGAAGATATGCCGGTAGTGCTTGATCTTGTTGATGAAACACTCCACAAGGTGGCGCTCTCGGTAAAGGTACTCATCATACTCTCGTGGCGTCTTTCGATTTGACCGAGGTGGAATCACAGGTAACGCGCCCCTGCCCAGGATGCATTGGAGAAAATCCATCGAATCGTATCCCTTATCAGCAATCACATGCTCGGTTTCGAAATCAGCTATCAATGCCTGTGCCTGGGTGATGTCGTGACGTTGACCTGCTGTGAGCTCAAAGCGCAACGGGTTGCCCAATCCATCCACGCTCACGTGGATCTTGGTACTGAACCCGCCTCGGCTCCGGCCAAGAGCTTGGGCCGATTGGCCACCGTTTTTTTGGAGGCTCCAGCAGCACAGGGATGAGCGCGAACCACAGTGCTATCACAGTGCTATCAATGATGACATGCTCCATATCGGGGTCTTGCACAAAATGCTGATGCATTCGTTCCCATACACCCTTTTCACACCAGCGTGCGAAGCGCTTATATACGCTGTTCCAGTGACCGTAGTGCTCAGGCAGCAGTCTCCAAGGAGCACCACTTCGTGCCATCCACAGGATGGCCTCGACGTAGCGCCTGCAATCGTCCTCCTCTCCAACGTAGAGGTCTGGGCATGAGCGCAGAAATTCAAGGATTTTCGACCATTGTTCATTGCGTAATTCAGTCGTTGACATGTATCCATTATGCACCAAATGTCAACACAACCTAACACATCGAACCTGATTTGTGTGACCTCGTAGAACCGCGTGTTGTCTGCCACTCTTGGCTTCCCAGATGACGACCGCACAATCTGACTCGAGGATAAATTGCTCGAAGCAGCCGGTGCCACCAACGATATAGTCCCCTTTAGGCGAGAAACTGACACTGTTAATGGAGTCGTCTTTAGTTGCTCGCAGAACCAGAAGCTCCTTCCCGCTTTGAACATCTCGAATTTGAACTTCTCGGTTCCGTTCCTCAACGCCGACAATCATGAAACCATCTGGTGAATACCCGACACTTAAGACCTTATTTTCTGTGTGATGCACCGAAGTTTCTTGTCCGGTGTTCGCATCCCAGATCCGAATCGTTTTGTCCATAGAGCCACTTAAGATCTAGGGAACCTCTGAACAACTCGGCGCAAGCGTGGATGGGCAGAGTTGTTCCGTTCTTTGGAGATGTTCAGGCATCTTTGTGACGTTCCAGGTCGTGGTTGAGGCGTTCAGACCGTGTCTGTTGTGGCCTCGAAGCGGCTTTTCGGAGCCATCGCGGCTCCCCGGCCGTGATTTGCTCACTGCGCCCCTCTCATGCCGCCAGACGGCGCTCTGCCGTCATCAAGTTGGCCAGCCCCAGTAGCAATGCCAGCCGTTGCGCGTTCTTAGCCAACCCTCGGTAGCGCACCTTGGCGTAGCCAAAGCGCCGCTTCACGTACAGGAACGGATGCTCCACTTTCGCTCTGACCGACGCTTTGCGCTTCTCCGCCAACGCCTCGTGGCTGCCAGGCTCCAGGTGCCGTCGCCGGCCGGGCCTCATCGCCACTCGCCACTCCACATCCAACTCTCGATTCTCCAACCGCTTGTCCACTCCCTGATACCCCGCATCCCCCCACACTCGTTTCTCTCCACCGTGCAGCAATCGGTGCGCTTCTGTCACATCATGCACGTCAGCTGGCGTCGTAGTCATGCTGTGTACCACTCCCGTCTCAGCGTCAGCGCCTACGTGTACTTTCATCCCGAAGCGCCACTCGTTCCCCTTCTTCGTCTGGTGCATCTCAGGGTCTCGCTCACCCGCACGATTCTTCGTCGATGACGGCGCCTCTATGATGCTCGCGTCCACGATCGTCCCCTCCCGAAGCCGCAGTCCCTGGGACTCCAGATGACGGTTTATCTCCTCGAACAGACTCTGCCCCAACTCATGCTCTTCCAGCAGATGGCGGAAGTTCAGAATCGTCGTCTCGTCCGGCAGCGGGCCCGACAGCTTCAACCCTACGAACCGTCTCACCGACTCGACCTCGTAGAGCATGTCCTCCATACCAGGATCGCTCAAGTTGTAGAACAACTGCACGCAGTGTATCCGCACCATCGCCGACAACTCATATGGTCGACGGCCTCGGCCCGCCTTGGGATAGAACGGACGGATGCGCTCTTCCATCTGTTCCCACGGGATCAGAGCATCCATGCGCTCCAGGAATATCTCCCGGCGGGTCTTGCGCTTCTTGCTCTCGTATTCCAAGTCCGCAAATGTTGGCTGGTCCATCAATTATCTCCCCGAACACAGTGCTATTCTCTATGCTACTATGCCCAGACTTGTTCAGAGTATCCATAGTTCTCATCAGGAGAA
The DNA here is from genome assembly GCA_965206395.1 of Dehalococcoidia bacterium. Lineage (GTDB taxonomy): Bacteria > Chloroflexota > Dehalococcoidia > Lucifugimonadales > CATOSD01 > CBDBJK01. The sequence continues at coordinate 390,647 of CBDBJK010000038.1, forward strand.
GCAACCACACTTGTCACGGAAGCTTCGTGACCATCCAGCACCATCAGTTCCTTATTGTTCTAGCATCCCAAACTCGGATCGTATTGTCCCGCGAAGCACTTAATATTCGCCGTCCATCCTCTGTGTAGTATGCGTCATTCACTTCATCCTCATGTCCCTCAAGCACCGCCATTTCCTGAACCATTGTTCAGGTTCAAGCAGACTCTTCAGAGCGTCTAACAAAACCTAATAAAAGGGGTTAGAATCTGGACATTCTCTGGAGGAGGATGACCTAATGTCTAAGCCCCTTGTAAGCGATGAATTCTGGGAACTGGTGCAACCTTTACTGCCGCCACAACCACCGAAGCCGAAAGGAGGAAGGCCCAGGATACCTGACAGACAGGTCCTAAGTGGGATACTGTTCGTACTAAAGACAGGCATTGGCTGGGAAGACCTACCCAAGGAGATGGACTGTGGCAGTGGGATGACCTGCTGGAGGCGCCTCAGAGATTGGCACCAGTCGGGAGTCTGGGAGCGCATCCACTTGGTATGCCTTGAGCGCCTGCAAGCAGCTGAGCGCATAGACTGGACTCGCGCAGTGCTGGACAGTGCTTCAGTGCGAGCAGTTTTTGGTGCGAGCAGTTTTTGGGGGCAAAACAGGCCCCAACCCCACGGACAGGGCGAAGGCGGGTAGCAAGCATCATATCATAACCGATGCCCAGGGCATTCCACTGGCGGTCAGGTTGACTGGCGCGAACGCTCACGATGTCACCCAAGCCCTTGAGTTGGTGGATGCCATACCTGCTGTCAAGGGCAAGCGAGGCAGGCCTCGCAAGCGTCCTCTTCAGGCGCAGGGAGACAGAGGGTATGACTCTGAGCCTGTTCGCAAGGAGTTGAAGAAGCGACATATCTGGCCGCTGCTGGCCAAGCGAGGTGAGCCGCATGGCAGCGGGTTGGGTGTGCATAGATGGGTGGTTGAGAGAAGCCTGAGTTGGCTTCATCAGTTCCGACGCTTACGGGTTCGATATGAGCGCAGGGCAGACATACATGAGGCTTTCTTGGCCATAGGTTGTGCCATCATCTGCTCTCGCTTTCTGTTCCAATAATGGTTTTGTTAGACGCTCTAAGACAGAGTTTGGATAATAAAGAGGAGCCTCTGATTCATGGGCTTTTGGGACAAATCATTGCTTTTCCGATTCAAAGGGCACTTAATCAAGATCCACCTCTTCCGTGGAAAATCCTAGTCGAGACCAAGTCACGGCTTGAGGATTCAGAACAACATCTCTCTAGGGCGGTTGAGCTGCTAGAAGACCATCAAGATAGAGAGGGATTGCATAATGTCCTGGTAAATCGTGCCGCAGTGCGAGGTATGCTTGGAAAGCTTGAGGAAGGTTTGGAGGATTGTAACAGAGTACTCTCAGAAAATCCTGAAGAGAACGTAGCAATTCGAAATAAGGGGATAATGCTGTTTCATTTGAGTCGATCATCTGAATCGATTACGGCTTTTGAAAAGCTCCGTGGAACCAAAGATTGGTCTAACGTAGCCCTGATGGTTGCAAGCAGCTATTACGACATTAACGAACCGCGCAATTCTGTAGAAACAATTGAACCACTGTGGGAACCTGATAGGCAAGACCATCACGAATTGCTAACCAGTCATTTTTTAATAAAAGCTTACCATAAATTAAGCGATCGTAATGCCGTAGGGCGGGTTATTGAAATTATCAAGGCGAAGTGGCCAAATGACCCAGAGGCGTTGTTGGTTCTTGGCCAACATAAATACCAGGATGGTGACGTGGATGATGCTTTTGAACTAATGCGTGAGGGCATGAGCTATGCACAAAACAATCAAAGGGATCGCATCGCTCTTCAATTAGCAGAATCACTTTATCAGCAAAAAAGATATGCTGAAGCAGCCGAAATTTACGAGGGCATAGTTGATACAACCGCCAACGACTCCACATTCAGAGCCTATTTGACCTCGCTATTCAATGCAGGATACTACCTGGATGCACTGAAACTTGCGAGGACGGCTAGAGGAGATGGTCTTCCCATCCCGGTGGTTTCTGAAGTTGAGGTCTTGGTGCTTGAGCTTATTGGCGACCTTGAGCAGGCTGAAAATATCCTGACTGGACTAGTGGACCTTGAGCCACGAAAGGCATTACATAAGCTCCGATTAGCCAACGCAAAGTTGCGCCGCAGGGAATCGGAAGCGGCGAAAGAAGTCATTCAACTGATTGAATATGAGGACATGAAAGACGATGCCCAAACCCTGATAGAAGTCGCATTAATGAGGAGAATTACAGGACTTGGTGAAGGTCTACCGCTAGTTTATCGTGCGCGTAGAATCGACTTCAATAATCCAGAGGTCCATGTTGCCTATGTCCAATATTTCTTAGACGTTGAGCAAGGCGAAGAATTAGATTTTCGACCTGCTATAGCTGATATAGACTGCACCGTTCATCTGAAGCGTGGCGGACAGAGGCGGATATACACGATCTTGGACGAAGATCCGCTCGAAGCTTCACGAGGGGAGCTATCTCCCAATAATTCTCTGGCAACTCGCCTCATTGGAAAGAAAAAGGGAGATACAATAAATCTCAAAGAAGAACTAGGTTGTGTTGACATTTGGTGCATAATGGATACATGTCAACGACTGAATTACGCAATGAACAATGGTCGAAAATCCTTGAATTTCTGCGCTCATGCCCAGACCTCTACGTTGGAGAGGAGGACGATTGCAGGCGCTACGTCGAGGCCATCCTGTGGATGGCACGAAGTGGTGCTCCTTGGAGACTGCTGCCTGAGCACTACGGTCACTGGAACAGCGTATATAAGCGCTTCGCACGCTGGTGTGAAAAGGGTGTATGGGAACGAATGCATCAGCATTTTGTGCAAGACCCCGATATGGAGCATGTCATCATTGATAGCACTGTGATAGCACTGTGATAGCACTGTGGTTCGCGCTCATCCCTGTGCTGCTGGAGCCTCCAAAAAAACGGTGGCCAATCGGCCCAAGCTCTTGGCCGGAGCCGAGGCGGGTTCAGTACCAAGATCCACGTGAGCGTGGATGGATTGGGCAACCCGTTGCGCTTTGAGCTCACAGCAGGTCAACGTCACGACATCACCCAGGCACAGGCATTGATTGCTGATTTCGAAACCGAGCATGTGATTGCTGATAAGGGATACGATTCGATGGATTTTCTCCAATGCATCCTGGGCAGGGGCGCGTTACCTGTGATTCCACCTCGGTCAAATCGAAAGACGCCACGAGAGTATGATGAGTACCTTTACCGAGAGCGCCACCTTGTGGAGTGTTTCATCAACAAGATCAAGCACTACCGGCATATCTTCTCTCGCTTTGACAAGCTGTCATCGCGTTTCCTGGGATTCTTGAACTTCGTCGGTGCTCTCATATGGCTCAGATGAAATGTCAACACAACCTAGTCAGTAAGGACTCGTCTGATTGGAACCTGGGCTAACTTCTGGACAATCTCATTTATGTTGATCGTCTCTGGCACTTTGCGAATCTCGTAGTGCCCATACAAATTGACGTGCCGCCAAGCAACCGGAGAAAGTTGTTTGAGCATGGCCTTCCCCTGGACGTCACCCGCGCCCTCTAAGTTGTAATGCGCGCATCATAAGGACAGGTGCCTCAGGCGAGCTGTCACCGCAAAGGATGGCTTGTCTTTGTGGTGAAGTAAAGGGGCCAAAGTGGAGTTGAGATGACTGAGATACACTGACTCGCAGAGTCGGCCTAATCAAAGGGGGCTGTGCTAGCGTTCTTCTGTCGGTAGCGAAATGAACACCTCGTTGAGGGTGCTTCGGGAGCCTCCCGGTGTCAGACCTCCTGCCAGTACGTATATCCTGCTACCCAAGGCCGCCGCTCCCAGACCATGCCTTGCCGTTGGCATTGGAGGCATCGCCTGCCAGGAGTCCGTAATCGGGTTGTAGCGTTCGTTTTCATCGAAGGTTCCATTCACCCCCTCGCCTCCGAAAACGTAAACCTTTCCGTTCACCGTCGCCCCAGCGATGCCGCTTCTACGTGAGGGAAGGGGCGACTTTTCCTCCCACCTGTTCGTCGACGGATCGTATACTTCGTTTTTGACCAGATTAATGGCAAAACTGCGCAACCTCCCCCCGATTACGTAAATTCTGCCGTCTACAACCGAGATGGCGACGTGGTCTCTCGGCGTAGGCATCGGAGAGCGGGAGCGCCATGTATCCGTCGCCGGGTCGTATTCCTCGTTCGTTCTCATATCCCCTTGCGTTCCCACTCCTCCAATGGCATAAATCTTTCCATTCACTACTGCTACCCCAAGAGCGCCCCTCGGCGTAGGCAAGTCGGCTTTCTGCGCCCATGTATTGGAGAGCGGTGTGTACTCCCACACGGTGTCGAGAGGCTGGAATTCCCTATCGAATCCTCCGATCAGATAAAGCTTTCCTTCCAAGCCCACCACCGCGGCGTGATTCACCCCTTGCGGAATAGGCGCTCTCTTTTGCCAGATGTCAGCAACGGGATCGTATTCCTCGTTAGCAACAGCGCGTATTCCGAATCCACCAAAGACGTAGAGCCTGCCGTTTAGCTCAGCGGCAGCTACCTCGCTTCGGGCTGTGGGAAGAGGGGATAAAGTGGACCATAGCCCTACAATGGGCTCGTGGTCAAGGGGGTTTCGCCGTTCGCTCTGTTCGCAAAGGCGAGCATTTGAGCCAGATATGCGATAGTCAAACACCTGACCTTCGTGCGAGAGAATGAGCCAGACGCCCAGTGTCAACACTTGGACGTAAAGCATACCCGGCTCGGGGCATCCCAGGCTGCCATCGCTCCACGTCACTTGCTCCGCCCGTTCGATCTGAATCAAACTGAGATCTCCTCCCTTCTTATCCAGAAGGTCACCTATGGCCGCCTTGACCCCTAGATGAACTAGACCCTGAAACTCAGCCACTGATAGAGACACAGTCTCTGGAAGCATAACTGGGCCTGAGGAAGAACTGTCAGTCGTCATTCCCACAGGCGCAGGAATCGGAGACGGTCCAGGTGTCGATACAGAAGTGAATAGAGTAGCGGAGGCAGGATTGGGCGATGGCCCAGAGGCGTCAGAGCCTCTAGCACAGGCAATAACCAGACCAATGAGAAGGGAAATGGCGAATATAGTTCGGGGAAACATTTTAACGCCAGCCTGTTCTTGATAGTATCGATTATACCTAACCTGTGCCACCTCTGTCGTTCGCTTCTGAATAGACGCTCGGGTCCCCTATCAGCCCGGTGCATATTATCAAATAAGCGACCGGGGAGCCTGATGCGTAACAGGGGGCATAGCGTTAAATAGCGATCCTATTCAGAGTTCGTGTGGAAACTCGATGGCGGGGCTATTATAGCAGGTAAGGCGGAGTTGGTGGCGAGGTAGGGTATCTCCCAGGACTCTGCGACGGCGGCTTAATATGAAGCTGGCTGGGTTGTGGCGCATCAGAGATTGTCCTATCACAGTCGGCACAGGAACGACAACCATTGCTTCAGCTCATCTGGGTAATCAAGGTTAAGTACAAACAGACAGACTCTTTGGGATTAGATCATACGTCGTCTTTACACGGAGTTGGTATTATTAGAGGAGCCGCACTGATATTCATATCGGGGAACAAGATATGGACTTAGTGAGCGTAGCGTCGGGCCTGACTTATGTCAATGCGTTCTGCGCATGGGCTGGAACATCTCTCTCTGAATTCCAGAGTGAACCGGGCCTTGAAGCTAATTCGAGGTCTCCACGGGCATCATCGCGGACGTCCATTCCGCGTACGAGCCGTCGTACAGTCGGACATCGTACCCAAGCCGCTGTAGGGCGAGATAGCCCACCGCTGCTCTCATCCCTACGCGGCAGTAGGCGATCACAGAGTCTCCTTCTGAAACTCCAACGGCGCTCAACCGCTCCTTGATGGCTTCGGCAGAGTCCAGATAGTAGTGGTTGTCGCCAAGGAACTGGCTCCACACGAGGTTGAGCGCTCCAGGTATATGCCCTGGCCTGGCATCTATCTCGGTTTGCCCTGTGAACTCTTCCAAGCTGCGCACGTCTAACAACCTGGAGGCCCCGTGATTCTTGACATCCCCTAGCGAAGATCTGACGCCGGGCGTTAGCCGCATCCTGAAGTCGCGGGGACTGGGTTCTACCGGACGATAGAATATCTCATGTCCCTGCACCACCCACCCTTCATAGAAGGTGTCCATGAGGTGGACGTCAGAGCTGCCCAGGTACTCCAAGGCCCAGGCCAACATAGCTCCGCGTTGGCCATCATAGGAGTCGTAGAGCACAGGCGTCGTCATGTCACCCAATCCTACGCTGCCAAAAAGCTCTGCCAGTTGCTCTGGCGGCAGGAGCCTGCCATTGTCACCAAAGATCCGGGCGACATTGAGATTAATCGCCCCTTTAAGGTGTCCCCGAAGGTACTTCATCCTGCCACCAGGGTCTAGGACGACAATCCCTGGGTCGCCAAGCCGCTCCAAGACCCACGATGGTTCGACCAGGGTGACCATCTAAGCCTAGACGGACTCGAAGTCGGTGGTCAGCTTCGCACCCCTGACGACGGTCTGCGTGACTGGCGATCCCTCAACGGCCAACCGCCAGATGTCGCGGAGCGTCGCTTCGTCGGCATCAGCCCTTACAAAGACCTTGGCGCTGATGTCGCCATAACCGGGGTTTCCTTCGTCTACTCCAGCCCATTTGCGGATGTTCTCGAAGTTCCCCTCCAGGGCGATCTCCAGGTCGTGAATCTTGATCCCTCGCTTGGTGGCGTTCAGCACGAAGCCTACTGTCATGCAGCCACCGATAGCTGATAGAAGCTGCTCATGCGCGCTGGCCGCAAGGTCTGTTGCGTCTAGATCAGTCGGTTCGTCCATCTCTATCGCGTGGGTGCGCATATAGGCCTTTGCTCGGAAGCCGCTCTCCCAACGCACTCGCGAGCGCCATGGTCCACTTACAGCTTTGAAGACATCCTCTTCCTTGAATGAGTCCAGAATCGCGCTCAGCTTCTCTGGATGGAGTCCATTTAGCTCACCCTGGGTAGCTTCGGTCATGATATTCTCCTCTTTCACATTAATTTAGCCAAACTCTTGTCGCAGTATCTGCGCTGCGGCGGTAATGGACTGGAGCTTGAGGAAGGCTATTTCCGCCGTGTTCACGTTTCGCTCCGCGAAAGTTCCAAAACCGCAGTCGGGGTTGAGGAACACCTTCTCTGGATCGAAATACTTCAAGACTTCGTGCACCCGATCGACTATCTCTTGTGGAGACTCGATCTTGTCGGTTCGGGGATTAACCACTCCCAGGCCAATTTCCTTTTCGTTTGCGTATTCCTTGAAGACCTCTAGCTCGCCAGCACGGGGCGTGGCAAACTCTAGCACCAACTGGTCAACGTTCATCTGAGTAAGGTAGGGAAGCATCGGGCCATAGTTCCCCTCCAGCAGAACATCCTCGCGCCGGCTCCAGTTTCCGCGACATACGTGTACGCCGAAGCGGACTCCGTCGAGGCCATCCACGGTTTCATTCATCAGACGCACCGCCAACTCTAGTTCTTCCGAAGGGTCCTTTCGATTCGCCATCGCAGCACACATGAAGGTTTCCGTACTTTCCTCGCCGAGAACCACCTGAGACAGCGTAGGTTCGTCAAACTGAATGAAATCCACCCCTCGCTCTTTTAACGAAATGACCTCGTTGCGTAACAACTGGATTATATCCCTGGATAGCTCGTCTTCGGTCGGGTACGCCTTGTCTGACAGCCCTTCGAACCAGCTTGACTTGAGCAAAAGATAAGGCCCCGGCAAAGGCACTTTAATCTGCCTGGTCGTATGTTTTCTCAGGAAGTCAACCTCGTCCAGGGCGAGGCCATCTCGCGGAGTGATGCGGTCTACAACGATCGGACTCTTTATGGCGAAGGCGGGAACGTCAAGCGCTCGCAGGACTTCCTCGAAGCGCGCTCTGTCCTTCATGTAGTCCATAAGCTCCGAGACCTTCATTAGCTTCATGCCGTTGAGCTTGGCGACAACGAAGGAGTAGAAGTTATCCCGGCGCTGCTCTCCGTCCGTGATGATGTTGACCCCTGCGTCTTCCTGGTACTTGACGGCCAGAAGTGCAGCCTCGTCCGCGACTTTGTCAAATTCCTCTTTGGTGATATTACCGTCTTGCCAGTCCCGTAGCGCCCGAATTAGCCAGGGAGGTCTGGACCAGCTACCTACAACAGTTACAGGAAAGAGCGTTTGTTCTGGCATTATTTCCTCACATTACTGACTCCAATGCAATATAGCATCATTGGTGTATCATCCTGACTACACGCTGCTCTTGCAAGTTCACTAGGTTGTGTTGACATTTGGTGCATAATGGATACATGTCAACGACTGAATTACGCAATGAACAATGGTCGAAAATCCTTGAATTTCTGCGCTCATGCCCAGACCTCTACGTTGGAGAGGAGGACGATTGCAGGCGCTACGTCGAGGCCATCCTGTGGATGGCACGAAGTGGTGCTCCTTGGAGACTGCTGCCTGAGCACTACGGTCACTGGAACAGCGTATATAAGCGCTTCGCACGCTGGTGTGAAAAGGGTGTATGGGAACGAATGCATCAGCATTTTGTGCAAGACCCCGATATGGAGCATGTCATCATTGATAGCACTGTGATAGCACTGTGATAGCACTGTGATAGCACTGTGGTTCGCGCTCATCCCTGTGCTGCTGGAGCCTCCAAAAAAACGGTGGCCAATCGGCCCAAGCTCTTGGCCGGAGCCGAGGCGGGTTCAGTACCAAGATCCACGTGAGCGTGGATGGATTGGGCAACCCGTTGCGCTTTGAGCTCACAGCAGGTCAACGTCACGACATCACCCAGGCACAGGCATTGATTGCTGATTTCGAAACCGAGCATGTGATTGCTGATAAGGGATACGATTCGATGGATTTTCTCCAATGCATCCTGGGCAGGGGCGCGTTACCTGTGATTCCACCTCGGTCAAATCGAAAGACGCCACGAGAGTATGATGAGTACCTTTACCGAGAGCGCCACCTTGTGGAGTGTTTCATCAACAAGATCAAGCACTACCGGCATATCTTCTCTCGCTTTGACAAGCTGTCATCGCGTTTCCTGGGATTCTTGAACTTCGTCGGTGCTCTCATATGGCTCAGATGAAATGTCAACACAACCTAGTATGAATGGAGTCCTAATCCTGAATTTCCCCTGTGGAAGTGCATCTCATAAATTAGACAACGTTAGATGCCACCGACTATAAGGCTAAGCATTGCGGTTGTCAATCTCCACTCTACCCTCTCGATTCCATCTCAACCTGTCGCTTGCCTCATCCCAGCGGAAGTCAAGCAGGAGTTGCCATAGTTCTTCACTTGACGTTCACCTTTTACGACCATTTACCACCTCTGCGAGTATTGGGGGATGGCAAACAATGCCTTCAGACGCTATGACCTGATAGTGATGTTGGCAGCATTTTTGTGCCTTTCCAATTTTACGATTGACCACAAGAACAGTCCAGATACGAATTATCACTGCCAAGCCTCACCTTTTCTCGGAAATAGGATTTATCAGCCGGCATAGCCATATTGCCACCTTGACGCGCTTAATCGGCTCTCGGTTTAGGGTTCTGAGAGAGCCCAATACGTGAAAGCGAATCGGATGCACCTCTTCGCTACATTTGTGACCCTGCTCAATCTGTAACTGCCCTTTCAGCATCTGATGAATCAATAAATCGTTGACCGTAGGGCCTGTTGCGTTATCTTCAATTTATGAATAAAGAACCAGCCGACGATAAACGCGCATCAGCTCTGCACTTCGAGCAAGCCGTCAATAAGCCTACATCATCGTCCTTAACTCCACCAGCCGAGGGTGAACGTCGTGCGGTTATTGGACTTTTTGCCCAGTACCGCATCTCTGCGTCCCTTATATTGCTCAGTCTTCGCGACCAAACACTGGAGTGGATACGCGTTGCTGATCCGAAGGCTGGTCGGGTGGACGATTTCAACTAGGCACACAGTCGCGAGTAGATGCCTACCAGGTCAAGTGGAGCCTGTATGGAGGCACGCTTTCGTTTCGTGATCTCGTCTCATCTTCAGTTGACAGCTCCAGTATTATTAACCAGCTTGCACAGGGCTGGCTCGATCTCAAACAGATATACATTAACCGTCGGATCGTCGTGCACTTGGTAACCAACCAGAGTTCCTCATCCAGCAATAACGCTATTCTACCTATCGAAGAACCTCCACCTTCCCCTAAGCACTTTGCGGCGTTTATTAACCAGGCCTGGCTACCTGCTCATGATGCGCCTCTGGGCTCAAGCTTCCCCATTCCACAGGAATGAAAGAACACCTGGGGGGAACCTGAAGGTAGCGAGCGGACTTTCAGAAGAAGATTTTGATGACTTTGTCCGAGACTGCGAACTGGAATTTGATTATCAGATTCTTGGATCGCTGAATGCCACGACTCAAGACAGTGAGATAGCTAAGAACGACCTGGAGCACATTACAGAGAATCTTTTCGGTGCTGCAACCAGTCCTGAGCGGATTATCGAGATGAACCGCGATCAGCTCCTTTTGCGCCTGGGTTGGAGATCACGATTCGAGTTCATTAGCCGCCACGAGTTTCCAGTGAATGAAGTCCTCTATCAGCCGATGGAAGCGACTGAACAGAAATTAGCAGAGGTGTTGGATGAACTCCCTGGAGGTTACGTTGCCCTAATAGGTTCGCCGGGTGCTGGAAAATCCACGCTACTGACCAAGATGCTGCGATCCCGCCCTGAACGGGTGATTCGATATTACGCCTATGTGCCTGATTCCCACGACCCCATACCGCTACGAGGGGAGTCCAACAATTTCCTGCATGACATTGTTTATGCTCTCGAGCGTGAGGGATTCAGAGTCGGCCAAAGTGCAAGTCAGTTCGATCGCAACCAACTACTCCCCCGCTTCCATGAACAACTTGAATTGCTTCATAATGACTGGCAATCAAGCGGCAGGAAAACGGTGATTCTGGTTGACGGCCTGGATCACATAGCCAGGGAACAACGACCGGATCGTTCTCTTATGGATGACTTACCTTTGCCGGGGCAGGATCCCGATGGAGTGATCATTCTGTTGGGTAGTCAAACTGTAGGGCCTCTTCCAGACCGAGTGCAGGCCAGCGTAAGGCGGGAAGGGCGAATAATCGAAATGGCCCCACTTGGTCGAGAAGAGGTCTTCAAAATGATCGATTCAGTGGCCCTCCAGGTAACATGCTCGAGCGAACAAAAAGAGCGAATCTATATCCTCTCTGATGGGCATCCTCTTGCCCTAGCTTACCTCTTGAATCACCTTCAACCCTTGAGTGATGCTGATGCGTTTGATGAAGTACTCCAGAGCGCAGAGCGTTTTGATGGCGACATTGATGAGCAGTGCCATAGCTATTGGAGGCAATTCGAAGACGATGACGACCTAACTCACCTCCTCGGCTTGATGGCACCCATGCGAGGACCGATAGATCTGACTTGGGTAGAGACCTGGCCAGGATATGACATACTAGGTCGTCAGCTGCGTCGGAAATTTGCTCACTATTTCCGAATCGAGGATAACGATCGTTGGTACTTCTTTCATAACAGCTTTCGTTTATTCATGGTGGATAGAACGGCTGAATCACAACCAGGGGTTGTCGATTCAAATCGCCATCTTAGATTTCATAATGAGCTAGCCGAGAGGTGCGCAGAAGCTCCCTTTCAGTCGCACCGAGCGTGGGATGAACTGTATCACAGAGCTAGCACACTGCGGACGCAATCACAGCATTCCGATTCACCTTGGAAAGGGAGTTGGTCAGTGGCTAAAATGGCATAAAGCGGAGGACATGCTCTGATGCGACCCGAGACCTTGTAGCGACTGATCCACTGGTTTCCTGCCTGGGATGAAACAATTCTACAGACCCGTGACGAAATGTACGCAATTACAACATTTAGATTTACTCTTGAGAAAACCCTCCCCCCCATCAAGAGGGAGGATTAATAGAGACTATGATGCATTCAGGATATACTATCATTAACCCTTTGTTGTTAGACGCTAAGGCCCTCTTACCCTTCCTGCTTAGCTTCATAGGCCAGCTACTCACAACCTTAGATACGAACAAAGCCAACAGGACGGCGGCTCCATGCATCCCCAGACATTACAGCGTCTCATACACCACTGGATGCCCCAATGGGACGGCTCCATCCTAAAGGCCCGTCAATCACTGGGATTCTCTCTGGATATGCGACCTCAACAGACATGGGAGTGGCTTGCATCAGGCAGTCACTCCCAGACACACAACCATGCAGTCCAGGAGTTGGCCAACATGGGCCTGCCAGAGGAGTTAGCCTCCTACTGGAGGTGCTGCTTCTACTCGGACTACATAGGGCCCGATGGAACAAAAGACCTCTCAGCGATAAAAGGCCCTCCCTTCCTTCAAATCTCCTGCCCATTGGACTATCTCGGTGAGGAGTGGAGACAGTCGGTGGAGCATGGCAGGAGACAGGCAGAGACTCCAGTTTACACTGCCAGCGCGCTTGCAATCAACCAGGGCTATCGTGAGCTTGGACATATGGCGACGGAGGAGGTCGAGAGGCTTGGACTGCCCGAGGCGTATGTGGCCCCATGGCTGTGCTGCTCTCTGCCACCAGGGAGAAAGTGGTCGGCACCTAGTGGCCTTGCAGCCATAGGGCTTGCCACAGGCAGATCAATGCACTGTATTCAAAGTCCGGACGAGTGGAACGACTTTCGCTGCCCCCATCTGGAGGCGACACGGCGTCATAGGGCATACCCCACAGGGATCGACTGGGAAGAGCCACCTGAAACTGGAGACACGACCACACTGGACGAACAGGGTCAGAAGACAGTCAAGAACCGGAGCAGCTGGCCTTGTGGTCCGAGGAATCCAGTTTGAAGTCCACTCAGGGAAAGACAAGGCCCCGATGCTCTGAATGGGGTGGAACCCTGCAAAAGATGGGCACTCGTTTAGGGTCCTCTACCATCATTTTGTCGATATCCAGCAAAGCTAAAGCTCCTAACCCGTCGATCTAGAGAGCAGACTCGACCCTTGGCAAAGGGGGGGCCTCCTGGAGGGAAGAGAGTACGCCGCCCTCGATGGCAAGGAGGCGAATGTATAGCAACCACCAGACTCATCAAGGCTCTTGCCGATTGGTTAGTCCGGTGTTATTATGCTCAACGAGAAAGTCTTAGAACACAGGGGGATGCAATGGATATAGTGGGCTATGCCGACCGTTTCAGCGTCCGTGCAGGGGATACTATTCACTTCATGGTGAGCTGCAAGCTCCCCAGCTACCAGGCCGATATCGTGCGGCTGATTCATGGCGACCTCAACCCCGAGGGGCCGGGTTTCAAGGAGAGACTAGTCCAGAATGTTGGGACATTTTCGGGTCAGTCCCAGAAACTGGTGATAGGGTCGTACGCCGTCGTCCCGGACCACCCGCTCTTGCGACTGAAGGAGAGCTTCACGCTGTTGGCCTGGGTCTCTTCAACTACCCCTTCCAAGAGCTCGCAAGGACTCCTGACCAAGTGGTCGGATTCCAGTGGCACAGGCTACGGACTGGTCCTGGACGGCGACAATGGCCTATCCTTATGGATCGGGGGCAGCGACGGGCGAGTGGAGCGCATTTCCACCGGCGTGCCTCTGCGCCGCGCCTTCTGGTACTTTGTGGCTGCATCCTATGACGCAGCTACTGGAAGGGTTTTACTGTATCAACAACCCAAGACCATGTGGCCCATGGATGAGACTGCTGCGGTGGTCGAGAAAGACATCGGGCGGTTGGGAATCGCTGAGAATAGCATGCCACTCATCATGGCCGGCTATTGCGAGGGAGAGGAATCCGCTAGGCCTGACATATCTGGCCTCTACAACGGTAAAATCGACCGACCGGCGGTTTTCGGGCGCGGCCTGAGCTTACAGGAGCTTGAATCGCTCCGGGACGGCGCTTCGCCATCAGAGTTCGGGGACAGCCTCATTGGAGCCTGGGACTTCGCTCGAGACTTCTCCTCTGACCAAGCCACCGATAGCTCCAACAACAGCCTGCACGGCTACACAGTCAACAGACCCACCCGGGCCATGAAGGGTCACGACTGGTCAGCGAACTATCTCGACTTCAACCTGGCTCCCCAGGAGTACGGGGCCATTCACTTTCACGACGATGACCTGGATGACGCCCGATGGGATGTCAGCTTTGAGTTCCAGGTGCCACAGGACCTCAAGAGTGGGGTGTACGGTGCCCGTCTTACGGGTGGCGACTCTGAGGATTATGTTCCATTCTTTGTCCGCCCGGCAAGTGGCGCCTCTTCATCCAAGATCCTGTTCCTGGTGCCCACTAATAGCTATCTCACCTACGCCAACAACCATATGTACGACCGAATGCCATATCTTACCGAATGGCCTGGGCCCGTCTCCCCTCAGGACAAGTTCATAGTAGAAAACCACCTGAATAGCACCTATGACATCCATACTGATGGCTCCGAAGTATTTTACACTTCCCGCCGTCGCCCCATCATGACCATGCGCCCCAAATACAACTTTTCCTTTCCCAACATGGGCAGAGGGGGTCCCTGGCAGTTCAATGGGGACTTGCACCTGGTTGACTGGCTGGATGAGCAAGGGTACGACTACGACGTGGCCACCGACGAAGATGTCCAACGAGAAGGCGCGGAGCTCTTTAGGCCCTATAACGTGGTCGTGACGGGAAGCCACCCCGAATACTGGTCGGGACAGGGACTCGACGCGATGGAGACCTATCTGGTCGGTGGCGGTAGCCTCATGTACCTGGGCGGCAACGGTTTCTACTCGGTAGTATCGTTTCCCCCGGACAGCACGCATTGTATCGAGATGCGTCGAACGGCAGGCCCTCCGCTGGGACAGGGAGAACTCGGAGAATTCTACCATAGCTTCACTGGCGAGCCAGGTGTGAACTGGCGTGCCAGGGGCCGGCCGGAGTATAAGCTGATAGGCGTAGGCTTTTCCGGCATTGGATTCGACAAGAGCTTGCCTTATCGCCGATTGGAGGGCAGCTACGACCCTAGGGCCGCCTTTATCTTTGAAGGCATCGGAAAGGACGAGGTCATCGGGGACTTTGGTCTAAAGCAGGGCGGGGCCGGAGGTATTGAAATCGACCGCGCGGACTACAATCTTGGTACCCCTCCCCACGCCCTGGTCCTGGCAACATCTACCGGTTTTTCGGACGAGTACCAAGTTAGCCCTGATGAGGAGGTACCCTTTAGAGCACCACTGGGAGGGACCCAAAGTCCCCTGGTTAGAGGCGACCTGGTGTACATCGAGGGGCCAGATGGTGGAGGTGTGTTCTCGGTGGGTTCCATATCTTGGTGCGGGAGCCTTTCCCATAACAACTACGACAATAATGTGTCCCGCATCATGAAGAACGTGCTTGATCGGTTTAGCTCCGATGTTCCGGTGGTTTAAATTGCTGACGAGCACTAAGACACTGACCAAAGACTGTTACACCTATGGCTAGGATACTTACCGTTTCGAAATCCCCTTGAATAATGAAACGGAGCGATATCTGATGTTCGATTGACCTGATTCTACTTCGCGATAGGACGCGTTGCCTCATGCGGCCTGCATCGGCCGCTATGTGCTCACACGGAGGCGCGGTCTACGATACCAGGGGAGAAGAATGTGGTCAGGAAGAGAGTACGCCACCCTCGATGGCAAGGAGGCGAATGTATAGCAACCACCAGACTCATCAAGGCTCTTGCCGATTGGTTAGTCCGGTGTTATTATGCTCAACGAGAAAGTCTTAGAACACAGGGGGATGCAATGGATATAGTGGGCTATGCCGACCGTTTCAGCGTCCGTGCAGGGGATACTATTCACTTCATGGTGAGCTGCAAGCTCCCCAGCTACCAGGCCGATATCGTGCGACTGATTCATGGTGACCTCAACCCCGAGGGGCCGGGTTTCAAGGAGAGACTAGTCCAGAATGTTGGGACATTTTCGGGTCAGTTCCAGAAGCTAGTGATAGGGTCGTACGCCGTCGTCCCGGACCACCTGCTCTTGCGACTGAAGGAGAGCTTCACGGTGTTGGCCTGGATCTCTTCTACTACCCCTTCCAAGAGCTCGCAAGGACTCCTGACCAAGTGGTCGGATTCCAGTGGCACAGGCTACGGACTGGTCCTGGACGGCGACAATGGCCTATCCTTATGGATCGGGGGCAGCGATGGGCGGGTGGAGCGCATTTCCACCGGTGTGCCTCTGCGCGCGCCGTCCTTGCACTCGCCCTCTTGGTACTTTGTGGCTGCATCCTATGACGCAGCTACTGGAAGGGTTTTGCTGTATCAACAACCAAAGACCATGTGGCCCATGGATGAGACTGCTGCGGTGGTCGAGAAAGACATCGGGCGGTTGGGAATCGCTGAGAATAGCATGCCACTCATCATGGCCGGCTATTGCGAGGGAGAGGAATCCGCTAGGCCTGACATATCTGGCCTCTACAACGGTAAAATCGACCGACCGGCGGTTTTCGGGCGCGGCCTGAGCTTACAGGAGCTTGAATCGCTCCGGGACGGCGCTTCGCCATCAGAGTTCGGGGACAGCCTCATTGGAGCCTGGGACTTCGCTCGAGACTTCTCCTCTGACCAAGTCACCGATAGCTCCAACAACAGCCTTCATGGCCACACAGTTAACAGACCCACCCGGGCCATGAAAGGGCACAACTGGTCAGCGAACTATCTCGACTTCAACCTGGCTCCCCAGGAGTATGGAGCCATTCACTTTCACGACGATGACCTGGATGACGCCCGATGGGATGTCAGCTTTGAGTTCCAGGTGCCACAGGACCTCAAGAGCGGTGTGTACGGTGCCCGTCTTACGGAGGGCGACTCCGAGGATTATGTTCCGTTCTTTGTCCGCCCGGCAAATGGCGCCTCTTCATCCAAGATACTGTTCTTGGTGCCCACTAATAGCTATCTCACCTACGCCAACAACCATTCGTATCCCCGAACCGAGTATTCCGGACGGGTTGGGTGGGTGCCCACCACCTCGCAGGACAAGTTCATCGAAGAGAACCACCTCAATAGCACCTATGACGTTCATACCGATGGCTCCCCAGTGTTCTACACCTCCCGCCTCCGCCCCAACCTGACCATGCGCCCCAAATACAACTTTTGGTATCTCAACTTGGGCAGAGGCGGTCCCTGGCAGTTCAACGGGGACTTGCACCTGGTGGACTGGCTGGATGAGCAAGGGTACGACTACGACGTGGCCACCGACGAAGATGTCCAACGAGAAGGCGCGGAGCTCTTTAGGCCCTATAACGTGGTCGTAACGGGAGGCCATCCCGAATACTGGTCGGCACAGGGCCTCGACGCGATGGAGACGTATCTGGCTGGTGGCGGTAGCCTCATGTACCTGGGCGGTAACGGCTTCTTCTCAGTAGTGTCGTTTCCTCCGGACAGCACGCATTGTATTGAGATGCGTCGGTCGGCCGCACGGCCACACGATGAAGCGGGACAATACAACCACAGCTTCACAGGCGAGCCGGGGATGAATTGGAATGCCAGAGGCCGGCCGTCGGGGCGCATGTTAGGCGTAGGCTCCTCGACAGGCAGTGGATTCGATTTTAGCATGCCGTATCACCGATTGGAGGACAGCTACGATCCGCGGGCCGCCTTTATCTTTGAAGGTATTGGAAAGGACGAAGTCATCGGGAACTTTGGTCTGAAGCAGGGCGGCGCCGGAGGCGTTGAGATCGACCGGGCAGACTATAGTCTGGGTACCCCTCCCCACGCCCTGGTTCTGGCAAGTGCTACGGGTTTTTCAGACCAATACCAGCTTATTATTGAAGCTGAGTCGGTCGGTGACTATTCGCGTGGAAGGCGGCGTGGGGGAAGTCAAAATCCCTTGGTTAGAACAGACCTGGTGTACTTCGAGGGGCCAGGTGGAGGAGGAGTGTTCTCGGTGGGTTCCATAGCCTGGTGCGGGAGCCTTTCCCATAACAACTACGACAATAATGTGTCCCGCATAACGAAGAATGTGCTTGATCGGTTTGCTTCCGACGCTCGGGATTAGGAAAGACAAAAAAATCTCCAGAAAGTATTCTCAAGAATAACCTTCATAAGATGGTTTTAACGGGAATCCCAAGGGAGAGCCGTCAACAGGAAACGACAGCTACATCTCACGGAAGCGAGCTTTGCCCACGTTCAAGAGTGCATGACAGTTTAGGTTCTTTTATTGAAAGTTGCTGAGTCTAGCCTATGGCTTGCGATGACAGCTATGATGGCGTCTGGACACCATTACCCAGGGAGGATAATCATCATGGCCGTCGCTGTCAGCTCCATTTCACCCATGGCCCACCTGCCATTGATCCTGGGGATGTTACGCAAGCTAAAAGTGGCCTCCATCATAGACGGGCTTCATTCCACCTCACCCAGACTACGTGATGTCCTGCGGCAGAGGCTAAAGCCCAGAGGCTGAAGCCATGGTCCTTTCGGTCCTTGACGGAGAACATGCCCTGTACAGGGTAGGGGGAGACTTAGAGATCGAGGGATGTCGGAGCTTTTGCGGCAAGGCCTGACCGCCGAGTCCCTCAGCGATAATAGACTGGGCCGTGTTCTCGACTCCCTGTTCGCTTCTGGTCTGAACCGCCTCTTCGGCACCCTGGCGGCGCTAAAGGCCCTGGAAGTCTACGCCATACCCATTCCATGGGTCCATCAGGACACAACCACCATCGCCTTTCACGGAGTCTATGCCCTTCGTGTCGCAGGCAGTGCCTTTGATCAAGACCTTCTTCAATGCCTGTTATGTATCCACCTCAAGCACAGGAGAGCGTCTATGGCTACCTGGATCCGCGCAGCCTAGGATCGAAGTAATCCCTCAACCAGTCGCCAAATACATTGATGCTCACGACGGCCAATGCCAGTATGGCTCCAGGGAAGAGCACCATCCACGGGGCCAACTCCATGTACTTCTTTCCGTCAAACAAGAGGGAACCCAAGGACGGCGTAGGCGGTTGTACACCCAGGCCTAGAAAGCTAAGAGAGCCTTCAATTATGAGCGCCACGGATAAGGCATAAGAGAATTGCACCAGTATGGGGGCCATCACGTTTGGTAGCACATGTCGAAAGATTATGCGTATACGGCTGGCTCCTACTGCTTGGGCGGCTGAAACGTATTCTGTCTCACAGATGCTCAATGTCGGTCCGCGAACCATTCTGGTGAACGACGGCAAGGATATCACGAAGATTATCACCACTACGCTGTATATGCTTGGCCCGAGAACCGTGGCTATAAGGATAGCAAGCAGTATTGACGGAAACGCAAACAGGATATCCATAATCCGCATTACAATCTCATCCGCCCACCCCTTGAGGTAACCGACCGTGATCCCGATGAACGTGCCCGCTATCGCCGCCAGCATGGCAGATACGGCGGAGAGAACCAGAGATACGCGGAGTGCAAAAACCACGCGAGACAGAACGCTCCTACCCAGGTAATCATTGCCCATAGGGTATTCTACCGAAGGGGAAGTGAATGAATAGGCTGGATACATCGTTTCTGGGTCGCCGGTCCCAAGGCTCGGCCCAATCCAGGCAATTGCGAACGCACCTATCAGGTATAGCAGGCAAAGGGTAGGCACCCAGTTCGTTGGCCCGCGTCTGAGGAGGATCAGCACGCGGTTACGCCTGTCTTTTACTCCGCTGGCAATCAAGTCGGTCATGCTAATCTCAACTTCCGATAGGGGTTATCTCGTGTGCTGACTCGGTAGGCCATTGCATAAATCAGGGCTTCCGACGCGTCTGAGGAGGATCAGCACGCGGTTACGCCTGTCTTTTACTCCGCTGGCAATCAAGTCGGTCATGCTAATCTCAACTTCCGATAGGGGTTATCTCGTGTGCTGACTCGGTAGGCCATTGCATAAATCAGGGCTTCCGAGGCAGCAACATACGGGACACTAGTATCTTATCCGTGGATCGAGGTATGCATAGATGAGATCGGCGGCGAGACTGGCGATCACGAAGATTGCGCACGCTGCCAGTATTGTACCTTGAACTACGGGGAAATCCCGAGAGCCTAAGCCTCGCAGGACGTAACGCCCCATTCCAGGCAACGAGTACAGCACCTCTACGATGATGGTCCCACCCATTAGGTATCCCACGTTTATGCCGATAACCGTTACCGTTGGAATCAGCGCGTTGCGGAGCACATGCCTCACCATCACAATCCTGGCTTGTAAGCCCTTGCTGTGCGCCGTCCTCACGTAATCTTGGGACAGCACATCCAAGACGCTGGATCTCGTAAAGCGGGCAATTACCGCCATAGTGATGGCGCCGAGTGTCACGGAGGGGAGAAGCATAGAGCCAAAGTGACCGAACAGATCATCAGTGATGGGAACATAGCCCGACACAGGAAGCCCGAGGCTCCAATTAGACACCATGAAAATCAGAAAGGTGCCCAGTACAAAGCTCGGGATGGACAGCCCCAGAATGGCTAATGCCTGCATAACAACGCCGGTGAATCGATGTCTCCAGACCGCTGCCGCAAGGCCGATGGGTATACCTAAAATCACCGAGAACAGCGTCGCAAGGAGGGCCAATTCCATGCTTACGCGACCTCTGTTTATCAATTCACGTGCCACGGATTCGCGGCTCTGTAGTGAGATCCCAAGGTCACCTTGCAAGGCATTGCCAAGCCAGGCCGCGTATTGGACAATCATGGGGCGATCCAGTCCGTATTTCTTTCTTACCGCCTCGAGCAACTCCGGGTCGCTAGAGGCTTGGTACCCAAGATAGCTTTGTGCAAAGTCACCTGGTGCCAACTGAACTGCCATGAACACAAGGAATGACGCACCCCAGATTGTGATCAGCGCTGTGACTGCCCGTGTGTACAGGAATCTTAACATGGCTGCGCAGATCGATCGCTAGGTTGTTGGATCAGCTCGAAAAACATGAGAAATCCTTGTTTCCACTAGATTAACCTCTGAAAGCTCGCTCATCGCATCCACCATGGCCTGCACCTCGGGCAGGGTCTGGTCCAATTCTTCGTCGGACAAGGGGATAAGATTCATCTCCTCGACCATTCTCCTGAGAGTTTCCTTAGAGACTGCCATGTTACCCTCCACAGAGTCCATCAAAGCCTGTCAAGATCAGGAAATCGCCTCGATCCATCATGAAGACGACATCGGCTCGGTCACCACTGCGGGTACCTTGCCCGAGTAATCAGTGGCCTGTTCGTATTGATGAGCTACCCGGAGCACCAAGCTGTCCTCCCACGGCCTGCCCAGAATCTGGAGGCCAATTGGCAAGCCTTCTTCGGAGAACCCGCAGGGAACCGTAATAGCGGGCACTCCAATGATGTTCGCTGGGCTGGTATTCCGGCCCATTATCCAGCCCGAAATCCCTGTGGGCGTGGTGGACACGTCCTCCTCCGTATCGCCCACCATAACTTTATCGGTGCCGAATCTCCAGGGTAGCAAGGGCGTCGTAGGAGTGACCAGGAAGTCGACTTCCTGCATCACTCTGAGCCATTCCTGCTGGAATAACCTCCTCATCTGGTGGGCCTTGATGAAGTCACTTGCCAACACAAATTGTCGGCTGAGATAAGATGTGCGGATCTCTGGACTAAATTGTTCGCGATCGCGCCTGAGATCGGATTCGTACTGCACGACGCTCGACGCTGAGGCGAGTCTTATTGCGGGCAGAAACTCTGTGTGTTTGATCTCCACCTTCTTGGTTTTTACTCCGAACTCCTCAAGTACCGAGATAGCCCTGGACATTGCGTCTGCTACCTGAGGGTCTAGAGGCTCGAAGAAGTGGTTGGACGGTATGCCCATGACCAGGCCTTTAATGCTACGGTCGAGGGCGGCCTCATAATCCTCCACCGGCATTGGGATGGTGGACGGATCGAGAGCATCATGGCCCGCGATAACTCGAAGCACGATGGCGGAGTCGCGTACGGAGCGAGTATGAGGGCCTATGTGGAAGTTGGCTGGATCCATACCCTCAAGCGCTCCCCGGTTGGGGACTCTGCCGTAGGTCGGCTTCAGGCCCACTATTCCACAGACGGCGGATGGCTGCCGCACCGAGCCTCCCCCGTCCGTGCCCAGTGAGGCGAAAGTGACAAATGCAGCTACATTAGCCGCCGAGCCTCCACTGGAACCACCGGCAAAGCGATCGAGGTCCCATGGATTGCGCACGTGCCCGTACCAGGCATTGGCGCTGGTGAATCCGGCGCCCATCTCGTGCATGTTTTCCTTGCCCAGGAGAATCGCTCCTGCCGCCTTGCACCTCTCTACTACTGGGGCGTCCCACTCCGGCACGTAGTTCTCCCGCGGTTTGCCGCCGTCGGTGGTGCGCACTCCCTGGGTGAGAATCATGTCCTTGAGGCCTATGGGAATCCCGTGAAGAGGCCCCAGGTATTCGCCTCGCATCAGCAGGGTCTCCATTTCCTGGGCCTGCCGAAGGGCCAATTCCGGGGTAAGAGTTATGAAAGAGCTCAATACATGCTGCATACGTTCGGCGTGGGCAATTGCCGCCCGAGTCAACTCTACCGGGGAAATCTTGCGCTCCCGGATCTGCGGCGCGATGTCACCGATGCCACTGGACAACAGGTCTAGTTCTCCCATTGTAACCTCCTGGTCTGGCGTAGTCCCTCGATGCTTCAAGTCAGATTCATCCTCGCGCACCCGCTGACCCTCAGAAATTGCGAGTACGCTTCCTACTAGCTAGCGGAATGCGTGCAGGTCCGCCTCCAGGCCTCTCGCCCACGAACGGGCCTGCTCGCTGATGGCCTGGGCTTTGTCATCCAGAAGAGACAGCGCTTCGGCCTCGGAAACACCATCCTCGCCTTCCAGCGCCTGCCAAACCTGAGAGAGGTCGAGCCAGAAGGGGGGGAAGCGTGAGACCACGGCACCGCGCTCCTGGATTTGACGCAGCCTCTCCAGGGCACTGCCGCTCAACTCGCGGTAGACTTCGGCAGTGAGGATCGAAGAAAGAGCCTCTACAGCGCTTGATCGGTCCTGGGGGAGGAGACGACGCGCTTCTTCCAGTTTGGCCACGGCCTCCTCTGCGGCCGGAGCGCGGAGCACCGTTCGGGCGCCGTGGAAGGCGTACAGGTTGCGGTGGAGCAATCGGCTCAAGGAAAGGGACTGACGCAATGTCTTTCTGGCGTCAGAGTCGCTGCAGCGACCGATGGCCTCTTGAAGCGCCTGGCGTAGCCTTTGGCCCTCAGGAAGAGCGCCCAACCCACGCCCAGCCACCTCGGCCAGGGCATTCAGGTCTACCGGCACGCCCTCATGATTGGCCAGGCGAATGCTCACCAGGGCCCAGGCCCGGATGTTGGCCTCCAGAGCCTGTTGGTCCACGCGCTCCAGGTTCTCGGCTGCGGTATGGTAGAGGCTCCAGTAAGAGGGCAGGTCCGGCCCACCATGCCCTTGCAGGGGGAACATCACCACTGAAGGAACGCCAAGAGTGTGGAAGCACAGATGGTCGCTACCACTCCAGGCTGACTGAGAATCCTGGACAGGTTCCTTGGCAACGGCTCGGCCGTCCAGGTCCCCCACAGCAGCCCGTACCAGTGGAAGCAACTCCTGCGTGGTCAGGAATTCGGTCTGGTCGGTGTAGGCTATTATTTCCGCGTTGACAATCGCGACAGGGACCTCCTCGCCCTCGCCGGATAGGGTGGCCTGGTGTCTCACGCTGTAGGCCTTGGAGCCTTTGTCCCAGTACTGGGCATCAGTGTCGAACGGTGTGCCCGACTCCTCTCCGCCGAAGCTGATCAGGCGTACCGTGCGCGCTGGTCGGAAACGATGGAACAGGCGGGCCAACTCCACCAGGCCGGCCACACCGGACAGGTTGTCGTTTGCACCCTGGAACCATGTGTCGTGGTGAGCGGTGACATATACCACCTCGTCGGGGAAGCGCGTGCCCTGGATCACCCCCACGACGTTATCCGAGGTGCTTTGTGTGGCCTCCTGGGGTGCCTCGAATCGGACGCGCACCTCCCGGTTCTGTGACAAGACTTCCCGGATACGGGCCGCGTCCTGGTTAGAGACACTGAGCGCGGGTATGCCTACATTGACACCGTGTACCGAGATCAAGTCATCCCGGACTTCAGAGATGTTATACACCAGGGCCGTGACACCATGAACGTAGGCCTCCCTGAAGGCATTTGCCAGTCCACCAATGTCGCCGACGGTGACCAGAGCCACCCTGCCCTCAACGTTACCCAGTGCGCGGTATTCTGGCCACCCACCATTGCCGGCGTCGACCAGAATACCCTCGCCAGAACGGCTGGGCGCCACAGGGTTGACCTCGCAACGCACCTCCAGAGGGTCGGGGCCGAGCACCTCAAGGCGTCCCTGACCACGCATGTAGGTCGTGGCAGGGTAATGCTCCAGCTCACAGGAGTCCACGAAGGGCTGAAGTAGGTCTCGCACCCGGCGTGCTTCTTCCAGTTCGGCCGAACTGCCTACCACCCTCTCTGCGCCCGGAACAAGCTCAGACAGAGTCTGCCGGGCACGCGGCCCGGAGATTAGGGCTAACTGCTCCCTTTCCTCAGATGTCAGCATCTCAGCATCTCCTAATTGAGAAAAAGAGTCAATTAAAAGCGGCCTTCTACAGGCTCTCCGAAGAATCGGTCTGTAGAGACGTCCAGTTGCGGGATCCCGATGCGTCGGGACGAAGATATTTCATTTTTCCATTTAAGGGGGTCGGACAGGCGAGCGGGCGATGAGTGCTTCCCGTTCATGGTGAGCTTGTTGAACCACAACTCGTGGATTCCACCAGGCTCACCCGAATTTAGTGAGCTAACTTGCAAAGCAGTCCCCAGGCTCGACCCGCGGTGCAAAACATGTTCGACCCTGGGGACGTTGCTCGCTCCTTAGCTTAGTAGCCTAGCTGGCACACAGTGGCCCACCACTTGGAGCCAGGCGCGACTACTATCGTATCAGTTCAACCACCTTCATGCCTTGCCAGAGAGGAACCCCATAACCTTCCCCGAACGGCTGTAAATTGACGTTCGTGATCAGGTCGTTCCTGTAAGCGATGAAGTTGTTGCGTGAGATCAGCATAGACGTGAACGCCTCTTCGGCCCACCGCTTCTCTACCTCGCGGTAGAGCTCCATCCGTTTCTGGGGGTCCGGCTCCATTATGAGTTGGTCCCCTTTCATCGCCAATTCCTCAGCCGCCTCCTCCCCGAGTCCATATCTATCCACTAACTCTTCCTTGGTCCGCACAAAGTTGAACGCAGGGTCCGTATATCCGACCCACCAGGAGATCGATGTGTCGGATTTGCCATTGAGAAGATAGTCAAGCCAAGTCTGTTGCTCCCGCACCATAACATTCGCGGTGATGCCCGCCTTCTTCCACTGTTCCTTCACTACCTGGGCAAGATTTATCGTCATGGGAATGTAGGGTGTGACGTTTATCTCGATTTCAAGGTCCTCTACACCAGCCTCCTTGAGGAGCCGCTTGGCCTCCTCTGGATTGTACTCATAGCCCTCTAGATCGGAGAAGGGAGTGGCCAGCGTCTTGAACCCTGCCGATATCGGCCCCGTAGGCACTGCGTAGCCGAAAGCGGCTACTTGTGCCAGGGCCTCGCGGTCGGTGGCCAGCTGTATGGCTCTTCTGACCCTAACGTCGCCCAGTTTGGGTCTCGCGGCAATAATCGGCATGTGGTAGTAGTTCGTGGTTAACTGCTGTACCCCAGTGATATTCTCATCTTTGCCAACCGTGTCCAGCATTTTGGGGTCTTCCGGGAAGATAATCTGCACCTCACCTGTACGCAGGGCGGCGACCCGCGTCGCGTTGTCAGGGATGATCCGCCACTCCAGGTTCTTTACCCGTGGCGAGTTCTTCCCCAGAAGCTCTCGCTCCCAGTACTCTTCGTGGGCCTCAAGCTTCCACACGGACTCTTCGATGTGCTCGGTAACTTTGAACGGACCAACCGAGAAAAACTCTTTTTCTAGATCTATCTCGCCGCTAGCCGACTCGATGCTCGGAACGATGGATGACATCATGTGCCCTAATAACGTCATCATGGCACCGTAGGGCTGCGGAGTAGTGAGCTTGACCTGATACTGGCCAAGTGCTTCAACCGTCGTGCCCGCCGCCTTCACCTTTCTCCCCCAATAAGACGTGCCGTCAGGATCCATCAGCCGGTTTAGGCTGAAGACCACGTCGTCCGCGACCATCTCACGGCCATTATGGAACTTTACCCCCTCGCGGAGGTTGAAAACCCAGGTCGTGTCATCGGGCGTTTTCCAGCTTTCGGCCACGATGGGTTGTGTTACCAGGTTCTCGTCCACGAAGACCAAACCGTCCCCCACATTGGTACTAACCATCCATGTGGCCTGACATCCACTCCATTGGATGTCGGTTCCGCACACGTCCGATTGCTTACCCAACACGAGCGTACCTGTAGGAGCAGAAAGCGGCGGCGGCACCGCAGGGGCAACAGTTGGGACCACCGCCGGTACGGTTGTGGCAACAATCGCCGCCGCTGCGGCAGTTGCAGGTACACTGGTTTGCTCCCCCGCTCCCTCCTCGGAGGAAGCGCATGCCGCAACGAGCAGACTTGCGATGGCGATCAAACTAATTAAGCTAACAACCTTCTTCATATTGGATCTGCCTCCTGATGGCACACTCAAAGTCATCCTCTCGCGATAACCCTCTGGGATGGACCGTATATGACGCACTCTTTCGTAGAATTACCGAACCCGATATCCGAAATAACCTCTACGGTGTGCAAACTCTCCCAAGCTTCCAGATGAACTATACATTCTTTACGGTCTGGCATGGTATATAGCACAGTTTTTTAGATTAGTCAACTGGTAGTGTTTGTCGGTGGTGGCTCAAAAGGGGGAAGGAAGAGCGAACTGAAGACAGCTTATGAACTGATCCAGACGGTGGAGCTAGAGGAGAAGGTCACCACAGGGGATGCTCTATATTGCCAGCGGGAGTTCTGCTAGGAGACCGTCAACGTTGGATGGGACTAACTGGTGATAGTCAAGGCCAACCAGCCAACTTTGTATGAGGACATAGAAACGGCCTTTGTCTATCCAGTGGCAGGAGAGCAATACTGCTATGTTGAATCTGAAGATCGCCACGGAGACCGACAGGGGCTGAGGCGGCTATGGTCTACCGATGCATTGAGAACTTACCTGGATTGGTCTGTGACAAATCTAGTGGTCCAACATCATTGAAATGAATACCATGATAGTCATTGTTCCTCTTGGGGGTTCAATCGTAACGTTGAACCGAGGAGGAACCATGATGTCTACCAAGAAGTACCGTATCAGACTGACTACCGACGAACAACAGGAACTCAACGCCTTGGTCTCACGCGGTCGGGCTGCGGCGTACAAACAGACCCATGCGCGCATTCTGCTGATGAGCGATGAGTCACGCTCGGACGGGGGAATGAAGGACGCGGACATCACCAGCGCGCTCGGTGTGGGACAGTCAACGGTCGAGCGAATACGCAAGCGCTGTGTGGAGGAGGGGGTCGAGTCTGCGCTGAATCGCAAAAAGCAACTGCGTCGGCGTCAAAAGAGACTGGACGGCGAAGGTGAAGCACGGTTGATAGCGATGGCCTGCGGGGAACCGCCGGAGGGGCGTGCCAGTTGGACCCTGAAGCTGTTGGCTGACCAGTTGGTCGAGTGTGAGATAGTCGGGACCATTAGCACCGAGACGGTTCGCCAGGCGCTTAAAAAAAAAACGAACTGAAGCCGTGGCTGAAGCAGAGTTGGTGCATCCCGCCCGGTCAGAGCGCGGAGTTTGTGTGCGCGATGGAAGACGTGATGGAAGACGTACTGGAGGTCTACCAACGGCCGTACGATGGGAATGAGGTTCTGGTGTGCATGGATGAGACGAGCAAACAGCAAGTCAAGGAGACGCGAGTGCCGCGTCCCGCAGCGCCCGGCTTATCGGCGGCATACGACTACGAATACGAGCGCAATGGAGTGAGCAGCCTGTTCATGCTGTTTGCACCGTTGGACGGATGGCGCCGAGTCGAGGTCAGAGAGCGTCGCACGAAGGTGGACTGGGCGCATGTGATAAAGAAACTGGTCGACGAGGACTACCCTGACAGAGACCGGATCGTGCTGGTAATGGACAATCTCAACACTCACAAGCTGTCCTCGCTATACGAGGCATTCGAGCCTGCTGAGGCGAGGCGTATAGCTGAGCGACTGGAGATACACTACACTCCCAAACACGGGAGTTGGTTGAATATGGCGGAGATAGAGATCGGTGTGCTGGCTCGACAGTGCCTGGACCGACGGATTGCCAATCAAGACATCCTGCGCGGCGAGGTCAATGCTTGGCAGAATCAACGCAACCGGGATGTGATACGAGTGGATTGGCGCTTCACTACCGAGGATGCGCGCATCAAGCTAAAGTCACTCTACCCATCAATACAAAAACGTTGAACCACTAGTGTGTAAGGTCGAACGAGAAGTGGAAAGAAAAGGCAAGCTCACATCCGACGTCAGATACGCCATAACAAGCTTGGAGGCGGAAGCAGTAAGGTTGTTGGGCTACATGAGGGGCATTGGAAGATAGAGAACAGACTTCACTATGTCAGGGACATGACTCTGGGAGAGGATATAGTCTCTTTCCCCTGTGCTTCCACGGAAAGAGCGAAGGTTCGGATGGGGGTATTTCGATACATCAAATTCACAGGACGGACTACTATGTCCCCACTGGCCTGACCGTCGTATTCAGAGTCCCTTTCTCAGCATCAAGGCCCAGGTTGAGCGTGAACTCGTAATACTGGATGGCCTCGCTAAAACCCAAGTATTGCCGGTCGAAGATGATTTCAGGTTTCTTTCCCTCAATCAAGTGGAGCTTAGCCGCCAGTCGAGGCCACATGAGAGGGGCGAAGCGCAGGCTACCGACTTCCATTTCTTTCTTGACGGTTTCCACCGCCAGAACTTTCTCCAGCGCCGCCAGCACCTCCGGATGTTTCTCCAAAAGCTTGAGGTAGGCATCCGCGCAGACCTCAACGCACTCCAGATTTTCCCCCGCGTTCAGATGCTGATTGGCCTGCTCCATCAGCAGTCTTAGCTCATCATCCTGAATCTGCTCTATCTGCGCGCTCGACATGTCAACCTCCTTGGAGAACCCTTCCCTAGGCCACCTACCACAGCCTCAGAAGAGTAAAGCCTATCCTCTCACTGGCCTCGGCTCACTGGCCTCGGCCTGTTCTGTCTTGATAGCTCGCGCCTATAAGCGCTCTTTGATTAGACGGAGCAGCTTATGGGGAAGCGAACGCCATCGAGTTGCTCCTCTCGCCACTTCCTGTGCTCGGTCTCATGGCGCTCCTTGAACTCCGGCAATACCTTCTTGCCGAACAGCTCTATTGAGGACATGATGTCCTCGTGCTTGCGCGACCCTGCCTGAGCAATGAATAGCATCACGTCGAGATGCGAAGCCTCGTACCTTCCGAGGAACTCGCGTAGGGTGTCCGGGGAGCCGACGGCCGCTCCGACGCCCAGACCCGCAACCGCCGACCGCCACAAGGCACGCTGGTTCTCATCAGTCGGCTCTTGCTGTCTGAGCTGTTCGAGGTTTAGCTCTGCCTTCGCCAGATTGGCGAGCTGGTCTTGTGATCGGGCTTGAATGCGGGCCAGTCGCTCCTCCTCTGGCGTGTCCACGAACTCCCGATATACGTTCGTTCCACCGTGGTCGTGATATGGGCCGCTCAGGGGGTTGTAGAAATGATTCAGTGCAAAGCTGAAGAACTGACCGCCATCACCGGCCTTCTTGGTGGCCTCTTCATCGGTCTCCGCGCACGCGAACTGGCTGAGGACGCATAGCGCCGGATTGATGGCCTCACCGATTGGTCGACACTCCTCACGAATCAGGCGGTAGTAGGTAAGCACCCGCTCCTCTGCCTCTTCTGGAGTCTCAAAGGAGAAGCCGAGGGAGCCCATACCGAGTCGTCCGGCGAACAGCATCGTCTCGCGTCGCCCTCCTGCCACCCACACAGGTGGATGAGGCTTCTGGTAGGGCTTGGGAATGACGTTGCGCCGAGGGAAGCTGACGTATTGCCCCTCGAAGCCGGGAAATGGCTCCCCGGTCATCATGCCGAGGACCGCTCGCGTGCCCTCCTCCCACATGGCCTTTTTCTGGTCCCAGGGGACGTGGTAGGCTTCCAGCTCATTCCACGACGAGGACTCGCCAGTGCCGAACTCCACGCGTCCGTTGCTTATCAAGTCGAGAGCGCCGATGCGCTCGGCCACACGTGCGGGATGGTTGTATGGTGGAGGCGTGAGCACAATGCCGTGGCCCAGGCGCATTTTCTTGGTCCTCTGGCTGGCGGCGGCCAGAAGTATCTCAGGCGCTGATAAGTGAGCGTATTCCTCTAGATGGTGGTGTTCAACCGCGAAGACATAATCGAATCCCAACGAGTCCGCCAATTCAATCTGCTCAAGCGCCTCCTGATATATCCTTAGCTCATCGTCAGGGTCCCAGGTGTCTTTATCGTAGGGTTTGGGGAGCTGTAGCTCGTAAAAGAGGCCAAACTTCATAATCTTCACCTCGTGATATTGTATGTGGATCATTGTATGTGGATTGAGGCAAGCCTTCGGCCTTCATCTCTCGGTCTCCACATGCGCTGGTATCTGGCACATCCAATTTATACCTCTCAATTCCTCTATGTCAATCCTTCAGGCGTTTTGGCAGAATTTTCCTGAATCCTTATGTCCTAAGCTCCTCTCAGGAAAATATCGTATCGGTAGGCTTGGGCTAACTTGCCGATAGTGGCCTAACGGCAAGTTAGGGCATCTCATTCTGACCTTCAGTTGACCGAATCGTTCGGGCACTCCGACTTCAACATTTGTGCTGTGCAGTTCAAATTGACTTCTCCCTGGGAAATGGAAAGTACGAACGTCACGCTCCAATTCCAAGTCCTTTTAGAGCAGGTTGATTTTCGCCTTTGAGCAGGAATCAAGTTAGGAATCTTCCCTCTTTTAGAAAAGGATTCTCTCACTTCTGAAGAAGTCTCCCAGGAAATCACTGATAATCCCCAATTTGTGGAAGCCTTTTTGGAATCGAGCGCGTTGCTCGGCCTTCTGGAAAAAGAAGGTGGCAGATTCAAGAACTCATCTGTAGGCCCTGCGTTTCTCGTGCCTGGAAAACAATAGTATGTGGTGACCTTGTACTCCATATCACTAACTAACGTGAATAATGGATAAGACGGGACACCTTTCGAGAGAAGGAGTATCCTTCTCAAATCACAGACCAAGAAAGGTAAGCGTTCACCCGTCGAATGTCAGGGGGCTTGAACGCTTATGCCGATTCTACTCCGTCCAACTGGAAAGTGATTGAGTGAAAAGATGGGCTATCTGTCCCCAAAATAGCCGCGATGATCGTATGTTGCCTGCTGTCACAGAGGGCGAGGAACAATAGCCTCCATCCGTATCAGGGGCCAAGACGGCTCTGACGGAACCGGTCCGCGAGTCTAGCCGTTGAACAGCTCAAACTGCTCGAATTGGCCATTGACTATTGGGACAGGGTCCAGTCCCAGCCACTGCGCGAGCAGGGAGGAGTAGGTGCCTCGAAAGTCGTTGTTGAAAAGGAGGTCGCCCTGCACCTGGTCCTGTTCTCTTAGCGACGGGTACTGCCCATAGAGCCCTGCCCTGACCGCTCCGCCGATAACCATGGCCATCGAGCCCGAGCCGTGGTCTGTCCCGGTGCCGTTGTCTTTGATCCGCCGGCCGAACTCGGAGAAGACCAGAATGGCCGTGTCATCCTCCCGGCCATGCTCTTTAAGGTCATCCATAAAGTCGCCAATTGCGTTCGACACTTCATGCCACAGCTTGGCTGAGACAGGCATCTGTGCTGCATGGGTATCGAAGCCTCCGTGCTGGGTATAGTAGATGCGGGTGCCCAGATCGGCGAACATCACCTGGGCTACGTTTTTAAGGCTTTGGCCCAAGGGTGTGGACGCGTACTCCACGCTGGAGGAGTACACTTCTGGCGCGGTCCTCAGGATATCGGCGCCTTTCAAGGCGTCGAGCCCGGTCTGACCCAAGAACTCCGCCACGGCGTCCTTTCCCTCGGCCCCGCCGTACATCTGGGCAAAAGCATTCAGGGCCGCCTTTCGCACCATCTCATCCTGAATGTCCGGCAACAGCCCGTAGGTCTCGAGGTTGCCAACCGACGCCACAGGGACGCCCTTACAGGCGAGCGCTCTTGGGAGGCCTCGCCCAAAATTCACGCCGGTCAGCACGTTTTCGGCCAAAGGGTCCAGGTCCCTTATGGCACGCCCCAGCCAGCCCTCTCCCGAGAGCTTGTCTGGCTCTGCGGTGTGCCACACGTCCATGGAGCGAAAGTGGGACCGGTCGGGATTGGGATAGCCGATACCGTTTATTATGGCCACTTTCCCCTCGTCCCACAGCCGCTTTATGGTGCCCATGTTTGGGTTGAATCCTAGATCGTCGTCTATCTTCAAAACATCTTCCGGTGAAATCACGACGTCCGTGCGCTGATCGTAGTACAGCTCGTTGGTGTACGGGACTATGGTGTTGAGCCCATCGTTACCTCCCGTAAGCTGTACCACAACGAGGCTCCTGTGTGTATCGTTAGCCATCATCAGGCCTCTCCTTCCCCTCAATAACCCCTTTCGTAGACCTGCATCCTATGCCGGTTGCTCTCGGTAACGTAGAGCCTACCTTCGCCGTCGAGCTTAACGGAGACAGGAGCCCAGAAATACTTCTCTATTCCGGCCGACTGGTCGAAGGGATCATCCTGGAGCGTCATAATCTCCGGCTCCATGTCGGCCCGGGCCCGTGCGCCGCCTTCCTCCGCATTGTTCTCCAGAAACTCGGCGGCCCAGGGCGAGTCCGTCGACTCACCCCTGAGCTTTATCACGAATCGACCCTCGGGGTCCAGCACCTGCACTCTCTCGTTGCCCCAGTCGGCAACGTAGACGTAGCCCTCCCCGTCTACGGCTACGCTGGCGGGCCGGTTGAACTGCCCGTCACCCCGCCCAGAGGTCCCGTACTTGGCAATAAACTCGCCATCGGCCGAGAACCTCTGGATGCGGTCATTACGCCAGTCGGCCACGTAGATCTCTCCTTGGACATCGACTGTCAAGCCCCACGGTAGGTTGAACTGGCCATCGCCATGCCCTGCCGAACCAAAACCAGAGAGAAAGCGACCCTCCTTTGTGAACTTTTGAATACGGTTATGCTGGTGGTCCACGATGTAAAGATTGTCCTCGCCGTCGAATGCAATACCAGAGGGGCCGTCGAGCTCACCCGCTCTTTGCCCGGTCGTGCCCCAAGTGTCTAGCAGCGTGCCTGATGGGTCGAATACCCTGATGCAATTGGTGTGCCCGTCGCCAACGTAAACTTGGCCCTGGCTGTCCAGAGCCACGCAGGTAGGCCACTGGAATAGGTCCTGGTCTACTTCCGAGCTTCCAAACGTGCCGAAGAACTCACTCTCCAGACTGCACACGTCTACCCGAGGCCCGTACACGGTACCCTCACCACCGCGGCTCACAACGTAGATCTGGCCATCCATACCGATGGCGGCGTCCGCCGGGTAGTAGAATCCCCGTCCCTCCATGGAGAAGATTCCGATGGACCGGCTATATTTCAGGAAATTGACCTGCTCGCCATTGTAGCTGGTACTCATAACCTCACTCGTCGCCCCGAGGCGAGCACGGATTTGGAACTACCCCACCACCATCTCGGCGCCAAGCGACCGGCCAGACGCTAGCCGCCAACTAGGTGCGCTGAAATTCGTGGGTGGCGGCCACGAGTTGAAGCGTCTCTGCAACTCGCTGCTGGGCCTGTTGTTGGGCTTCTGGTGTGCTCAAATCCAGGTCCCCGCCTCTCGAGGCGAAATCCACTAGTGTAGACCGCGTCTGCGGAGAGACTGAGATAGCGCCCATCTGGTCGAGGCAGCCATCAACAAGGCGCTCCGCCAACATAACGCTGCCGGAGTCGGCCATGATCCTTTCTATCATGGCTCTAACGCCGGGCGCTTGGACGTCGGCCAGCCGCTCTGAGGCGAAGTTAATCCTTTCCATCAGGGTGCCGCTTTCGATCCATTCAGTACCTACATGCCAGCCCTCGACGGTCGGAGGGTTGAGCAGGCTCTGGCCCATGAAGATGGTTTGCGCGAACCTCTGCTGCATTTCGCGTCTAGGCCTCTGCATTTCACCAGTCAATCGAAGCACCCCGGCCACCAACTCGGTTGGACTCTTGACCTTGGCATACCAGCAAGTCTCCGAGCGGAAAAAGTCGGACTTTAGCAGCACCCGTACCATGGAGCGGATATCGTAGCCGCTCTCAAAGTATGCCTGGGACAGCGTCTGTATAGCCTGTGGGTCCCTGGGCTCAGTGAATCGCCATTGGGGCACCGGCGGCTCCTCGGTCACGAAAAAGCTATAAAGGTGCCTCGAGATAAATCTTGCGGTGGCCGGCTGCTGACATATTATGTCTATTACGTCCTCGCCGTTGAACCGTCCCCTGTGGCCCAGGAACACCTTGTCGCCATCATCGTGGTCGTCGCCGTGGTACTCGAAGAACCCCGCAATGCGGCCGTGCGGCCAGGCGGAGCATCTACGCATTTTGATTACTTGGTACTCGGCATTACCTATGGTCCATCCCGTGAAGGCGCGGGCGCATTCCTTGATGTCCTGCTCGGTGTAGTTACCAGCCCCCATGGAGAAGAGCTCTAGGAGCTCTCTTCCATAGTTCTCGTTGATGGCGCCTTTGTGGTTGTCATGATTGTCAAGCATGGCGATCATGGCCGGGTCTTTGGACAACTCCAACAGGAGCGTCTTAAAATTGCCCAGTCCAAGTCGCAGGAACATTCGGAGCTGGTCATTGAGCATCTTGCCGTTGGTCACCTTAGTGAAAGCTGTGGCGAAGATACCGTGCCAGAAAAGGGCCATCTTCTCCCGTAGAGGGTCACTGGTCGTTATCATGCGGTATAGCCAGCTCGTCGCAGGACCGGAAGAACCCAGCATACCCGACTGTTCCGGATGGTACCGGCGCATGAGGTCGCTCGCCATGACTTGGGGACCGGCAGGCTCGAGCAGCTCTTCCACCATCTCCTCGTAGCCTAACGCGGTATAAGCCTCCAACTCATCGCGGGTCGCGCCGAAGCCGGCGCGGCGTATGAGGTGAGCCATCAGCTCGACGTCATTCTTACCCATGTCATCCCCTCGGCACGGTGATAACGGAGTCGGAGGATCGACCGATTGCATAGCGGGCCACGGTTGCCGATCTCCAGACTTGCCAGAACATCTATTAGAAGTCTAACAAGGACCTTTAAAGATATCAAGAGGCCAAGCCACGAATAATTTTGCGCCTTTGAGCGGGGAGCGCAGGCGTCCGATTGCACGACACGAGGCACACACACGCCTCACTGAAGCTGAAGCAGGGCATCCATCCCAAAGTGGTCAGTAAACACCTACTGATCACTGGGTAGGTTTCTTATATTTGTTCGGAGATTGTTTATACTGTGAGGTATGGGAAAAGGAAGAGGAGAACATGTAAGAGACTGGAGAGAAGCACGACGAGTCAGAGGCTGGGAACTGAGGCAGAAAGGGTGGAGACAAAATGAGATCGCCGAGGCCCTGGGCGTCACCCAGGGAGCAGTGAGTCAATGGTTGATGAGAGCAAAAGAAGGAGGGATCGAAGCGCTACAGACAAGAAAGGCTCCTGGTCCACGCCCGCGTCTGAGTCACGAACAAATTGCTCAAATCCCCGAACTTCTGGCTCAAGGCGCTGAGTCTTTCGGGTTCAGGGGAGATATTTGGACATGCAGTCGCATAGCGAAGGTAATCCGCCACAACTTTGGAGTTTCATACCACCCCGCACACGTGACACGGATCTTGAAGCAGTGCGGCTGTCCTTCCGCGGAAGGAAGAAACCCGTTCGTCGAGCCACCCAGCGCGATGAAGAAGCAATCGCTCTTTGGAAAGGGGAGAAGCTGCCCGAAATCAAAAAAAGGCCCGTGACGAAGATCGCACCCTAGTATTTGTGGTTGAGTCAGGATTCTACCTTCTGCCCTTTGTTATGCGGACTTACGGCCCCAGGGGAGACACACCAATCATCAAGGAGTTTTTGACCCGAGACCATCTGTCGGCTATAAGCGGGATCACACCAGACAGCAAGCTCTACATGATGGTACAGGATCGGGCCTATAAGTCTCCCGATGTAGTCGACTTCCTAGAGCATCTTCTCAAGCACATTCCTGGAAAGCTGCTCATCGTATGGGATAGGTCTCCCATTCATCGCTCTCATGTCATCAGATCCTTCCGCGGAAGGATTGCCTCTGGCGCTGCGGCTCGAATCCACCTTGAGCACTTTCCAGCTTACGCTCCGGAACTGAACCCCGATGAAGGTATCTGGAACTACCTGAAGCGAGTGCAATTGAAGAATCTAGCTTGCCAGAGCATCTCCGAACTGCGCTATGAAATCCGAAAAGCCAAGGAGAGGATGAGGCACAAAGTTGACGTTATCACCGCCTGTATCGATCAAGCTCAATTACATTAGCTCTTTATGCAGAGGTCAGTAGTTCGTCCAATACCGCTTGGGTTATTAATATTTCGTCAAATAGCCCGGGTACTTTGTCAAGAACTTCTAAGGACTCTAAGGTTAGTAGGGAGGTCAAATCCATGACGACGCGGGTTGTCGAACTCAAAAGTGATGCTTCCCGTGCTCTCTCTTCAGTTGTCCCCATTGCCACCAAGAATTGCTCGTTGTACCTGCTGGTCAAACTTCCCCAAACAGCAAATTGACTAACTCCGGTCATTTTAGCAAGTGTACCTAGTGGTTCAACGTTTTTGTATTGATGGGTAGAGTGACTTTAGCTTGATGCGCGCATCCTCGGTAGTGAAGCGCCAATCCACTCGTATCACATCCCGGTTGCGTTGATTCTGCCAAGCATTGACCTCGCCGCGCAGGATGTCTTGATTGGCAATCCGTCGGTCCAGGCACTGTCGAGCCAGCACACCGATCTCTATCTCCGCCATATTCAACCAACTCCCGTGTTTGGGAGTGTAGTGTATCTCCAGTCGCTCAGCTATACGCCTCGCCTCAGCAGGCTCGAATGCCTCGTATAGCGAGGACAGCTTGTGAGTGTTGAGATTGTCCATTACCAGCACGATCCGGTCTCTGTCAGGGTAGTCCTCGTCGACCAGTTTCTTTATCACATGCGCCCAGTCCACCTTCGTGCGACGCTCTCTGACCTCGACTCGGCGCCATCCGTCCAACGGTGCAAACAGCATGAACAGGCTGCTCACTCCATTGCGCTCGTATTCGTAGTCGTATGCCACCGATAAGCCGGGCGCTGCGGGACGCGGCACTCGCGTCTCCTTGACTTGCTGTTTGCTCGTCTCATCCATGCACACCAGAACCTCATTCCCATCGTACGGCCGTTGGTAGACCTCCAGTACGTCTTCCATCACGTCTTCCATCGCGCACACAAACTCCGCGCTCTGACCGGGCGGGATGCACCAACTCTGCTTCAGCCACGGCTTCAGTTCGTTTTTTTTTAAGCGCCTGGCGAACCGTCTCGGTGCTAATGGTCCCGACTATCTCACACTCGACCAACTGGTCAGCCAACAGCTTCAGGGTCCAACTGGCACGCCCCTCCGGCGGTTCCCCGCAGGCCATCGCTATCAACCGTGCTTCACCTTCGCCGTCCAGTCTCTTTTGACGCCGACGCAGTTGCTTTTTGCGATTCAGCGCAGACTCGACCCCCTCCTCCACACAGCGCTTGCGTATTCGCTCGACCGTTGACTGTCCCACACCGAGCGCGCTGGTGATGTCCGCGTCCTTCATTCCCCCGTCCGAGCGTGACTCATCGCTCATCAGCAGAATGCGCGCATGGGTCTGTTTGTACGCCGCAGCCCGACCGCGTGAGACCAAGGCGTTGAGTTCCTGTTGTTCGTCGGTAGTCAGTCTGATACGGTACTTCTTGGTAGACATCATGGTTCCTCCTCGGTTCAACGTTACGATTGAACCCCCAAGAGGAACAATGACTATCATGGTATTCATTTCAATGATGTTGGACCACTAGGACACCAGTGGAACAGAGCGAACCTGACTGATTCCACGTTCATTGAGATGTGGGAGGATGTTCTGACCGCGACAGACTCACAGGAGCAAGCCGATCTAATCAAGGCGGCATCGAGCAAATGGTTGGAATTGGCTCCAGCCGTACAGGTGCCAGCCGGATTTGGCGGCGACTACTGGCAGCCGTGGGTGCATAATCACGGTGGAGAACGAGCCCTGGCGTTTGTGGACTACTCTACTCATTGGGCATACGTCTGGCTTGACCGAGACCTGAGGGCCGAGAGGACAGGCTTCAAGGACTAGTTTCCTCGACTGATAGCACATGAAAAGTGGATGGGGGTGTGGCGATCATCAAAAATCGCCACATGAGGTGGACCCCAAAATTGGACAGGTGGCTAAGAGAGAGTCCCGCTCCTAAAATAGGACGGAAACAAGGAGCAGGACATGAAGCAAACACGTAAGAAGCACAGCCCAGTCTTCAAGGCCAAAGTGGCTTTGGCCGCGCTCCAGGGGGAGCACACCATTGCAGAGCTGGCCAGCCGGTTTGAAGTCCACCCGAGCCAGATCCATGCCTGGAAGAAGGCCTTGACTCAGGGGGCGCCGCACCTCTTTGAAAATGGTGCTGGACGCTAGGAGAAGGACCAAGAGGTCCTCACTGCCCAGCTCTACCAACAGATTGGGCAGCTCAAGGTGGAACGGGATTTTTTGTCACGGAGCTTCGGGTTGTGAGCCGGTCCCAACGCCGGGCCATGATTGACCGAGAAGAACCGAAGCTGTCTCTGGTGCGCCAGTGCGCCTTGCTGGGTATCAGCCGCTCCTCGTTGTACTACCTGCCAACCGAGGCCGACGCCGAGGACATGGAGTTGATGGCCCTCATAGACCAACAGTACCTGAAGACACCTTTCTACGGCTCCAGAAGGATGACTGCCTGGCTCAGAAATCACGGACACCAGGTCAACCGCAAGCGGGTCCGCCGGCTGATGCAGCTGATAGGCCTGGAGACCATCTACCGGCGTCCCAACACCAGCAAGCCAAACCCAGGGCATAAGGTCTATCCGTACTTGCTCAGGGGGCTGGAGATCAACCGGGTCAACCAGGTGTGGGCCACCGACATCACCTACATACCCATGGCTCGGGGTTTCCTCTACTTGGTGGCCATCATGGACTGGCACAGCCGCTACGTGCTGGCCTGGCGGCTGTCCAACACCCTGGAGGTAGACTTCTGTGTTGCGGCTCTGGAAGAGGCCTTGAGCAAGGGTCGGCCACAGATCTTCAACACCGACCAGGGCAGCCAGTTCACCAGCGAGGCCTTCACCAGCATGCTGCTGGCGCAAGGCGTTCAAGTGAGCATGGACGGCAGGGGCCGGTGCATGGACAACGTCTTCGTGGAACGGCTGTGGCGCAGCATCAAGTACGAGGAGGTGTACCTGAAGGCATACCAAAATGGGACTGAGGCCAGAAAAGGGATTGGGGCTTATCTGGCCTTCTACAACCAAGAGCGGCCCCATCAAGCCCTGGGCTATCGGTCACCGGGTCAGGTGTTCCATGCAGTGAGCCCCACAAAGGTGTTTACTAGAACATCCACAAGCCTTACAATGGGATGAAGGTTTACGAGACACCCCAGCGGTAGACTCTCTTATTTTAGCCTCACCGCTGTCCTGATGATGGGGTCCACTTGAACACCCCCTCTGCTATTGTTAGCCCAAGTGTGGAAAGTTTCATATTCGGACAGTAACCGGTTGACTCTTTAAAGAGGGTCAGCAACTTAGAATTTTGAAGCAATCGATGATGGGGGATTGCCTTCAAAAATACGTTCAGCTACACGTCCTCGTATTTCACGCTCCTCCACGACCGCTCAGGGACAGGGACGTGGGAGATACAGATAGCGAGGGCCGTATCTGCAACACCTAGACACAGATGGGCATCGTGGTTGACTGACCAGCGACAGCCATAATACACTGTTTCGTGGCCTTGAACCGCCAGGCCAAGGGCGGGGGCAGCCTCGCTTGATTCAACGAGGACCGAGGCAGCTAACACCTCAGGATATAGATGCGAATAAGCGGCTTCCCGAACTCTATCTACGATACCGGGCCTAAGAAGCGGCGTATCGTCGGCCCAATCCTGCTGGCGGTCCTCCTGACGCTCTTCCTGGAGTTCAACCGTGTGCCCAAGCTGGACACGGTTCGAGCAGACCTGGTAGTAGCCACGTCCCCGGTGGCTGAGTGTTTCCAGGGATTTTGCATCGAAGCGTCGCCAGACTCATCGCTGCTTTCGCGGTGGTGGGACTTCTCCCTAACGTACCTCAGGCTGGTGTCATTGGGTATGACCTTCGCCTTCCTGGTCGCTGGGACGACGGAGGCCTTCCTGTTCCCGAAGTCCGGGGGCTGGGGTCTCTCGGCGACAGGGATCAAGGGATCGCTGAAGGGACTGCTCGTTGGCCCGGCCATGAACCTTTGCTCGGCGTGTATCGTTCCTGTGGCCTCCGCGTTCCGCAGGAGGGGTTCAGGTGTGGAGACCACACTGGCAATTACGCAAGGGTCTTCGACGTTGAATCTGCCTGCCCTTATCATGGCAGCTATGGTGTTCGCGCCGCTGATAGGGGGTGCGCGCATCGGGTTGAGCCTGGTAGGGGCCATCTTGATCGGCCCACTGGTAGCAAAGATCGTGCGAGGGGATGAGGATGCTACCGAAATCCTGCCGCCGGACGCCTTGTTGCTGCAGCCGGACCATGTCGGTTGGAAGGAGGCGTTAGGAGAAGGGTTCCGCGATTGGGCGAAGATAACCGCCAGTCACGTGGTACGCCTGGCACCCGTGATGATCCTGGCGGGGTTCGCCAGCGGGCTTGCCATTCAATGGATCAGTCCTCAGACCGTCACCACCTGGCTGGGAGACGACATCCTGGGGATACTCATCGCCGCGACGCTCGGTATTGCCATCAACGTGCCGCTGCTGTTCGAGATTCCGCTTGTGGCGGTGCTGCTCCTGGCAGGGATGGGAACAGCACCTGCCGCCGCATTGCTGTTCACCGCGGCAGCTGCAGGGCCGATAACCTTCTGGGGCCTCGCCAAGGTTATGCCCAGGAAGGTTATCGCCACCTTTGGCGCGAGCACTTGGGGCCTGGGTGCCGTCGGCGGCATTGTCGTGCTGGCATTCGTTTCGCTCGGTGCTGGGCCAGACTTCGGCTTGCGGGCGGACTATAGTACCGCGATTCAGCCGGAGGCTGTGCCACTGCAAGTAGCCTTGCCCGACGCTGCACTCGATGCTGAAGGCCACAAGACCACATCAGACCCCGGTGCCAGAGTGAACGCCATGAATTTTACGGACGTGACCAGCCAGGCGGGGATTACTTACAGGCACACCGTTCCAGATCCGCTCTTCGGCAAGACTGAGCCGTCAGATATGATTGGTGGGGCTGTCGCCGAGGATTTTGATGGTGACGGTTGGGTCGATCTGTTCGTCCTACGCGGCGGCGAGTCGCCCACCCTACTGTACATGAATCAGGGTGATGGTACGTTCACCGAAGAGGCGAAAGCAAGGGGCGCCGACCTACCAACAAAGCTGGGAGTGGCTGCGGCGGCTGCTGATTTTGACAATGATGGGGACATAGACATTGTGGTCGCCAACCAAAAGGCACCTCATCACCTTTTGATAAACGGTGGCGCGGGGCAGTTCACCGTTGACGCCACTATGTTGACCGAGCCAGAGACATTCGCAACAAGCCCTAGCTGGGGTGATGTGAATAACGACGGAATGCTTGAGTTGGTACTTGGCGAGTGGAACTCTGAAAGAGCGCAAGCTTACGAAGCATCTACCAAGTTG
This sequence comes from Dehalococcoidia bacterium, assembly GCA_965206395.1. GTDB lineage: Bacteria > Chloroflexota > Dehalococcoidia > Lucifugimonadales > CATOSD01 > CBDBJK01. Next base: position 432,482 of record CBDBJK010000038.1, read on the forward strand.
GAGACGGGTGAACCGCAATTAAGGCCGACTCCGATGATGGAGGCGGAGGGTTTTACCCCTCTGTTCATGTACCGTAACACCGGGCAAGGTCGTTTAGAACTATACGAGTTTCGCAAAGTACGTAAGCTCGATTTGTGGGTTTTCTCTCCAAGGTTCGCGGATCTGAACGGCGACGGCCTTACTGATCTGGCCGTTGTTGCCGACTTCGGGATGTCGCGGCTTTACCTTAATATCGGCAATGGAATGTTCGAATTCGCGACTGGCACTGCCGATGTCTTGACCGACGAAAACGGTATGGGGGCCGCGATAGGTGACTACGACAACGACGGAGACCTGGACTGGTTCATCTCAAGCATTTTCGGTCAGACCGACCCCGCAAAGCCGAGCAATAAAGGGACCGGCAATCGCTTATATCGCAACGACGCGGGCATGGCATTTACCGACGTCACCAGCGACGCAGGTGTCCGAGAGGGTAGCTTTGGGTGGGGTGCTAGCTTCGGAGATCTGGACAACGACGGCGATCTAGATCTGTACCATGTGAACGGCTGGATCCAAGACGAACGCCAAGGTGACCCTGTGGAATTCAACAACCAGCCCGCTCGGTTGTTCCAGAATCTGGGCGATGGGAGCTTCGAGGAGGTCGCCGAAGGGGCAGGCGCCGGTAACAAGGGCCAGGGCAGAGGGGTCATCCTGTTCGATTTCGATAACGATGGTGATCTGGATATCTTCTTAACCAACAACCATGAGTACGTCGTCGACGGCACTACGTCGATTCGTAAACCGGGCGCACCCGCGCTGCTTCGCAATGATACCCTGAATGAAAACCACTGGCTCAAAGTAACACTGGAAGGTAGGCCCCCACTTCACCGCGACGGTATTGGTTCGCGGGTGTATGTCACTTCCGGTGGCGTCACGCAGATGCGGGAATTACACGCGTCAACTAATTATGTGACCCAAGAACCGGGCAGGATTGCTCATTTCGGCGTAGGCACGGCTTCGATTATCGACGAGGTTCGTATCGAATGGCTCAATGGTGAGGTCAAAATATTGAACAACGTGCCGGTGGATCAACACATCTCTATTTCGAGTCGTTAGTGCAGGTATCCTTCGCTAGATCACCATAATTTATTGGACAACCATCAGCACCATTTTCGGTTCAGTTTATATAACGTCGGTCCCCGACACCGCCACCGGGGTATATCGAATGGACTCATCTCGATAGTAGCGGATGACCCTTTGACATCTAGCCAACTCTACTATCCTAGGTTATTTAGAGCCAAGTCACTAATCCGGCAGCAAACCTGTCAATCATTCGAATACCCCTTCTATAGCGCAGCTAGCCAGTTCATCGTCTGACATCCCCAAGACATCCCTCAAAACGTAGGTCTGGCTCGAGCCAAAGTCCGGTGCTCCCCGCGTTGCGCCTCCTAGCGTACGGGACAGCTTGTAAGGAGGCCCTTCGATAGTGCGGGATACGCCATCGGCGTCTAAAACTCGCCGGAAGAATCCACGCTCTTTCAGTTGTGGGTCTCGCTCTGCGATGTCGGCACCTGTCTGGACGACACCGGCACCGACACCAACCGCTTGAAGCAAGTGCATCACCTCTTCGGGGGAATGCTGTAGAGTCCAGGACTCTACTTTGGAGTCCAGTTCGTCGGTGTGACGCGAGCGGGTTAAAGCTGTAGCGAAGCGTTCGTCCTCAGTCCAATTTGGATTGCCCAATGCGCGGGCGAAGGCATTCCATTCGTTATCTGTAAAAACCGTGATCGCCACCCAGCGGTCTTCGCCTTTGCACCGATAGACCCCGTGCGGTGCGCCATTGCCATGAGGTAGGCGGTTCCCAGAGCGCCGAGGCATCAGCTTGTTGACGCTCAAGTCCAATACCAACGTCTCCATCTGAGAAGACAAGGCCTCGTATTGAGAAAGGTCGATCCATTGACCCTGTCCTGTTCTGGCCCGGTGTATCAAGGCCAGCATCACTGCCTGAGCGCCCGCCATTCCACCAACGGCGTCGCTGTAGGCGCTAGCTGGACCGGAAGGATCCGTGTTTGGGAAGCCGGTAAGCTCTGTTAATCCAGACCAGGCTTGAAGCGTCTGACCGTAGCTGACTCTTTCCTCCCAGGGTCCGGTGCGCCCGAAACCTGACATACTGAGCATGATGATATCGGGCCTAATTTGACGGATACGCTCGTAGTCCATTCCCCAACCCGGCATCACCCGGCCGCTGAAGTTTTCGGCGACGACATCTGAGACAGCCACTAAACGCTGGGCAATCGCTCTGGCCTCGGGAGTCTTCATATTGAGGGAAATAGACAGCTTGCCAGCATTCCAGTTGTGACGTTGTCCCAAACCCCTGGCGGTCCCGGAGGCAGGCCCTCCCACCACCGCTAGGGCATGCTCGGACTCCACTTTGATGACCTCGGCTCCCTGGTCTGCCAAGATGCGCGTGGCAGAAGGGCCAGCATGGATCCAAGTGAAGTCCAGAACTCGCATTCCCCGCAGTGCCAGGTCACCATTTGGATTCTGACCGAAAAGATTCATTTCTGCCTTCCAAGGCTTGCCGGGCCGAAGTTGCCCCAATTGTTTATCGACTGTACCACGGCTTAAATTACCCCCGCTCTAGTTAACACTTCCAAGTCAGCTGCCGACAGACCCAGGTCGCCTCTATATACCTCAGTGTTATGTTCGCCAACTTTAGGTGCGACATGTCTCAACTGCCAGGGAGATTGGGTCAGCTTGTACGGGGCACCCGGATAAATCAACGTGGCTGCGTTCTCTGAGTCCTCAATTTCAATGAAATAGCCTCTATCCCTTAACTGTTCGTTCTCAAGGAGTTCATCCGGAGTCATGACAGGCCCCCAGGGATGATGGCGGGATTGGCCCCATTCGGTAATCTCTTGACGAGTGTGAAGCAACGCCCAATCCTGGATAAGCTGCTCAATATGCCCTGAGAGTTCACCGCGCAAGATGAATCGGTTGTTGAACTTTTCCTCCAACAAGTCGCCGACCATGCCGTCCAAGGCCATCCAGGCCCGCAGGTCGTCCCATGCCTTTTGAGTGTTGGTGGTGATGCTCACGTAGCCGTCTTTGCATCGCCAGGTAGCAATGAACTGCCCACCATGGCGGAACCCGCAGCGGACAGCCGAAACTCCATCATAGTTATAGGTTGTGTTGACGTGCTCAGTGGTAGCTGCCACCGCCTCTTGCATCGAAACGTCCACATACTGGCCCTGGCCTGCTGCCAGTCGGTTGTACAAGGAGAGTAGAATGGCGATAAAAGCCCGATTCGAGGCTGTATGGTACGCTTGGGAACCCCACAGACGCGTGGGTGGTGTATGAGGCCAACCGGTAACGTACAGGTAACCTCCCATCGCCAAACCTATTAAATCAGAGGCCTTGAAATCTTTATAGGGACCAGTCTGTCCGAAAGGGGTCAGTGAGGCGTAGACTAGTCCTGGGTTCTCGGGTTCCAGGCGACTGTATCCCAGCCCCAGCGAATCCATGTAGCCCGGGGGGAAGGTTTCCAGCAAGACGTCAGCACCACAGGCTAACTTGAAGAGAAGTTCAGCACCGTCGGCAGTGGCAATGTCCAGTGTGATGCTGCGTTTGTTGGTGTTAAAGTGGAGCCAGTAAAGACTGCGATCAAGTGTTACCCGATCGTGCAGAAAAGGCCCGACGCGGCGCATTGGGTCTCCACCAGGTAGCTCGATCTTGATGACATCGGCACCCATGTCGGCCAGCAGCTTGCCGCAATAGACACCCATCGGACCAGACAAATCCAGCACCCGATAGCCAGTCATGGGCTGCTGCTCCAGCTCAAAAACATTCTGATGCGGCGATTGAAAACCCGCTTGTTCTGTCATTCAATATATCCCGTGACTCATCGTCAATTCCTGGTCAGTCTACCAGGAATACCAGGTTTGAGAAACGGCTTGCGTAGGTGGCCGCTACTGAGGCTGAGTCCGGTATAGACCTCGAGGCAACCCTGATAGCGGTGCTTCCTACTTTCCCTGCGTGATCCAGTCGGCGACACGCTCTCCGATCATGATAGAAGTAGCGTTAGTGTTGGCTCTGATTACATCCGGCATAATCGAAGCGTCGGCCACACGTAGTCCTTCCAAGCCACGAACCCTGCCGAATTGATCTAATACGGCCATGGGATCCGTGTCTGGCCCCATCTTACAAGTGCCTGAGATGTGGTGGGAAGTACCTACATTACGCATGAGCCAATCGTCGAGAGCATCATCCGTTGCAAGATCAGCATCAGTAGGCGTGATCCTCTCTACGATAATGCCCTTGAAGGCTTCATGGTCAGCCAGTTGTGCACAGAGTCTGATAGCCTTGCGCATGCGTTCGAGGTCCAGCGGTTCGGCAAAGTAGTTATAGTCCAGATACGGCTGCACGTTTGGATCCTTTGATGTCAGCCGTAACTCTCCGGAGCCTATGGCAAGCTGCAAACTGGCGCTCAGACCGATATAGTTTCGATCATCGTCAATCTGAACCTGGGCTGGCCGGTGCTCGCTGGTCATCAACATCGGACTGATCTGCATGTCGTTGCGAATACTGGAACCTTCGACGGTGTAACGGAGGCCCACCTGAATGACCGGTGCCTGGACATCCGGGCGTTCGCCAGCAGTGTGGAAAAGAACACAGGCGGAAGGATGATCCCGCAGGTTCTGCCCCACACCTGGCAAGTCATGCAGCACGCTAATGCCCAGCGACCTGAGATGGTGCGCAGGGCCAATACCAGAGAGGAGCAGGAGTTGAGGGGAGCCAATCGCCCCTGCGCTTAATACGATCTGGTCGCCTTCCGCCGTAAACACCTCGCCTCCGCTCTCTGCCTCGACTGCCACCGCACGCATACCCTCAAACAAAATTCTTCTCGACATGACGTTCGCCTTGATGGTGAGGTTTAACCGATGGCGAGCCGGGTCGAGGTACGCCAGGGCCATGCTGATGCGAACACCCTCTAAAGTATTCCGTGCCCTGGGAGATACTCCCATTGAATCCGGATGATTTTGATCCGCATCCGCCCGAAATCCCTGTGCCAAACACGCGTCTTCAAACGCCAAGGCATGAGGCATCCACTCATTCCGGGGGTACCTGCGCACCGGGACTGGGCCGTCAGAGCCGTGGAAGTCCCCACTGAAGTCCAGATCCGTCTCCATCTTTCGAAAATAGGGCAGAACCTTGGTAAAGGCCCACTCGTCGTTGCCGAAAGCCGCCCAGCTGTCGTAGTCCTCTGGTATTCCCCGGTAGAGGACCTGCCCATTAATGGCGCTTGAACCGCCAGTGGCTTTGCCCCTGGGTATCGTCAGATTGGTTTGCTGATCAGTCACTCGAGCCTTATAGTCCCAACTGTGTGGCCCATATGCGGAAAGCCAAACATTGTTGCCTTGCTTCAAGTCTTCGGGTAAGTGCTCGATATTAGGGTAGTCGGCCCCAGCCTCAAGTAATAGCACAGACCGGCCTGGATCCTCCGACAATCGGCCGGCGAGCGCACATCCCGCTGACCCTGCTCCGATCACAATTATGTCGTATTTCATGGTGCCGCTTTCCCGTCCTCTCATTCGCAAGTTAATGCAGAATTTCCATCCAATTGGGCATATGCCCCGAGCTTTCCTGATCAAATAGTCTGCACCCGAAGATGCATCACGTCTGAGTCAGACTAGACGATACCACCTCTTTCTCAAAGGGTCAAACTCCAGGCGACATTAACAATGTGTGCAAACCAATCGATTCGGGTTAAACCGAAGTTTCTAATATCTGTTCAATATCATTAAATCGCGATCATTTGGTCGGTATGGTAATCCCAAGGAAAATTCCTGACGGCGTTAGTAGCCAGTACAGGATGTCAGATGAGGATTGACGGCATATGCCGAGAGTGTTATCGTTCGCCTCGTCGCAGATGTGACGTTTTTTCAGTAGCAGGTAATTCCATCTTGGAAATATAGGTTGACATGGGAGATCGCGGTCAATCAATTTTTAAGGCTAGAATGACAATATGAGGCGAAATTAAGTGCGGCTGGTCGAAGTTGACAACATCAGCGAGTGGCCATATGGTCTATGTTATTATAGGACGGTGTCTTTTCGGAAGCACTCGAATCCATATGGGAAATATCGGCTAACTTTCTGTCCCATCTATTTTGACAGCCTATAGTGGCGAGGGTAGGGGAGCGCAGCGAGCCACGTCAGACGGCCTCTTTCGCGGCGTAATCATGAGCGTCGCGAGGATTGATTCGAGTGGCCGCTTTAAAGTCACGTATCGCTTTTTCGAACGATACCAGTATAGCGTGTGCATCGTCTCTGGTTGTCCAACCTCGCTAAAAGCTATAGAGTTGCCAGAAACCATCGAATGGATTTCGTAACCGGATGCCCATTCGGTCACGGGAATACCTGATACTTGATAGATAATAGATATAGGAGCGTAACGACATGGTGTGGCAGAAAGAGATAGATGAACTTAAAATACGGCTGGAGATGGCCCAGAGGATGGGCGGAGAAGAGGGAGTCTCCAGGCAGCATGCCAACGGAAAGCTAACGGTAAGGGAACGGATCAAGGCGCTTGCGGATCCTGGTTCCTTCAAAGAGCTGTCGGCGCTGGCGGGAAGCGCCCGTTATGAGAATAATGAATTGATCGATGTTGTCCTTTATCCGAGGGTGATCGGCACGTCGACCATCAATGGTTTGCGCGTGATTCTCGACGGAGGCGACTTCACGGTTCGCGGCGGCGCTGGTGAGCGGGGCCACGGCAGCAAGCCGAATGCACTGAAATACGCCGTTCAGTGGAGGCTGCCCTTGATCAGGCTGCTTGACGCGGTCGGGGGAAGCGTTAGGACGTTCGAGCAGTTGGGCAGGACATATCTTCCTGACGGCCCCGGAACCACCCTTGACGTGGAGCTGCTGAATCAGGTGCCGGTCGTATCCGCTGTCATGGGCTCTGTCGCAGGCCTTCCCGCCATCGAAGCGTGCCTGTGCCACTTCAACGTCATGGTGAAGGGAACCAGCCAGGTGTTTGCGGGTGGCCCGCCCGTAGTTAAGGCAGCCCTTGGATACGACATAACAAAGGAGGACCTGGGTGATCACCGAAGCCAGGTCTTCAAGTCCGGCGTCATCGACAATCTGGCTGATTCAGAAGAAGAGGCTTTCGAGATGATTCGGCGGTTCCTGAGCTTCATGCCCTCAAGCGTGTGGAAGAAGGCCGAAAGGATCGAGACCGGAGACGACCCAGAGCGCCGTGATGAGGAGCTGCTGTCGATCATACCCCGGGACACAAAGAAGAGGTACGACCCGTACAAAATACTGGAGCACGTACTCGACAGGGATTCGTTTTTCGAGATAGCTCCTTATTACGGCAAGGCCCGTATCACCGGACTGGCCCGTGCCAATGGCTATCCGATTGGCGTGATGATCAACAACCCCAACCACCTGGGGGGTTCAACCGACGGAGCAGCAGGCGAGAAGGCGATGCGCCTCTGGAGCCTGTGTGATACGTTCCATCTTCCGGTCGTCTCTTTTGTGGACGAGCCTGGCTTCATGGTGGGCGCGGACGCTCAGGATAAAGGCATCGTAAGAGCGGGGGCGAGGATGGTCATAGCGCAGTGCCGAAGCCAGAGTCCCTGGATAAGCTTTTACATGAAGCAGGCCTACGGGGTGGCCGGACAGACGCACTACCGCCCCACAGGTATGTACCAACGCTACGCATGGCCGTCAGGAAAATGGGGGTCGATGCACATCGAAGGCGGCGTTTCGGCGGCATACCGGAGAGATATCGCCTCATCGGACGATCCGGAGGCGCGGGAGCGGGAGATTGAGGCGAGGCTGAATGCCATGGCCTCTCCCTTCAGAGCTGCGGAAGCGACCGGAGGTGGGGGCGGTCACGGGCTCGACATAATCGACCCGCGTGACACTAGGTCGCTGCTCTGCGACTTCGTTGATATGGCACAGGATATGCTCGACACGCAACTCGGTCCGCCCATGTACCCATACATGCCCTGAGTGGTACATTGCAAGTGATTGAAAAGCAAAAAGATAGACGAGACCTGAATATCAATCCATGGTCAATATCTTGATCACGGGTACGATTTACGAAATGGAAAGGCACAATTATTAATGGGTTTTCAAAGTATTTTGATAGCAAACCGTGGTGAGATAGCAATTCGAATCATGCGAGCGGCAAGCGACCTTGATATTCGCACCGTAGCCGTGTATTCAGAAGACGATTCGGACTCACTTCATAGGACAGTCGCCGACCATGCGTATGCCCTTGAGGGACGTGGCGTGTCGGCTTACCTGGACATGGACGGAATAATCGAAGCGGCAAAAGAGAGCAACTGTGACGCTATTCATCCCGGGTATGGATTCCTTGCTGAGAATGCGGCATTTGCCAGAAAGTGTGCCGAAAACGGGATCGTATTGATTGGTCCCAATATTGAACACCTAGAACTCTTTGGCGACAAAGGTCGGGCACGAGCAGCAGCGACTGACGCCGATGTGCCAATACTCAAAGGAACTGATAAATCCGTGTCGCTCGAAGAGGCCCAAGAATTTTATGCCTCGCTTGGCAGCAATGCAGGAATGATGATTAAGGCAGTCGCAGGTGGTGGCGGACGCGGCTCGCGAGCCGTGACAGATGAAGCCGACATCGAAGATGCCTACAACCGATGCAAATCCGAGGCGACCAGCGCATTTGGAAATGGCGAGTTGTATGTTGAGGAACGCATTGAGCATGCGCGACACATTGAGGTCCAGATTCTTGGTGATAAGAACGGTGAGATTGTGCACCTCGGTGAGCGAGAATGCAGCGTCCAACGTAGATATCAGAAGATCGTGGAGATCGCGCCCGCACCACATCTCTCGGAACTACTCCGAGCAGATATTATCGATGCCGCACAGCGCCTCGCCAAGAGTGTTAACTATTCGAACCTTGGTACCTTTGAGTTTCTCGTCAACACCAGCACTGCCAATGACGAAGACACCTTTTTCTTTATTGAGACTAATGCCCGTTTGCAAGTTGAACACACCGTTACAGAAGCGGTTACCGGCGTGGATATCGTGCAGGCACAAATCCAACTCGCAGAAGGTGCCTCGCTCACAGATATTGGTCTAGATGGCCCGAACATCAGCGCCCCACGTGGATTTGCGATTCAGACCCGAATTAATATGGAAACCATGATGGAAGACGGCACAGTCAGACCTGCCGGAGGAACTCTCAGGTCATACGAGGCTCCGAATGGCCCAGGTGTACGGACGGATGGATTTGGCTACGCAGGCTACACCACAAGTCCTTCTTTTGATTCGCTGCTTGCCAAGGTTATCACGCACTCCCCAACTCCAAAGTTCGAGACAGTTGTTCGGCGATCTTTGCGGGCGCTTGCTGAATTCCGAATAGAGGGTATCAACACCAATATCCCATTCCTGAAAAATGTCCTCAATCACCCGGACTTCATTGATGGGTCTGTACATACGCGATGGGTGGATGAGCAGATCGCAACTCTCGCACAGGTTGATTCGTCGATTGCGCCCAGGAGATGGGTTGAAAGTACCGCTGGTCCGATCGCAAGCGGTTTGACTGGGCAGGCAAGCCCCTTGACAGGAACAGCACCTGTGATGGTGGATACCTCTGATCCACTGGCTCTGTTTGATTATGACCGTCAGGTAAAAGACGCACAGTCATCTGAAGAGCTAGCTGAAAATGAATCACCAAGTTTAATCGGCCCCGACGGTTCGGTAGGATTAGCGGCACCCATTCAGGGCACGATCATTCTAATCACGGTCGATGAAGGTGATGAAATACGTATTGGTCAAGAATTCATGATTATGGAAGCCATGAAAATGGAGCATGTCATCAAGGCCGACACTCCGGGAATAATCAAGAAAATCAATGTTGCACCAGGTGACATCGTAGTCGAAGGCCATCCCCTGATATTTGTTGAGGAAGCCGACTTAGGTGAAGCGGTTATGAAAGCCGAGGACGCAATTGATCTCGACTACATCAGGCCAGACCTTGCGCAAGCTTATGCTCGACATGCATATACGCTAGATGAGAACAGGCCTGAAGCCGTCGCTAAACGGTACGCCCGCGGATTCAGAATGCCCAGGGAAAATATCGCTCAACTAGTGGATGAGGGAACCTTCAAAGAATACGGGTCACTTGTCGTCGCCCGTCAACATCAACGTCAGACTGATGAAGAGCTTAGAAAAAATACGCCAGCCGATGGACTCGTTGCGGGCATTGGCTCGGTGAACGGAAAGCATTTCTCCCCTGATCGTGCCCGCACCATGGTCATCTCTTATGACTACACGGTACTTGCAGGGACGCAGGGAGGACGGAATCACTATAAACAAGACAGAATGTTCGACCTGGCTGAACGATTCAAGATTCCACTGGTCTTCTTCACAGAAGGTGGAGGGGGCCGTCCGGGTGACGATAGAACTGGACCGGGAGTTGCCTTCGACACCCGCACATTTACAAAATTCTCTCAACTGAGCGGCTGGATTCCGTTGATTGGAGTGACCAACGGTCGTTGCTTTGCAGGAAATACGGCCCTCCTCGCCTGCTGCGATGTCATCATCGCGACTGAAGGGTCGACTATCGCGATGGGTGGCCCTGCCATGGTGGAAAGTGGCGGCCTTGGAGTCTACACACCTGAGGAACTTGGCCCCATGTCGTTTCAGGTTCCGAATGGGGTTGTGGACATCCTGGTCAAAGATGAAGAAGAGGCCGTTGAGACGGCGAAAAAATACCTCTCTTACTTTCAGGGGCCCATCGATGAATGGGAAGCAAACGATCAACGAAAACTCCGCCACATTGTCCCAGAAAACAGGATGCGCCTGTATGACATGCGGGAAATCATCGACACAATCGCGGACAAAGATTCGGTCCTCGAAATACGAGAGAAATTCGGAATCGGTGTCATCACGGCCTTTATACGAGTCGAAGGGAAGCCGATGGGGGTAATTGCCAATAATCCGCATCACATCGCGGGCGCCATCGATTCCGACGGAGCTGATAAGGGTGCGCGGTTTGTTCAGCTTTGTGACGCCTTCGATATTCCCATCTTCAGTCTCATGGACTGTCCCGGAATGATGGTTGGGCCAGATGTCGAATCCACCGCTCTCGTCAGACATTGCGTTCGGATGTTCAACGCTGGTGCGAATGTCACAACGCCTATGTTCGTAACAGTGGTCCGAAAGGCTTACGGTTTGGGTGCGCAAGCAATGTGTGGAGCGAGTTCATTTATGGGATTCTTCTCTGTAGCCTGGCCTACTGCTGAATTTGCAGGCATGGCGATTGAGGGGTCGGTCAAACTAGGATACAGAAAAGAACTCGAGGCCATTGAAGATCCCAAGGAGAGACTCGCAGAATACCAACGGCGCGTCGACCGGGCTTATGAAAATGCGAAGGCAGTCAACGCAAGCGCTGGGTTCGGCATCGATGATGTCATAGACCCGGCTGATACGCGGTCATGGCTTGTCATGGGACTTAACAGCGTACCTCCGACACCGGAACGAACTGTGAAAAAATATCCCTATATTGACACCTGGTAATATGTTCAATTACAAAGCCCGTAACGGGGGACTCAACCACTGTCTGACACTAGAAATCCAGGTATGATCCAATAACGCCTTTTCGTTCCAGGTCTGAAGTGGTGGAACTCGCAAGACCCAGCAACTCGCCTAGCAAATTGAGATTGTGCTCTCCCAGTCTGGCTGAGGGAGTCCAATTCTCCCGGTTCAATCCGGCTGTGAGAATTGCCTGGCCCGGGTAAATCTTAGGCCCGACATCAGGTTCGTCCAATTCTACAAAGAATTTTCTTTCCCTTAGATGGGGATCGCCAAGGAGGTCTCTGTTGTCGGAGACCGCACCGGCAGGAATACGTCTGGATTGCAGGCTATGCATGAGTTCGACCGCATCATTATCTTTGGTCCATTCTGAAATTATCTGGTTAAGGGCTTGCTCGTTTGCCTTCCGAGCAGATTCAGAACAGAATCTCTCGTCAGAAACCAGATCAGGGCGTCCCATCACTTGACAGAATGACTCCCATTGCTCCTCAGTAGTGACCGAGATGGCTATCCATCGGTCGTCACCCAAGGCTCGATAGACTCCTTGAGGCGCCCATTTGTAGTGGCTGTTGCCATGTCGCTCTGGCTGGCTGCCATTATGTCCGTATGCTCCAACGAACTCTCCTAGCTGACACACCAGCCCCTCAGCAAGCGCCATGTCGATGAACTGGCCTTCACCTGTCTCAGTCCTATGGCGAAGCGCAGTCAGCATAGCAACCACTGCGTTCATGCTAGATATCGGGTCTGGAAAAGCTATGCCTGATGTCATGGGAGAGCCGCCCTCGTAACCCATAAGACTTGGCATACCAGTGATTGATTCCACAGAGGTTCCGTATGCTGGATACTCAGCATGCTCACCCGTAGACCCATAGCCTGACATAGCGCACATGATGAGGTCTGGGCGTACCTTACGAAGCGCGTCATAGCCCAGGTCAAAATTTCTCATCACTCTTGGTCGGTAACTCTCGATTACGATGTCAGATATTGAAACCAGTTCGAGGAACGCCGACCTACCCTCTGGGATGTCCAGCCTTATGGCAAGGCTGGACTTATTTCGGTTCAGTTTATTGTTCGTTCCCACCATCCTGTCAACGGGAGTTCGTGGGTCGGACACTTTTATGACATGCGCTCCGAAGTCGCCCAGCATTCGCGCAGACAGTGGCCCCGCCCAGACTCTCGTTAGATCAAGCACGCGTACGCCATCAAGCGGGCCATTTCGCGGTTCTCCAGCCTTCGTCTTTCGGAGTGTTCTACGGCTTACCTCTCTGAGGGCGTCCTGGTTGTGTTCGCCGAGTGAAGGCGCTCTGGTGAAGCTGGGAGAAGTCCTGCTCATATGGAAAGGGACAGTCGGGAACGTCAGTGTGCCTCCTTGTGGATGTTCAATCTCTTGGAAGAGTCCTCTCTCGACGTACTGAGAATCCTGCATGGCCTCTCCAATGTTCAGAACAGGTGACGTAGGCACAGACCAGATTCCAGCGGCTAACTCAACGATCTCCTGTCTAGTCTTGTCTTTGGTCCAATCCAAAAGGATCTCATCAATTTCATCGGCAACCTCCCTAAGCCCCTGGAATGTTTTGAACAAAGGGTCGTCCAACAGGTCTTCTCTGCCGATCATCGCGCGAAGATAGTCCCACTGTTGTGGCGCGGATGCGGAAAACGTGACGAAGCCGTCCTTACAAGGGAGTGTCGTTGTAGGATAGCCGCCGCTACTCCGTCCGGTTGCTAGCCTCACCCCAGCGCGGCGGCGAACGATGCCATCGTATGTCTGCGATACAAAGGTGAACTGGTGCAAAGAGGCTAGAGACTCCATCTCAGAGATCTCCACCGCTTGGCCTGCTCCAACCTCATCTCTTGCCCTGAGCGCCAGCATGGTTCCTGCGTATCCCTGGAGCGCCGCCAGGTATTGAGATTGGTATCCGGGCAGCATCAGCGGCTCCCTTGACTCACTGCCCGACAGGTACAGGTAACCACCCAGTGCGAGGCTGACCAGAGGAGTAGATAACCAATTGGAGTAAGGGCCGTCAAGTCCGAAGGAAGTTATCGAAAGATCTATCAGGGAGTCGTTCAGTTTTCCAAGCTCACTCTGATTGAGGCTTAGAGCTTGTCGAGTTTGGAACGTCCAGTCTTCGATCAGAATATCAGCATTACTGATCAGATTTCGGAGAGCGGTCATTCCACCTGATTCTGTCCAGTCAATTGTCACACTCTTCTTGCCCATGTTGTTATACAGGTAGAGAGCGCCCGCTTCGGCAGGCTGAAAGCCTTCAAGTTGTGGCTTCGCCCATCTGGTCCAGTCGCCGTTCGGTGGGCGTTCCACTTTGATGACATTTGCGCCGAAGCCAGCGAGCATCCTGCCGCAGAAAGCGCCAGCGACGCCTTCAGTGACTTCGATCACCGTTATGTCGGAGAGAGGAGGAGCACTCAAGCGGGAGGCAGCATTATCCATAGGAACCGAACAAGTCCGTTCTCCTTTCGGCAGTGTTGCGTGGTAAGTCTTGAAACCTCTATTGTCTCTTGTTCTGTTGCCTTCAAGAAGTGCCACATGAACCTATAGTGCCAATTCTTGAACAACGAGGTCGATGCTTAAGTTATCAAGGATTCAGTTGAACGCAGAGAGCTTGCCTGGAAATTATGGATGGGTTGGTAAGAGCGGGTAATAGTAAAGCATTGTGATCCCATTATTGGAGCACACCATCGACGTAGAGTTGATCGACTTCACGCTCCTCCATTCCCAAGAGGTCTTTTAGGATGTATTCCGTATGCTCCCCCAACAGGGGAGAACGTTGCACTCGTGGCTCCAATCCTGAGATTGCAATAGTCTCGCCGTGAGTCGTCATCGTCCCCGCTTCAGGGTTTTCCAGAAGACGAATGTGTCGCTCTCTGTACGCTGGATCGTTTTCGACAAGGTCTCTCGTGTTCTGTACCACTCCTGCTGAGACTCCGTGTTCCTGGAGCCGTTCCATCACTTCCTGGGCTATCAGGCCGCTGGTCCACTCTTCAATTAGACGATCCATCTCATCCTCATGCTTTTTCCGTCCTGCCAGCGTTTGGAAGCGATCTTCTGTTGTCCATGTCGGCTCGCCGATTGCACGGCAAAATCCGCGCCACTCGTCTTCGGTGAAGGCAGCTATGGCGCACCATCGATCGTCTCCAGAGCACCGGTATACGCCATGGGGTGCAGCGCTGGCGGAGCGGTTGCCGGGACGAGGAGGTAGGCTGCCATTGGCTGTGTACTGAAGGACACTTGTACCTAGCAGAGAGATAGTAGATTCATACTGGGCCAAGTCAATGAACTGACCCTTGCCCGTGCGGTTGCGGTAGCGTAACGCCGACAGTACGGCCAGGACAGCATGGTACGGATTGCCGCTAAAGTCAGGATAAAGCGCGCCAGTCCCCACGGGTGGTCGCTCGGCGAACCCGGTAATGCCGCTGATGCCCGCTCCGGCGATGATGTTTATGCCATTGCCCCCATATTCTTGGTGAGGGCCTGTGGTCCCCATCATAGCCATGCCGAGCATAATGATGTCTGGCTTTAGCTTTATGAGATTGTCATACCCCAATCCCCAGCGGGCCATTCGGTCGCCGCGGAAGTTGTTCGTGACGACATCGCTGATGCTCATGACGCGCCTGGCTATCTCGATCCCCTGGCGTGTATTCAGATCGACGGTTATGCTGAGCTTGGAAGTATTACTGTCGTTAAACACACCGGCAACGTTAGGGCTTGTGCTTCCCTCTGGGCGCGGGCCTAGAGCGCGAATCTCGTCGATGCGCGTCGCTGACTCGATGCGAATCACCTCCGCCCCGAAGTTTGCCAATACTCGCGTGGACAGCGGGCCGGCGATCATCCAGCAGAAATCGGCTACGCGAATTCCTGAGAGCGGAAGAGGATCAAAACTGTTAGTCATTCGGCGTAGGCTCCTGATTCATGAGTGCGGTCGCCTCTGTAGAAGACAGCCCAAGCCAGTCGCTCAGAACGTCAAAGGTACCCTCGCCGCTCAAAGGCGCTCGCCTCCGTATCCGCCAGGGAGTTTCTGAGAGCTTGTATGGCGCTCCAGGATAAGTGAACGTTCTGTCCATCTCTGGGTGATCTACATCAACGAAGTAGCCGCGGTCGTGAAGCTGCTCATCCTCCAGCAAGTCGGCCACGTTCTGAACAGGCGTGCAAAGGAGCCTGAGTCGCTGGGCTGAGTGGTATAGCTCTTGGGCCGTGTGTTGGGCGCAGAAGGCTTCCATTATCTCGTTGATACGTGACTGCTCTGCCTGCCTCACCTCTAGCTCCTCGAATCGAGGGTCGCCTAGCTCCTGCTCTGCGTCATAGCTCTTCAGCCACTCTAGAAACCGACGCCAGGCGTCAGGAGGCGCGGCGTGCGTTGCGTATGCGACCCATCCATCCTTGCAGGCGTACAGGGTACGGGGCGGTTGAGGTCTTACAAGCTGCTGCTGCCCCACACTAAAGGCATGGTTAAGACCGGTTCGCGAGCGGACGATTCCATGCCAGGTGTAGCTGTTGAAGTTGGCCGTCTGAAGGGTTGCCATCCAGACGCAATCTTGCATAGCGATCTGCACATCTCGGCCCTTGCCATCCAGATCACGGCTCAGAAGCGCCAGAACAGTACCCATCGCAGCATGGAGGGAGGCCATGTGGTAGGCCTGCTCTCCACCGAGCTGGTTGGGCGGGTCTTCCGGAAAGCCAGTGATAGCCATCAGACCACCCATCGCCTGGGCCACGATGTCTGATGCCTTATAGTCTTTATATGGGCCGTCAGACCCGAAGCCTGTGATGGTGGTGTGTACCAGGGCCGGGTATGCCTGTCGAAGGCGCTGTGCGTCGAGGCCTAAAGCCGCTGCCTCAGACGGGCCGTAGGTGTCTACCAGGGCGTCTGAGGCTGATAGCAGAGAATCGAACACTTCACGCCCGGATGAGCTATTAATGTCTAAAAGGATGCTGCGTTTGTTAGTGTGGAAGTGCCACCGGTAGAGGCTCTGATTCGGGTCTGCTTCCGCGCCAAGAAAGGGCCTTAGCAGGTCGCTGGAACCACCGCCTGGCGGCTCGACTCGGACTACGTCTGCCCCCAGGTCTGCCAGAAGCTTGGTACAGTAGAAGCCTGCCGGGCCTGAAAGGTCCAGGATGCGCAGACCGTCCAGGGCCTGGGGGCTGTCCATATTCATCGAATCTAGGCTCAACTTGAAACTCTGCTCCTCGCATCCAGAGACGTTACACCGGCGAGACGACATGACACACCGTGTCCTCAACTACCAGGTGTCGATAGCGGTACGAGGCCGCTTGGCCTGGACACGATGAAGTTCATATGTTTTCCTGCACTGAATCGCGACTTGGACACGTCCCCCGATGATCCACGTAACCCTATCTGGCGGGAATTTCTCAGATGAAGTTCAGTGTTCTCAGAAATGCATCATCCTGGGACTTCACCGACTATACGACCACCTACTGATGTTGTCAATGGTCGTAGCGCCATCCTATGACTTTGAATCGAACATGAAAAGTACTAAGCGTCTCCTTTCCCAGCCTGTCGCATCAATGAACTGGACGGTCTCGTATCTGGTTCCTCAAGAAGAAGATGGTTGGCTCCATGAAGATTGACAGCATCAGCAGAAGGTCGTAACGTCTGTAGCATCTCAACAAAATCTTTTGAACCAATCGATGACAGGCGTGCTAAAATCGTCGAAACATAGATGCGACGCGATAACGGGAGAGTGGGGTTGGAAGCCGGTTTATGATTTTGACTCTATGATTGAGGACATGCTGGAGAATCTGAGTATGAAACTTGGTTATGGCTAAAAGGAAAGTATAAGCCGAAGAAAGGAGATGACTGATGGTTATATTGGGTTCAGGGAGTTTCACGTACGAGGTTTCTGGCGAAAACTGGGGCAATCTACCCCAAGGCGCAGTTTACAAAGAGGCCACCGCCGTAGACGTGGATGCCAGCGACAACGTGTATGTCTTTAATCGAGGCACACATCCGATTGTCGTATTAAATTCCAGTGGAGAGGTGCTTCAAACATGGGGACATGGAGTCTTCACCAATCCTCATGGGGTGACTGTGGCTCCAGACGGAACAGTATGGTGCGTTGACAGCGGCGATCATACTGTCCGCCAATTCACTCCTGACGGCAAGCTTCTAAACACAATGGGTAACCCAGGAGTGCCAGCATCACCGATGAGTGGCAAGCCCTTTAGCGCTCCTACCCACGTGGGTTTCGATAAGCGCAATGGAGACTTCTACGTAACCGATGGCTACAGCAACGCGCACGTCCACAAGTACTCACAGGACGGAAAGCATCTATTCTCCTGGGGAGCGTCAGGCACAGGAGAAGGCCAGTTCAACATCGTTCACTACGTGGGAGTTGACAGGGATGGCTGGGTATATATCGCTGATCGTGAGAACCATCGAATACAGGTGTTCAGTCCTGAAGGGAAGTTCGAGACCCAGTGGGTTAACCTATCACGCGCTGCGTGCGTGTATTTAGATAACAAAGGTGAGCAAATTGTGTATGTTGGAGAGTACTATGGCGGGATAGGCTCCAACTCTATGGGTACCGATCTTGGCCCCCGCGTAACAATCTTCGACACCAAGGGGAATGTGTTGGCTCACCTGGGCGAGGAGGCATATGGTGACGAGCCTGGGCGGTTCTATTCGCCGCATGGCATCGCTGTAGACTCAAAAGGAGACATCTACGTCGCAGAGGTCTCCTGGACCGACTACGGCAGCAAGATGTACCCACCCAAGGAGCTTCGCTCTATGCAGAAGCTGGTCAAAAAAGGTTAAAACCTATCAGTTAGAGGTGATGAAGGAGAGCCGCCAATAATATATGGAGCTAATCTCAAGTCAAAAGAGACGTATCTCATGAACAGAGGCGTAGATGAAATGCCGTCAATTAGATTAAAGGGAAAAGTGGCTGTCGTAAGCGGCGCGGGAACCTATGGAGGCAGCGGTGTGGGCAACGGCGCTGCGACAGCTATCGTCTTTGCACGAGAGGGTGCCAAAGTCGTGTTGGTGGACGCTAAAGAGGAATGGGCTGAAGCCACAAAGGCGATAATCGAGGATGAGGGTGGAGAGGCGGTGACTGCGACCGCCGATGTGACCAACTCAACAGAGTGTCAACAAGCGATTGATCTGGCTGTGGAGCGCTTCGGGGGCCTGCACATCTTGCACAACAACGTGGGTGGCGGAGCCAGGGGCAGCGTCGTAGAAGCCACCGAGGAAACCTGGGAGCGCAGCATATCCGTCAACCTCATGAGCATGATAAACATGAGCCGCTGCGCTGTACCCCATATGATAGTCGGCGGCGGTGGATCCATAATCAATGTGTCCTCGGTGTCCGCTCTCAGACCTAAAGCAGGCTATTCATCCGCTCCTTACACGGTCAACAAGTCGGCAGTTGTGGGGTTGACCAGCGCTATGGCGCTTGACCACGCTAGAGACAACGTCAGAGTCAACTGCATCATGCCCGGCCTCATATGGACGCCCAGAGTCGCCCACGGGTCTGCCGACGCGCGAGAGATGCGCCAGACTTCAACCCCCTTGCCAGTTGAGGGAGAGAGTTGGGATATAGGGTGGGCAGCCCTTTATCTCGCCAGCGACGAAGCGAGGTTCGTCACTGGAATCGTTCTGCCTGTGGACGGAGGGTTTCTTCTGACCAGCGCCCCGAACTGATCCATATCTGGAGCTTTTCACGAAAATTGGAAACAGGCTATTAATTTCTATGGCTTCTCAGTATGCTGAGTCCTTGAAGAGATTCAGTTTCATTTGGGAATACCGAGTAAATACAGCAAGTGCTATTCCAGAATGTAGTGTTTGTGAAGATACAGGGCTACATCTGGGAAATTCAGAATCAAACATGAGGTGAGACATGGGTTTACAGAACAAAGTCTGCATAATTACAGGTGGTGGCAGCGGAATTGGTCGTGCTTCTGCTCTTATGATGGCAAAGGCCGGAGCCAAAGTAGTACCAGTGGGTAGGACTCTCTCAAAGGTTGAAGAGGTCGCCAAGGAGATAGAGTCTTCCGGGGGTACGGCTATGCCCATCGGGTTAGACGTGGTAGACATCGACGGTGTAAAGAAGATGGTGAAGGATGTACTTGATACCTATGGCCGCATAGACGTGCTGGTGAACAACGCTGGTCATAGCTCCCCCCACAGGATGCTCCTTACGACCACACCCGAAGACATCCAGAGCGTCATAAATTCCAACCTGGTCGGAACGATTTACTGCACTCAGGCCGTGATTCCCTCGATGCGGGAGGCGAAGGAAGGGACAATCATCAACGTATCGTCGCTGGCGGGCGTCAGTCCGGGACTGCTGGCTGGAATGGCTTATGGCGCTGCCAAGGCCGCCGTCAATAACTTTACCGCCTTCCTCAACTCGGAATACAGGAACACAGGCATCAGGGCCAGTGTGGTCATTCCCGGCGAAGTTGACACTCCCATCATGAACAAGCGCCCCATCGTTCCGTCTGATGAAGCCAAGGCGACAATGGTGACTGCCGAAGACACCGCCGAGGCGATACTGCTGATAGCAAGTCTTCCTCAGAGGGCCAGCATAACTGAACTTATCATCAGGCCCACCTACTTGAGGGATACCTCCGCGGAAACCGGCGTCGCATGATAGCAAGAAGTAAGAGCGAGTGGTCGTACAGTTGTGCAGTCGCAATATGGCGCGTTTATGAAAGCGCTGGTCCCTATTTGGGAAACATAGGCTGAACAGGAGATATGCGACGACGAAAGGCAGGACGATACGAGTTGCGGCGTGCATCAGTGTCAGCGGTTAGGAACGCTCCACATCCGTGCCGCGGGCACTACGCTATCTTCAATGAAAGGGGTGTGCTTTGCGGATTGTGATACTGGGAATAGCGATGCTCTGGCTAGTCGCTATCGGGTGTGGTGGAGATTCATTGGCTTTTCGAGATGTTGCTGATGCGATCACTCGTCTGGATGACCACGTCCTTTCAGACGAAGTTAAACCGAGTTATGAACTGATCGGGGCCGACGATGGCCGAGAGTATCATGTAGAGCCAGGCGATTACACACTCGAAATGTATACGTATAAGGATTTAGAGAGATTGGCAGAAGAGGCCAGTATCAGCGAGACGGCGGACAACCAGGTTCACATTGAGGGCAATATGTTATTGGTGCTCCATACGTCGCACAATCTCACCCTGTTTCGGCTTCTTTCTGATCTGCGTGATTGACGATTCGGATACAACTGGCGGCATCAGCACCCCGGTAGCCTTATCCCCGCGTTGAACCTCTAGGTGGTCAGGTATAGTACGCGGGCTTTGACGAGGTGTCGATGTCTGGAGCGCAAGCTGAGTAAAAAGGCCGTAAGCGTTCAGACCCCCGGCTCTCGAGGAGTGAACGCTTAGATGAATTTTAGCCCATAGCGACTATTTTATATATCCATCAAACCTGAACAAGTATGGAAATCATAGCAAAGTTTTTTATGATTTCACACACCCATAAGTCGCAGGAACGCCTTTCTATTCCCCTGGAACCCACCATGCATCATCGTCTTGTAAAAGCGCACGAGTATGGTTAATCTCTCCGGCGTGATACAGATCGTGCTCCAGCATTGTGACGATTAGATGATTGGTGGGTACATATTCACCCCAATGAGCCTTACGAGGTACCTCTAGTTCTGAATCGTTGGCAAGATCGCGCACGCATTGCATTAGATAGGCATGAGCCTCGCGTAGCCACTGTGCTGCGGTAGTTGGGCTTGTTAGACGTTCAGGCGGCGGCTTCGCTGGCGGATCAGAGTAATCGAGGTCTGCACCTTTGAATCCATGATTGGCGTACATGTATTTGAATAGACCGACGTGAAAGGTCATCTCTCGTATTGATCGTTTGCTCCCTTGAGGGAGCGTGTTCCAAGAATCAACCTGTACCGTGGCTATATTATCGAGCAATGAGTGTTCGTTACCAGAAAATGCTCTGTCCATCAGGCGAATTAGTTCATCAAGCCTTTGTCGTGACATCAAACTTATCCTCAATGGCGTCATGGCACCGGGCGAGATTCCGGGCCTAAGGGAATAACACTTTGGGCTGAGTAAAGCGACCTCGCACATCCGTTGAGCTTCCTTGTGTAAGCTTGTCAGGCGGCGCTGACAGGTACTTCCCTTCCGTCACTTGTTCGTAATCGTTCAGTTCTTAGCCAGAAGCTGCAAGGGACATGAACGCTAGCAAAAGGTCGTTGCTAACCCGCTTGGCTGACCTCTCTTGACTCCTGAGAGGCGGGTATGACCTTTGTGCCGAAAAGCTCGATTGACCGCATGATCTTGTCATGGGGCATTCCACCCGCGTCCATGAACGTGTTCAGGTAGCTTATTCCGCATTGCTCCTGTAGCTTATGTATTTGTTCGACTACATGGTCAGGAGGGCCTGCGAGGATTTCGCTCGCAAGCAGCATCTCCCATGTAATCATAGGCCCTTCTCTTGCCGTAGCTGTTGAGTCGCCATATAGCTGCTCCATGTAAAGTCTGACATCGCGGTTGCGAGCCTGAAACTCCCTTTGCCGAACGACCGATATCTCGAAGTTGCTCCGGGCTTCCTCCATCGTAGTTGCCACGTGAACGGGGCGTGAGACAGCCCAGTCTTCTCCTTTGGCAAATTGGCGGCCTTCTCGTTCAGAGCGAATCTCGGCATATATCTCGGTGAATCCCCTTAACAGGTCGATAGCCGTGCCTGCGGCCATAGCGTTGTATCCTCGCTCTGCTGCAAGACGTGCCGTGCGCTCCGACGTTACCATCAGCCAGAGAGGTGGATGAGGCTTCTGGTAAGGCTTTGGAATGACGTTGAGCTTCGTCACATCACCGTTGACCACGTAAGGCTCCTCAGACGCGTAGAAGGGATGATGGGGAAGGCCTTTGGGCGGTATCGTGTAGTTGGGCCCCTGGTGCGAGAAGAATTCGTTCGTCCACGCGTTTACGACGATGTCCATAGTTTCGGCAAACAACTCTCGATTGGTCTCTTCGTCTCTAGGGTCAGCTTTGAGATTGAAGGGCATGGTATCGCTCGGCCTACCTCCGCGACCAAATCCCACCTCAATCCTTCCTTTGGTAAGATGGTCTAGCAACGCTAGGTCTTCGGCAAGGCGTATTGGATGCCACATGGTCGCGGTGACGCATGAGAATCCAATCTTTATGTGGCTGGTACGCGAGGCAAGATCGGCGGCAAATAGAATGGGGTTCGGCGAATTGCCTAGCCCCTCTGGGTTCAGGTGATGCTCCGCAAGCCAGATGGCGTCAAACCCTAGCTGTTCGCAAAGCTCGACCTGCTCGCGTATGTCGTCCATCATCTGGCTGTGCGTTGATTGATTCTTCCAGTTATTGATCTGCGTATGAAAGCCAAACTTCATTGCGAATCTCCAAGTTTTGGACTTTCCAGTATCATCGATAGATTGGGAAACTTAACACTCGCTGGAATCACAGTCAAGGCGATAGCCATGCGCCGATTCAGACTCCCGACAATTAGTCTAAGGATTCATCGCCACAATTGCCCAAGGAGAAACTATCCTCTTTTCAAAATCTAGTCAACTCTATTTGTTAGGCACTCTTAATCTCACGAGCGAAAGGTCTAACTTTGTTGTAAGACCAACCTGGGGAATGGCAAGCAGACGGAGCTATCCGACCTTCAAAAGGCCGGACTGCGAATACAGACCTGCCAACTCTCCAATTCCGTCCATTTCTTCCAGTCTCAGCAACAGGTCGATAGTTTTCTGGCAATCGTCTGAGGAGAGCACACGCAAGGCGTTATCTCGATACTTGGTTAGCATCTCTTCGAGGCTCAGGAGGTCGTCCCAGTCTCCATGAGGCACGTCCACCTGCTCCGTCAAAGTTCGCCCGTCCTTGAGCTTCAGAGTCACCGGATTGGATACGTTCTCATACTCTTTCGGCATGGACGGATCCACAACCAGGCGCACACGCTCCATCATCTCCCTGGCCTCTGGTCGATTAATGTAGTCGTCGTCAAAGCTCTCGATGACTATCTTCCGAGAGAGGATGGCCTCTGCCATATTGTATTGCAAGCTGAATTTTGCCCGCAGGCCGAAGTCGTTTTCCATTCGGTTGAGCCATCCCTCGACGGGAACCGTCACGACAACCTCTTCCACCTGCTCAGGTTTCACGTCATGGGTCAGCACCAGGCGCAGAATTGCGTCCAGCGCGCGGTGGTTGAGGTAACACGTGGGATATTTCTTGACTGCGATCCCAGGGGATACTATGTGGTATGGCTTGCCCAGAGCGGAAACAGTGGCCTGTCCATCGTAAGTGCCGTCTCTCATAAAGGTGTCGGCGAAGCCTCTAGCCCCGTCGATTGGCTCGGGGTCGCCAGTGAAGCCTGCCTTTGCAAGCATAGCGGCCCGCACGCCTCCGGAAGCCGCGTTGCCAGAGTGATATGGCTTGGTCATGGTGCCGACGTTCTTGCCCAGCCCGCTGGCGTGGGATGCGGCGATTGCAAGGGCCATGCGCGTCTGCCATTCATCCAGGCCCAGGAGCTTGGCTGCCGAGCCCGCAGCCGCCAGCACGCCGTACACTCCCGTGCTGTGGAAGCCCGGCGTGTGATGGCCGATGCCTACCTTGCCGTGGATTTCCAGGCCGATGACGAAGGCATTGATGATGTCTTTACCCGATGTTCCTAGCTTCTCCCCAAGCGCAAGGACGACGGGGAAGACGGTGCATGTGGGGTGACCTACCGGCAGCCAGGTGTCGTCGAAGTCCGTGGCGTGGGCCAGAACGCCATTGGCGAAAGCGGCATCGGCTATGTTTGTCTTCATACCTCTCCCGATGACGCTTGCCTCAGGCGTTCCAGCGGCATCTCGCGTGTAATTAAGGACGATTTCGCCGACGGGTTGTGTAGCTCCAGTCAGTGAAACGCCCAGGGTGTCGAGAATAGCCCACTTCGCCGCCTTTACTGCCTCCGGTGGCAGGTCTTCATATGTCGTTTCATTGATCCAGCGTGCGATAGATTCAGTGACTCCCACGTCGAAACCTCCCTAAAGACTCGTTATCCAAAAACTTAACCCATCCTTGCCATTGGATTATCTTCTTCTATGGACAGTCTTCCTATTGAGCCATAGAATTCCTTTTCGGTTCAAGAAAATTGCTGTCTTGGCTGACACTCGATCAGTGGGTGGGATTGTTGCCCTTCTCCGTCGTTGATGACTCCACTTCCCACATTCGCTCCAGCGCCAGAAGGCTGTTTATCATATCGGGCATCTGAGTGGTCTGTTCGTCAGGCTGGCTTACGTGGCCGGTATCTATCACGCCCTTGTACGCACTGTATATGCCACCCAGGGCATTGGCGATAGTCGTGAGCGGATATATTACAATCTGGTGCCCGACGGCCTCGAAGTCCGGGACACCTAGAGAGCCGTAGCTGGCAAGCGCCAACATCGGAATGTCTTTGATCTCGCGGCGGAAATGCTCGAAGTCGTCCCTTTCGCGCACGCCGATGATCATGATGATGTCGACGCCCACCTCCATAGCCGCGTGCGCTCGTTTAACCGCCTCCTCTCGTGTGCCTCCCTCAACAGCGCGGAAACCGTCGTTACGACCAATGATCAGGAAGTCCTCGCTCTTGCGGGCTTTGACTGCATACTCCAGTCGCTGCTGATAAACGTCGATAGGGACAATGTGCTCCAGCCCTCGGTGGTATGAGACGCGCTTTGGATAGAACTGGTCTTCGATATGGATTGCGGTGATACCCGCATCCTCCAGGGTTTGTACGGCGTTCATAACGTGGACAGGATCACCGAAGCCAGTACCCGCGTCCAGAATCACGGGAAGCTCGAAGCGCACACCTTTGGCAACGGTCTCCCCTACCTGGGCCATCTGAGTCAACGTTGTCAGCGGTTCGGTGGTTCCCAAGACTGTTCCGGTTTGGGAGCCAGGTATGTAGAGAGCCTTGAACCCCATGTGCCTGAAAAGCCGTGCGGTAATAGCGTCATAAGCGCCTGGAGCTACTACCATCTCCCCTTTCTCCAATGCCCGTCGCATATCTGGGTTAGGCATGACTCCTCCTAAATTAATATAGGGTCGGAAAGCAGATGGATAGACAAAACGAATGTGGATAAAAGTCGATTGCGGCATAAATAAGAGGAGTACCCTGAGCAGGATGTTGATTCTCCTGCTCAGGGTAAGCGTTGTCATTGAGGCTTGGGAGTGCGCCTAGCTAATTGGCTCAGGTAGCCCTCTTTCCTTTATCATCTGTCGGACGTAGGGGTAGAACCCGCCAGCCCTCAGTATTTGCATAGGCGGGCTGTCTTCGGTCCAGGCCTCGCCCGTGAGGGATGTGCCCTTGGTGAGGTTCTTTACCTCGCCAGTGTTCATGTTTATCTCGGCTATGTCTCCCTCATCGAAAGCGTCGATTATGCCTTTGCACCAGAGCGTAGGGAGGCCGCTGTTCACGGCGTTCCTGAAGAAGATTCGGGAAGTGGACTCCGCAATGATGGCGGCAACCCCGTTTTTCTGGATTGCCTGCGCTCCATTCCGGCTGGAACCGCAGCCGAAGTTAGTCCCGGCGATAAGAATGTCGCCGTCCTGAACCTCGTCGGTCCATCCGGGCCGGTTGGCGTTGAAGCACCACAGGTGAGGCTCCTTGCCCATGCCTCCACCGGCCAGCACCTGAGCGCCAGGCATCATCAGGTCGGTGCTTATGCTGTTTCCGAATTTCCAGACTTTACCCTTGTAAATCAAATCATCGGCCATGCCGTTCTCTCCTTGATAATTGGAGCTTCTAACAAAACCTGCATGTCACTCCGAATGACAGCCGACAGTTTTGTTTTGCGCCCCTGGTAATTTGCTTGATCCCCCGTCCTACCAGAAAAGGACGGGGGATGATAATTCTTGGTTTAAGCCTAGACCATGTTTCTCGGGTCGGCGATGTAGCCCTTCACGGCTGAAGCTGCAACGACCGCAGGGTTAGCCAGATATACGAACGCCTCTGGGCTGCCCTGGCGACCCTGGAAGTTTCGGTTCGTTGAGCCAATACAGACTTCTTCATCGCCAAGAACGCCCATGTGACCGCCATAGCAAGGCCCGCAAGTCGAGTGCTCGATGTTGGCTCCCGCGTCTGAGAAGACCTCCCATAATCCGGCCTTGAGCACTTCATTCCAGACATTCATGGAAGCTGGGCTGCAAAGGAGGCGAACGTCTGGATGAACCTTGTTGCCCTTCAGTATCCGGGCGGCCATCTCGAAGTCTTCCAGTCGGGCATTGGTGCAAGAGCCGATGAGAGCCTGGTCGATTTTGACCTTGTCACGTTCCAGGTCGGTTATGCCGCGCACGTTGCCGGGGTCGTGAGGACAGGCCACCTGGGGTTCCAGGTCGGTGACATCCAAGGTAAACTCGTCCTCGTAGACAGCGTCCGCGTCTGCGGTGACAGGCGTAAACGGCCGGTTGATTCTGCCTTCGAGAAACTCTTGAGTCTTCTCATCGTAATTGAAGATGGTGAACTTGGCTCCCATCTCCACTCCCATATTAGACACTGTCCAGCGGCTGGAAAGGGTCATCTCACTGGCAACTGGCCCGGTCATCTCCATCGACTTGTATAGCCCGATGTCGGTGCCATAGGTTCCCATGATCTTCAGGACGATGTCCTTGCCGACCACAAAGCCATCAACGCCAGCGTACTTGCCAACGAGGTTCCACTTCTGGCTCTCCGGCACCCGGAACCAGTACTCGCCGAAGATGTGGCCCAGTATGGCGTCCATGGCGGCGTTGGTGACACATGCGTTGAACACCCCGCCACTGGTGGAGTGGGAGTCCGGCATAGGGATTAGCTCGCCTGGTGCTATCATTCCGTTCTCAGGGTACACCTGGTGCAGAATTCCCTGCCGCCCATACTCGAAGAAGTTTTTGATTCCATACTTCTTCACATTCTGCCGCAGCTTCCTCATGTTGTTAGCGGCAGCAATGTTGGGTGGTGGGGCCTGGTGGTCTTCGACGACAAAAGTCCTGTCGGCATTAAAGAGCCTGTCAACGTCCAGATCCTCCAAGGCTTGCGCGGGTATGCCTACCGACGCATCCACCCTGCACCAGAGAAATTCCCCTGGTTTCACTTCTGACCTGTCAGCGTGGGCTGCCAGAATCTTCTCAGCTATAGTCATTCCCATGATACACCTCTCCAATTAATTCGTATTGAAACAGTCCTACACGTCCTCATCAAGCACTATTTACTTACTTGTTTCTTAGGTTCGTGTTGCTCTTGCTGCCGCACGAGGGTCATAGCCGCCTATGGAGTCTTCGTATTTCTTTAGCTGCTCTTCAGGGAGGTACTTCTCTTCCCATTCCGCAACTTCTGGGAAGCCCACCAGGTCGAACAGGTGCGGCATATCATACTTGTAGTTATTGGTAATCTGATCCTCGTATTCCTGTACGGCTTCGGGGCCTTTCATATAGGCGCTGGCGTATTCCCATGAGGCGCGCGCGCCAGCTCCACCGATGAGGCCAGGGTTGAAGGAAGCGGAAAATCCCCACTTCTCAAGCTGATCCGGAGTTGGAGGAGGGTCTATGTAGCCCATAGTGCCCATGAGCGGGCCGTCGACCGCGCTGCGGACTGCCTCGATCTCTTCAACCGAAGTCAAGGCTTCTGCATAGAGAACGTCCACGCCTACTTCCTTGTATGCCTTCAGCCTGATGATAAGTTCCTCAAGGGAACCGCCAGTGGCTCCTCTGGCATCGCATCGAGCGATAACGACGAAGTCAGGGTCGATTTCGTTCTTGGCGTCAACGGCTGCCTTGTACTTACCGACGGCCTCTTCGATATCGATGACCTCTTTCCCCTTAACAAAGCCACACCGCTTGGGGAAGGGCTGGTCTTCGATGTGAATTCCAGAGACCCCTGCGCGCACGAAGCTGGCGACGGTGCGACGCACGTTGACCGCAGTACCGAAGCCCTGGTCGGAGTCGGAAATAAGAGGAATGCTTATGGCGTTAGCCATACGTTCGGCATTCTGCACCATCTCCGTCATGGTAATGAGTCCTGCATCGGGAATACCCAGCATATGTGCCGCCGTGTTAGCACCGGACATATAGGCGCACTCGAAGCCTGTCGCCTCGGCGATCTTCGCGTGCAGTGCGCAGCCTCCTCCAGCTATGACGAATATGCTTTCCCTGTTGAAAAGCTCTTGCAGCTTTGTCGTTTTTTTCAAATCACCCTCCTTGAATTTAATCTGCTAATGTCCAGCATTCTAAACGATGTCGCGAACCTCCAAAGAAACCTGCGATGACAGGGAACTGTTTTGTTAGAAGCTCCAGAGTTACTGGCGTTTATGAGGTTGCAACGGAATCGGTGACCCCGTATTGTTGCTCCATTTCGTAAATCCTGGGAAGTCCCAGCATATCCGTTAACCCTTCTCTTTGTCCGCTGCGTTCTACTGTGCCGGTATCTTTCAGTTGTTTCAAAGAATCCTGAACTGCGTTGAAAATCACACCGAGGGTGTTGCCCGTAATGTTGATTTTGAATCCCATCTTCTCAATTTCCTGAGTGGGGCGCAGCATACCGTTGTAGAACCTGGGAAGGTCTGCCAGGTCCTTGGCGTAGGTGTCTAGCTCTTCCTCGGTGCGGATGCCGTCTACAAAAACCATGTCGGCTCCGGCGTCGTTATATGCTCGACAGCGCTGCATGGTGTCTTCCCAGCCATTAACTGCCAAGGCGTCGCAACGGGCTATGATGACGAAATCCTTGTCTTTGCGGGCGTCGAGGGCGGCTCGTATCTTCTGGACATGCTCTTCAATGGGAACTACCAGCTTGCCCTCGAAGAAACCACACTTCTTGGGAAATACCTGGTCTTCGATATGAATTCCTGCCACCCCGATCATCTCGTACTCCTGAACAGTACGCCACGTGTTGATGGGATTTCCGTAGGCTGTGTCGGAATCACAAATCACGGGAATATCAACGGCGTTGGCTATGTACTTTGCATTCTGAACCATTTCCGTCTGGGTGACAAGGCCCACGTCAGGATAGCCCCGTGCCGCGGCGGTGCCGAAGCCCGTCATATATATTGCGTCGAACCCTACGCTCTCTGCTATCTTGGCTTGAAAGGCGTCGAATGTGAACGGCGCCACAACCAGCCCTTTCTTCATTAACTCCCGAAGCTGCGTCGTCTTGTTCATATTCTCTCTCCTTAGCTTAATATGCGATTTGCATTTATATCCGATCATCGGACGACTTTGATTACGAATTCTTTTCGTACCAGTCGATGATCTCTTCTCCGGTGGCATTCCAGACTGCTCCATGCCTGGAGATGTGAGCCAGGGCGAGGTCAAGGTACTTGCTGCGGAATGGCTGGCCGATAATCCAGGGGTGCAGGTTCAGTACCATCGTCCGTCCGGTATCTGCGCCGTCCCTGTACAGCCCGTCAAAGGTGTCGCGAATTATCTTGCTGTAGTGCATGATAGAAACGCCGCGATTCCATTGGGTGTACATATCGTCGGTTTCTAAATGGATTGGCAGGGAGAACATCTTTCCTTGATTTACAATCATCTGGTAGGGCTGCTCATCGTTGGGCCAGTCACAGAGATACCGAATTCCCTCTGCCGCCAGGAGGTTGGGAGTACGCGTGGACTCCCCGTATTCTGGACCAAGCCAGCCCGCAGGCTTCTTGCCTGTCGCCTTCGTCAGTGCCTCGATGGACTCATGAATGTATGCGCTTTCCTCTTGTTCAGCCATGTTGCTTGTAATCATGCGTGTGAAGGTAAGCCCGTGGCCGATGAACTCCGCTCCGCGTTTCTGGCACTCCTCAATGAGGAATGGATAATTCTCCGCCACGGCAGCGTCCATAGCTATGGTGGGTTTAATTCCATACTTGTCCAGTATGTCCAGCACCCGAAAGATGCCGACTCTGTTGCCATACTCGTGATGGGAGAAGCTTCGGAGGTCGGGGAAAGCTCCTCGTCCGAGGCCGCCCGTCGATGGAGCCTGGTACGTGCCTTCGGGGGGGTTCCACTCGTAATGCTCCAAATTGAGGATCACGCAAAGGGCGACGCGAGCATTATTGGGCCATTGGAGCTTGGGGCGCGTGCTAATCGGAGACCAGGCGTAGAAATCGTTGTCCATGCCGGGTTTGCGTTCTGCTGGCATTATCCTTGCCTCCTGTTGATTCTCATTTCTCTGTTGGGATTAAATGACCTATTTCTTACCCTCTACGAAGGCCAGAACGTCGTCATAGTAGTTTTCGATGTAGTAATCGGCGATGTCGTCCGCTGTGGTCTTCCACACGCCGTCATGGGAAAGTATGTAGCCCAGCGCTTCGTCAAGGTACTTTGAGCGGTGAGGCTGCCCAATCCAGTATGGATGTAACGCGATGCACATCACTCGACCGCTCTCTGCGCCCTCTTGATAGAGAACGTCGAACTGGTCTTTGATAATCTGACAGAAGTATTCCGCCTCGTTGCCCTGAGCGTTGACAAC
This sequence comes from Dehalococcoidia bacterium, assembly GCA_965206395.1. Lineage (GTDB taxonomy): Bacteria > Chloroflexota > Dehalococcoidia > Lucifugimonadales > CATOSD01 > CBDBJK01. Next base: position 463,480 of record CBDBJK010000038.1, read on the forward strand.
GACATCGTTCAATTCGATAGTGTATGGCATCGAGATTAGCTTGCCCTGCTTTACCTTGATGGGGAATGGCTGGTCGTCGTGGAACCAGTCTGTGTGGTAGATAAGCCCGGCTTCGGCCATCAGGTCGGGGGTGGCTTCGGTGTTGGACAGGGCGGGGCCGAGCATACCCTTTAGTTGCTTGCCGGTGTGTTTCTTCAGCGTGTCGATGATGTCTTTGTAAAATGCTCGTTCCTCGTCCTCTGATGCGCCGACGAGGTAGCGGGTGTTGTAGATGCCATGTGACATGTAGTCGTAGTCTCGCTCGACCATGGCGTCTCTGACTTCTGGGAAATGCTCAAGCACGGCTTCGTTCAGGGATACGCAACAGCGAATGTCGTGCTTATCCAGTACCTCTAGCATTCGCCAGAAGCCTACTCGATTGCCATAGTCGCGGAGGGCATAACCCTGAATGTCGGGATGAGGAGTTCGGGGCCAGGCGTCACGGAACTTGTTCTCTGGGGGCAGATACTCGTAGTGTTCTACGTTGGGGGAAACCCAAAGCGCCACTCTGGCATCATTGGGCCACTTGATAACTGGTCGGTCGATGATAGGGGAGTAATCAAAACGGTCTGGCTGTAGGGCCATGTTTAACTCCTTATCTGTTCCTGCACTAACTGATTTCAGGTTGTGCAGCGCACCATGTATGGGAGGCGCGCCGCACCCATGAGTTTCGGTTACTCAGTAAGTGCGTCTATAATACACCTCTAACGAAGAGGTTGCCAGCATTCCTGCATATTGAGTGGAAAAGACCGATCTACTGGGAGCCCCGCAGTCTTGGATCCCATATGTCTCGCAGGGTGTCGCCTAGCATATTGAAGGCCAGCACAACCAGGCTGATAGCAAGGCCGGGGAATAACGCCAGAGTAGGCACCTGTTCCATATAGGCTCGACCCTCTCGGCTTAGCATTCCGCCCCAAGAGGGATTGGGTGGCGGGACGCCCAGACCCAGGAAGCTCAGGGACGCTTCGATGATAATAGCCGCACCCAGCAACACAGAAACGAGGACCAATATCGGAGCCACCACGTTGGGCAAAATATGGCGGAACATTATCCTTGAACTGCTTGCTCCCACAGCCCTGGCCGCATCGATATATTGGTTTTCCTTTATAGCTAACACCGCGCCCCGGACTACTCGACCGTTCCAGGGCACGGCGATGAACGCAATGACGTAAATAACCTTATCTGTTCCTGCTCCAAGGACGGCTATCACAGCCAGCGCAAGAATAAGAGACGGAATAGCCTGACTTGCATCCAAAAAACGTTGAACTATCAGATCGAACCAGCCACCCAAGAACCCGCTCATAATTCCTATTAGCGATCCAATACCTACCCCCAGGGCCACCGCAGGAATGGCGATGAGCAGAGAGGTTCGAGCGCCATGAACGACGCGGCTGAACACATCTCTTCCGAGCTGGTCAGTTCCCATGTAGTATGTGGTACTTGGGCCTGAAAGCCTATCCCTGACATGCGGCTCCAATGGGTCAAAGGGAGAAACGACGCCGGCAAATATGCCCGCAAATACCATCACTACAATGATAACGGCAGATATCGCCCCAAGAGGTTTTTTCCTTGCAAGTCTCCCCAACCGCACCAGAGAACTGGCACTTCTCGGTGGTAATCCAAATTCAGCCCCGGCAATTGCGGTCGCTTCGGGTTGCCCAGGCCCACTTCCAGTAGCCATCTTCTTTTCTCCTTAACAGGTGTCCTGGCTAGTTATAGCGAATCCTTGGGTCTAGCCAACCATAGGTCAGGTCTATCACCAGGTTCATGAGGACGAGGAACGTCGCCAGGAACATAATGTTAGCTTGAATCTGAGGGTAATCGCGCTGTGTGACCGCTCCTATAGTGAGCTGCCCAACTCCGGGGAGAGCAAAGATAGTCTCAATGATAACGGTGCCGCCGATAAGCGCATTCATTAGGTTGCCAATGATTGTCACTACCGGAATGAGCGCATTTTTCACTGCGTGTCGGGTGACTACTATCCTTTCCCTCAATCCCTTGGCGAGGGCGGTACGAATATAGTCCTGCCGCAATACTTCCAGCATAGATGAGCGCACCATGCGGGCCGTTGTCCCTGACAACTGGAACCCTAACACCAGACCAGGAAGGTAAAATTGCTGAAGATTACGCACAGGTTCTTCCCAGAGCCGGCTGTAGCCCAGAGGGGGCAGGTATGCAAAGAAAAGGCCCAGGTACAGCACAACCATCGTTGCTATCCAGAAATTGGGCATAGATATACCCAAGACCGCCAATACCCTGGCAGCGTAGTCGCTGACTGTGTCCTGCCTGATAGCAGAAATAATGCCTAAGGGAATTGCAAATAACATCCCCAAGGCCAAGCCTATCGCCGCAAGCTCTAACGTGACGGGAATGGAACTCCTTAGCTGTGCCACAACAGGCTTCCGGGTGTAATAGGAATCGCCAAGGTCTCCTGTTATGACACCATGAATCCAAACAAAATATTGTGTATAGAAAGGCTTGTCCAGCCCAAGTCGGGCCCTTAGCCCATCTAGTTGGGCTGGCGAAATGTTCCCCGTATCCCCAACTATCGCCACTACCGCGTCTCCGGGGATGATACGCGTCATTCCGAATATCGCGATGGATACGAGAAGCAGGGTAGGGACCGCCAGTAAAAGTCGTCGCATTATATAGCGATGCACAAATAATTCCTCGTTTCAGACTGTCGCTATCACAGGTTTGTGAAAAGGTTGGCTGAGGGCGCAGTACCGAACGCCCTCAGCCAAGTTTACAGTTGGCTTGAAAAGGTCTCTTGAGACTTAGTTATCCAACCAGACGGTTTCCATTGCGTTCAATCCCCATCCGTTGACCCAGAAGTATATGTCATGGCTCAACCAGTTGCGGACTTCAGGCTTCGTCCACTCTGCGAATAGGTACACCGCTCCAAATATGCGGTAGATCTGGTCAAACTCTTTTTCAATGACCTTCTTGTTGATAGCTATGCGCTTGGCCCGGTCAAATTCCGTCTGGGCCTGTATCAACAAGTCGTCCAACTCAGGGTCATTAATGTCGAGGTAGTTACCCGGCTCACCTGTGAGCATCATGCGGTAGGTGAAGTCGTCCCAGTCCACGCCGCCGGAATACCAAGCGCCGCCTAGCAGGAATTCGACATCATGGCTAAAAGATGCCGCGTTGTAGGCCACGTCCTCGTCAACTGTGAGGTTAGGTGTGAGGCCGATGTCCTTCCAGAATTCCATGCCAAGGGCTACCTGCCCGTCATTCTGACGCCGGGCGGTTGTGTGGATCTCAAACGTGATGCCATCCAGTCCCTCTTCAACCAGAAGCGCCTTGGCTGCCTCGGGGTTATACTGGTAGTACTGACCAAATTCAGCGTTTGTGAATGGGAACTCGCGTCCTAGCCAGTCGGTGGGATAGCCTAGCGACCAGCGGCCCTGGTCGGCGTAGGATGCAAGTACCATGGCATCTCGGTCCAGAGCCATGGAAAGGGCACGGCGGAAGTTCACGTTGTTAAACGGTGCGACGTCGTGTGGAGGCCCGAAGAAGAAGTTTCCTCCCGCGTTCTGCTCCATCACTCTGAGTTGAGACTTTTGACCCACGGGTTTATCGTCATACTCGGTTTTCGCGATATTCTTCCGAGCATCACCGTTAAGGGACATGTACGAGTCCATCTGGTCGGAGCGGAATGCGGCAACACGAGTGGCGTCGTCAAACATCCGTATGGACTTTATCCCGTCCAGGTAAGGTAACGACTGCCCGAATGAGTCTACCTTGTGATAGTTCGGGTTCGCCTCGTACTCGATGACACTGTCGAAGATGTGTTCGACTATCTGGAATGGCCCTGTGCCAATAGGCGGGTCCGCGTCCAACCGACCTTCGACTTCAGAGGCTTCCTTGTTGAAGACGGGCACTAGAGGCCCGGCCATGCTGAACATGAAGTATGCCGCAGGCGAAGAGAAATTGAAGGTGACAGTGTTGGCCGCGTCGTCAGCCTCTATGCTGGTCACCTGCCGGAAGATGCTCTTCTGTCCAGTGGCCCGATCGTCGTTAATGTATTGGTCGTAGGCGAACTTTACGTCAGAGGCCAGAAAGCCACGCCCGTTGGCTGGCGAATTTTCCACGTCCTGCCACGCGATGCCATCGGCAAGTGTGAAAACGATGGAGTCGCCGCCGTTTACGACGTCCCAAGTCTCTGCAAGGTCACCTTCTAGGCAGATCTCGCGGAGGCAGCGCCCCTTGGTTGCTATCGCCGTCTCCATTGTATGGTCGGCCTTCAGAAGGCGATTGTAGACAGCGTTCATCTGAATTGCCAGCGACGAGATAGCCGGGTTACGAGGGTCCCAGGTATTCAGATCAAACCGCCCCTCAAGTTTGAATATCCCGCCCTTCGTGGGCTTTTGGCCGAAAGGATGCTCCAGTTTGCTCCAGTGCCACTCGGCTATCAGCGGGAAGTTCTCGGCAAGACCATCGGGAATCAAGTCAGTCGGGCGGTCCGGTACACTTGGTACCGAAGTCGGTTGTGTCGCCCCAGTCGTTGACGTGGCCGTTGCTTGCGGTACGGCCGTTGCCTCGGGATCACCCGAGCTACAGGCTGCCGCCACAATCAACAGGACTAACGTCGCCAACAGGCCAAACATGATGGGCCTGTTCACTCGCTTAATCATAATGCTCCTCCCTCGGTGATTGTAATTGATCTACCTCTCTCGTCTAAATATCCTTCAGACAGCTATTCTACGTTATCAAATCGTTACTGGATCCTCCTCTTGCTTTGATACAGGCTTCTTAGAATACTAGGCAACATAGCACATACCCCAATTGTCGTCAAGTTGAATTAGGTGCTAGGTCTGTCTGTAGACTGATATTGGCGAGAAATGTCAGTCAAATTTACGCCCTTACTGGGCTTTATGGACAATGCACCGCATTTCAGGAATCCTTCGGGATGATAAGTGAATTGACGATAGCAGATGACGCTGTTAAACTGCCACATGTCGGGGATGGCGACCTGTCGTTGCAATAGTGGTTGAATGCTAGAACTACCTGCTTTGTAATTACCTCGAAACGACTGAGAGCCTTGAATTCAGGGAAACATTTGCTTTTTGTCCTCTGATGATGTTCCTGACTTGATTGTCCCCGTCCTTATCTTATCTTCGGAAGATAGATTTTCTGCATTTCATTTTAGGGAGGATGTATTGAGTACGCAAAATTCGCAGTTTAGTCATCTCTTGTCACCGATTCGCCTTGGCAGCGTGGAAGTACGCAACCGGATGCTGACCAGCGCCCATAGCTCAGGCATGTATCAAAACAACAGGCCGACCCCACAGAACAACGCGTACCATGCGGCACGCGCTAAAGGAGGCATAGGCCTCATCATCATACAGGGTACGATTGTTCATCCTACCTCTTACGGTGGGTTGTCAAGCCCCACTGGCTACATTGACGATGCGATTCCCGCCTGGCGTGCGTTGGCGGACGCCGTTCATGAGCATGGTACAAAGATTTTCGTGCAGCTTCTCCACTTTGGGAAGTCGGGCCAGAGCCTTTCGACCATGCAGCCGCTCTGGTCTGCCTCACGCTACAAGGCTCTTTCAGGCAACGAATATACCCATGCCATGACCAAAGAGGAGATCAGCGAAGTAATTGAGGGCTTTGTCCACTCCGCCGCCAACATGAAAGAGGCGGGAATGGATGGGGTAGAGTTCCACGGCGCTCACGGCTACCTGTTACAGCAGTTCCTGTCTCCGATGACCAATCATAGGACGGACGAATATGGGGGCAGCGAAGAAAACCGGGCGCGTTTCGCCCTGGAAGTATGCGAAGCGGTGCGCAAGGAGGTCGGCCACGACTTCGCTGTTGGGATACGCCTTAGCGCCGACGAGTTACAGCCAGATGGAATGACCGTCAAGGAGATGGCTCCTGTGGCAGCATTGCTGGAAGAGAAGGGCGATTTCGATTTCTTGAACATCAGCTTTAGCGTTGGCGGCGGCATGCCCTTCGCGATGCAGCAGGCAGACATGACCTGGGAGCAAGCTCCCTTCGTGCATTATGCCGCAGAAATCAAGAAGGCGACCAAGGGCATTCCCATCTTCACGGTGTGCCGCATCATAGACCCTCAAATTGCGAATGACATCATAGCTACAGGCAAAGCGGATATGTGTGTTATGACGCGCGCACACGTTGCCGACCCGGAGATTGCGCGCAAGCTGATGGAGGGACGGCCATTCGATATACGCCAGTGCATCGGCTCTAATGATGGATGTGGCGGACGTGCTCACAGGGGGCAGCCCATCGGTTGCACCATCAACCCAGAGGCCGGACGTGAGTTGGAATTGGGACCAATCACTCAGTCGGCGACGCCCAAGGCCGTAGTAGTGGTTGGTGGCGGCCCTGGAGGAATGGAGGCTGCAAGGGTAGCCGCTATTCGGGGCCACAGGGTGGTGCTATATGAGCGGGCCGACCGACTGGGTGGGCAGATCAATACGATCATCAAGGCCCCACACCGCGGCGAGTTCGGCAACATCACAGCATGGCTTGAACTTCAGTTGAACCACCTGGGTGTTGTCGTGAAGCTCCAGACAGAGGCCACTCCAGACGCGCTGGTTGAGGAGGGGGCAGATGCTGTCATTGTAGCTACCGGCTCAGTCCCGGATTACCCCAATATTCCTGGACTAGGGGAGTCAGGTGTGCCCGTACTGGCAAGCATAGAAGATGTGATAGAAGGCAAGGTTGAAGTTGGCAAGCGGGCGTTGATTCTTGCGGCCGAAAATCATCACAGGTCGCCGAATGCCGCAGATGTATTGGCTGAGAAGGGAGTGGAAGTCCATTACGCCAGTATGGGCGAAATGATTGCGTCCGACATCATAGTCACCAGCAGGCCGCCAGTAATTCAGCGAATGAAAGACAATGGCGTAATCTTCCACCGCGAAAACTGGATCAAGGAAGTCTCGGAGAAGACAGCGGTATTGGTGGATGCGTCCACTGGAAAGGAAACGACTGTTGAGGACGTAGACATCATCGTAGGCGGGGAATTCAATGTGCCCAACGACAGCCTCTATGAGGCCCTGCAAGCAGACGGGCGCATCCCGCAGGTGATTGCGGTCGGCGACAGCGTCTCAGCGAGAAAGGTGATCGAGGCGATGCGCGAAGGCCATATGGCGGCGCGTGCCCTGTAAGGGGTTTATGCTTCAATAACGCAATCTGGAAGGGAGACTTACATGACGCAATCAGAAACATCTCTTTTTGAGGCCATGAACACCCAACGGGCGATTCGTCACTTCACCACCGAACCCGTCTCGGACGACGACATCACTACCATTCTGCAGTCCGCGATTCACGCGCCGAATGGAGGGAACCAGCAGTTGTGGCACTTCTTGGTCATCCGTGACCGAGAGGCCAAAAGACACCTGGGCCAATGGTATCTGGAAGCCTGGAAAACAGCCGTAAGTGAAGAAATGAGGACGTTGCAGCAGTACCGGTCGGGGGCCGACCTTGGCAACGACATGCCGGATACACCTGTTGTGATACTGGTGTGCGTCGAACATCAGACGCGCGCTCGAGAGCTTGGCTCCACGACGACGCAAGGGTCATCCATTTACCCTGCAGTTCAGAACCTGATGCTGGCCGCGAGGGGCCTCGGTCTGGGCACTGTCCTGACGACTCTTCACACGGTCTACGAGAAGGAAGTGAAGGAGTACTTTGGAATCCCAGACGACGTGGACACAGTGGCGATGATTCCGATAGGCTATCCAGGCCAGGGAGAGCGCTTCGGTCGTCTCCGTCGCAGGCCCCTGGAAGAGGTTTCCTCTTACGAGAAGTGGGGACAGAAGAAGAGCTAGGCTGCACAAGCTGAACTGGCAGATGTCAGTTGAAGTAATACCCCAGCGCGTATATGACCTTATATAGAGGAGATTTGGCATGGTCGCTGTGAAAGGAATGGTCGCTGGGGTCAGCCTCATGCACGGCGGGTTTAACGGGCCTAGGAAGGCTGCCGAGGAAGCGATGAATCAGCAGCCTGACTTCATGGCTGCCGATGCGGGCAGCACCGACGCGGGGCCAGCCTTCCTGGGCGGCGAAACAGGCATGACCCATCGCGGAGGCATCAAGGCATCACTTGAGTACATTATCCCTCTGGCGGTAGAGAGAAGAAGATTCCCTTTATCATTGGGTCCGCAGGTCTTGGGGGCAATCGCGCTGGTGTAGCCTTCTTTCGTGAAATTATCGAGGAGGTGGCTAGAGAGAAAGGCCTGAACTTTCGACTGGCAATCATCAATTCGGAGCAAGACAAAGACTACCTGAAGCGGCGATTGCGAGCAGGGAAGATCACGCCACTGGCCCCGGCAGAGCCTTTGACAGAAGAGATTATTGATCGCTCTACCCATATCGTCGGGATGATGGGCACAGAACCCGTGATCGAGGCGTTGCAACAGGGCGCGGACATCGTACTTTGCGGGCGAATCAGCGACTCGGCTATGTTCGCCGCCGTGCCCATCATGAAGGGGGTTCCTCTGGCGCAGGCGTGGCATATGGCAAAGGTGATCGATCATTCAAATACCAACGTGGAACCCGTCCGAGGGGTGGATACCCACGTAATAGGCGTCGCCTCGGATGACCACTTCTTGATTCAAGCGACTAACCCCGATGGAATGGTCAGCACGCACCGTGCGGCTCATGCTACTACGTATGAGAATAACAGCCCATACTACCTGTTAGAGCCACCAGGAATGCTGGACATTTCCGACTCTCAGTATGAACAGGTAGACCCTCGCACTATCAAGGTTACAGGCAGCCGCTTTATTTCGCGCACTTACACCATCAAGCTTGAAGGCGCTGAAAGGGTGGGCTACCGGACGATCACGGTGGGTGGCACGCGCGACCCGGTGCTTATCAGTATACTGGACGAGTTTCTTGAGATATGCAAGCAGCGCACGACTGACCATGCGGCATCTCAAGGGATCAAGCCCGACCAGTTCAAGCTTCTGTTTCGTGTCTACGGAAAGAACGAGATAATGCGTGATTGGGAGCCTGATAAGGACTTCGCGCCCAAGGAAGTGGGAATCGTCGGCGAATGCGTGGCGGACACTCAGGAGATCGCCAACGCAGTCATGAACATGTGCCACGCCCAGCTTTTGCATTACAACTACCCCGGGCGTATTCACACAACCGGGAATTTCGCTTTTCCTTACTCACCTAGCGACATCGAATGCGGCCCCGTGTACCGCTTCAACGTCTGGCATATCCTGGAGCCGGATGATCCGATGGAGTGCTGCGAGATTGACCTCGTGGACTTGTAAAAAGAGGTGTAACGTGACCAAGCTGAAAAACCTTGCCTACGTCATTCGCAGCAAGAATGCGGGGCCTTTCGAAGTGACTCTAGACATACTCTTCGAAAACGAGGCCATCTATCGCAGGGTAAAGGACACGGGAGCTATCGACGCGAAAATGTTCGCCGATCTGTACGACGTGCCGGAAGAGCAGTGCAACTTTATTGCCTTCGACAAAGGCTGGTCTTTCAAATGTACGCTCGTTCGGCCTATAGCAGCCGGTGAGATCGAGGATATGGACGTGTACGGCTGCCAACAATACGTCGGCCTTCTGGATGTGGAAGTGCCACTTGAGGAGTAATACATGACCAACAGCATCACTATTCGCAGGGCGTATACGGATACTCCATACGGCCAGCTACACTATCGATATGCCGGAGAAGGCGAACCTCTCTTGCTGATTCATCAGACGGCAACGTCCTCGTACGCTTACGAGCCGATGATGTCCCACCTGGCATCCAGCTATCGTGTGCTTGCGGTGGACACCCCTGGTTACGGCATGTCTGATTACCCCACCAACAAGGAATACACACTCGCCGATTACGCCCATACTTTTGCCGCCTTCCTCAAAAGCCTGAATATCGAACGCGCTTCCGTCTTTGGCCACCATACGGGAGCTAGCTTCGCCTGCGAGCTTGCGGCAGAGTACCCGGACATGGTGGACAAGCTCATCGTCGATGGGACGCCTTACTGGGAAAACGCCGTTGAGCAGTTCCTGAGCCACGTGCATGCCATTGAACTCAAGGACGACGGCAGCCATATGAGCGACACATGGCAGGAGTTATCGGGCAGGATCGAGCCATTCTATCCGAGGCCGTTTAGCGAGGACATACTCAGAACGCTTCACTGGGAAGTGCTCTGGAAGCTCATAGCCGGAGAGCGTTACCATGAAGCCTATGTCGCCCTGGGCCACTATGACATCATGAGCCGCCTTCCGCTTATCAAAGCGCCGACGCTGGTGATGAGCGGCGAAAAGGACGGCCTGCGCCGCACTGTTGAGCCAGTGGCAGAGGTGATAAAACGCTCTCGCACGTACATCGGGCCGGGCGGTTCATATCTGAAGACATACGAAGACCCGGAGGCTCTGGCTAACGTGGTTCGAGATTTCCTGGCAAACCCGGGCGTATAGTTACCAATTAGGGCTGTAAATCCCGAAAAAGTTGGCCTCATATTTCAGCCATTTGTGGCTGAAATACAAGGTCTTCGTTAGCTATCCTGCGATCATGTCGACGCACTCTTTCGTCAGGACTCCTGTGATGACTTCAATCTTGTCTTCGACCTTGGCCAGCGCAAGCAGGCTCTCGACAGAGTAATCGCCCCAGCGTCGGGCCGAACCCTCGGAGCGACCGCCCATTACGACTGTACTAATCCCGCTTATCATTATGGCTCCGCAGCACATGGGGCAAGGCTCGAACGTCGTGTAAAGCGTGCAGCCTGAGAAGTCCACCTGGCCTTCAGTTGCTCCCGCATTTCGTAGCGCCACCGTCTCCGCGTGCGCCGTCGGGTCGGACGTCGAGGTCGTGAGGTTTCGGCCACTAGCGATTATTGCATCACCCCGAACGACAATCGATCCTACCGCGACGTTTCCCCCCGCTTTGCACTTCTCAGCCTCCTCCAGCGCGATTTTCATAAAATACTCGTGGTCTTGCGTCATAAGTTATTCTCCCTTTTTAGCTTAGGACGGTTTCGATATGCATGTACGTAGCCGCCTGGCCCCCTCTCTGACTCTCCCTCAAAGGGGGCGAGGAAATCCCTTCCCCTATTGGGGGAAGGTTAGGATGGGGGGAAGATTGGCTATCGCAAAACGGCTTCCGCGATTCGCTCCAACTCAGCCGACATCTCCTCTTCGGTTTCCTTGAAGTCTGGCCGAACTATAACTCTGTTAGCACCAGCCTCAAGATACTCTTTGATGAGGTCAAGGTCGGCGGTCTGACCGTGCACAGAGACGCTGAGGGTGTTCGGGTCTCGCCCTGCTTCGGCGGCAAGAGTATCCAGAATCGCCCGGCTTTCCTTGAGTTCTTCCGGCGTGATTCGATTGGGCAGCCAGCCGTCGCCCCAGGCTACAATGCGCTTCAGCACGTTCTTCGCCATGCCCCCAAGTAGTACCGGAGGGTGTGGCTTCTGGGCTGGCTTGGGGTAGCTTCTCACGAGAGGGAAATCGTAATACTTGCCGTGAAACTCGGCCTCATCTTTTGTCCAAAGCTCCTTCATGGCGAGGACAGACTCGCGTGTCTGAGTCCAGCGATGGTCGAAGTCGCCGCCCATAAGCTCTGTTTCCTCCCTGTTCCATCCAGCGCCTACACCGAAAAGGAATCGTCCGCCGCTGAGCAAGTCCAGCGTGGAAACCTCTTTTGCCAGCAGCAGGGGATTTCGCTCTGGCACCAGCGTAATAGCGACGCCGAGCTTTAGCGTTGTGGTAGCCCCTGACGCCTGAGCGAGGGCTATGAAGGGGTCGACAAAGTGGGAGTAGGTCTCCGGTATCACTCCGTCGGGCGAGCTTGGGAAAGGGCTGGCCGTATGCACGGGCATCACGGGATGCTCGCCGTACCAAAGAGAATCGAAGCCCAATTCCTCGGCTTTACGAGCCATGAAGTCAGCATTGATTATGTAGGCGGGTAGGGGCATAGAAACGCCGATGTTCATGGAATGCTCCTTGATATGTCGTTGTGAACGATAATCGACACGCCTGATTCTACTGCGCCGCGCGCCATGTGAAGTAGTCTTCGCGTGCACGTGCGCGGAAGCTCTCGGCGCTGAAACGGTCTATCCAGTATGACAAGGGTTGAACTTCTTGGGCAGGGTCGAAGCTTACCCAGTTGCGAGCGTGCTCTTCCGACCGGAAGAGATTCATGCCCGCTCACCTCCAGGGTCTATTTTCTGGCGGCCCGCCCACCTCACTGTAGGCGTACCCAACTACCCCTTCGGGCTGGATAGAAAGTATCTCCTCGTCGCGCATCTCGATGACGACGGACTCCCCGCAGTCCAGGCAGGGAGCATCAACGCGAACCGTTTTGCCGGGAACGAGCCAGCGTACCGCTAGCGCCTCGAATCCTCACTGCGCGAACCAACTCTGCTGTCCGTCTATTGAGATGCGGTACTGCGTAGGCAGGTTGTTGAAGGGCGCGAAGGATACGATGTAGTCTGTGCCGGGATGCATCCACGCCGGTATTCCGCTGTCCACTAGCTCGTGCAGCAGAAGTCGCCCGTCTTCGACTGAAAGCCCCATCGCGGAGGCGAACTCCGTGTAGTGCGGAGCGCGTCCCTTGCTTATGAAGTGTTGCATCGTCGTGTGAAATGCTTTGTCCAGTGTCTTCACGTCGGCCATTGTCAACTCCTCCTTATGATATGGAAAATGATATGGAAATATGTTTGGCGTTCTTCTGATGAAAATAAAAGGTTGGTTACCTTCATCACGGGATTGCTACATTCAATTAAGGCATGAATGGCAACCAACGCGAAAGAAGTTACACGAGACGCCCAGCTCGCGCGCCGTCCAGAATCGCGTCCATCATGCGGCGTGGAGCCAGGGCGTCGCCAATCAGATGAATGTCGTCAATCCGCCCCTTCATGTCGCGGCGCAGGGAGTCGTCTGCCTCGCCCTGGTACGCCGTCACTATCATGTCTACGCTCTCGATACGGCCCTCATCCTTGCTGAAAACGTTCTCCGTGACTACTGTTCGACCGTCCATCAGCTTGATAGCCGTCAAGGGAGTTATGGTCACTCCCTTGGTCAGCAGGCGTCTGTAAATGAGTTCGAGCGTGCCAGCGTCTAGCATCGCTCCGGCGTATAGAGCTTCCGTGAGAACATACACACGGCAGCCCTTTTCGGCCAGGAAGTCTGCGGCGCTCAACGCCTGTATCTGATGCTCACCGGCGAGAAACAACCACCCTCTGTTCTGGTTGCCACTCCCTTTCCTCAGACAGCACGGCCCGCGCGTCCACCAGCGTAACATCGGCAGAAGATATGTCAGACACAATCGGGCGGGAGCCTGTGGCGACGATCAGCGAATCAGGTGACTCGCGCTCTACCGTCCCCTCGTTGACCTCGCTTTCAAGACGGACGTCCACACCCAGGAGTTTCATCTGGTGAGCGAAGTAACGGCGCACCTCGTCCAGGTCTTCGCGTCCCGGAGCGCGGGATGCAATAAGGGACTGTCCACCAAGTCTGTCGCCCTTCTCATAGAGTGTGACCTGATGTCCTCGCAGGGCCGCGACTCGTGCGGCTTCGAGACCAGCGGGGCCGCCGCCAACTATCATCACCCGCTTGGGCGTGTCCGTAGGAACAAGCGTCATCTCCTGCTCTCGGCCCATTTCCGGGTTCATCGTGCAGGCGATTGGCATTCCCGCCTGGTTGCGGCCAATGCACTCGTTGCAGGCGATGCAGTGGCGAATCTCGTCCAACCGGCCTTCCTGAGCCTTTCTAGGCATCTCCGGGTCGGTCATGATGGCGCGATTCATGGCGATGATGTCTGCCACTCCCCTGGCGAGAACATCCTCTGCGATGGGGGGGTCGTTTATCCTCTGAGAGCACATCAGCGGCAGCTTGACCACTTTTCGGATTGCCTCGGTCAGATAGACGAAACCGCCCGCCTTGTAATAGGTAGGCGGAATGTGCGCCTCGATTCCTGGGCCAGCGCCCACGTGGATGAAGTCCAGATTGCCCGTTGCCTCCAGACGGGGGGCGATCTGAAGCATGTCGTCCAGAGTCAGGCCATCCTCGGAAATCTCGTCGCCGCTGAGACGTATGCCGACAACCCTGTCAGACCCAAGGCCGTCTCCCACTGCCGCGATTACCTCGCGAGCGAACCTCAACCGATTGTCCAAACTGCCGCCGTACTCGTCCTGGCGAAGGTTCTTGGTAGGTGACATGAACTGGGCGACCATAAACGAGACCTCGCCCTGAACCTCTATTCCGTCGAAACCCGCCTCTCTTGCCTTCACAGCCGCCTGACGGAACGCCTCGACCACGAAATGAATGTCTTCGGCATCCATCTCATGAGGAATTTCAGTACCGGAGGCTAGGAAGCTCTTCAGTGGCACGGCGGAAGGGGCCATTATCACGCCTCCGAAAGGGCGAGAGCTGCCTCGCGCGCCAACGTGGTTGAGCTGCAACAAGAACTTGACTCCCTCATCGTGGAGTGCGTCCACTACCTTTCGGTAGCCTGGAATCCAGTCGCCGCTCTGTATGGCCGTAGGTGGAGCGCCGGTGTGCCTGGGAAGCACGCTATGGACGTGAGTCGTAATCATTCCCACGCCGCCACGCGCCTTCGTCAGCCAGTAGTGGAGCATTCGCTCGGTTGGCGGGCCGTCAGAGGGCATGAAGTTGGTGTTGTGGCCGGGCACTGCTATGCGGTTTCGCACAGTCATGGGGCCGATGGTAAAGGGAGTGAACAAGTGTTGAAACTGGGGTGATGACATGGTTATCCTGCTCCAGACGCATCAAGAAACGCGGCGTCAGATTTTGGTTGACAGGAGTTTACCAGCGTCCTTTCGGTGCGTCAACTGCGGTAAATTCATTGCCACAATTGCTCGCATTCGACGGCTCTACGGCTAGAATCCAATTATTGAAATTCGTTTAGCAATACAACCAAAAGCCTTGACACAATGTATTCTCGTTTGCTAGGGAACCTCTGAACAACTCGGCGCAAGCGTGGATGGGCAGAGTTGTTCCGTTCTTTGGAGATGTTCAGGCATCTTTGTGACGTTCCAGGTCGTGGTTGAGGCGTTCAGACCGTGTCTGTTGTGGCCTCGAAGCGGCTTTTCGGAGCCATCGCGGCTCCCCGGCCGTGATTTGCTCACTGCGCCCCTCTCATGCCGCCAGACGGCGCTCTGCCGTCATCAAGTTGGCCAGCCCCAGTAGCAATGCCAGCCGTTGCGCGTTCTTAGCCAACCCTCGGTAGCGCACCTTGGCGTAGCCAAAGCGCCGCTTCACGTACAGGAACGGATGCTCCACTTTCGCTCTGACCGACGCTTTGCGCTTCTCCGCCAACGCCTCGTGGCTGCCAGGCTCCAGGTGCCGTCGCCGGCCGGGCCTCATCGCCACTCGCCACTCCACATCCAACTCTCGATTCTCCAACCGCTTGTCCACTCCCTGATACCCCGCATCCCCCCACACTCGTTTCTCTCCACCGTGCAGCAATCGGTGCGCTTCTGTCACATCATGCACGTTAGCTGGCGTCGTAGTCATGCTGTGTACCACTCCCGTCTCAGCGTCAGCGCCTACGTGTACTTTCATCCCGAAGCGCCACTCGTTCCCCTTCTTCGTCTGGTGCATCTCAGGGTCTCGCTCACCCGCACGATTCTTCGTCGATGACGGCGCCTCTATGATGCTCGCGTCCACGATCGTCCCCTCCCGAAGCCGCAGTCCCTGGGACTCCAGATGACGGTTTATCTCCTCGAACAGACTCTGCCCCAACTCATGCTCTTCCAGCAGATGGCGGAAGTTCAGAATCGTCGTCTCGTCCGGCAGCGGGCCCGACAGCTTCAACCCTACGAACCGTCTCACCGACTCGACCTCGTAGAGCATGTCCTCCATACCAGGATCGCTCAAGTTGTAGAACAACTGCACGCAGTGTATCCGCACCATCGCCGACAACTCATATGGTCGACGGCCTCGGCCCGCCTTGGGATAGAACGGACGGATGCGCTCTTCCATCTGTTCCCACGGGATCAGAGCATCCATGCGCTCCAGGAATATCTCCCGGCGGGTCTTGCGCTTCTTGCTCTCGTATTCCAAGTCCGCAAATGTTGGCTGGTCCATCAATTATCTCCCCGAACACAGTGCTATTCTCTATGCTACTATGCCCAGACTTGTTCAGAGTATCCCTAGATTAAAGTTGCTCCAAGGAATCGAGCCAAATGCTCAAAGGCGGCAAGACCGAAGTTGGTTCGCCAACAGAAGTCCCAAGGCGGAGAGCAAGAGGCGAAATTACTTGGGGCGTTTTCATTTATCCAACCCCATCGACTTCTATACCATTCTTAGCCCCAGAACCCCAACAATTAGGTTGGGGTTTTTCATCTTCTGGCGCTACGCTGTTCATTCCCCCAGATTCCGTCCATATATTATAAGGAAGAGTTGTACATATACATAATGAAGAACTATGGTCGTCAAGTTCTGCCAGTTCTGCCTATAAGCTAGAACCTGGAAATGGAACAACAGAGGAAAAGGAGACGAAAGTTCGATGCAGACGCCTCTGACACTAAAAACAGGCAAGTTGGAGAGGCGAAATCACGCCAGGAATAACGTGATTATCCTTCTTTTGAGCATCACTGCCACTGTTCTGGCTTTAGGCTGCTCCCTACCGAATGACCGCATCGTTTCGGCAGAGAAGTTTATCCTTCTGAACGAGTCCGGTGAACCAAGGGCTGAAATGTCTGTGGGCGTAGATGGGACTCCTTCGATGGATTTCTATGATGCTAGAGGAAACCTCAGGATAAGGCTAGGCGAGTCTGTAGACGGCGCTCTGGGCTTGTTTATGCTCGACGCAAATGGGAATGACCGCGCGCGAGTGGCTATCGGATTAGATGGCGCTCCCTATCTTGACCTCTACGGCCTTAATGAGAAAGGGCGGGCAAGGGTTGGCGTGTCGGCAGATGGGTCGCCGACGATAGCCCTCAGAGACGCGAACGGCAGGAATCGAGCGACGCTGGAGATTTCTGCCGACGGCACAGCGGGGTTAAAGGTCTTTGATTCGCGACAGGGCGTTCGAGTGGACTTGAGCGTTTGGGCCGATGATTCGGCGGCGCTTGTTTTGCTGGACGCCAATGGCGAGCCAAAGGTCGCGGTTGCTGCTTCCCCTGACGGGCCTCCGTCTCTAGTATTGGCAGATGTCGGGGCCAAGTCTCGCGTTGACTTGCGGGTAATGGAAGGCGGCTCGCCACAATTGCTGCTTACCGACGGTAATGGTGACATCTTGTTCACAGCCCCGTAAGCTGCTGTGCGTGCGTAGGTCGTTGGCTCTTAACTACGCAAATTTCGCTTTGCTTCAGGCACTCTTTGCCTTCTCAACGCCCATCGTGTGATAGGCCATTTTATGGTACTCTACAGCCTGATTAGCCGCGTAATTTGTATCCCCCAACCTGACAAAGAAGATGAAAATTCTGTAAAAATACGTTATGTCAATTGACATTATGATGTATAATGGTTCTAATACCACCTCGGTATACTGAGGAACTTAGGGCTGCATCGCACTGCCTTCTACTGCCGAGCAAAGCTCATCAGAAGCCAACGACTGCGGATGCTATATATACGGATAAAGAAATAGTAAGGGGTGTAGTGTGACGACTTTAGAAGATGATAAGCCGATATCGACATTAGATGGGGAGTTGACCGGCTCTTTGGATGATGTCGTCGAATCTGCCAGATGGGTCCTATCTTTTCAGAGCTATAACGGTGAGACGAGGGAACTGCTGGGAGGAAAAGGTGCCGGTCTGGCAGAGATGACGTCCCTTGGACTCCCTATTCCTCAAGGCTTCACACTAACTACCGAGGCTTGCCTGGCATACTTCAAAGCTGGTAATCAGGTACCCGGAGACCTGTGGGATCAGGTTCAGGACTCGATGAAAGAGATTGAGAAGGCTACGGGGCAATTCTTCGGCGACTCATCATCTCCGCTGTTGGTTTCAGTTCGTTCAGGGGCAGCCGTGTCAATGCCGGGCATGATGGACACTGTCCTCAACCTGGGAATCAATCAACAGGTCGCAGAAGGTATCGCGCAGCGCACCGGCAACATGCGTTTCGCCCTAGACCTGTACCGACGATTTATCCAGATGTACGGTCAAGTCGTCCTCGGTGTCGACGGCAGCCAATTCGACCAGGTAATGCAAGACTACGAAAGCAAATCCAAACTCAAAGGGAACGCACAGCTTGGTCCCGACGACCTCACCTCCATCATTACTAACTTCAAGGGAATAATCAGTAAAACGACAGGCACTGATGTGCCAGAAGATCCCTTCACTCAGCTTAAAAATGCAACTGTGGCAGTATTTGATAGCTGGAACACCCGCCGCGCTATAGACTATCGCAACCACTATGGCATTTCACACGACATGGGCACTGCGGTAAACATAGTGGCAATGGTGTATGGGAACATTGACGAAACAAGCGGCTCCGGTGTGTGTTTTAGCCGCAACCCTGCAACCGGCGAAAAGAAGCTATTTGGCGAGTACCTGGCGAATGCCCAGGGCGAAGACGTTGTGTCTGGAACGGCTACACCCAGCGATATATCGCAGCTAGCAATCGAAATGCCAGGTGTTTACAAAGAGTTGGTGGACTCTGCTCAGATATTGGAGCGACACTACGGCGACGTTCAGGATATAGAGTTTACCGTGGAGCGGGGGAAGTTTTACTTGTTGCAGACGCGCGCCGCCAGCGCAGCCCCAGAGCCGCCGTGAAAACAGCGGTTGACATGGCAGATGAAGGGTTAATATCTAGAGACCAGGCAATCCTTCGTGTAAACCCTAACCAGATATATAACCTGTTGGTTCCGAGACTTGATGAAATCGCGGAAGAACAGGCAAGGTCCGAAGGCCGACTCCTTTCTACGGGAATGGGCGCTTCACCCGGAGGAGCCACCGGAAAGCTAGTGTTCGACGCGGATACCGCGCAGCGCTTGGGCCAGCAGGGAATCAATGTGATTCTGGTGCGCCCAGAGACCAGCCCTGAAGATATGCATGGGATGCTTGCGTCGGTGGGCATCCTTACCAGCCGGGGAGGCACCACTAGCCATGCGGCAGTTGTAGCTCGTGGTCTGGGCAAGCCCTGTATCACCGGAGCCGAAAGCATCAACGTAAACACTGAAGCAGGCACTATCCAGTGCGGGGACATGACTGCGAGTGAGGGCGATGAGATTAGCATCGACGGTACGTCCGGCGAAGTCTTCGTGGGGGCTATTGCCACCATTCAGCCACGTATCTCGGAAGAGACCGACATGGTGAAGCTTCTAGAGTGGGCGGATGATGTCAGAGTGCTTGGGGTTTGGGCAAACGCAGACTATCCGCGCGACGTAGAGGTAGCCCTGGAGTTTGGCGCTGAAGGTATAGGCCTGTGCCGCACCGAGCATATGTTCTTCGAAGCAGAGCGTTTGGATCTGGTGCGCAAGATGATACTTGCCGCACACGATTGCTCTGAAACGCCGGACGGGGACTGCAATCAGGATTTCCATATGGCCCTGGAGGAACTAGAAAAGTATCAGATGGCCGACTTTGAAGGGATTTTCCGAGCGATGGAAGGAAGGCCTGCTGTAATTCGTCTGCTTGATCCTCCGCTCCACGAGTTTCTGCCCAACTACGAAGAGTTGCTTGAGGAAGTCATTACACTGCGATTGCGTGAAAACGACCCTGAGATGCTGCTGGAAAAGGAAGAGCTTCTCGAGCGACTGAAAGACATGCGCGAGGTCAATCCCATGTTGGGACTGCGCGGATGTCGCCTTGGCCTTAAATACCCCGCTATCTACGAGATGCAGGTGCGGGCCATTGTCGCGGCGGCTTGCAACGTAGTGCGCGAAGGCGGAGCAACGCATCCCGAAATCATGGTGCCGCTGGTAGGCCATGGCAACGAGATGAGGCTGCTGCGTGAGAACCTGGAAAGCACAATACAAAGCTATCTGAAAGAGGCGGGCTGCACACTCGATTATAAAATCGGCACGATGATTGAGGTTCCGAGAGCGGCGCTCACTGCCGATGAGATAGCGGAGACAGCCGAGTTCTTCAGCTTTGGCACAAATGACATGACGCAAACCGCCTATGGCTATAGTCGGGATGATGCCGAGGGCAAGTTCCTGATGAACTATCTGGAGAAAGGGGTCATACCGGAAGACCCGTTCCAGGTGCTGGATAGAGATGGCGTGGGCGAGTTAATGAAGATCGGCGTTAAGCTTGGCAAACAGACGCGGCCCGACCTGACCATCGGCATTTGCGGAGAGCATGGAGGCGATCCCTCCAGCATCGAATTTTGCCACATTGTGGGACTTGACTATGTTAGCTGCTCCCCGTACCGCGTACCGGTGGCAAGGCTTGCCGCTGCGCAAGCGGCGTTAAACTTGCCCAAGGAATGAGTATTGTTGACACTGTGCACGCGAACTGACAAGGAGATGCATCGAATTCATTGAGACGCCGAGAGTCCAGTGTTCTTCCAGCGTAAGGCTGTGGAACACAGGACTCTTCTCTCCAACTTTCGCCCCATTCCTGGGAAGGGCGGCATGGTAAAAGAGGTAGTCCCTTACCTCCCTCCTCTCATAATTAAACATACAAAGTTAGGATGGAGTATTCTCTCTCAAATAACCACGTGCCTGGCTTCTTCGCGTCCGGCCACATTGTATTCCGGTTGCGCGTCTGGTATCGTCACAATACGATTCTGCCCACCGCATACCAAGAAAGAAGGCTGTCATGCCGGACGACGATGAATTGATGCCAAATGGTTCAAATGGCGTCGAGCCGGACACCGAAGAAGACGACCAAGAACTATCCGAACCGGAATCGTCAGAGGGACAACTACCTATCGTTGAACAGTCTGGAGACCCCTCAGACACGGTTCGTGAGTATCTGCGTGCCATTGGTCAACATGCGCTGCTGACCAAACCACAAGAACTGCAATTGGGACTTACTGTCGAAAAGTGGATGCAACTCAAGCAGCTTCGCCAAAAGTTCCTGGATGACAATGGACGAGACCCTGGCTCCACAGAGCTAGGGGTCGCCATTTATCAAGCTCTAGCCTCTATAGCTGACCTGCTCGTTGCGCTTGCGTCTGCAACGGGTGAGCAGTCCGACTCCTTAAAAAAAGGAATATCTTCGGAGCCATCAGCCAGCCCTATCGCCGTGCTGCTGTCGAGCCAACATGTGCGTGAGTTGCTGGATAATCCTTTCAAGCCAGAGACCATCGCATCTGTCGCTGGGAAGCTCGATCAAGCTGAAGATGAGGTTTCCAAAAGCCTATCTACTCTGTCAAAGCTATACCGGCTGTTACCTACCGATGTGATTGAGCTTCTTGATACAGAAATCACAGGTGATTCTGGGAGCGATGTCACAATTGAAAAGCTGGAACCATATGAATCTGACCTGAAAGCATGGTGGTCGAACATTGAGCGCGAGGGTCGGAACGCTTCGGACAGACTGACAAGCTCAAATCTGCGGCTGGTGGTTAGCGTAGCCAGAAAGTACCTGGGGCGCGGACTTCCTTTGCTTGACCTCATCCAGGAGGGGAACCTGGGATTGATGCGCGCGGTCGAGAAGTTCGATGCTCACCGTGGCTACAAATTCAGCACCTACGCTACGTGGTGGATTCGCCAGGCAGTCACCAGGGCGCTGGCCGACCAGGGCCGAACAATCCGGCTTCCGGTGCACGTAGTCGAGCGGCTCCATCAACTCAACGCCGCAGAGCAGGCGTTGTTAAAACGCTTTGACAGAGAGCCTACGACTCAGGAGGTTGCGGACGAACTGGAGTGGACGCTGGAAATGGTTGAAAGCTTGCAACGGCAACGGCAGCACACGGTCTCGCTGGAAACGCCTGTGGGCGAAGAGCGGTCCACCCTGGAAGACTTCATTCAGGATACCTCTGGCTGGACGCCAGACGAGATCGCCATCCGAATGCTCACTAGAGAGGATGTGATCGACGCCCTGGAAGAGTTGCCTCCTCGCCTGCGATTAGTGTTGGCGCTGAGATTCGGCTTTCTCGACGACCGACCTCGGACGCTGGAGGAGGTGGGCCAGGAATTGGGCGTCACCAGAGAGCGCATTCGCCAGCTAGAGCGCCAGGCCCTGGACAGGCTGCGATTCTCTGACAGGCTGCGATTCTCTGACAGGCTGCCGTCGCTTAAAGACACTGGGTTGTCAAATTAGCGACTTCTCCTCACAATCAGGGTGCGAATAGCCTTGCCTGCAACGGAAAATCACGTCCGCCATTTGTCCCAATACCTCTAAAGCGTGTGTGAGATACAATTCGCGAATAATTCGACAAGCTTATCGTTGCGCGCTATTGCTATAAAACCGATCCCCTGCCGCAACGGGGGAAGTTCAGGCGAATTAACCGATTGAATTTTTGATAACGCTTGGGATACGCAAAATACTCGGTTGTTACGACAACGGTGGGCGCTTGTCCGCCCAGGGTTGGGCCTCCTCGAAGGCTGCGGACGCGCGCAACACGGTTACTTCGTCGTAGCGTCGGCCCACGACGTGTAGGCCGATGGGCAGGCCGTCCGATGAGAAACCGCATGGCACGCTGGCTGCCGGGTTGCCTGTGAGATTGAACAGCGCGGTATAGCGAGTGTAACCTCCCCTTGGGTTTACCTCACGACCAGCGATAACACTGGGCGGCTTTCCACATGGGAAGGCGGGAACGGCCAGCGTGGGTGTCAGCAGAATGTCGTACCGCGTAAAGAAATCGGCCACGTATGCCCTTATCTTCTCTAGCTCGCCTAACGCGAGACTGTATTCCTGTGCCGTGATTGTCTTGATGTACTCAAGGGCCTCCCGCACATTCGGCATCAGGAGGTCGCCCTGCTTCTCAAGGTGCTCGCCGTACTGGGCATCAGACATCCCTGCCAGGTGTCGCGCCCACTTGCGCGTCTCGTCCATATCGATATTGAACGGCGCAGGCTCGACGGTAGCGCCAAGCTCTTGAAAGACGTTGGCGGCGCGCTCGGCAGCCTCTTTCACCTCAGAGTCTACCGCGATTGAGCCGCCGAAGTGGGGACTCCAGGCCATTCGCAAGCCTCGCACTCCCTCGCCTAACCGCGTGGTGAAGTCAGGGGCCTCGTCGAGGATAGTTCCATGTTCGGCTTCCGGGTGCGGGCCTGACATCACCTGAAGCATTATGGCGGCGTCGCGCACTGAGCGAGACTCGGCCCCATGCATGAGAAGTTTACCGGATGCCAGCTTTTAGGCTCGACGTGCCAGCGAGGGACGCGGCCCTGCGTCGCCTTGATGCCATAGATGCCGCAGAACGCGCTCGGAATGCGGATGGAGCCTCCACTTTCGCTGCCCTGTGCTATTGCACTGATGCCAGCAGCTACCGACGCCCTTGCGCCGCCGCTCGAACCGCCGCTGACCCTCTCGGTGTTCCAGGGATTGCGGCAGTCGTCGCCTAGCTTGTTCTCTGTCGTGCCTGACATGCCGAACTCTGGCGTGTTCGTTTTGCCGAGGATAATCGCGCCCGACTCCTTGATTCGCTGCACGGCAAGCTGGTCCTGGTCTGGAATCCAGTCCTTGAAAATCAGGGAACCCTTGGTGGTTCGAACACCCTCGGTCGGTTCAAGGTCTTTTATTGATGTCGGAATGCCGTGCAGAGGGCCGAGTTTTTCGCCCTGCATCACCGCCTTCTCCGCCTGCCGAGCGGCCTCCATAGCCTGGTCGGCGGTCACCGTGAGGAACGCGTTGAGTTTAGGGTTCATGTCATCTATGCGACAGAGGCTAATCTCCGTCAGCTCCACAGGAGATAGCTCCTTTTGGGCTATCAGC
Source organism: Dehalococcoidia bacterium (assembly GCA_965206395.1). Taxonomy (GTDB): domain Bacteria; phylum Chloroflexota; class Dehalococcoidia; order Lucifugimonadales; family CATOSD01; genus CBDBJK01. The sequence goes on from CBDBJK010000038.1 coordinate 487,263, forward strand.
TCTCTCAGTTTGTAAGCCGGAGTAAACGCAAGCTCTGTTTCTCTTGTCGTTGTCGATACATCCCTGTTCAGACAGGTGCAAGGATAGTACAGCCTGCCCTCAACAACCAGATGTTAACCCAGGGAATCAGGAATCGCGGTGCAGGAAAATTCGAGATGCTTACAGATACTTGATCGTCTCCATCATGCGAAAACCCGAATCATGTATTCTTACCTGACCCGTGCTGTCACGAACCTCGAAGGTAGCTGTCTTCTGGATGGTGTCTATCACCACTCGGCCAAACGAGGTGCTCGCGTTGATTTCGTCTCGCGCGAGGCGCGCAAGAACTTCAGACCTCGAAAGGGCTGCGTCACTGGTAGACAAGGCCATGCGAGATATGCACACCTGTTCGTCAACGAAAGTTGCCGCTCCTAGGCAGCTTTGTGGGACTTCGGCAAACGGCGCTGCTCCCCATTCGGCAATCTTATCACCAATTCTCACCCAGCGGGCGCTATGGTGGTCGCCGCTAATCCAGCGAACTATGCCCTCGACCTGCTGGCAGGCTTCCAACACCTCAAGTCGCTCTGTTGCATATTGGCCCCAACCAGTATCGGTGTCGTGTCCGAACGTGGTTTGGGATGCGATGATGATTAACCCGGCGGATGAATTCGCAAGCATAGAGAGCAGCCATTTCTTCTGTACAGCGCCCAGGGAAGTCTTGTCGGGGCCGTCTGGCTGTGCAATCGGAGACCGTAACGATATGGCGTCAACCCAGATGAAAAGCACACGGCCCTCGTCGAATTCTATGGCCCCGTAGCGGCCTTCGCCATCCGCGCCTGTGCCGTTGCGATGCCATGTGGTGTATGCCTCTTGAGCAAATGGCGAGAGCGTTTCTGAGTCAACGTTGTTGCCGCCCAAGTCGTGATCTGAGGCGACGTAAATCCACGGCCTGCTGAACAGCCGCCCTAAACATTCCTCGTACAGCAGATCAGTCCAAAGGGCGAGGTATCCCTGCACGGACTGTCTGTACGCGCCAGAGTCAGGGTAGCAGTAGTCCCCAAGATGAACGACGAAATCTGGCTCCATCGCGGCAGCGGCTTCGAGCGCGGTGCCGACGTAAGGTACGCGGGAGGATACATTGCATGAGCTGAACACGAAGCTGAACACAGGCGGCAACGCCTCCGGCTCAAGGTGCTTCGGCCTGACTAATGGATGGCTGTCGTCAACACGCGCCCAGGGCAACCGCCGCTCGCCGACGGCAAACTCGTCGAGCCAGACCTCATAGGTGATGTCCTTGCTTGGGGAGTCGTTTCCAAGCGAAACGATGTCTTTGACCTAACCAATCAGCCCTTCGTTCAGGCCGCGTCCTACGAGAAACTCGCGGCGGCCATCAAAAACCCAGAGTTCGACTGTGCCATCCGCTTTGACGCCTAGCTGCGCCTGAGACCATTCCCCAGGAGGTATGCGGAAATCTTGAGAAACGCTTGTGCTTCGCAGTCCACGCCCGTGCGCCATATTAGCTGCTCGTTGGCTTTGCCTGTCACAGAGCGTATGCGAACGAGGTTGATGCTTACGTCGTCGCGCTCCCACGTTTCAGGGCGAACGGCAACGCGCACCCAGCACTCCCCGACTGGAAGCTGCAAGTGGTTCTTGTAGGCGCGCGTATCCGCCGGGTCGAAGCACCGCAGCGCCACACCTCTGCCACCCGCTCCGAAGGCGAAACGCGAGCCAACGGTCAAAGCGGCCCCTTTCGATAAGACCGTCAGCGGCACATCACCGTCATCTTCGTGATCAAAGTGGCGTGCGCGAATACCACCTGTAACCTGCACATCAAAAGCCGCGACATCACTCCACATTTCGCCAGCGTCGTTGCGCGCTCTGACTCTGTACGAGTTGGCCCCTTCCTGGAATCCAATCCCCGCATGACCGAACCCAACCTTCAGCCGTCGCACAGCCAGCCTTTCAGCCACGACGCCGCCGTTTAGCTCGACGTCGTATTCCTGTGCCCGTGCCGATTCGGTCCACGCAAGGGTAATCGACTGGCCCTCGACAGCTTTAACTAGCTGTCCCTCTTCAGCCACAATCTGAAATGGGCCAGGCGGCCCTTCTGTTGCGAATGTGGACTGGCTTTCGTCGTCGTTGGACTTGTTCGTACATGCCGACACCACGATGGCGACGGAACCAACACAGTATTTCAGGAAGGCCCGACGGGAGACTCTTATGCCTGAAATGAAGCTGTTTACGTTGAAATTTGCCACGTCACCCTCTGGCGGAATCATGCCGCATCGAGTCGAGCCTGAAGCCAATCATATCTTCTGAGGCAGATGCGTTCAAGCAGAGTGAACAGCCTTCTAGGGATGCTCTGAATAAGTCCCGATGGCTTGTGGGATAGTAAAATAGGGCCAAGGGCTGAAGACGGGAGAGGAGAGGCAATGAACCAGCCGACGTTTGCGGACTTGGACTACGAGAGCAAGAAGCGAAAGACTCGCCGGGAGAAGTTCCTTGAGCGCATGGATGGACTGATCCCTTGGGAAGAGTTGGAAGAGCGCATTCGACCGTTCTATCCCAAGGCCGGTCGTGGTCGGCGGCCCTACGAGTTATCGGTGATGCTACGGATACACTGCGTGCAGTTGTTTTACAACCTGAGCGACCCTGGGATGGAGGACATGCTCTATGAGGTCGAATCGGTGAGGCGGTTCGTAGGGCTGAGACTGCCTGGGCCGCTGCCGGACGAGACGACGATTCTGAACTTCCGCCACCTGCTGGAAGAGCATGAGTTGGGCGCGGGTCTGTTCGAGGAGATCAACCGCTATCTGGAGTCCAAGGGTCTCCGTCTTCAGGAGGGGACGATAGTGGACGCGAGCATCATAGCGGCGCCCTCATCGACGAAGAATCGGGCTAAAGAGCGCGACCCAGAGATGCACCAGACGAAGAAGGGTAACGAGTGGCACTTCGGGATGAAGGTGCACATCGGTGTGGACTCGCAGACGGGAGTGGTGCACAGCATGACCACGACATCTGCGAACGTGCATGACCTGACTGAGTTGCCCCGGTTGCTGCACGGTGGGGAGTCTCAGGTGTGGGGAGATGCTGGGTATCAGGGAGTTGACAAGAGGCCGGGGAACCGGGGCTTGGACGTGGAGTGGCAGGTGGCGATGAGGCCCGGCCAGCGTCGGAAGCTGGAGCCTGGGAGCCCTGAGGCGGTGTCGGAGAAGCGCAAAGCGTCGGTCAGAGCTAAGGTGGAGCATCCGTTCCTGTACATCAAGCGGCACTTCGGCTACGCCAAGGTCCGCTACAGGGGGCTGTCCAAGAACACGCAGCGGCTGATGACGCTGCTGGGGTTTGCCAACTTGATGAGGGCCGAACAGTACCTGGCGGCGTGAGACCTTGTATAAGTGCGCCCAAAATCAGGGCTAAGGGCGGCGAAAGGCCCTGTCAGGGCCGGTTGTAGGCCGACAATAACCCTCACCACGGTGCCATGAGGCAATTTAACGCCCCCAAAACCACTCCGGTCAACTCGGCCCAGCCTGAAGCCGATTGTTCAGAGCATCCCTAGCAGCATGGTGTGGCCTTGGGCCAAAATTGCTGATACCATTGCATGAGTAGTCGGGCCTTCTTGGGCCGAACTCAACTTTCACAGATTTCAACACTTGGCGGAGGTCTATGCTAAACATATTCTTTGACGTGGATTATACCCTCTTATCGATGGACGGCAGCCTGCGGCCAGGGACGCGAGAGGTGTTCCAACAGCTTGTCGACGACGGGCATCGCCTGTATATCTGGTCGGGCGTTGGAATGCGCACGGCGGACGTTCAACGGCACGAGCTAGAAGGGTTTGTGTCGGGCGTGTTCCAGAAGCCTTTAGAAAACTTCGAGGAGGGGTTAGAGAAGTTCGGGGTCAACATCAGACCCGATTTCGTGATAGACGACTACCCTGAGATAGTCGGCGCATTTGGCGGCGTGGTCGCGCGACCGTACTACTTCAAGGCGTTCGAAGACAATGAGATGGATCGGATTTACAAGATAGTCAACGAGTACCTGGAGAACGGCCACTCCGACGAAGTAGGCTTTCGCCCTGGCAGCAACGGCAGCACGGGACACACGCCGGGGTAAGTTACATGACGATACGCCTGCTATCTCCCGATGTCTCGTCCAAGATAGCCGCAGGAGAGGTCATCGAGCGGCCTTCCTCGGTTGTCAAGGAGCTTATCGAGAATTCTCTGGACGCCGGAGCCACAGAGGTGTCCATCGAGATAAGGGGCGGCGGCGTAGAACACATTCGCGTTGCCGACAACGGCGGCGGCATAGAGTCCGACCAGGTAGAGTTGGCCTTTCAGAGATTCGCCACCAGCAAGGTCACGGACGCACAAGACCTCGATGCTATTTCAACCCTGGGATTTCGCGGTGAAGCCCTTCCAAGCATCGCCGCTGTAGCGAGCGTATCGCTGACGACTCGGAGCGGGGACGAGGACTTCGGGACTCGCATCGATGTGGTCGAGAGCCGCATCGTCAACAAGGAATCACAGGGCGCAGCGAGGGGCACGCTCATAACCGTCAGTCAGCTTTTCAGGAACTTTCCCGCGCGTCGCAAATTCCTGCGGACCACCGCCACCGAGAACTCGCGTATTCAAACAGCCGTCACTCGCTTTGCTCTGGCCTACCCTGAAGTGCGCTTTCAACTGGATATCGAACACTCCAAAGCGTTTTCCAGTTCCGGCTCAGGCGACATGCGCGAGGCCGTATCCGCTGTTTACGGCCTTCAGGTTGCTCAGGCGATGTTGGAGCTACCTCACGAACCGGACGACGATGAAGGCGCGAACCCATTCGCAAGCGGAATGATAAGCCCGCCGTCTGTAGACCGAGCCAACCGCAGCTATGTCAGCTTCTTCGTCAACCGGCGCTGGGTGCAGAACCGTATGCTGGGCTACGCGCTTGAGCAAGCCTATCACGGCTTCCTAATGGAGCGTCGCTTTCCCCTGGCCGTTGTCAACATCTCCATCGCTCACGAGGAAATCGACGTAAACGTGCATCCAACCAAGAGCGAGGTTCGCTTTCGTCACGACAATCAGGTCTTCGCCGCGCTACAGCAGGCGGTGCGACAGACCCTGACGACGATTTCGCCCGTGCCTGAGATGAGGCGCGTACAGACAACACAGCCCGCCGCTTCATCAGCCAGACCTCACAGCGCCACCTTCTGGCCTACTGCGCCCTTCGAGGCCTCCTCCGAGCGTCCGGTTATGCCAACAGCGCACGCCTATCCGTCGGAGGCGGCAACGCCTTCTGAAATTTCCTACGCTGACCCGCCCTCGCCGAAAAAGGCTCTGCCTGTGCTCAGGGTACTGGGGCAAATGCAAAATACCTACGTAGTCGCGGAAGGCCCCGATGGCGTGTACCTCATCGACCAGCACGCGGCGCACGAGCGAGTGGTCTTCGAGCGTGTGCGAGCGGACGCGGCGTCTCAGACGCCACAAGTACAGAGCCTGCTGGAGCCAGCGACGGTTGCGCTCGACTCCAGGCATCAGGAACTGGTGACGTCTCACCACGAGCTAATATCGCGTCTGGGGTTCCTCGTCGAGCCTTTCGGGGACTCGACCTACATGCTGCGCGGCGTACCCGGCCTGCTGGCATCGAGCGACCCTGGCAAGGTATTCCTGGATGTTCTGGACACGATGGCAGAAGGTGGAGGCTTCGAGTCATGGGAGGAGCGAGCCGCATATTCCATCGCGTGCCACAGCGCAATCCGGGCCGGGAAGACCCTCACGCAACAGGAGATGTCGGAGCTTGCCCGGCAGCTTGAGGACTGCCAGCAGCCCAACACCTGTCCTCACGGGCGTCCCACGATAATCCACCTAAGTTCAAGCCAGCTAGAGCGAGAGTTCGGGCGCAGGTAGGCTTCGACTCATCGAGGCGGCTGCACCACGCCGAAGCTATATATGCCACGAGAGGTCATCAAGGTGTAGAATATCTGGGATCGTAATATTTCCGTACAAGAGACAATAGCGTCTTTGTGGTGGCATCTACGAACGCATTTAGGAGAAATAATATGGCTAGTGAGCAACTTACCGCACTGATTGAGCTACTGAGGTCACGGCGTCAAGACTATGGGAATAGTCCAACCATCGAGGAGGGACGAGCCGTGTTCGAGGCGCTTGCTTCTTTTCTGGGCGCTTCTGATAGCATATCCACCGAGGCTGTGGACGCCAATGGCGTGCCGTCGGAATGGGTAACCGCTCCCGAAGCCGATTCCACCCGCGCGATGCTGTACCTGCACGGCGGCGGCTACGTGGTTGGCTCGATAGCCTCCCATCGAGAGCTTGCGGCGCGTCTGTCACAGGCTACAAGCTCTCGCGTTCTCGTCATCGACTATCGGCTGGCCCCGGAGAACCCGTTTCCCGCGGCAGTCGATGACGCCACTGCCGCCTATCGCTGGATGCTGGAGAACGGCTTCGATTCCGCTCGTATCTCGATTGCGGGCGATTCGGCGGGAGGCGGCCTGACGGTTGCTGCGCTGGTCGCGCTGCGGGACGCGGGCGTTCCGCGGCCCGCGTTAGGCGTATGCATCTCGCCCTGGGTGGACATGGAAGCAATCGGCGAGTCTATGACCTCGAGGGTGGAACTTGACCCTATGGTCGGTCGGGAAGGGTTGCTCGATGTAGCGAAGATGTACCTGAACGGCGCAGACCCCAGGACTCCGCTTGCCGCGCCGCTGTACGCCGACCTCGCCGGTCTTCCCCCGCTGCTCGTGCAGGTAGGAACCTCGGAAACGCTCTACGACGACTCGACACGGCTCGCCGAGCGCGCAAAGGCGGCGGGTGTGGATGTCACCCTCGAATCATGGGAGGAGATGATACACATCTGGCACTTCTTCGCGCCAATCCTCCCGGAAGGGCAGCAGGCGATTGAGCGAATCGGCGAGTACGTGCGAGAGCGCATAGGCGGCGCGGCGGTGGCGTAGGGGCTTCGTCTGCAGGGTGTCGGCTCACCGCTACATATCGGAGAGATTCTCATCGATGCAGGAGCGACTTATTTGACTCGCTTTTGCCTCTCTGTTTCGGCGATACAGCGTTGACATTGACGCCTGAGTAATCTATAATTTCGGTTTGTCGTCCCCTGTGCGGGAGACCTTGTTTTGTTTTCCAAGAAGTGTTATCAAATTCATGTTAGGGGTAGAATTATGCCCACCGTTAATCAGCTTGTTAGGAAGGGCCGAGCAACGAAGCGCAAGAAGGACAAAGCGCCTGCGCTTCGGTATACATTCAACTCGCTCAAGAACCGAGGAAGAAGGGATTCCGGCTCTCCTCAAAAGAGGGGCGTCTGTGTTCAGGTGAGAACGCAAACTCCCAAGAAGCCCAATTCCGCCCTGCGCAAGGTAGCCAGAGTCAGACTTACCAACGGCATGGAAGTGACGGCTTACATTCCGGGCGAAGGCCACAACTTGCAGGAGCACTCGGTCGTCCTGATACGCGGTGGTCGCGTCAAGGACCTTCCCGGAGTCCGATATCACATAATTCGCGGCGCTCTCGATACGGCGGGCGTCACCGGGCGAAAACGAGGAAGAAGCAAATACGGAAGTAAAAGGGATTAAGGAATGGCACGTCGCAGAAGAGCAGAAAGACGCACGATTATACCCGAACCCAAATTCGACAACGTTGATCTTAGCCGGTTCATCAACAAGATAATGAAGAACGGCAAGAAGACGGTTGCCCAGCGCATCGTCTACCAAGCGCTCGACCAGATTGAGCAGGAAGGCCACCGGCCAGGACTGGAACTCTTTGAGTTGGCCGTCAGGAACTCCACTCCTATGCTAGAAGTGAAGTCTCGAAGGGTCGGGGGAGCAACATATCAGGTTCCTACCGAAGTAAGGCCCAGCCGCCGAATGACGCTGGCTATGCGATGGATTATCAGAGGCGCACGCGCCAGAAGCGGAAGGCCGATAGCTGAAAGATTGGCCCAGGAATTGCTGGAAGCCTCCAGAGGGCAGGGTTCTGCTGTGAGACGAAAAGAAGAGTTGCACAGGATGGCGGAAGCTAACAGGGCCTTCGCGCACTATCGATGGTAAGGCAGTTGAATCCCAAAATTTCGTCCGCCGTGCAATCAAATACGTCTTCGCATACAGACCTGAGCAAGATACGAAATATCGGGTTCATAGCCCATATTGACGCCGGTAAGACCACGGTTACCGAGCGTGTGCTTTTCGTCGCCGGTCGCATTTATAAGCTCGGCGGCGTGGATGAGGGCACGACGGTAATGGATTGGATGGCTCAGGAAAGGGAACGCGGAATCACCATCACGTCCGCGGCAACCACCTGCGAATGGAAAGACTACACGATTAACATCATCGACACGCCAGGCCACGTTGACTTCACCGCCGAGGTAGAGCGCAGCTTGCGAATTTTGGATGGCGGCGTGGTGGTGTTCGACTCGGTGGCAGGTGTGGAGCCTCAGTCCGAGACAGTGTGGCGACAGGCAGACCGGTATCACGTGCCCCGGATAGCCTTCGTCAACAAGATGGATCGAGTTGGAGCAGGCTTTCAGCGCACCATGGACAGCATGGCCCATCGCCTGAAAGCTAATCCGGTGGCGATTCAAATCCCCCTAGGCACTGAGGACAGCTTCAGAGGCGTGATTGACCTCATCGAGGAAAAGGCCATCGTATATTCGGACGATAGCTCCGAGGCTCCGCAAGTATGCCCCGTGCCAGAGGAGTTTATCGGGGAAGTTCGCAACTATCGGAGCGTAATGATCGAGAAGGTTGCGGAGACGGATGACGCTCTAATCGCCAAGTACCTCGACGAACAGGAAATCACCAAAGAAGAGATAAAGGTCGCCTTGCGCAAGGCGACTATTGATTACCGAATCGTGCCAGTCGTGTGTGGAAGCGCCCTCCGTAATCGAGGCGTCCAGCCTCTACTGGATGCAATAGGCGATTACCTTCCCTCTCCGCTGGATGTGCCCGCTGTCGTTGGCACTGAGTACAAGACCGGAGAGGAGATAAGCCGAAAGCCGAGCGAGAACGAGCCGTTTTCGGCGCTGGCATTCAAGACAGTGACCGACTCCTTCATCGGGAGGCTGGTGTACTTCCGTGTTTACTCTGGCACTGCCAGCACAGGGGCGATGGTGTTCAACTCATCCAGAGGCAGAAGAGAGCGCCTTGGCCGAATCGTCGTAATGCACGCCCAGCGACGTGAAGAGATTGAAAAGGTAGGCCCGGGTCAAATCGTCGCCGCCGTTGGGCTAAAAGACACGTCCACCGGCGACACCATATGCGACCAGAACGCGCCCATAATTCTTGAAACCATCACCTTCCCAGAACCTGTAATATCGGTTGCCGTGGAACCCAAGTCCCGCGCCGACCAGGACAAGCTCATCGATGCGCTTGCCAAACTCTCCGACGAAGACCCCACTTTCAAGATTCACAACGACGAAGAGACCGGCCAGACCATTATGTCCGGCATGGGTGAGCTGCACCTGGAGATTCTCGTCGATCGCATGAAGCGGGAATTCAAGGTTGAAGGCAATGTTGGCAAGCCCAAGGTCGCCTATCGAGAGGCTATCACCGCCTTTGCCAGGGCCGAAGGCCGATTCGTTCGACAGTCGGGCGGTCACGGGCAGTACGGCCATGTATGGCTGGAAATCGAGCCGCTAGAGCGGGGCACAGGCGTCCAGTTCGAGAGTAAAATCGTCGGAGGTACGATACCTAGGGAGTTCGTATCGTCAGTCGAAACAGGAGCCAGAAAAGCTCTGACAACAGGGCCTATTTCCGGCTATCCGATTGTGGACGCGAAAGTAACTCTTGTAGACGGTAGCTATCATGAGGTAGACTCCTCCAATATGTCCTTTGAGATTGCAGGGTCTATAGCGGCGAAGTCCGTTGTATTGAGGGCAAAGCCCATCCTGCTTGAACCTATAATGCGTCTGGAGATTGTCACTCCAGGTGAGTTTTTGGGCGAAGTGCTTGGCGATCTTGGCCGCCGCCGTGCTAATATTAAGAGCATCGAAGGCGAGGCTGACATTCAAGCGGTCAAGGCGCAGATTCCCCTCGGCGAAAGCTTCGGATACGCGAGCGCGATACGCTCCTTGACGCAAGGCAGGGCCAGCTACACCATGGAGTTCGATAGCTACGAACGTGCGCCAGAGGGAGCAATAGCCACGTAGACCTGCTTTAGATTTACGACTAACAGCTTATTAAAGAGATTGGTGCTATGGTCAACAGACAGAAAATAAGAATCATACTAAGGGCGTTCGATCACAAAATCCTCGATCAATCGGCTGGTCAAATCGTTGAGGCCGCAGAACGCACCGGCGCGCGCGTCTCTGGCCCCGTGCCACTGCCGACCTCGATCAAGCGGTTCTGCGTAATACGGTCGCCACATATCGACAAGGATTCCAGGGAGCACTTTGAGTTGAGAACGCACAACCGCCTCATCGACATTCTGGAACCTACAACAAAAACCATCGACTCGCTAACCAGGCTCAACGTGCCTGCCGGAGTCGATATTTCAATCAAACTTTAACCGAGAAAACTAATAATGACAGTTCATGCGTTTTTAGGGAAAAAGATTGGTACTACACAAGTCTTTCACGAGAGCGGAGTGTCCGACTGCGTGACCGCTATTCAGGCAGGCCCTTGCACCGTAACTCAGGTCAAGACGGTAGACAAGGATGGCTATGCCAGTGTGCAGTTGGGATATGAACCTGTAAAGCAAGTCAATAAGCCCATGTCAGGCCATCTCAAAGATTCCGGCAAGCTCTTCCGTCACCTTCGTGAAGTCAAAGCGGACGATGTGTCGGACTTCGAGGTAGGCCAGGAAATAGACACGAGCGTCTTTGAGGCGGGAGAGATAGTCGACGCGATTGGCTTGACCAAAGGCAGAGGCTTCGCCGGAGGGGTCAAGCGGCACGGATTTCACGGAGGCCCAAAGACTCACGGTCAGTCTGACCGCCATCGCGCGCCAGGTTCCATTGGCGCGGGCACGACGCCCGGTCGAGTCCTCAAAGGACTGAAGATGGCTGGACACATGGGCAACAACCGGGTCACAATCCGCAACCTGGAAATCGTGTCAGTAGATCAAGAGAGAAACTTGCTGTTTATCAAAGGGGCCGTTCCCGGAGCGCGCAACTCACTACTCATTATCCGGAAAACGGGCCGTAGGAGTAATTAACAGTCGTGGAGCTTAAACTCAGGAACATCCAGGGCGAAGTAATAGGCAACGTCGAGGTCAGCAACCGTGTTTTCGATGCGCCCATGAATGAAGCCCTCGTGCATCAGGTAATGGTGGGCCAACTCGCCAATGCTCGCCAGGGCACAGCCAAGACGAAGACTCGCACATACGTCTCCGGCGGCGGCGCGAAGCCCAGGCCACAGAAGTACACAGGCCGCTCTCGTCAAGGCTCTATACGCGCTCCGCACTGGAAAGGTGGAGGAGTGGTCTTCGGCCCCGTTCCAAGAAGCTACCGTCACTACACGCCAGTTAGGATGAGGCGGCAATCCCTGGTTGCTATGCTTTCCGACAAGGTGAGAGCAGACCAGTTGATAGTGTTAGATAACCTTGACCTTGAGCAGCCCAAAACAAAAGAAATGATCAAAGTGTTGAGGGCGCTCGAGGTGGATTCCACGGCGCTTCTGGTGGCGGACGGCGCAGATAAATTGGTGCTGCGCTCCGTGCAGAATATTCCTAAAATCAAGATGCTGCCTGCATCGCTGCTCAACACACTTGACCTTCTCAATCACCGCAAGCTCGTTATGACGCTCGATGCGGTCAGAAAAGCGGAAGAGCTTTGGAGCGGGCCGTTCGGGCGACAAGAACGACAGGCTGCTCAGGCTGCCAAGGAAGAGTAGACGATGCATACCTTTGAAATTTTGAGAAGACCGTTGATAACTGAAAAAAGCACTGACCTGCAAGAAGATGGCAGGTATTCTTTCGAGGTCGCTACTGACGCCACCAAACACCAGATAAAGTGGGCAGTAGAAGAGGCCTTTAGCGTTAAAGTGATCAAGGTAAACACGATGAATGTGAAGGGGAAACGCAAGCGGTTTGGCCCTCGCGTCACCCTGCAAAAGTCGTGGAAGAAGGCTCTAGTGACTCTGGCTCCCGGCCAGACTATAACGATATTTGAGGGGGTTTAGATGCCACTAAGAGCGCGTAAACCTATGACACCCGGACAGCGAGGCGTTGTGCTTCAGACGTCCGAAGATATTACTAGGCGTCAGCCCAAAAAATCCCTGGTGCTGCCTCTAAAGAAGCGCGGCGGCAGAAATTCCAGTGGCAAGATCACTGTGCGCCACCGCGGTGGAGGCCACAAGCGGCGGTTGCGTATAATAGACTTCAAACGCAATAAGTTTGGGGTGCCGGGCGAAGTTACTACTATTGAGTACGATCCGAACCGCACCGCTCGTATTGCCCTCATCAAGTACGCCGATGGTGACTGGCGATACATCCTTGCTCCTAACGGACTGCAGGTCGGTGATCGAATCGAGTCAGGAGAGCAGGTGGAGCAGCGAGTTGGCAATGCCCTTCCGCTGAAGTCAATTCGCCCTGGAACGCTGGTTCACAACATAGAGTTGAAAATCGGCAAAGGTGGGCAGATAGTCCGCAGCGCCGGTGGTTCCGCTCAATTGCTTGCCAGAGAAGAAAAATACAGCCTTCTGCGGTTGCCCTCTGGAGAGGTGCGCTACGTCCTCAGCGAGTGCATGGCGACCGTAGGTCAGGTCAGCGCGATAGACCATAAAAACGTCAAGCTTGGCAAGGCAGGGCGCAAACGCAACATGGGCTGGAGGCCTTCGGTACGCGGAGTCGTGATGTCGCCCAGAGACCACCCGCATGGTGGTGGCGAAGGACGGTCACCCATTGGAATGCCCGGCCCGAAGACGCCCTGGGGAAAGCCCGCGCTGGGATACAGAACGCGCGGTAAGAAAGCCTCGGACAAGCTCATCGTGCGTCGAAGGTATCAGAAATAGGCCCGAGGGAGATAAACTATGTCGAGGTCAATCAAAAAAGGGCCTTTCGTTCATCCTAAGCTAATCAAAAAGGTGGACGAGGCGCGACGCAGCAGCAGCAGAGCAGTCATACGGACGTGGTCAAGAGCGTCCGTGATAATGCCCGACATGCTGGGCCTAACCGTTGCTGTGCACGATGGTCGTCGCATGGTTCCATTGTTCATTACCGAGAATATGGTAGGCCATAAACTTGGCGAATTCGCACCGACCAGAACTTTCAGGGGACACTCCTCGAAGTCAGAACGAAGCAGTGCGGTAAGAAGATAGAAAATTTCATTTAGCCCTTCCATAAAAAAAGATGCCTCCAGTCTCCTCTGAGAAGCATGGAGGCGTTTCCAGATTGTTATTTTAGGTCAAAGAAGGAAAAAACGTGGCCGTTACAGCGAAAGCGAAAGACACGGGAATATCTGTGAAGAAACTTCTGCCCATACTTGACCTCGTCAGAGGCAAGAAGGCGGAAGAAGCCTTGAATATGCTTCGATTTCTTCCCTCTCCGGCGGCTGCACGCGTAGCCAAAGTAGTCGCGTCCGCCGTTGCCAATGCGGAGAACGAGTTGCTCGCGCGTCCTTCAGAGTTACGCATAGTTCAGATATTCGCAAACGAAGGGCCGCGCACCAAGCGTTTCCGAGCGAGAGCGAGGGGCCGGGTCGCGAAGATTATCAGGAGAAACAGCCACATCACCGTCGTAGTAGACGAGGAGGAGGGCCTTTAAGCGTGGGTCAAAAAACACACCCCATAGGCTTCCGCCTGGGCATAGTTAAAGATTGGCAGGCGACTTGGTTTGCTCACAAGGCGGTCGACTACAGGAATCTTGTCAAAGAAGACCTGTCCATACGCGGCACAATCCTTGGTAAATACCCAGATGCAGGAATCTCTCGCATTGAGATCGAGCGTGGCAACAACGACGTGATAATTACGATCCATACCGCAAGGCCTGGTATCGTGATTGGTCGTGGAGGCCAGCGAGTCGAAGAACTGAGAAAGATTCTCGAAGACATCACCGAGAGGCGCGCTAGACTCAACGTGCAGGAGATTCGTCAGCCAGAGTTGGACGCATACCTCGTCGCCCGCAACGTGGCAGATCAATTGGTGCGGCGTATAGCCTTTCGTCGGGCCATCCGCCAGGCCGTAACCCGCACGATGCAGGCAGGCGCGGAAGGCACAAAGATTCTGATTTCAGGTAGACTGGGCGGGGCTGATATAGCTCGCAAAGAAAAGGCCATGGAGGGAAGGGTTCCGCTTCATACGCTTCGAGCCGACATAGACTATGGTCTGGCGGAGGCGGCTACCGAGTTCGGTCGAATCGGGGTCAAGGTCTGGATATACAAAGGCGAAATCCTCCCTGTCAAACGCATAGAGGACAGCCTTGAGGATATGCCCCCGATAGAGGTTACACTCACACCAGAGGACGACACACCAGAGGACGAGACGACAACAGATGCTACAACCCAAGAGAGTTAAATATCGGAACCAACATCGAGGCCGGCGTAAGGGTATGGCAGTCGCCGGCAGCACGATAAATTTTGGCGAGTACGCCCTGAAAGCTACTGAATGCGCCTGGGTTACCTCGCGTCAGATTGAAGCCGCCCGTCGCGCTATGACTCGCTACGCGCGCAGAGGGGGCAGGATTTGGATACGCATATTTCCTGACAAGTCCGTGACAGCGCGTGCAGCGGAAACCCGCATGGGCAGCGGAAAAGGTGCTGTCGATCACTGGGTAGCAGTAATCAGGCCAGGGAGAATCATGTTTGAGATGGCAGGTGTGCCGGAAGAAGTGGCAATGGAAGCTCTCAGACTTGCGTCTTCGAAGCTCCCGATGGGCACCAAGATCGTAACAAGGCACACAGTCCAGACTTAGATTCAGCAAAAGTTATTTAAGGTCGGTAAGCATGGAAATAGATGATTTAAGAGCTATGACAGATGATGAGCTTCGAGACGAACTCGAAGCGACCCATCGAGAGTTGATGAACTTGAGGTTCCGCACCGCCACGATGCAGTTGGCGAATGTTAACGAAATCAGAAAGGCCAGAAAACGCATCGCTAGAATCAAGACGCTGTTGCGCGAACGAGAGCTGGCTAGGGTATAAGATGAGCTTTGAAAGACGCAAAGTCCGAATCGGCACAGTAGTTAGCGACAAGATGGACAAGACGGTTGTCGTCGCCGTTGAATGGCGACAGCCTTACGCGCTATACAGAAAGTCCGTCAAACGTCGCACGAAATTTAATGCGCACGACGGTGAAAACCAGTATAAAGTGGGCGACTTGGTAAGAATCTTGGAAGGCAGACCGATTTCCAAGACCAAGCGTTGGCGAGTCGTCGAACTGTTGCAGCGCGAAGATATCGCGGAAGTGCAGCCAGACGATATAGTCGTCGAAGAAGCCACTGAAGAAATAGTGGCCGAGGTTGAAACGACAGAGGAAGAGCCTGGCACTGATGAATCAGGCGAGGACGAAGGCGAGAAGGAGACGGACGGGCAATGATACAGATTTATAGTCGCCTTAGAGTTGCTGATAACTCAGGGGCCAAGGTCATCAGTTGCATCGGAGTCCCCGGCGGCAGCGGCAGACGCTATGCGTGGCTGGGTGACGTTATCGTGGCATCGGTAAAAGAGGCTGCGCCCGCCGCGGGTGTGAAAAAGGGCGAGGTCGTGAAGGCGGTAGTGGTGAGAACAGTAAAGCCGCACCGCAGGACAGACGGCTCCCATATTCGCTTCGACGACAATGCCGCCGTGCTTATCAATGACGAGATGATGCCTCGTGGCACCCGCATATTTGGGCCAGTGGCAAGAGAGCTTCGTGAGAAAAACTTTATGCGCATCGTTTCCCTAGCACCAGAGGTCATATAATGAAACTTCGCGCTAACGACAACGTTCTGGTCATCAGAGGGAAGGATCGCGGCAAAACGGCGCGCATTCAGCAGACCTTTCCTCGCGATAAAAAGGTGCTGGTGGAAGGCGTGAACGTTGTTATGCGCCACACCAAACCATCTGGCGGAATCAGACAAGGCGGCATCATTCAAAAAGAGCTTCCCATGTGGGCCTCAAAAGTGATGCTAATATGCAACCACTGTAATCGTCCAACCAAGGTAACCAGCAGGCATCAGGCAGATGGCACAAAGGCCAGGGCCTGCAACAGGTGTCAGGAAGTGATCGAGTGACCCCCGAAGAGAACAATCAAAGCGAAGAGCAACCATCCGAAGAAGCAGCGCCAGAGGAGCCTGCCGCACCCAAGCGACGCGCAACTCGCAGCCGAGCTAGCGCGGCCACAAATGCGGAGGGCGAAGCTAAACCTGCTCCTCGCCGTCGGCGACGCGCTAGCGAACCGGCAGCAGAGGCAGAGGCGGAGGCTGCAAAGAAAGAGGCAGTTACACCAAGAGCTACGCAGCGAGTCCTTCAGAAACTGAGGACCGAAGTCGGGCCGGTGTTGATGCAAGAATTTAGCTACACCAGCTCAATGCAAGTACCACGCCTTTCAAAAATCATCCTGAATATCGGCATGGGCGAGGCTCTTCTGAATGCCAGGGCCATGGAAAGCGCGACCCGCGACCTCACGCTAATCTCAGGACAGCGGCCGATTACGAACCGCGCCAAAAAATCTATCGCAGGATTCAAAATAAGAGAAGGAATGGCGATAGGGGTGAGTGTGACGATGCGTGGCAGGCGCATGTACGAGTTCTACGACCGATTAGTAAGCTCTGCCCTTCCGAGAATCAGGGACTTCCAGGGGGTCTCACGCGAAGCCTTTGACGGAAGAGGTAATTTCGCGCTGGGGATTCGGGAGCAGGTCATCTTTCCAGAGATAGATTACAACACCATCGACCGCCTCCGCAGCCTTCAGGTAGTCATCGTGACCACCGCGCCAACAGACAGGGAAGGGATGAGACTGCTGGAATTGTTGGGAATGCCCTTCAGTAGAAGCAGCGATGCGGTTAGGGCGGCATAGAGCTAGAACGATTATCTTAACTGGCGTGAGGTGAAGTGCATTGGCAAAAACGTCTAAAATAGCAAGATGGAAAAGGCCTCAGACATTCAAGGTGAGGTATAAGAACCGGTGCAACCGATGTGGCAGGCCCAGGGCATATATCAGGCACTTTGGCCTTTGCCGCATCTGTTTCAGGGAATTGGCGTTGAGTGGATTCCTTCCGGGCGTGCGCAAGGCTAGTTGGTAAGAAACTTCAATCGTTAGAATATAGCCTCAAGGCGGGGTACGAGTATGGCAGTTACAGACGCGATAGCAGATATGCTTACGCGGATTCGCAATGCAATTGTGGTTCGTCACGACACTGTGACGCTTCCGGCGTCCAACATGAAGATTTCCCTGGCAAAAATCTTCAAGGATGAAGGCTTCATCAGGGACTTTGAAGTGAATAGAGGCACGGGGCCTCAACCTAATATCAGGATTTTCTTGCACTATAGAAGCAAGGACGATCCTGCCATTGCAGGTCTCAAACGGGTAAGCAAGCCAGGGCTTAGAGTTTACGTAAAAAAGAACGAGATCCCCCGATACTACGGTGGTCTTGGAGTGTCCGTGCTGTCCACTTCCAAAGGACTCATGACAGGAAAGCAGGCATGGCGCAAGGGGCTAGGGGGAGAGCTTCTGTGTTACCTCTGGTAAGGAGCGCAATATGTCTAGGATAGGAAACCAACCCATTTCCTTGCCTTCCAACGTAGAAGTAGATATAGATGGCAGCGATGTGACAGTCAAGGGGCCTAGAGGCTCACTCAATTGGTCGTTCAATCCTGCTATGCAAATATCCAGGCAGGATGGCGTGCTGACAGTAGCAAGGCCCTCGGACGAGCGCGAGCACCGCGCCCTACATGGGCTTTCCCGCAGCCTTCTCGCCAACATGGTAATCGGCGTGAGCGAAGGATATGTCAAGTCGATTGAACTGGTCGGCGTAGGGTATCGAGTGCAACAGAACGGAGAAGGCATAACGCTGAACGTGATGTTCAGCCATTCTGTGGACATAAACCCTTCTCCTGGCGTAACACTTGAGGTTGAGGGCAACAACCGCATTCACATCCGGGGCATCGACAAGCAAGCAGTCGGGCAGCTCGCTGCTCAGATTCGCGCCGTCAGGCCACCCAACGTATACACCGGCAAGGGAATACGGTACCTCGGTGAGCAAATACGCCTCAAGCCTGGCAAGAGCGCTAGGAGGGCATAGGGATGGCAAGGGCACGATTTGGAAAAGCAAGAAGGCTGACCCGCCATTTGCGGGTTCGGCGTAAAATCAGCGGCACGTCGCAACGGCCAAGGCTCGCAGTGTTTCGCAGCTTGCATCATGTATACGCCCAGGTAATTGACGATTCGCAGGGCGAAACGCTGGTTGCGGCCTCAAGTCTCGAAAGTCAGATCAAGACGGCGAGAGATGGCAAGGTAAAAGCCGATGTGTCGAAAGAGATCGGAACGCTCATAGCGCAGCGCGCAAAAGAGAAAGGTATTAACACAGTCGTGTTCGATCGTGGAGGGTACAAGTACCACGGCCGTGTCAAAGCCCTTGCCGACGCTGCCCGTGAGGGAGGCCTCACCTTTTAGCGGTCGTCAGCTTAACCCCTCCGGCTTGTCGCTCGACTCCTTGGTTGGAATAGTTTCGGAGAATGGCTTGACGAAGGGGTAGTTTCATAGAAGATTTGTTCAGAGTGTTTGGGGGATTGTGGATCGTCCCCATGCGCTGTTTGGGGAGTAAATATGTACGAAAGAAGGCAGCTAGATTCAGACGAATCACCTCTGACAGAGAAGGTGG
Source organism: Dehalococcoidia bacterium (assembly GCA_965206395.1). GTDB lineage: Bacteria > Chloroflexota > Dehalococcoidia > Lucifugimonadales > CATOSD01 > CBDBJK01. The sequence goes on from CBDBJK010000038.1 coordinate 505,985, forward strand.
TCAGAATCTCTAGGGTAGCCAAAGTGATTAAGGGAGGACGACACCTGAGCTTCAATGCCATGGTTGTGGTAGGCGATAGCGAGGGTCACGTAGGCGTAGGCCTGGGCAAGGCCGACGCGGTACCTGACGCCGTGCGAAAGGGCGCTGCCGCGGCCAAAAAGGACATGATCACGGTTGAACTCAAGGATAACACCATCCCTCACGAAATCATCGCCAAGTATGGCGGGTCTGTGGTCATGCTGAAGCCTGCTCCGCCGGGGACTGGCGTGATCGCGGGAAGCTCGGTGAGGGCCGTGGTTGAGCTTGCGGGAGTTAAAGACATCGTAACGAAGGTGCGCCGCAGCACAAACCCAGTAAACGTCGTCAAGGCTACCATTGAGGGGCTTTCCGGCCTTAAAAACGTGGAAGAAGAGCTTGCCAAACGCAAACGACTCGTGGAGGCAGTTCGAGAGAGAGAACAGCAACGCCAGAACCAGCGTAGAGCAAGAGCGGCTAGCGCTGCACAGAGTTAAGATATGAGTAAAATTTCGGTGACCTGGAAAAAGAGCGCCATTGGATTTAATAAGAACCAACGACTGACTATCGACAGCCTTGGACTAAGGCGGCTTAACCATACGGTTATTCATGAAGATACGCCGTCGATACGAGGAATGGTTCACAAGGTCAGGCATCTGGTTGTGGTCGAAGACATCGCATCCGATGAGGAGTGACCTCACGCCAAACGGGTTAACTATCGTCTGAGCGCCATAGATACAGACTAGCTACCAATGCGACGATATTTGACCCACTATGGTTAAGAATGGCAACCCTTTCAAAACATCTTGAAAATAGGCGACAACTATAATGCAGCAACATGATCTGAGACCGCCGAAAGGCGCTAAGAAAAAGCGAAGAAGGATAGGACGCGGCGATAGCAGCGGATTCGGCAGCTATTCAGGCAAGGGCATGAAAGGACAGAAGTCCCGTGCAGGGGGCGGAGTGCGTCCTGGCTTCGAAGGCGGTCAACAGCCTCTTATCAAATCTTTGCCAATGATTCGAGGCTTCACGAACATATTTCGCGTAGAGTACAGCGTTGTGAACCTCGGTCAGCTTGCCGGATTCCCCGCGAATACCGAGGTTACGCTGCGACTGTTGCTCGAAACAGGAGCAGTGAAGAACCTGAAGAAACCCGTCAAGGTGTTGGGCGACGGTGAACTGGAGGTCTCGCTAGTGGTCGAGGCCCATAAGTTCTCTAAATCAGCGAGGGCGAAAATTGAGGCAGCAGGGGGGAGTGTGAGGGAGGTCAAGTAATGCGTCAGGCCCAAGCCGCCAGAGCACAACAGTCTTCAAGACCACAGCTTATTCAGTCGATGATAGATGCCATGCGGGTTCCAGACCTGCGTGGCAAAATATTGTTTACTCTGGGTATGCTCACAATATTTCGCTTCGTGGCACACGTTCCAGTCCCCGGAGTGGATACGCAGGCGCTTTCCCAGGCGTTTCAGAGTAACGCGCTGCTGGGCTTTTTGGACCTCTTCAGCGGAGGGGCGCTCGCGAATTTGAGCGTGGCGGCCCTTGGAGTTTACCCGTATATCACGGCATCCATCGTGATGCAGATACTGACGCCAGTGCTTCCCAACCTGAAGGCATTGTCACAGGAAGGTGAGGCCGGACGCCAGCGGATTAATCAGATTACCCACTGGATGACCGTTCCCATCGCGTTCCTACAGGCGTGGGGACAGTTGACGCTTCTGCGACAGTCGGGCGTGCTGCCTGGGGTGGATTTTGGCATCAACCTCCATACGATGGCTATGGTGACCTCGATGGTCGCGGGCACAATGTTCCTTGTATGGCTTGGCGAGCTAATCACAGAGCGCGGCCTTGGCAACGGCATCTCCCTCATCATATTCGGAGGCATCGTGGCCCGGTTCCCGCAAGTGGTTGGACAGGGCTTCCTCGATGGCGGAAATGCTTCTGGGCTGTTACTTCTGGGGGTTATCGGGTTTGCAATCATATTCCTGATAGTGCTGTTTAACGAGGCTCAACGCAGGGTTCCCGTACAGTATGGTCGGAGCGTGTTTCGCGGTGGCAGAATGCAGCGGCAAAGCGGCTCTACCTTCCTACCTCTGCGTGTAAACTCGGCTGGTATGATTCCGCTCATATTCGCGTTCTCTATCATCATATTGCCGGCGACAATCGCTAGCTATTTTAGAAATCCATTGAGTGATGATTTCTTTTCGCGCTTGGCCCGGTTCCTATCCAATACGCTCGATCCGACAAACATACCGTACTGGGTGGCGGTATTCGTCTTGGTCGTCGTGTTCACGTTCTTCTATACGTTGGTGATTTTCCAACAACAGAACCTGTCCGAGAACCTACAGCGTAACGGCGGGTTCATTCCCGGCATTCGTCCGGGAAAACCGACGCAGGAATATCTCAATCGAGTGCTCATTCGGATAACGTGGGGAGGCGCGCTGTTCCTTGGGTTCATCGCCATCGTCCCCTTCTTCGTAACGTTCGTTACCGACGTGCGTGCCTTGACGTTAAGCAGTACCAGCCTGCTAATCATGGTAGGCGTGGCCCTGGATACCATGAGGCAGCTTGAAGCGCAATTGCTGATGCGCAACTACGAAGGTTTCATCCGTTGACGGCAAGGAGACTGACTGCGCGTACACAAAATAATAGAGGGGAATGCCTAGTTTGAAGGTTATCTTGTTAGGGCCGCCGGGTGCAGGAAAGGGAACGCAGGCGGCTCGTGTATCCGATAAACTTGGGGTAACGCGGGTATCGTCAGGCGATCTATTCCGTGAGCAACAGCAAAAGGACACTGAATTAGGTCGATTGGCGCGCTCCTATATGGAGCGAGGCGCGCTCGTACCCGATGAGGTTACAATCAAAATGGTAATGGAGTGGGTTAAAGATCCTCAGCAGGCCCAGGGATTTGTTATCGACGGCTTCCCAAGGACTCTGGCCCAGGCGGAGGCGCTTGACACCGAGTTGGCTGACTCGGACGGCATTGATAAAGTGTTGCATATTTACGTTTCCGATGAGGAGCTTATACAGAGGCTATCAGGTAGGCTTATTTGTCGCCAGTGTCAAACCCCGCATCACACGCGGTTTTCACCACCTGCCGAGCCTGGCAAGTGCGACAATTGTGGCGGGGAACTTTATCAGCGCGCGGACGACATGCCAGAAGCGGTCCTGAAACGCATCGAGGTCTATGCCAATGAAACAAAGCCTCTGGTGCAATACTATAAAGAAAAAGGTAAACTTGTCGAGATTAACGGCGAAGGTTCAATCGAGGAGGTTGGACAGGCCCTGATCGAAGCTATCAGCTAGATTGCGGCCATAATTTCCCAGCTTCCACTTGTTCCATTATAATTGGTAAGGAATCTTTCAGGTGGGTTGACATTCCATCCTTACGCGGGATGGCTTATGGAATGGAAATACGGTTGTGATGAGGGGTTTCACTGTATTTCTATAGCGATATTTTACGGAGATTGATTCCTATAGAGATTATATTTGCGACTTGACGCGGAGGCGTTGGTAATCAATAACACAACTCGAACGACCAGCAAACGGCGGTCTGGTGGAGTAACCATCAAGTCCGCGAAAGAAATTGGATTGATGCGACAGGCAGGGAAGGTCGTCGCACAGGCCAAGGCCAAGATACGAGAGGCCGCCCGCCCTGGAATCACGACTGGTGAGTTGGATCGCATTGCGGAGGAAGAGATACGACGACTAGGAGCCATACCATCGTTCAAAGGGTATGCTCCTGGCGGGGCGACTCCGTTTCCGGCTACAATATGCGCTTCGTTTAACGAGGAAATCGTACATGGTATCCCCGGCGACAGGGTCTTGCGCGAGGGAGACATATTAAGTGTTGACGTTGGCGCTATAGTGGATGGGTTCCACGGCGATAGCGCGTTCACGATAGGCGTCGGTGATATTTCCGAGGAGGCGCAACGCCTCATAGACGCCACCAGGGAAGCCCTGAAGCAGGGTATCGCTCAAGTCAAGGCTGGTTCAAGGATCGGAGACATTTCGTCGGCTGTGCAGCAATATGCGGAGAATTTGGGCTACTCGGTAGTCCGGCAATATGTCGGTCACGGCATTGGTCGGGCAATGCATGAGGAGCCACAAGTTCCAAACTATGGTAAGCCTGGTAGGGGTTTCCTCCTTCGAAAAGGCATGGCTATTGCAATAGAGCCTATGCTCAATATAGGCGGATGGGAGACCGTTCAACTCGATGACGGATGGACCGTAGCGACCGCTGATGGCAGCCTGTCCGCCCATTTCGAGGATACTGTGGCGATAACAGAAAATGGCATTGAGGTGTTGACGTAATCCTTCTGCGGAAGGGCATAACGCAATGCAGGGCCTATAGTAGAAACGGAGAAGTGAAATGAAAGTTTCCGCGTCGGTAAAGAAGCGGTGTGCGAAGTGTAAGGTAATTCGCCGGGAAAGGCGAGTAATCATTATTTGCGAAAATGCCAGACACAAGCAGAGGCAGGGATAGCGCGCGATGTCCTTCTACGGAAAGATAGGCATCGGCGTCACTACGGGGTTACTCCTGAATAAGGTGGGAACATGGCAATAATTTCTGGTGTGAACATTCCCGACAATAAGAAGGTTGAGGTTTCGCTTCGCAGCATATTTGGAATTGGGCCGACGCAGGCGCTCGATATCATAAATAAGGCTGGCATCGAAGGAAACCCCCGCGTCAGGGACCTGACTGAGACTGACTTGAGCCGAATCAGGGAGATAGTAGACCGCGAGAAAGTGGTCGAAGGCGACCTCCGTCGCGAAGTGAATATGAACATAAGGCGGCTTATAGACATTGGCAGCTACCGTGGCCTGCGTCATCGGCGCGGCTTGCCCACCAGAGGGCAGCGAACCCGCACGAATGCGCGAACCAAGCGCGGCGGGAAGAGGACGGTTGCCGGTCGTAGGCATACCACCACTCGCTAGTAATATTTCATGAGAGTTGCCACACTTACCTCATGGGTTTAGGAATCCTTGTAGCTAGTATGTAGCTGTGAATATCGAAAAAAGTTTTGAGAGAGCGAAACATGCCAAGAAGACCACGAACGAGGCGTCGAGAACGCAAATCAGTCCCTGTCGGCAGGGCGTACATTCAATCGACATTTAACAATACCATAATTACCCTTACAGACCTTCAGGGAAATGTACTATCTTGGGGTAGCGCAGGGACCGTAGGGTTCAAAGGCTCAAGAAAGTCGACCGCCTTTGCCGCGCAGCGAGCTGCGGAAGACGCCGCAAGGAAGGGTATCGAACACGGGCTACGGCAGATAGAGATATACGTCAGAGGGCCTGGCGCGGGCCGAGAGGCCGCGATTCGCTCTTTGCAAGGCGCTGGCCTATTCGTTACCAGCATTCGCGACGTAACGCCGATTCCGCATAACGGATGTCGGCCAAGAAAACGTCGGCGCGTTTAACGAAAGCAGACCGGAGGAGCATCTAAGAATGGCGCAACGCCAGGAGACAATTCTCCCACGAACATTGGGAGACCTCCTCAACGAAATCTTTAGCATCTATGGAAAGCATTTCTTGCGTTTCATAGGGCTTGTCGCGCTTGTTCAGCTTCCCTTGAGCTTGTTGGGATTGATCCGAGGCGGAGGCATAGCGACCTTTATTGTCTTTGGAGCAATCGCGTTCCTTGCGAGCATAATTGTGTTCGGGGCAACTGTGTTTGCGGTTGGACAGCAGTACGTGTCAGGCGAAATAGGGATTCGCCTCTCCTATAGCAGAGGGTGGAGGCGCATCGTGACGCTGGCCTTGCTCACTGCTATCTTTCTGATTGTTCTTTTGCCCGCGTTGAGTGTCGTGATGTGGGTGTTCTGGCTGATAAGCCCACCAATCGCTTTCGTGATAACGTTGCTTGCATCCGTGCCCTTCATAGCGCACTGGGCGGTGGCCGCGGAATCGGTCATATTCGAGGGTCACAAACTGGGCGGGGCACTTGGCAGAACGTTCGACCTGGTGCGCGAAGACCGATGGCGCGTCTATGGAGTTTTCCTGGTGATAATGCTCGTAAGTATGGGGCTAGCGATCTTAATCAACTTGCCATTTATGGTCGCCTCATGGATTGCAGCGCCAGAGCAGGCAACGGCCTTGAGCGGAGTGCTCCAATTTTTGGGAGGCGTCGTAGTTGCGATAGCAGTCCCTCCGGTGGCATTCATAGGTGGGAAGTTGCTGTACTATGATTTAAGAGTGAGGAAAGAAAACTACGACTTCTCCGTCCTATCTCGGGAGATGGGGATAGCGTCGGTGTAGCATGACCGCTTCGCGGGGTGGAGTCCGACCTTGTCATTTGTTGGGAGTCAGACAGAAGCACGCTGGCGCAGATTGTTTTCATCGGTAATTGTGGGAAGCCAACCCATTCGATTTGATACAAGTCTTTAAAGAATAAGATAAATAGAGAAGCCTTCCAGAGGGGGGAATGCACAGAAAACATGGCACGTTATATTGATCCTGTATGCCGTCAGTGTCGCCGTATTGGGGAGAAGCTATTCCTCAAGGGTGAGCGCTGTTTTACGCCCCGTTGTGCCATAGAAAGGCACAGGAGAGCGCCTGGAGCTCAACAGAATCCTCGCAGGAGGAGAGCCTCAGATTGGGCGCTTCAGCTAAAAGAGAAGCAGAAGGCGCGATTCACTTATGGCGTTCTTGAGCGCCAGTTCAGGAATTATTTTGCGATGGCCCGCGAACATGAGGGAATCACAGGCGACAACCTTCTTCAGATACTAGAGAGGAGGCTTGACAACGTAATCTACAGACTTTCTTTCGTTGACTCCCGTCGTCAGGGACGGCAATTGGTGAATCACGGTCACTTTATTGTCAACGGGAGACGAATGGATATCCCCTCCTATCTCGTTAAACAAGGAGATGTGATAGCCTGGAAGCGTGTAAATGGCTCGGTTCCTGAATTCATCCAGACCCTCACGGACGGACTTCCCAAGCGTCCGGTGCCGACCTGGTTGCGTATGGATCCGACGCATCTAACTGGTGAGGTTGTATCCGTGCCCGACAATTCGGAAATCGACACCGGCATAGAATCACGACTTATTGTTGAATTTTACTCCAAGTAATAGTGGCTTCCGAAGCGCTTAACTTTCCTAGTTTTGAGAACAGGAGTTTTCTCTAAATGGTACTTGAGTTCCAAGGTGTGACAACAAGAGAAGTCCCAGAGGTCGAAGAGGAGGTTATTCCAGCTCCCCAAATTTCGATCGTTGAGGCCGACGATAGATATGGCATGTTTGTCATAGAGCCGCTTGATCCCGGATTTGGCCTTACATTAGGCAACCCGTTGAGACGAGTGCTTTACGGCTCCCTGCAGGGTACGGCCGTTACCTGGGCAAAAATAGAAGGTGTGCTCCATGAGTACGACACGATTCCGCATGTTAAAGAGGAAGTGTCGGAATTCTTGCTTAATATCAAGGGCATAAGGCTTAGGTCTGAGGTGGATAGACAGGGCAAACTTCGGCTCGAAGTGGCCGGAGAGGGCGGGGTGTGCGCCGGAGATATAATGGCCTCCACAGATTTTGAAATCGTGAACCCTGAGTTGCATCTCGCGACGCTGGATTCCATTGATGCCAAGCTGTCTGTTGAGCTTAACGTTGAAAGAGGAAAGGGCTATGTGGTCGCAACTCGCGGTGATGGACAGCAGATAGGTGTCTTGCCTCTGGATGCCGTATTTACCCCTATCAAAAAGGTGAACTACAACGTCGAGAAAACCAGAGTGGGACAGAGGGCTGACTTTGAGCGTCTGGTGCTCGAAGTATGGACGGACGGTTCTGTGTCGCCTGTAGAGGCAGTGCAGCAGGCTGCAAGCGCCCTGTCTAGCCAATTTTTCCTGGTGTCGCGCGTAAACATCGTGGATGAGGGCGGAGACAGGCCCGCAATCGCTCCAATAATACCCCACGAACAATACGAGATTCCAGTAGAGAGACTTGATCTCTCCTCCCGGACATTGAACTGCCTGAAGAGGGCTGGTATCAACAAGGTCGGCGAGGTTCTCGAATTGAGCAGAGCCGAGCTACTTCGAATAAGAAATTTTGGGGAAAAATCATACAACGAGCTTTTCGGGCGGCTGCGCGAAATGAAGCTTCTGCCCGCAGAGTTGGATAAAGACGAAAATCAGAACGGTGCCGCACCTGATGAGGGCGCTGAGGAAACGGTTGTCGAGGCAGAGCCAGAGACTACCCAGGAGTAAGGAGCATTTGAGATGAGACACCACATCTCTGGAAGAAAACTGTCTCGCCCTACGGGACATCGCATGCTGATGTTACGAGGTATGGTAACAGACCTCCTTCGCCATGAGACCATGCGCACCACTGAGGCCAAGGCCCGCGAAGTTAAACGCATGACCGAGAAGGCTATAACCCTCTCCAAAAAGGGCACTCTCCACAGCCGACGACAGGCGCTAGCGTTGTTGACTGACGAAAGCGTGGTTAAGAAGCTGTTTGACGAGTTGGGGCCTAGATACGAGTCCAGGCCAGGGGGATATACGAGAATGGTCAAGCTCAATCCCCGCAAGGGCGATGCAGCTGCGATGGCTATTCTCGAATTGATGCCCTGATTGCCTCCCTTGAAATAGTATCAGCTACTGATGCCAGGGCAAATTCGTTTTCTTGGCAAGAATGGCAACTTTTATGAAAACATGAAAAAATGGTCATGGGATGCGTTTGGCCCTAATCGTCGAATACGAAGGAACGAATTATAGAGGCTTTCAATGCCAGAGCAACGCACCCTCGATTCAGGAGGAGTTGGAAAAGGCAATAGCAAGCCTCACAAATGAAAACATTCGAGTAAAAGGAGCAGGCCGCACCGATGCCGGAGTCCACGCCGAGGGACAGGTGGTCGCCTTCGACACCCTGTCCAACCATTCGACGGACACCTTTGTTCGGGCGCTGAATTACTACCTTCCCAACGACATAGCGATAAGGACTGCCTGTCAGGTTAGTGGGAGCTTTGACCCACGCCGAGACGCCCTGAGCCGAGCATACAGATACACAATTCTTAATGGCCCCATAAGGTCACCTATGCTTCGGAAAACAACCTGTCTGGTGCGGCATCCACTCAACGTAGAAACTATGCAGAAGGCAGCGAAGTTTCTGGAAGGTACCCACGATTTTGCTCGATTCTCAGGGCCGTTGGACGATCGCAATGCGAGCACAGTGCGTCACATATTTGAGGCGTCTGTGTGCAAGATGGACGATTTGGTGATCTTTGACGTTAGCGGCAGCGCGTTCTTGCCGCACCAGGTAAGGCGAATGGCTGGTTCGCTAGTTGACGTAGGACGTGATAGAATCTCGCTTGGCGAGTTTAGTATGATAATCGACGGAGTGTGCGGAAAGGCGATAGCGCACTCCCTGCCACCGCAGGGGTTGTGCCTTATAGGGGTAACCTATCGCTAGACCACCTCCCTGTGTCCTTTTGGGGAAGGACACGGAGAATTGCCCCGAAGCACAATCGGGGGTGCAAGTCTCCCTATATCATCCCACCAGGAAAGGTAGTAATACGAATGACGACGAGCGCTAAACCATACCAGACGCGGGCCTCGGAATTGAATCCGGCCTGGCACGTCATAGATGCCGAAGACAAGACACTAGGTAGATTGTCCTCCGAGATCGCGGTGCTGCTTCAGGGTAAGCACAAGCCTATCTACGTGCCCTATTTGAACACGGGCGATTATGTCATCGTTATCAACGCCGGTAAAGTACGGGTAACAGGGAAGAAGCTCGAACAGAAGATGTACTACCGGCACAGTGGGTATCATGGAGGCCTCAAGGATGAGACTCTAACCCAAGTGCTCAAGAAAAAGCCTACCAGGGTCCTCCAGCATTCGGTGAAAGGGATGCTGCCCAAGAACGCAATGGGACGACGAATGCTGTCCAGGCTAAAGCTGTATGCGGGCGACAAGCATCCACATGAGGCTCAGGTGAAGGCAAGCCAGCAGACAGAGGAGGCCTAGTTGAACGAGCAACACTACTACTATGCCACTGGCAGGCGTAAGACGGCCATTGCGCTAGTCAGGGTTTATATGGAATCCGGCCCGATTGTGATTAATGGAAAGCCTATGGAGGAGTTCTTTCCCTGGGACTCCTGGCAGAAGCTGGTCATGCAGCCCTTCCAGGTAACCGACAGCTTGGGACAGTTCAGAGTCGTTGCCAAAGTGAGCGGCGGAGGAACGGTCAGCCAGGCTGGAGCCATGAGGCATGGCATCTCCAGGGCGCTGACAGTTGCTGACCCGAATCTGAGAACGCCGCTGAAAAGAGCGGGCCTTCTCACACGAGACGCGAGGGAAAAGGAGCGCAAAAAGTATGGACTCAAACGCGCTCGCAAGGCCCAGCAGTACACAAAGCGATAACTAAAAGTTCCTGATAACACCTCGCAGATGCTCCGATGGGAGTGTTTGTGAGGTGTTCGTCTTGGATGCCCATTTTTGATGAGAGTCCAACGGCTTTTGTTCAATTCTGCCTCATGCGGCAGCTTTCCCAACGTCGAACCTGCCAGGGCTGAATCGTAAAATCATGACGACCTCAAAACCCAAATCTCGAAAAGACCGTGACTCTGAACAACGGCTCTCGATGGTGGCCGAGAACTATCTGCTGTCGATATTTCGGCTTGAGGAGCAGGGTGTCAGGGTGACCTCTACGCAACTGGCAGAGCATCTCAAGACGTTGCCGATAGGCGAAGGGGTAGGCACTTCATTGCCATCTATCGTTGGCATGGTGCGCCGTATGGTGAAAGAGGGACTTGCGGAGATCATGCCGAACAAGGACGTCGCGCTGACGAACGAGGGCCGCAAATCAGCCGAAAGCATCGTGCGACGGCATCGGCTGGCGGAGCGCATGGTCGTGGACCTGCTTGGCCTGGAGTTGCACAAATCCCACGTCGAGGCGCACCGCCTTGAACATGCCATTTCCCCCGAATTGGAAGAGAAGATAGTTGCTCAACTCGGAGGCCCCACCACTTGCCCCTTTGGTCATCCTATACCGGGCAGTGGCTATGTTCCCCACAAGGGGTCTACGACTCTGGATAAGGCGAAACCTGGGCAAAATCTGGTGATAGACCGTATACCGGAAGACGACCAGTCTCTGCTTGAATACTTCGTTGAAAATAGGCTTGTGCCCGGACGAAGTGTTGTGGTCAAAGATGCGGCGACATCGAGGGGCGTCATCACTCTGGTTTGCGATGGTAACGAGTTGGTGTTTAGCTACGAAGTCGCTTCATTAATAAAGGCATATCCTGACACCGAAGCAACCCGAGCCTAGAAGGACTTACAGCTTGATGAAGGCGTGGAAATTGCTTAGAAGCGATCCCCTGCGTGTGTGGCCCTGGCCTCTTAACGACCTATCCTACCTCTCAGGTACTGAACCAGCCACCAGCGTTCATCTTCATTAAGCAAACGCATGAATTCCGGCATTGGAGACGGTGACTCCCGACCCAGTAGTGTGGTCGTAAGGCCCTGCCTGCCACCTTTTGAGATGAACCCGAACAGGTCTCCATCGGTCGAGCCTTTTGTTAACGGGAGGGTGAGGTTTGCGGGAACAGGCCCACTATCTATGAATGGGAGGATTGGGCCATCGCCTGTAAGTGCTGGCCCGTGACACACGGAGCAATTGATATCGTACAGGTTTTGCGCTCGCGCCTGGTCGTATGATTGTGCTGCCCTGTCTGGAATCGTCAGGGCGCTGTACTCGTCTGTAGTCGTGTAACGAACCTCCTTGCCTGTCACGGGAACCGAGTCCAAGGGCGGCAACAGTCTTGGCCCCTCTTGAACCCTGAACGAGGGCTGGTAGTGCATTTCGGTGAAGACTTGCACCGCGTTTGATCCTGTCTCAGGAAAAGCAGGCAACGTGAAGTCTATAGAGTCTCCAATGGTGGTTTCGCCGGTGTTATTGTTGTAACAGCCGACGGCCGCAAGAGCGAGCAACGCGAAACCAAGTGCAGCCCATAGCCTGAATCGAATCGGCGACAGCCTGCAAGTCAATCTTGAAAAGCGAAAATAGGACACCGCCATTGCGCTAGTTGCTCTCCCAGCCGCGTTTGATCTCTTCGGCCCCGGCCTGCCTCAACACATCTTCCGCCTTGCTTATTTTATCCTCACTAGTGGTTACGGTGACGCCGATGTAACCCTCGGTTATTCTGGTATCATAGGCCCCCATGAATATGCGCGGCAGCCTGGACTCGAATATGATGCCAACCACGGTAAACAGGATAGCCCCAAGCATCGTGCCCTCGTACATGATAATCGCCATTGGCGGGATGCCCAGAATTGGCTTGCCGCCGGTAACCAGAGGAAAGGCTATCTGAGTGCCCGTCGTCAGAATAAGGCCAATGATGAAGCCACAGGCAGCCCCTATAAGCGGCCACCTGTACAGCTTGTGAACGGGTTCTGCCTCACCGAAGGTGCCGTCAGGATACGGGGTTCCCGTCAGCACCTCATACTCGTTGGTGCCGTACCCTTCGCCATTCAACGCGTCCATCGCGTCGGCCACTACATCTTCATCTGTGAATAGCCCTATTACGCTACGCAATGCCATGTCAGAGCCTCACTCTCGCATGCTCGCAGGAACAGTCAGCCTGCCGATTTTAACCTCGTCCCTGAAAACCATGCCTTCCTTAATGTCAAAGAGAGGGATGAGCGGGAAAAACTTCGAAAACATTAACAGACCCAGACCCACCCATGCGAAGGTTGCCGCAACCATCAGAATTTCGATGATGCTGGGAGTGTAGTTGCCCCAGTTGAACTCCAGGGGCGTTTTTCGCATCAAGCTAGGTACGAATATCAGAAAACGTTCGAGCCACATGCCTATGTTGACCAGGACAGTCGTAATGAACATCATCATTGGACTTCTACGTACTGCCTTGAACATCCACAAAGGCACTGGTATGAAGTACGCAGTCAACAGGAACGTTATGAATAAGAAGACATAGGGAGTCTGGAACACCTGAAGCTCTCGCAGTGCAAGCTCAGGCCCCTCAAGAGTATAAAGCGCAAATATCCACTCAAGTGCGAAGAAGAAGAACCAGGTGGTGGCGACGATTATCAAGAGCCTGCCAATGGCGTCGAAATGGTCAGGCCGAAGATAATTGTCCAGCTTCCACAGCCAAAGTATTAGGGCCATGAGCATAGCGACCGCGGAGACACCGGAGTGTATCGCGCCGATGATGAAATAAGGGGCGAATATCGTCGAGTGCCAGCCTTCGACGCCTATCTGAATGGCAAAGTCCCAAGAGACGATGCTATGCACTGACACGAACACGGGCAACACCAGGGCAGACAGCAGGATGCCGGCTACGGCTTGCAGCTTCCACTGCCTGGGCGTGCCGCGCCATCCCATACTCAGGTGACTATAAATCATGCGCACCCATTTGTTTTTGGCTCTATCGCGTATGACCGCAAGGTCGGGGATTAGCGCTATGAACACGAATAGAGAGCTTGCGGTAAGGTATGTCATGACTGCGCTGGGGTCCCAGATGAACGGAGAGCGTATGTTTATCCAAACCCCTCTGGCGAAGTCATAAGGGAACACCCACAATGCCGCGCGCCAGGGCCTGCCAACGTGGACAAGCGGGGCCGCCATCAGAGCCGCCATCAGGGAGAAGACCGTCATTACCTCGGCGGCGCGCGTTATTGGACGGCGCCATTCCGCCTGCGTCAGTCGCAGTATGGCTGAGATCATGATTCCAGCATGGCTTATGCCAATCCAGAACACGAAGTTGGTCATGAAGAAGCCCCACATGACGGGGCGGTTCAACCCGGTGACTCCGACTCCTTTGTTCAGCATGTATCCGAATGCGCCAGCGCCCGTCAGGAACACCAACGTTAGGAAAATAACTGCGCCCAGCCACCACGAAGGAGTCCCAAGGACTCCGGCAAGAAGGTCGCGGTTAATCTCTTTTTGAGTTAGTTGAACGTGTTCCTGCATATCGGCTTTCCTACTCTATGGTAACGACTAAATCAGTCCCGCTTGCCCAGAATCTGCACTTCAGTGCGATGGAAGGGCTTATGGACTCGGTAGAGCAGTATCTCTCTCTGCTCCCAGATATTGATGACAGGGATAACCCTGGTTGCTAACAGATAGACGAGTATCGAGCCAGAGATAGCTCCAACAATGATGAATATATCGGCGACATCCGGCATGATGGCTGGCATGACGGTGACTTCATCAAGGGACATAGCGTGCTTGTCAACATCGGGATCACCAATGCCCGGCACCGAGTACGCGGACACGTACAGCCTTATGCGGTCGAAGAAGGTGCCGACGAGTACACTGACGGCGATTATGGTCGGCCCCCATATGCTCTTGCGGAGCGGGTTCCACATCATCGTGAACATTGGAGTTATGAAATTGAGGATAAAGGCCGCCATAAAAGCGGGCTGGTACGGCCCCATCATAATGAGCCGAAGTACCGCCTGCTCGCTGGGCTTCTTGCCGTACCACAGGACGATGAAACTGGAGAACCAGAACCAGAACCACAGCAACGACAGCGCGAACATGAGCTTTCCAAGCCCCCAGAACTGGTCGAGGGTGATGTAGTCTTTGTATCCGCCAAACTGACGCAGAAAGAACATAGTCAACAGCACAGTCGCGGTTGCGGCCTGGAGCGCGTTGGCCATGTGGGTCGCGGGAAAGAGAGCGTCGATCCATCCTGGAACGAGGGCCATGGCGAAGTCAACGCTTATCAGGAAATGGACGAAGACCAGCATCATAAAGTAGAAAGCGCCTAGTATTCCCATCCGGTGGTAAAGCATATTCCACTGTTCGGACGTGCCTATCCAGCGACCTGAGAGTCGTGAAGCAAATCGTTGTCGCCAACCGGTGGAATGGTCCCTGATAAGGGCCAGGTCTGGCAATGCAGACACCCAGAGCAGCATCAAACCAACGCCTACCAGCGCGACGATCCCGAGAGTCGCCCAGATATGCGGAGAATAAATTGGCACGCCCTTAACGTCGCCGAAGAACCACAGCGTGCGCCGCCCGTCTTCCAGGCTTGGAAGCACCCAGAGCAGAGGGATGAACAGGATGAGATTGAAGAGGCCTACGATAGTCCAAAGCTCGGCGGCGCGGGAAAGGGGGCGACGCCATTGGGCCTTGGCAATCCTGGGGGCGATGGCCGCCAGCGGTGCTGCCTGCGCCGTCGTAAGAATGACCGCAAATATCGCGGCGTAGTAGCCCCATACAGCCCTGTCGCTCACGCCATCTGAGAGGCGCATAACGAAGCCGATGATTCCAAGGACAAATAGAACCCCGAATACCGCGACTGCCCGCCAGAATATACCGCCGGTCTTTTCGTGCTTTTCCAGCAGGTCTCTAGTCACTCCTGCCGGGGTGGCGAGAGCGGCGTGACCATTCTGAGAGCCATTACCGTTGACGCTAGCCATGAACGACTTCCTTGGCGTTCTTGTCTACCTTTTTCAGGTAGACGACGCTGGGGTTCGTGCCAAGGCTCTCTAGCATGTGGTAGCCCCGGCCTTCCTCTTGCATCTCTTTCTCTCGCATCTTGGAAACCTTGCTGTCGCGGTCGTTGTAATCACCGAACACCAGCGCCTCGGTGGGGCAGGCGTTTACGCAGGCAGGGTTGAGAGCGCGGTCGCCGTCTGCAACTTCCACGCCGTCTCGCCGTGCCTCTCGAGTAGTGCGGCGAATTCGCTGCACGCAGAAGGTGCACTTCTCCATGATGCCTCTGCTTCGAACTGTGACATCCGAGTTGAGCTGATTCTTCAGACTCTCCGGCCACGAAGGTTCCCAGAAGTTGAAGAACCGGACGTGATACGGACAGTTATTGGAGCAAAACCGTGTGCCGATGCAGCGGTTGTATATCTGGACGTTCAGACCTTCACTGTTGTGGTACGTGGCGAATACAGGGCATACCGGCTCACAGGGCGCGTCTTCGCATTGCTGGCAAAGAATAGGAATGAACCTGGCTTTCACGTCTGGGAATTCGCCTTCCCAGTAACGCTCGACACGAATCCACTCGATTGCGCGCCTCTGATTGAAATGCTCTTCTTCGTTGATGGGGATATTGTTTTCTGACTGACATGCGACGACGCACGCCTGACAGCCCGTGCACTTATCGACGTCGATTACCATTCCCCAGCTTTCGTTTGCCATATGTATCCCTCTGAAACTACAGGTTGCTTACCCTCGTTTAGGGGTTTGCGTTCTTTGTCCTTCCGAGGAAGGATGAGCGGCAACCCTTAATTAAGTGTCGAATCGAGTTATCTGGATAACCTCTTGTTCGTGGTCCTCAGGCCTTGCTGACGCCGAGTTCTCGAATTTGGGAAGCCTGACCCACTCGCCAGTTTTTTCGATGTTCACCCGTGTCGCGGCCCACGCGAGCGCGCCTGTGCTGCTGTCCTTGACCGAAGACGAAATAATCGACAGCACGTTGGCCCCACGTCCCTTGGCATAACGCCCTCCCGCTGTATGCCCCTGCCCCATGGGGATAGACACCACGTCTGGAGACATACCGGGGTGTGGGTAAGCCAGAGCCTCCATTGACCCTTGAGGCGATGTAATCCTGATGACATCGCCCTCACGGATGTCCATGTCCTCGGCGACCCCTACGTTAATTTCGACCCAGGTGCGCCATGTTGCGGTAGTCACCGGGTCAGGCGTCGCCTGCAACCAGGGCAAAAACGCTCCTGGCCCATCGCCAAGGGATGTTGACGCGAAAGGAATCAGGTGGAACTTGAACTTGTCGTCGGCATCAAAAACCGGCTCTTCGGCTGAGGGCAGGGTCGGTGCTTTGGGCACGCCGCTTGTCGACTTGGCCGAGGTATCCCACCAACCGCCCCTCTGAAGCATCCCATTCCAGAATGACCTGAAATCGTTCGCCCTCACGGAGCCGCGATTCAAATCGAACAGTTGCCGCACACCGTCTTGCAAAATATCCTTAAAGGTGTCTCCGGGAAGTTTCAAGTCCAGTTCGAGACCCTGTGCGACGGTCATGAGAATGTCTGCAAAGTTGCGTGTGCCCAGATGCTCGCCTCTGTCGGCGAAGAATGGACGAACAACAGGCTGTTGAAAGCCAACCATCTGATAGCCCGGCCCGGCTGAGGGTATATCGCTGCCCCAGTCTTCGAGATAGTTGTTCTCAGGCAACACCAGGTCAGCCATTGCGGTGGTATCGTCCATGAATCCTGAAATGCTGAAGATGAAAGGCACGTCGTAAGACGCGTCCTTGAAGCCCGCGCCGTCCGGTAGGCCGTACCAGGGATTCGCGCCCCTAATCATCAGCGCTTTGACCTGCCCTTGCTTCATCTCCGCAATCAGGCTTTGCCAATCCTCAAAGGATGCGGCATCAGGCGCTGTTGAAATATCACCCAGGGAAGGCTTCGGATTAAATATGATGCCGCCCGGTTTTCCGATATTCCCGACGAGATGGTTCAGCGCGTATATAGCAGTTAGATTGAAAAGGCCGTTGGAGTGCGCGCCTGCCGAGCCACCGCCGATGGCGATGCTGGAGCCGCTTTCGGCGAACTCCGTCGCTATCCTGCGTATCTTGACGGCTGAGACGCCCACCTTGTCGGCGATGGTTTCCGGTGTGAACGGGTCCAGACTGGCGGCGTCACCACCGGTTAGCGTGTCGGCGGCGCTGGCATCGCCAAGCCCCTCGGAGATTATGACTTGGGCCATGCTCATAGCCAGGATGCCCTCAAAACCGGGCTTGATGTAAATCCACTCGTCGGCGTTTGCGCCGGTCATCGAAAATCGCGAGTCCACGTGAACCAGCGTACCGCGCTCCGCGTTCCCCTGTCGAAACTCACCGTAGCCTCTGGCGTATCGAATGGGTGAGACCCATGTGTTAAGAAAGTCCGCGCCAAACGAGAGAACGAACTTGGAGTTTTCAAGATCGAAGTCTGGCATCAAGTCTTCATTGAACACCCGTTTGATTGCGGCACGCAGGTTGGTTCGCTCAAGGGTTTCGTAGGGCATGTGTCTGCCGCCGAAAGTGGAGACGAAACGCTCGATTACCATTCCCGTGTGCGCGCCAACCGGGTCGGTTATCATCACCATAGCCGACTGATTGCGTTCACTCTGTATTTGGCTCAACTGGAAGGTCAGCCGCCCGATTGCGTCCGTCCAGCTAATCTCCTCGAATAGGCCCGACCCACGCTCGCCTACGCGGACGAGTGGAGCCTGGATGCGATCAGGGTGATACAGCGACTGCAAGCCTGCCTCGCATCGTGCGCTATGCTTGCCGCGATTTATGGGATAGTCGATATTGCCTTCGACCTTTTTGGCGCGGCCTTCCATGACTCGTACTACCAGACCCTCGCTCGTCGGGCACTGGCGGCATAGGGTCGCGTACCAGTTCGATAGGCCGCTGACCAGGTCTTCTGGCATCTCGATAGGAGACTGAACAAACAATTCATCCTCCGGCACGCCACATGCCGCAAAAAGGATTGCGCCTGTGGCGGAACCGCCAACCAGCGTCATGAATTGTCTTCTTGTTAGCGCCATAGTCTCGTCAGCCTCTAATAGTGACAGGTGGTGCAGTCGGTTGGAGCGTCGAAGTCGCGGTGACAGTCAACACAATCGCTCATCTTCAAGGAGCGCACTTGCTTGACCTTCGTCATGCTGCCCACGTCGCCGTGGCATGTCGAGCATACCGCCGCCGCTGGGACGTTGTCTTTCGCTGTGAAGAATCTAATATGGGCCTCGTGGACGAAGTGTACGTGGTCAGGAACTCTGTGAACCCGTATCCAGTCGATGGACTCGCCCGTGTCAAAGGCCGCACGGAGCTTCTCGACTTCAGGAAGGCCATCGCCAACAGTCTTGTGGCACGTCAGGCATAGGCCTACCGCCGGAATTGTCGCGGCAGCGCCCTTGGTGACATTTCTGTGGCAGAATGTGCAGTCCAGGCCGAGTTCCTGAACGTGGGTTGTATGCGGAAATGCGATGGGCTGGTCTGGGCCTTCGTTGAAGCCGAAGACGGCTGGCTGTCCAAACCACGCGGAAACTACAAACGTTACTAAAAAGGCTACGACAACAAGAGAGCCAAGGCCAAAAATGCCAAGAAGACCGAGGCCCAAAAGTTTTTTGCCGGAAGGCTTAGTGTATTGAAAATCGCCTGGTATCAAATCTAGTCAGCCTAATTACCTATTTGAATTCCAAAGTGCTTTTGCACTCTTCACGCGCCCGACCAACATCAGTCCCGACTGGCAACTATACCAATTTTCCGCCTTGATAGTCAAAGGGTTGTTATATCCAATAATTTTCCCAAAATCTGCGGAGGACGCCAGCAAGGTCGATGACCTGATACAGAAAGAACGCAGCCAAGCCAAAGGATATGATTGCAAGGACGTAAAACACAGGTCGAGCTTTTTGAAAGCTTCTTGGAATGTGCTGGGATGCCACAAGTGAGGGGATCATATTGTGGCCCAAGAGCATGTTGCTAGCAAATAGAACTATGAATATAACTACAATCCAAAGATTGATAAGCAGCTTGCTTATTTCGCTCCACTCGAAGCTACCTAATGCAGCCGGGTTCATTTGTTAGCGTTCCTCACAAGAAGAATAAATAATGCAAGACCCACCACCCGTCAACCACCGGTGAAAATTATCACATAGCTCTGGCTGGTGTCAAGAGTCCTCAAGGGGTTCGAATGCAAAATTGCAGGTAATTGAGGCGTGGACATCATATCAGGTTCCAGCGAGGGTGCCTGTTTGCGTCGTCGCGCAATCGCTCAACTACCCAGTCTTTTACTGCGCTCGCGATGTAGAAGATGGGCCTTATCAGTTCTGCCTCGGACGCGATAAGCCGCTCTTCAAGGGCTGCGGTGGCGATTGTGGTGCCGGGAAGTATCCTGGTTCCCACACGCAGCGTTGCGAATGGAGGGTCGACTTCGTCCAGAAACGCAAGTTTTCCGTTTACAGACGATTCGGTTTCGCCAGGTTCCCCGAAATCGAAGGATAGCGTGAAGGGAAGATCAGAGTCACGACAAAGAGTCACAAGCCTTCTGGTATCCTCAAGATGGCCTTCCAGTTCACTCTCGTGAATATGCCCACCTCTGCCCGCCATCAATACGAGGGAGCATCCAGAGCTTTTCATTAGCTCAATCATCTCATTGTCGCAATCGCCTGTTCTCAGATAGCTGTTCCATCTGATTCGCAGGTCCGAGGCAATCAACGCCTTGCACAGCGCCTTACCGTTGTCTAATGGAATGTTGAAGCCAGTGTCAATGAAGAACACTTTGCGGATGCCGAAGTCGTCGCGCAGCCTGTGAATCTCTTCGATCACCTCATCGACCGGCCGAATGCGCCAGTCGTCGATACCGGATTGCCCTTCGCGGTCCGTCGTAGGGTAGTAGTACGGGGCCAGCTTGGTCACGACGCCAATGCCGAATCCGGCCTTGTTATAGCGTGAAATATCCAGCAAATCTAGCTTCGGGCTTGTGCTGAAATCTGAGGGTGCGCCCCTGTCGCGCACCAGCACTTGCCCGTTCTCACGATAAACGAGGCCAGGAATGTCTTCATAGCCTGTTCCATTTTCGAGGCGGTCTATCAAGTTTGCGAACGACTCCACGGCGTCCCCCGCCAGGCCAAGGTCTGCCTCAAGGAACTCGAAGCACTCCACAGGCAGAATGCTGAACGCAGGCCCGCCGCACACGACTGTCGCCTTGCTGATGGAGTGGATTCGGCTCACGATGTCCCGGACTATCGGGAGATGCGATACTGGGTTGAGGTAGCTCTGGTTGTCGAGGTTGCGTATGGAGAGGCCGACAATGTCAGGTTGAAAGCCTTTGATTGCGGCATCGACGTCCGCGATAGCGTCGTCTGAGAACATGAGGTCAAGCACCTGAAGCTGGTGCTTTTCTACGTCGATTGAGGCGGCCAGATAAGCCAGGCCGATCGGCAAGGGCCGCACGACCATGCGAGCCATATATCTTTCTGCTTGGTTGGTGGCGACGAGAAGGACTTTCATGAAGTCTCCACAGTAGTTTGGGCCATCATCGCGCATGATAGCACAGTCCAATACCGAGTGGAACGCCTTCTGGGGTGACTTCTGAGAAAACCGATGAGGCCGCTTGTGAAGCCGGACGGCTTGACCTACAATTGCAGCGTCAAAGCGTTGGTGATGGGAAGCCGTTCGCAAGGTTTTCGGAATGCAGGCTGATGAGAGTGCGTCAGTTATCGTTAATATGATTTCGGATAGTTAGAAGGAGCGGTAAATGGCCGACGATACACGAGAGCGATATAGCCTGGGATATGGCGCGGCATCAGATTTGATGGCTGACAGATCGTTATATACACAGGCAGGTTTCTTTTTACACCATCTGCGATCCGGCTCGGATTTGCTGGATTGTGGATGTGGCCCGGGAACAATCACATTAGGGTTGGCTGAAGAAGTGGCACCTGGGCAAGTTGTGGGAATCGACATCGAAGAAAGCCAGATAACTCGTGCAGAGGCTCTTGCAGTCGAAAAGGGCGTCTCAAATGTTCAGTTTGAGGTCGCCAGCGCGTTTGAGCTTCCCTTTGAGGACAATTCCTTCGACATATTATTTAGCAACAACATGCTAGAGCACGTATCTAGCCCTCTTGCGGCCATCAAAGAGATGCATCGTGTTTTGAAGTCAGGCGGAGTTATAGGGGTACGTGCTACTGCTCACAGAAAGGATATTGTGGAGCCAGACAACCCTTGGATAGATAAATACTGGGCGATTATAGAAGAAATGTATCGCCTTAACGGAAGTGATCCACGCATTGGGGGCCGTCTGAGAGGGCTGTTGCGCGAGGCGGGATTCTTTAGCATCGAGGCTTCGGCGTCCTATAATTGTCCGTCAACTCCCGATGAAATCAACCTGTGGGTGCGGACTGCTCTTACGCCTACGTATGTGGAAGACCGGGCAATAGAACTCGGACTGACGGATCGCTCAGAATATAATGAGATTAAAAAAGCATGGATAGCATGGGGGGAGCATCCAGATGCGTTTATGGCGAGAGCCAGAGGCGAGGCAGTGGGTTGGAAAGAGTAACAGAAGTCTTCGACCATGCTGGAGGTAATGAATCATGGACACACAGATACGCTTGCAAATAGACGCGCGGGAACCCTTCGCCGATGGTATGAGCTTCGGCAAGGCTGGCGCGTACGAACGACTATCGGGTAGGGTGGACTTCGCAATCGACCCGCACGCATCGGCCAACCAGAGCGTGGTAGACCTGGAGCACGCGCCGCGCAACTCTGATGGCCTGGTCGAGTATTCCACAGACTTCTACATCCTCAGACCAACCGACATGGCGCAGGGCAATCGCCGCCTGATATACGACGTGAACAATCGAGGAAGCATGCGTCTCCTCCAGTTTTTCAACGATGGCGTGCACAGTAACGAGCCTTCTAGCGCCGCGCACGCGGGCAACGGTTTCCTCATGCGTCGGGGATACTCACTCGTCTGGTCTGGATGGCAGGGAGACATCATGTCTGGCGACGGACGCCTGACGATGCGGCTTCCCGTCGCCAGAGAAAACGGGCGCGAGCTGACCGGACTCGTCCGCACGGAGATTATCCTCAACGAATCGGGCGTTACATCTATGCCTCTGAGCGGCAACGGATTCACGCACAGTTACGAGGCTGACTCGCTGGACACGGCGTCCGCGACATTCACGCACAGGGAAAACGAAGGCGACCAAAGGATTGCCATTTCACCTGACGAGTGGCAGTACGCCACGCTCGACGAAAGCGGCAAGCCTGTGCCATCCTCGACTCATTGCTATCTGCCAACGGGATTCAAGTCAGGCTGGATTTATGAGCTTGTATACACCGCGAAAAATCCGCCCGTGTTTGGTCTTGGCTTTACCGGAGTGCGCGATCTGTTGTCGTTCCTTCTGCACGCGCAGGCCGACGACGCAGGTACGCAGAATCCGTTGAGGCAGAACGGCACGGGAATCGAGAAGGCGTATGCTTGGGGGCGCTCCCAGAGCGGGCGATTCTTGCGTGAATTCGTGTATCGCGGCTTCAACGAGGATGCTCAGGGGCGGCGTGTGTTGGACGCCATTTCTCCGCATGTTTCTGGTGGAGGCCGCGTTACGCTCAACTATCGCTTCGCGCAGCCGGGCCGATTTCCTCGGCAGCACTCCGACCATCTCTACGCCTCCGACCAGTTTCCTTTCGCCTATGCAGTCACAACCGATTCGCTCACGGGCAAAACAGATGGCATCCTGAAGCGTCCAGATACCGACCCGATTGTGATACACACGCAGACCGCTTCGGAGTACTGGGATCGCAGAGGCTCGCTAGTTCACACGGACTCGCTCGGAAACGACCTGCCTGACCACGAGAATGCCAGAGTATTCCTGTTTTCAGGCTCTCAGCACAACGCCGATCCTCTTGGAGGGCCACAGACAGGCGCGCATCTGCATCCGTCGAACCCACTTAACACGACGCCTCTGCTACGCGCCCTGCTGGATACCCTCGATGCCTGGGCGACGAATGGCACGCCGCCGCCAGACAGTCGAGTGCCCACCAGAGGCAGCGAGACAGCCGTTCCAGCCGATGTCGCGCGCGGGCAGTTCCCGACGATTCCTGGCGTCGACCATCCCGACGCGCTCAACCGCCTGTACGTTCAGGATCATGGCTCCGAATTCGATAAGGGCGTCATGTCTACAGAGCCTCCTGTCGAGGACAAAAGCCGTGAGTACAAGGTGCTTATATCCCAGGTTGACGTAGACGGCAACGAGGTTGCGGGAATTCGCACGCCCTACGTGGCTGTTCCGCTGGCTACATTCACGGGCTGGAATTTCCGGCCAAAAGGGTCTGCGGAAAATGAGCAGGCGGGCACTGTCGGCAGTCACTTTCCTCTTGCGGAGACCGAGGATGAGCGACGAGGCAGCGGTGATTCGCGTCTTTCGATTGAGGAGCGTTATCGCTCCAGAGCACACTACGTCCGCGCTATCGCTTCCGCTGCTCAGAGGCTCGTGGAACAACGGCTGCTCCTTGAGGAAGACGCTGACCGCTACGTTGAGCTTGCGATGAATGAGCAGGCTTTCGGCTAATCCTTTTCTCAGATGAGTGATAAGGGGCAACTATCGAAATGTCATTCTGAGCGGAGCGAAGAATCTAAGCGCCTGGCAACGTGATAGCAAAGGCTTATCCTTCCGTGGAAGGATCGTCGCAAGCTCCTCGGAATGACATAATATGTTTACTTCTAAGGAGCATCGCATGAATGGCTCGTTTGATGTTGCGATTGTCGGCCTTGGAGCGATGGGCAGCGCGGCGGCCTACCATCTGGCGCGGCGCGGGCATCGCGTTCTGTGCCTCGACCGCTTCACGCCTCCGCACACGCTAGGTTCGTCTCACGGGCAGACCAGAATTATCCGCGAGGCCTATTCCGAGCACCATTCTTATGTTCCAATCGTGCAGCGCGCCTACGAGCTATGGGAAAAGCTAGAGCAGGACATCGGACGAAAGCTACTGCTGAAAACTGGCGGCATCATGGTCGGCCGACCAGACGGTGAGCTTGTGACCGGCGCGGAGTTCAGCGCACGCAAACACAACTTGCCGTACGAGAGGATTTCCGCTGACGAAGCCCATCATCGCTATCCTGTGCTTCAGCCTTCGGAAGACATGGTTGCTATCTGGGACCCGCGCGCTGGAATTCTCTATCCAGAGGCGTGCATCGAGGCTCACCTTGAGCTTGCCCGCCGCAAAGGAGCCGAGATTCGTTTCAACGAGGCCGTCGTCTCATGGGAAGCCGACGGGGAAGGCGTGCAAGTGGTCACCTCAAACGGACATTACCGCGCCCAGCGTCTGCTTCTTTCGGCGGGAGCATGGATGACGCATCTCGTCAAAGACCTGAAGCTACCCCTGAATGTAGAGAGGCAGGTGTTGTTCTGGTTCGAGCCTGCCGCCAATCCCGAAGCCTTTTCGACTAAACACTGCCCAATTTTCATCTGGGACTACGAAGGTAACCACTGCTTTTACGGCTTCCCCGACCTGGGCGAAGGCGTAAAAGTGGCTCAGATGCACGACGGAGAATCTACTGACCCGGACGCATTACGCCGCGAGGTCGGGCCGGAGGACGCCGAGCCGATTCGTTCACTCCTCGAAAAGTACATGCCGGACGCCAACGGCGCGCAGCTTGCCGCCGAAGTCTGCATGTTCACGAACACGCCCGACACCCATTTTCTCATAGACTTCCACCCCGTTCATTCGCAGGCAGTAATCGCAAGTCCTTGTTCAGGGCACGGGTTCAAGTTCGCCAGCGCCATCGGCGAGATATTGGCCGATCTCCTCACTGAAGGCAGCACCAGATTCGACATCGACCTGTTCCGCCTAGCGCGGTTCGGCATGTAATAGCTGACTACTTTCGACCAGTAGAGCGACCTAAAGGGAACGAAGACGAATCCCCTCCCCTGTTTGGACGGGGGAGGGTTAGGGAGGGGGCCATGACGTCCCATATGCCAGACACACCACGCAAACGCTGGCGAGCCTCCGCCGCTGTACAGGTTCGCGCCCGCCAACTACGGCGCGAAATGACACCTGCCGAGGTTGTGCTATGGAGGCATCTCCGAGACCGCCAACTCAACGGGGCGTATTTCCGCAAGCAGCACGCTGTAGGGCGTTTCATCGTCGATTTCTTCTGCGCTATATCGAAGCTGGTCGTTGAAGTAGATGGCGACAGCCACGCTGTGCGGGCCGACTATGACGCGGCTCGGTCTCAGTGGCTCAGTGAACAGAAGAATTACCGCGTCATCCGCGTTAGCAACGATGATGTTCATTACAATATCGAAGGAGTCCTAGATACGATATCAAAGGCGTTGAGGGCGTGACGTTGGCCCCCTCCCTAGCCCTCCCCCGTCGCACAGCGAACAGGGGAGGGGACTTCGGTTTTATCTCCCCGTCCTTCCGAGGAAGGCAAGGAGATAAAGCTCCTTTCCCTGCGGCAGAGGCGGATGGTTAGGATGGGGACTACTCGTTGTGATAAACTAGCGCCGTCATTTTAGATAACGCAACATCTACACGGAGGCACGTCATGAGGCTTGAGGGAAAAGTGGCTTTTGTCAGTGGAGGCGCACGCGGAATGGGCGCTGCCGAGGCGCGACTGTTCGCAAAGGAAGGGGCCAGGGTTGTTATCGGAGACGTTCTGGAAGACGAAGGGCGTAAGGTCGAGGCGGAGATTAACGAGGCGGGCGGCGAGGCAATTTTCGTCCGTCTCGACGTGACCAGCGAGTCGGAGTGGGAAAAGGCCATCGCGGCCACAGTGGCGCGCTTCGGGAAGCTCGACGTGATTGTGAACAACGCTGGCATAAGCGCACGTGGCAAGGTGGAGGACATCACAGTTGAGGACTGGGATAAGGTCATGGACATCAATGCGAAGGGCGTTTTCCTGGGAACCAAGGCCGCGATACCTGAGATGCGCAAGGCCGGAGGCGGTTCCATCATCAACATCTCGTCACAGCTTGGACTGGTGGGCACGGACAATAGCAGCCCTCAGTACCAGGCCTCCAAGGGCGCGGTGCGACTTCTGACCAAGGCAACCGCGATACAGTACGCCAGTGAAGGAATCAGGGCTAACTCAGTGCATCCAGGGCCTATTCACACTACAATGACCGAGGCCCGCAGGCTAGACCCTGACACGCAAAAACTGATGCTTTCTCGCATCCCGTTGGAAAGGTACGGCGAACCAGACGAAGTGGCGTATGGAGTGCTGTACCTGGCGTCCGACGAGTCGTCTTTCGTGACGGGCAGCGAGCTTGTAATCGACGGCGGCTGGACTGCGCAGTAAGCAATCAGGAGGTTGGAATAGATACGGCATACGATTCTTGCTGCCAGCGCGTGACCTCACCCCCGCGCCAACTAGGGCTTGATATAGGTCCACAGCGCCCCCTCTCCGTGAACGGAGAGGGGGGACGTAGGTGAAATCAGAACACGGGCGCAAATAAAAAAGAGCCTCACTACTATTGAGTAATGAGGCTCGATAGCCAAGGCAGCCTGTAAGCCGAGTTCTGTATCCCGACGTGTCGGGACGGCGACCATCCATCTAGCCCTGCCGTTACCGACAGGATCATGCGGCCAACCCGGGGAATGGGTCGGGTAACCCTTAACTCCCTCTATTAGGCCTTGCTTCGGATGGGGTTTGCCTGGCCTCTGATGTTACCACCAGAGCGGTGAGCTCTTACCTCGCCTTTTCACCCTTACCCCGATGAATCGGGGCGGTATGTTTCTGTGGCACTTTCCGTCGGGTCACCCCGCCCCGCCGTTAGCGGGCATCCTTACCCTACGAAGCTCGGACTTTCCTCCCTCACATGGCGTTAAACGCCACGGACGGCGGTCGCCCGGCTGCCTTGAGCTATATATTTATTGTAGCACCGTTCAAGCAAATTAGACGGCTAGCTCGACAACGTCATCCTTGACCACGATTCGCGCGATGTGTTCGCTCAGGAAACTCTGCTGCAAAACGATGTCCAGCGAGTCCCAGTTTTCCAGGGTCCTCGTCACGTCAACCGGACGCTCGGCGTTTGCGGCCCCTCTTCGGACGTTGTCCAGGTCATCGAGGTATTCGCCCAGAACATCGATGGTCAACTCCGCTCTGGCAGTGCGCCTCATACCCTGAAGGAAGCGACGCTCGGCGTTCTTCACGCGAGCGTCCCAAATATCCCTGGTTTCGTTTTTTTGAGCTTCTGACGCGCTATCGCTATCAAGCGAGTCAACAGACCTGACCTGTAACGCGTACTTGAGCTGACCCAATACCGCGCCCTCCAATCGAGAGGCGCGCCATGTGTGGTATTCGCACAAGCCCTGGTTGTTTCTCGACTGGCACTGGTAGTAGCGGTAAACCCCTCGCGACCGCCTGCCGTCCTTTTTCTTCCACGATTGCCGCCGCGTGACTCCCATCATCTTGTTGTCGCAGTAGCCGCAAAATACGAGACCAGACAACATGAACGGCTCCGCGTTTACTACCCTGCCTCTGGGTCGTCTAGCGCTGCTCGCGTCCTGAGCAGCCCGGAACACGTCAGGCGGGATTATGGCCTCATGGCTCTTGGGCAAGCGAAGTCCGAAGCGCGTGTATGTCCCCATGTATGCGGAGTTTCTGAGGATGTCGCGTATCGTCACCATGTTCCACTTGCCGCCGCGACGGGTGGGAATTTCGCGCTCGTTGAGGTGTTGAGCAATCAGGCGCAGCCCGATTTCGTCTTTAGTGTAGAGCTTGTAGATTAGCTCGATTATGGGAGCTTCTTCATGTACGACTCCGAGCGTACCCTCCGCGCCGATGCGATAGCCGAAAGGCGGCTTTCCTAGCCCTCGTCCTTGCAGCGCCCTGTTGCGCATTGATTCCTTGATGCGTTCGCTACGGGTGCGCGAAACGCCCTTGATTCCCAAGGATTGGAAGCTGTTTTGCAAGGGGTCTGGAAAGTCATCGTCGTCGCAGATGACCTTCGCGCCGATTCCTTCAAACTCAACCATTGACCGGGCAACCGATTCCAGGTCGCTTCCGATATGACTGGCGTCCGGTATCACGACGAGGAAGTTGCTGCCAGACTCTCGCATGTACTCGATCAGCGCTCGATATTGAGTGAACCTATCGATACCCTCGTCGTCATTGATATCTGCGAAGGTCTTTATGGGCTGATGCAGGTTGCGGTCGCAGTAGTCCAGGAAAGCCTCCTCGAACGCCTGCAAATACTCTTGCCCGCTATTGGTTTGAAAATATGCTATCGCGCGCATTTTAACGCTAAACCACGTAGAGTATGCGGTGGCAGCTGTTGCACTGGACGATTCCCTGGGCGGCCTTGGCCCGCTGAACCTCCACCGTCGGAAGGGTGATGCGGCATCCCTGGCACATCGACCTTTCGACCTTGGCGACAGCCTGACCGCCACGGCTCTTTAGCAGCGTCTCGTAGACAGAGAGTGCGACGGGGGGTATCTGTGGGGTCATATCGGTGCGGGCCTTATGCAGTACCTCTAACTCGGCGGCCAGTTGTTCCTCTGCTTTCAACAACTCAGGGTATTCAGCGCTGCGTTCAGTTTCTAACTGAACCAACTGCTCGCGAGTCTGGTCGTGGGCGGTCTGAAGGTCTTCGATTTCTACCATCTGCTCCAGCAGTTTGTCCTCTTCCTCACCTAGCTGCCCTCGAATAAAAACCCGTTCTTCTTCGATGGCTGACAGTTCGCGTGGATTGGTGACAGCGCCTCCATACAGCCGTCCTTCAATAGCCTTCTGCTTTTCGTCCAACTGCTGGATGGCAGACTCGCTTTTACTTCGCATCGACAGCCGCTCTGCTAGTTGGGACTCTAACTGTTCCAGCCTCTTTTTGGCAGACACAAGGGCAGAATCGTCTGCGAGTTTGGCGCGCACCTCCACCAGGGAGTTTTCACTGGTGGACAACTCCCAGTCAAGCTCTTGGAGGTCATATAGCTGCTTGATCGAAACCATAATTTTGCTTTCACCAACTGTAACGAATACGTATTGTAAACGAAATCATACCCTGAGTCATAGTCAAACTGAATTGTTATGTTAGAGTGTTCTTGACCCGCCTTCTAAACCCTTTTGAATTTCATTGGAAGCTTTGGAATCCAACATTCAGGCACGCCGCGTTTGCATGGCTACTATTGGTGGTTTGATGTAAGATTAATGAGTGCCACGTAAAACGTAAGATCGTATTGGAGTTCTCCGATTAGGGCCGCCCGAAATGACTTCAAACCCGCCTGGAATCACACGACCGAAGACAAAGATAGTTTGCACGCTAGGCCCTTCAACCGAGTCTAAAGAGACTATTCGTGCGCTGATTGAAAGCGGGATGAGCGTTGCGCGGCTCAACCTGTCGCATGGAAGCATGGACACGCACGTCAGCGCAATCGAGATGGTGCGCTCCGTGTCCGAGGAGCTAGGCATACCAGTCGGCGTGATGGTTGACGTTCCGGGCGCAAAGTACCGGACCGGCCCTCTCGCGCCCGGAGTGGTTGACCTTGTCTCCGGCGATGAGCTTACCCTCACTAGCAGGGATGTGGTAGGCACTCAGCGGCTTGTCGGAGTAGCGCCGCCGGGAATTCACAGGGACGCAGAGGCGGGACATCCGATACTCGTCGACGACGGGTTTATCGAGCTTCGCGTTATCAGCATCCAGAGTCGTGACGTGCGCTGTGAGGTAATTGTCGGTGGCAGGCTGACTGAACGGCGTGGTGTGGCTACGCCGGGCAAGTCGCCTTCCCAGAAGTTTCCTGACGAGACCGCGATAGCCGCCCTCAAATTCGCCGCAGACTATCAGGCAGACTTTGTTGCGCTTTCCACCGTAACCACAGAGCGCGACATCCGCAGCGCAAGAAAGATTCTCGAAAAGCATGGCCTGGATGCCCAGATCATATCCAAGATAGAGCGCGCCGAGGCACTGGATAATTGCGACGCCATAATCGAGGCCAGTGACGCCATTATGGTTGCGCGCGGCGATATGGGCGTTGAGATTCCCCTTGCGCGGGTTCCAGTGGTTCAGAAAGACCTCATTGCGAGGTGCAATGCCGCCGGAAAGCCCGTGATAACCGCCACGCAAATGCTGGAGTCTATGGTCAAGTTGCCTGTGCCGACCAGGGCCGAGGTAACCGACGTAGCCAACGCCGTCTTCGATGGCACCGACGCCGTAATGCTTTCGGGAGAAACTTCGGTGGGTCAATACCCGGTCCATGCCGTCAAATTGATGGCGCAGGTAGCTATTGAGGCGGAGGCCGCGCTGCCCTACGAGGCTATGATTCTGGATAGGGCCAGGTACGTTCAACAGCAGACAGATGATGCCATAAGCTACAACGCCTGCCGTACGGCTTTTCGGCTAGAAGCGGGCCTCATCGTCGCCTTCACGGAATCGGGCGGCACAGCGGGAAGAGTTTCCAAGTACCGGCCTCTTCAGCATATACTGGCACTGACGCCGCACGAGCGCATGCAACGGCGCTTGACGCTTCGCTGGGGTGTCACTCCGGTCATAGTGAATGGCCCGGAAACTGTAGATGATCTCTTTGTCAGGGGCGAGGAGCAGGCAGTTCAGGTAGGCGGTGTGGAGCCTGGGAGCCAGATAGTGCTGGTTGCGGGACTTCCCATAGGGGTTCCCGGCGGCACGAATCTGCTCAGGGTTATGACTATTCCTTAGATAACTCATCGAACTCTTGTTTGGTCTGTAGCTATGTTTGATTAGACAAGGCATGGTCGTCGAGAGTAAAATTAGCGCTGAGCTACCGAATTTTGCATTGAATGCCAGTATTCAAACCTAATAATCGGCTAAAGTCTCACCCTCATCCCTCCGCAGAGGCGGTCCGTAGAGACGGACTCCGACCTGATCTATTCAAGGAGTCGGACAACCTTCCCCCGTCAAGGGGGAAGGGGTTAGCTTCCTCTCCCTTGACGGGAGAGTCCTTCCGAGGAAGGAGAGGTGAGGGTGTCTTGCGCGGGAGAACCAGAAGTGATAAGGCTCTATAACACTCTAACCAAACAGCTAGAGCAGGTGCAACCGATAGACCCGGACATCGTGAAGATGTACACCTGCGGCCCCACGGTCTACCGCGATGCTCACATCGGGAATCTCAGGTCATACCTGATGGCCGACTGGATTCGCCGTGCGCTCGAAACTCAGGGTTTGACCGTAACGCACGTCAAGAACATCACTGACGTGGGGCACATGCGCCAGGAGGTGCTGGAACAGGGCGGGGACAAGGTTATCGCCGCCGCTATCGCGGAAGGCAAAACACCTGCCGAGATCGCCCAGTTTTACACCGAACGCTTCCTTGGTGATGAGCAGAAGTTAAATATCATTCCCGCCAAGTATTTCCCAAAGGCGACAGACCACGTGCAGGAAATGCTCGAAATAGTCGAGCGCCTCGTTGAAAATGGCTACGCCTACGAAGTAGAGGGCAACGTCTACTTCGGGGTTTCCAGCTTCGCCGACTATGGGAAACTTTCTGGTAATATCCAGGAGGCCGAGCTTCTCGAAGCGGTGCGTGTCGAGGCCGACCCTCTCAAGCGCGATCCGCGTGACTTTACCCTCTGGAAGCTGGCGGAGCCCGGAAGAGACCTGAAGTGGCCCAGCATATGGGGAGACGGCTTTCCGGGCTGGCATATCGAGTGTTCCGCTATGTCCATAAAGTATCTGGGAAAAAGGTTCGACATCCACACCGGCGGGGTAGACAACATCTTTCCCCATCACGAGGGAGAAATCGCCCAAAGCGAAGGCTTCACTGGAGAGCCGGTGGTAAACTCCTGGGTGCACGGCCAACACCTTCTGGCCGACGGCGTCAAGATGTCAAAGTCAGCCGGGAACTCCTTCATCCTCTCTGACATCGAGGCTCAGGGCATTGATCCGCTGGCTTTCCGATACCTTTGCCTGACGACGAGATACAAGACAAGGCTCAACTTCACATTCACCGCGCTCAAGGCGGCCCAAAGCGGATTACATCGTCTCAGGAACCGGGTATGGGAGTGGAACGCGCTTCCCTCGCTTTCGCAGGAAAATGGCGCTGCCGTCGAGGAGTGGCAGGGTCGCTTTCTGGATAAGGTGAACGATAACCTGGACATGCCCGGCTCTCTCGCCCTGACGTGGGAGCTGGTGCAGTCCGAATTGCCTGCCCAATCGAAACTGCAAATACTTCGCGAATACGATCACGTGCTTGGCCTTGGACTGGATGAAACAGTCGCGGCCTATGCCGTTTCTGATGACACTAAGGCGTTAGTAGAAAAACGTTCTCGCCTGCGCCAGGATGAAAATTACCAGGAGGCAGATGCCATTCGAGACTCCCTCGACCAGTCGGGTTACGTCGTAGAAGACACCCGTTCCGGGACGAGGGTGCGCCCCAAGACGCCCTGGGAGCTGCGACAAGATGAGTGGCATAGCATCTCGTCCTCTGCCGAAGTACCTTCACTGCTGGACGAGGACGATGACGGCGATATTACCATTGGAATCGTGGCCTGCAACTACAAAGATGACGTGATGCGTTGCCTTCGCAGCGCCCTCGATTGGGTGGGCGAACGCCGCGCGGACGTGGTTGTGGTTGACAATGGCTCTACCGATGGCACGAGCGAATGGTTGGCGGCGGCGGCATCTTCTGACTCCCGAATCCGGGTCATTCACACAGACCACGTCTTAGGAGATGGCGCGGCAAAGAACATCGTGCTCAAGCAAAGCAGGGGCAAGACCGTCGTCATGCTAGATACCAGCGTAGAGATAGTAGGCGACATTTTCGGCCCAATAGACGACATGCTGGCCGACAACACTGTTGGAGTCGCTGGCCCCTTCGGACTCCGAACCGACGATCTTCACCACTTCCACGACGGTGAGGGAGAGACCGGGGACATGGACGCTATGCAGGCCTACTGCTTTGCCTTCAGGCGTGAGAGTCTGGCCCGGGTCGGCCTGATGCGAGAGAGCTTCCGCTTCTATCGTAACCTGGACATAGACTATAGCTTCCACTTCAAGGGGAAGGGCTACAGAGTAGTGGCAGACTCCAGCATTCCGGTAACGCTGCACGAGCATCGCGTTTGGAGCGAGCTTGCCGAGGCCGAGCGCGACGAGCTTAGCCGTAAGAACTACCGTCGATTTCTCGACAAATGGGGAGAGCGACCGGAGCTTCTGGTCAGTAATCAGAACAAGGCGTAGCTCTTAAAACGAAAATCGAAAATTACCAACTGCTAAGAAGGTAATTCTTTGATGCGTTAAGCTCGGACAAAAGACATTTAACGAAGGGGCGCATTTTGAGCAAGAATTTGAAGGGTGTAAAGGTCACGCTATCGAACATTCCCACCGATCTATGGGAGCGTTGCAAAGCGGAAGCTGCTCGCGCCGGAATGAGCGCTAATGACTGGGTGACGGAGGCTCTGGCCGAGAAGCTGGAGAACGCCATCGATATTCGAGAAGGGGTGGATGCCCTTGATGAACCTGGCGAGGATATTCCCTGGGAGGTCGTAAAAGAAGGGATAGAAGCTTCAGCGCACAGTAGTGTATAGAATAACTCTTAGGCCCAGCACCGCTCGACAAGCCAGAAGGCTTTCAATCCGGGATTATGAACGCATCGCAAGGGCAATTGATACCCTTGCAGATAACCCCAGACCACATGGTATAGAGAAACTTCAAGGCGTTGACCTCTGGCGTCTCCGAATAGGTGACTATAGGGTAATTTATGCGATTGACGATGAGGAAATGCTCATCACGGTTGTCAGAATAGGGCATCGACGCGAAATTTACCGAAGGTTGTAAGGTGTTAGGTTAGAATTCCAAGGCCCCGGAAGCTCCGGGGCCTTTTTGTATTTGCCTCGACTTTCCTGCAAGTCAACGGCAAAGAATAGGCCATCAGGTAATTGGAAATCGATGCCAAGTAGGGTATAGTCTCCGACGGTAGCCTACCGTTTCAGGACAGCATTCATTTATGAGCTTAACTCTACTCTGGCTTCAGCTTGCGGGTTCCGCGATTATCATCCTAGGGGCATCCAACTTCCTAGCGAAATCGGCGGACGTCATAGCCTTCAAGACAGGGCTTGGGCGGTCCTTTGTCGGCGTCGTGTTGCTTGCTACGGCAACGTCTCTGCCGGAGTTGGGAACCGGTGTCAGTTCTATCGCATTGCTTGATGAGCCAGACCTGGCAGCAGGCGACGCCTTCGGCAGCAACCTGTTCAATCTTCTCATCATCGGCCTTCTGGACATCTTCTGGCGAAATGGCCCTATTCTGACCAGAGTCACCGTGACCTCGGTGGTTATAGGGGCCTTGGGAATCGTTATGATCTCCCTGGCCGCCATCGCTATTCTCATCCACAGTATGACTACAACCACGTCAGGCTGGTACATCAGCCCTATATCTGTGCTTATCATTGTTGTGTTCGTGGTGGCGATGTTCATCATATATCGGGTGGAAAAACAGTCCGAAGCTGAAGACGAAGAGGATGACCCTGTATCCGAAGACGGCGAGCATGAATACGCAGGCAACTCTCTAGGCAGGGCTGTTCTGACCTACGCGTTGGCTGCCGCTGTTGTGGTTGTCGCGGCGATATGGCTTGCAAAGACGGGCGACGGCATCGCTGAAGAGATGGGATGGCAGGCGAGCTTTATGGGAACGCAGTTCCTGGCGTTCAGCACCTCTCTGCCGGAGCTTGCGGCGTCTTTCGCCGCTATACGCCTGAACGCCCCGGAGCTTGCGATAAGCAACGTGCTTGGCAGCAACCTGTTTAACATGGGCTTCATACTGTTTCTCGATGACGTGGCTTTCACCGATGGAGTTTTCTGGACGTCCATCTCGGAGGTACACATACTGACAGCGGTCATAGCAGTCATCATGACAGCCGTAGTCATAATCGCGCTTGTTATTCCACGCCGTAATAGGCCAAGCACATTCTGGACGTTGGAGGCCTTGATTCTAATCGGCCTCTACGTAGCTGCCAGTGTTCTCGTATTCAGCCTTGGCTGAGTGCGCCACGAAATTCTTGACAGAGATGAGCCGAGATTCTAGACTACCGCCATCGAGGGCAGTGACTCGCCGACGTTATGACTCTGGGAAATGAGGAGACGCTACATGAGCGAAACTATCTTGATGGAACGTAAGGGTTCCGTAGTGTACCTGACGCTCAACCGACCAGAGGTGCTCAACGCGATCAACCGCGAGCTTGGCAACACGCTGTTAGGCCATCTGAAGGACTGCGAAGAAGACGATACAGTGCGCGCCATTGTGCTTCGCGGCTCAGGTAGGGCGTTCTGTGCAGGCGACGACATTCGAGGCGGCGGACAACAGCGGGGCGACGGTTCCCAGCCATCACGAGACCCAGTGCGAACAGCCAGAGAAGGCCCTTACTACAACCTGGTTAAAGCCATCAGAACGATTCCCAAGCCTGTTATTGCTCGCGTGCATGGCTACGCAGTCGGGGCAGGTTGCGATCTCGTGCTGGCGAGCGATTTCGCTATAGCCGCTGAGAGTGCGCGGATAGGACTGGTTTTCGTGCAGAGGGCGATCATCGGTGGCACATACCTCATCACAAAGCATATAGGCCTAAAGAGGGCATCTGAGTTGCTCTTGCTTGGAGACTGGGTGGAAGCTCCTAAAGCCATGGAACTGGGAATGATTACCCGTTGCGTGCCCGACGACGAGCTTGACTCCACGCTGGACGAATGGGTCGAGCGTATCGCAAAGGGGCCGACCAAGGTGATGGGCTACATAAAGACCGGAATCAACCTTGGCCTCAATGCAGATGTCGAGCGCGGGGTCGAGCATCAGTCATACATGCAGTACTTCGCGACGCTGACGGAGGACAGAGCGGAGGGCGCAAAGGCTTTCGTGGAGAAGCGACAGCCTGTGTATACAGGGCGTTAGCATGGCAAACCAGATGCCTGTTCAACCAAAAGCTCTGGGCGACCTTCAGGTGCTCGACATTTCGCTGGAGATAGGCGCGTATTGCGCCAAGCTGTTGGCAGACCTTGGCGCTCGCGTCATTCGGGTCGAGCCTCCTGGCGGCGATGTGCTTCGTCAAAAAGGCCCCTACTATCATGGCGAGGTCGATCCGGAGAAAAGCCTGCGGCATTTCAATTACAACACCGGCAAGCAGAGCATTACGCTGGACATTGAGACTGAAAAGGGAGCCGCGCTGTTCAGCAGGTTAGCAGAGCAGTCCGATGTGGTGATTGAAGGCTATGCCCCCGGACACCTTGCGCGTATAGGCCTGGACTACGAGACGCTTTCTCAGGCAAACTCAGAGCTAATCATGGCTTCGATCACCCCTTTTGGACAGCAAGGGCCGTACAGCGGCTATGTGGGTACCGACCTGGTTGGGGTCGCTATGGGCGGCCTTATGTATCTCTGTGGATTTTCCGAAGACCCCCCCAACTATCCATCAGGTCTTCAGGGCTATCATATGGTCTCAATCGCCGCGTGTACGGGCATTACGATGGCGGTCTGCGCTCGCGATTTCGACCCAGAAAGACGTGGCAAACATCTGGATATCTCTATGCAAGAGGCGGTGGCGATGTCAACGGTTCAGACCGCCAATGCCAACTTTCATACCGTGCATGGACAAAAGCCTGGACGCGCCGGATTCGGAAGCGTCGGTGGACGAGGACGCTCAATTTTCCAATGCAAGGATGGAGGCTGGATTAGCTTCGTGGTTCCGCCTGGACTCTGGGACGGTTTCGTTGAGTGGCTCTCCGAGCACGACATCGCCGGTGATCTCGCAGACCCGCAGTCGGACGATCCCGCAAAGCGCACGTTAGACCCGCGCCCCTCAATCATCGAGGCGACCCAGAAACTCGCTGCGTTATACGACAGGGATGATATTTTCCACGAGGGGCAGAAACGCCGCCTGCTCTGTATGCCTGTCAACACTGTGGAAGACTTGTATCGTGACGAACAGCTAAACAACAGAGGGTTCTTCGTGGGGATTGAGCACAGCGCCCTGAATGACACGCTGGTATATCCCGGCGCGCCTGTGAAGCTTTCCGAAACGCCGATGCGGATAACTCACCCGGCCCCAACGATGGGTCAGCACAGTGATGAAGTTTTCCTGGGCGACCTTGGACTGACAGAAAAGGAATTAGCCGAACTTAGAGATCGGGGTGTCATTTAATGCCAGGCTCATATTCTAATGGCCAGCCTCAAAAGCCTCTCAGTGGCATAAGAGTGCTGGATTTTTGCTGGATGATAGCGGGGCCAATGACAACTCGCATACTGGCTGATCTGGGCGCAGAGGTTATCAAGGTTGAGTCGTACAACCGCATTGATAGAATACGCGAGGGCGGGCCTCGCCTAGAAGACGACCCTCATCTGGACGCCGCCGGAGTCTTCGCCGATTGCAACTCGAACAAGCGTAGCATCGTCCTTGACCTGAACACCTCCAGAGACAGAGAATTCGCCAGAGAGTTGGCGGCAATCTCCGACATGGTGACGGACAACTTTACGGGCGACCGCATGACCCGCTGGGGGCTTGGCTACAGTGATCTCGTAAAGGTTAACCCTTCCCTTATCGTGATGTCGATGCCGGTGATGGGCACTACAGGGCCTCGGATACGGTATGGGGCGTATGGCAACGGAGTCTCTGCGTTGGCTGGATTCAACATGCTAATGGGCTTTCCAGAGAGGCCGCCTGTCGGAATCGGCCCCCTATACCCTGATTTCACGAGTCCCTTTTTCGGGGCCACAGCGCTATTCTCTGCGCTTCATTATCGCAATCTCACAGGAAAGGGCCAGTTCATCGATCTCGCTCAGTACCAGGCGAGCGCCAGCCTTCTCGACACTGAAATCCTAGACTATAGTGTCAATGGAACTGTGCCAAACCAGAGCGCCAACCGCAGCCCGCATTCGTGCCCACATGGGGCATTTCGGAGTATGGGCGACGATAATTGGGTTGTCGTGGAGATAACCTCAGACGCTCAATGGCAAGCCGTCTGCCGCATCATGGAGCGCCCTGATCTGGCCGCAGACGAGAGGCTTCAGACGCTGGCGGGCCGCAAAGCTCATGAAGATGTGATTGATAGCGAATTGGAACGCTGGACGTCTCAAAGAGACCGATGGGAAATCATGGAAATCCTTCAATCTACAGGAATTGCTGCGGGCGTAGTCCAAACCCTACAGGATATGCTAGAGCATGATACCC
The DNA here is from genome assembly GCA_965206395.1 of Dehalococcoidia bacterium. Lineage (GTDB taxonomy): Bacteria > Chloroflexota > Dehalococcoidia > Lucifugimonadales > CATOSD01 > CBDBJK01. The sequence continues at coordinate 544,536 of CBDBJK010000038.1, forward strand.
ATATGGCCCAGGAGCATTATCAGAAGATCAATCACCCGTCTGGGTATGAGTTTACGGTTCACAGGCTGCCAATGCGGATAGATGACGAAGTGCCCGAAGCGTCGCATCATCCCTCGATGGGCGGGGATGACGACTACGTGCTCGGAGAACTTCTTGGCCTGAGGTGAGGGGGTACTTTGCCACCATAATCATGTGGGCGAGCTACTAGTGGTCCAACATCATTGAAATGAATACCATGATAGTCATTGTTCCTCTTGGGGGTTCAATCGTAACGTTGAACCGAGGAGGAACCATGATGTCTACCAAGAAGTACCGTATCAGACTGACTACCGACGAACAACAGGAACTCAACGCCTTGGTCTCACGCGGTCGGGCTGCGGCGTACAAACAGACGGGGGAATGAAGGACGCGGACATGCGCGCATTCTGCTGATGAGCGATGAGTCACGCTCGGACGGGGGAATGAAGGACGCGGACATCACCAGCGCGCTCGGTGTGGGACAGTCAACGGTCGAGCGAATACGCAAGCGCTGTGTGGAGGAGGGGGTCGAGTCTGCGCTGAATCGCAAAAAGCAACTGCGTCGGCGTCAAAAGAGACTGGACGGCGAAGGTGAAGCACGGTTGATAGCGATGGCCTGCGGGGAACCGCCGGAGGGGCGTGCCAGTTGGACCCTGAAGCTGTTGGCTGACCAGTTGGTCGAGTGTGAGATAGTCGGGACCATTAGCACCGAGACGGTTCGCCAGGCGCTTCAAAAAAAAAACGAACTGAAGCCGTGGCTGAAGCAGAGTTGGTGCATCCCGCCCGGTCAGAGCGCGGAGTTTGTGTGCGCGATGGAAGACGTGATGGAAGACGTACTGGAGGTCTACCAACGGCCGTACGATGGGAATGAGGTTCTGGTGTGCATGACTGACTACCGACGAACAACAGGAACTCAACTTGGTCTCAGTACAAACAGACCCATGCGCGCATTCTGCTGATGAGCGATGAGTCACGCTCGGACGGGGGAATGAAGGACGCGGACATCACCAGCGCGCTCGGTGTGGGACAGTCAACGGTCGAGCGAATACGCAAGCGCTGTGTGGAGGAGGGGGTCGAGTCTGCGCTGAATCGCAAAAAGCAACTGCGTCGGCGTCAAAAGAGACTGGACGGCGAAGGTGAAGCACGGTTGATAGCGATGGCCTGCGGGGAACCGCCGGAGGGGCGTGCCAGTTGGACCCTGAAGCTGTTGGCTGACCAGTTGGTCGAGTGTGAGATAGTCGGGACCATTAGCACCGAGACGGTTCGCCAGGCGCTTAAAAAAAAACGAACTGAAGCCGTGGCTGAAGCAGAGTTGGTGCATCCCGCCCGGTCAGAGCGCGGAGTTTGTGTGCGCGATGGAAGACGTGATGGAAGACGTACTGGAGGTCTACCAACGGCCGTACGATGGGAATGAGGTTCTGGTGTGCATGGATGAGACGAGCAAACAGCAAGTCAAGGAGACGCGAGTGCCGCGTCCCGCAGCGCCCGGCTTATCGGCGGCATACGACTACGAATACGAGCGCAATGGAGTGAGCAGCCTGTTCATGCTGTTTGCACCGTTGGACGGATGGCGCCGAGTCGAGGTCAGAGAGCGTCGCACGAAGGTGGACTGGGCGCATGTGATAAAGAAACTAGTCGACGAGGACTACCCTGACAGAGACCGGATCGTGCTGGTAATGGACAATCTCAACACTCACAAGCTGTCCTCGCTATACGAGGCATTCGAGCCTGCTGAGGCGAGGCGTATAGCTGAGCGACTGGAGATACACTACACTCCCAAACACGGGAGTTGGTTGAATATGGCGGAGATAGAGATCGGTGTGCTGGCTCGACAGTGCCTGGACCGACGGATTGCCAATCAAGACATCCTGCGCGGCGAGGTCAATGCTTGGCAGAATCAACGCAACCGGGATGTGATACGAGTGGATTGGCGCTTCACTACCGAGGATGCGCGCATCAAGCTAAAGTCACTCTACCCATCAATACAAAAACGTTGAACCACTAGTTCAGGAGTGGAAATTGTGGAAGCATCTTGATGTGGATGAGGACATCATCGGCCCTCTAGGTGATCGCCGCGAATGGACGCACTGCAATTCCTTGAACCTCACTCCCGACGATGACCTTCTTGTGAGTTTCCGCCGAATCGACGTGGTCGCTATTGCGGATAAAGAGAGTAGCAAGCTCAAGTGGAAGTGGGGGCGTGGCGAAATCTCTCATCAACACAATCCCACCTACCTGGACAACGGACATGTATTGATATTTGACAATGGCGCATACGGCAGCGGCATACAGCGTTCAAAGGTCGTAGAGATAGACCCGGATACAAACGAGATAGTGTGGAGCTATGAGGGAGGCCCGCCGATGTCGTTCTACAGCTTCCACATCAGCAGCGCGGAACGCCTGCCCAACGGAAATACGCTCATCTACGAAGGCGCTCACGGACGCATCTTCGAGGTAACGCCTGCCAAAGAGATAGTCTGGGAGTACATTAATCCCTACTTCTACCCGGACCGGCGCACGGGAACCAGTGGAAACGCCACGTATCGCGCGTACCGCTACGGGCCAGAACATCCGGCGTTACAGGGCAAAGACCTTGACCCGACTAGATTTGCCAATCTGAACCGGCTTTACAATAGCCGATAGCTAAAGGCCGATGTGCTTGCGGGAAGGTATGGAACCCCTTTGATTAGCCTGTTGTTATGCCAGTCGAAATGATTGGCTGAGGGGCTTCACCCTCGCTTGTCGTGCTGTTTGATATCGGGACAACAAGTGCGAAGAACAACAGGATGCCTACGCCTCCAGTGATGGCGCTCATACCAAGGGCACGCCAGCCTGCTCGAACGCTTTTGCGATAGAGGACGAAGCCGCCTCCAATCATCGCAAACGCAAGCGGTAGTAAAACAACGAGCAAGACGCCCAAGCCCATTAGGATGCCCCCTCTTGAGAGGATAGATAGTTTGGTCACCTCAATTGTACAGGGAAGTCCAGCAATTCGAATCAATGAAAGTATCCAACTGCCCTCGGCAAAAAGGATGAATGCGGACGTTTGCCGGATGGCAGTGGCTCGCCGACTCCTTGACAGTGCTGTTGCAGACAACTAAATTTAGCCTTGTAAAATCCATTTTGTATTTGACATAACCAAACACATGAAGTAGAATGCCGCCCATAAGCCTGAGTCAGTATGACATAAGAATCCTTGCTCCATGGCAGACATGTGCCCTTGCCTAAACTCGGTTTTGTACTTTCCAATTGTGTCCCACTTTCACTGACGTTCTACAATAAAGATGCATAGGCAGGCCTTCAACGGCTGAATGCGGGGCGGTCATTGAGTCATAGACTAGCTCAATTGCTCAAGCGCCTTTCTGGACTGCTTCCTCAAGGTACCCTATTTGTGGTTTCATTATTTCGGGGCCTCCACTGTCACATATGATTCGTTCTCTTTCATATGTACTGCTGTACTGCGGATCGGCCCCTTTTGTCTGCCTCGCTGTACCATTCACAGCCTCAAATTACTCTGGAAAACCGTTGTCCCAAAAGACCCGCACCCAAATCATTTGGGCAGTTGAGTATTGACGAGCATGCCAGGAAAGATGAAAATATGTGTTGTGATTCGACAACTGCTTTTTTATGGCGACGATACCTATGCCAGTCTCGGTAAAAAGCTCGCAGCTCATTTACGGCGCATTGAAGTCAGCCGACGTGCGACTCATCTCAGCCCTGCCGGAGACCTGGCTCGTTCATCTGATTCAGTTGGCTGACGACGACCCAGATGTTACGCTGGTACGTCTCAACAAGGAGGAGGAGGGCGTAGGAATCTCGGCTGGCGCGCACTTTGCAGGTGTCAAATCGGCCATGCTCATGCAGAATCACGGATTTCTAGCGTCCGTCAACGCAATAGTGTCACTGGCCCAGCTTTACCGCATACCTCTGCTAATGCTCATCAGCTATCGTGGAGAGATGGGAGAGCGAGACCCCTGGCAGACCGAGGGCGGCTCCGGCTCTCCGGTTCGTGTCATCGCGCTTGTGGAGGGTTAGCCGTGACCCATAACTCGGCTCTTTAGTGACACACCAAGGGCAGATTTTCCTACTATTGCAACTCCATGCCTCGTCTAGTGTCAGGGAGTTGGTATGAATAACCCGAATTCGTCGAACAATGACTCACGTCCTCGTAGGGAAGCGCAGGTTGAACACGGCGGCCAGGAGGCTCAAATCTCCGACGACAGGGTCGTTCAGGAGCATAACGCTGAACAATCGGCAAAGCAGGCAAAGGGGTGGCGATATACCTTCAGTTCTCTAGCTAACCGGAATTTCCTACTTCTCTGGCTGGGTATGCTGCTCACGATGGGCGGCGTCCAGATGCAAATGATCGCCCACGGTTATCTGGTATACGATATTTCCTCCTCTGCCTTCCTACTGGTCTTGGTCAACTCCGGCTTCGCCCTCCCCATGTTGAGTTTGTCTCTATTCGGTGGTGTGATCGCTGACCGGTTGGACCGCAAGCGGATCATCCAATTGGGTCAGATATCCTCTGGAGCTACCGCCCTATTGATTGGGCTGGCGATTACAACCGGAACGGTGACCTGGGTCCATCTGTTCCTAACATCGATGCTCCAGGGTGTGGTCTTCGCGTTCTTCATGCCAGCAAGACAGGCCATCATTCCCCAGATAGTCGGGGAAGACATGCTCACCAACGCCATGGCCCTTAATGCCGCGGCTATGAGTACGTCGACTCTTGTGGCTCCCGCCATTGCTGGTTCACTCTATGCATTGATTGGCCCGGAGGCAGTTTACTATGTGATCGGGGGGATGGGAATCGCTGCGGTGGTTGTCACTAGCTTCATTCATAACCCGAGCAAAGCTCCACCGAAAGCAAGTGCCGCTATGATGGGCGACATCAAAGCCGGGTTGTCTTATATCCGACATAGTCACCTGTTGTTGGTACTTCTGGTAATGGGACTGGTTACCTCTCTCCTGGCAATGCCATTCCGGTTCTTGATGCCCATTTTCGTGGTTGACGTATATCACCGTGGGCCTGAGTCGTTTGGCCTTCTGCTCAGCATAATGGGACTAGGGTCTCTGGCAGGCTCCCTGATCATTGCCTCACTGGGCAAATGGAGAAGAGGACTGTTGCTAATAATAGGAAGCTTTCTAACGGGCATAGCTTTGATGGTGGTGGCCGTTGTGCCCTTCTACATCGTGGCGGTTGTAATCATGGTGGTGTTAGGCCTGGGGGATGCTGGTCGTATGACCTTGAATCAGGCGCTTATAATGGAGGCAGTGGAGGATGAGTACAGGGGTCGCGTAATGAGCGTACACATGATGAATATGGGGCTTATGCCCCTGGGAGTCCTGCCCATTGGCATCATGGCCGAGTTCCTGGGCGGGCAGGTAGCGGTAGGGGTCCTGGCAGCGGCGCTGTTGGTCGTCTCCGCTCTTATACTCATTACTCAGAGGAGGCTACGAGAGATCTCGTAGCCCATGACGGGTGATATGCAAAACCCCTGTCGTGGACAGGCTCCGACGTTCCGAGTCGTCAATAATCTGATTCAAGCCAATTTAGGTGAGTTCCCCCTGCATATCACAAAAGAGATACTGGGAAGGTGGAGGATCGTTGAGTCCAATCAGAGTATGGTTGATCAGCCAGGCAAGATGCTATTTGACACTGGCAACATACGCTCATAGAATACGATGACCACGCTGCTTTGGTCTGGTCATTTACTTCTCCTGTTGGATAAACAATTTTGCGTTATGGTATCACATTCGTCAAAAATGGATACCGTTAATGGTTGTTTTTGATTGTGCTGAATTTTAGCCCTGCTCCAGAAACCCGCGCACCATCTCGGTCATAGGTTCCTTGTCACAGAATTCATTCAGGATGATGGCGTTGCGCTGTGCGTCGCCCTGGAAGAAGCGTTCGTATAATACCTGCCTTGATGCGAAGGCGCTACAGCACGTATCCCATGCCAAACGAAACAGTCGCACACGCTCTCTTGCAGATGCGGTGTCCGTTTCCAGGTAGCGTTGTATTTCAGGAGCCAGCGGGCCGCTGAGGTCTGCCTCTGTCGGGAGGGCCATGAGGTTGCTTGATCCTATAAGGTGAAGGATCTCCGCCATCCTGGGATACATGCGAATGAAAAGGCTGCGGGCTACTGATATAGGTGCCAATGACGGAGACATGACGCCCCAGTGGTCTATCTTAGCGTCGGCTTCCGCCGCGTGCAGACAGGCCTTGGTGATTTCCATATTCTCTATGATCTCAGCCATCATCTGCTGCACCTGTGGGTTTTGGCCTGAACCCAATGTCTGTACCATAAGGTTTGCAAGGCCCAGGATGAACTCGCACTTGGCTACGTTTCTGGTGACTACCTGGTGACCGGAATGCAGGTATTGATTGGTGCTTATTGCCATGTTGTTGGAAAGCTCCACATCGCCAAGCAAAAAGACGCGTTCCCAGGGGACCAGCACGTCGTCGAAGAATACTATCGCGTCCATCTCCTCAAACCGTGAGCCTAGTGGGTGATCGAAGTGCGAGCGTCCCAGGTCAAAACTCTCTCGGCAGAGATACTTTAGGCCAGGAATGTTGCAGGGGACGGCGAAGGCGAATGAGTAATTCTCAGGTGCTCTCCCGGGCAGTCTGTGAGACCTCGAAGGATATACCGCGATCTCGTCGGAGAGCGGCCCTAGGGTGGCAAGCACGCGCGCGCCTCGAACTACGATGCCTGCGTCCGTCTCCTTCACCACCGATAGGGCAACGTCTGTCGTATCTTCTAACGGTGTGGACTGAGGTGTTCGGCTGCGTTGCAAGTTGATCAGTGTATGGGTAAGAACCAGATCGTTCTCGCGGACATACTCGTAGTAACGCCGGATATTGTCCTTGAATTCTGGTCGATTCTGGCCGAAGTAATCTCCGGCCTCGGCCATCGCCATCAAGCTGACGTTGAGGAAATCAGGTGTACGGCCCATCATGCCGAAACTGGCTCGTGCCCATCGTGCCATCATGTTGCGGCGATTCTCCAGGTCTCGTAGAGTCTGAGGAGTGATGAATGATAAGCCTACGCGGTCTCCCGTGCTTGGGGATACATAGGTCATCTCATCCTGCAATGCGGGGTCGTGCTGCATATCGTATAGGGAAGCTAACGTGTTCACGCCATTACGCAGGGCTGGATGGGCTGTCACATCCTTCACTCGTTCCCCATGCAGATACACATCTGGCCCCTGCTCGCGGAGGCGCTCAATGTACTCGTTTCCTGTTCTTGCGGGCATAGCCTTTCCTCCTCTATCTGGTGTCTGGTAATGGCTTGTATCTGATATTTCCCAGAAAGCACTGAGGCTCATTAGAGACGCGACAGTCTGAGATGGCACAGACTATAAGACCGAGCATTGAAGTTGTCAATTGCTGTTGGCATTCTCAACTGTCGAGAAGTCTTTGTCGCTCTGTGACCGCATTTTACCCTTAACTTGAATCGCGAGGCCGTCGGATCAAGGTAGCGTTTCTGCCATCTGCCTTTTCCCGGGCGTCTGGTAGAATATGCGAATTGGATCGATGATCGTCGATATTGTATTATGGCCAAAAGCGGTCTCGCACTGCTTTCGAGTAAACACCTGCTAATGCGAAAAGTTGACTTTTGAATGCAAGGGCCAGTAATCTTCTTTTGAGGAGGACTAAAATGTTTTCGAATATCCTAGTGGTTCAACGTTTTTGTATTGATGGGTAGAGTGACTTTAGCTTGATGCGCGCATCCTCGGTAGTGAAGCGCCAATCCACTCGTATCACATCCCGGTTGCGTTGATTCTGCCAAGCATTGACCTCGCCGCGCAGGATGTCTTGATTGGCAATCCGTCGGTCCAGGCACTGTCGAGCCAGCACACCGATCTCTATCTCCGCCATATTCAACCAACTCCCGTGTTTGGGAGTGTAGTGTATCTCCAGTCGCTCAGCTATACGCCTCGCCTCAGCAGGCTCGAATGCCTCGTATAGCGAGGACAGCTTGTGAGTGTTGAGATTGTCCATTACCAGCACGATCCGGTCTCTGTCAGGGTAGTCCTCGTCGACCAGTTTCTTTATCACATGCGCCCAGTCCACCTTCGTGCGACGCTCTCTGACCTCGACTCGGCGCCATCCGTCCAACGGTGCAAACAGCATGAACAGGCTGCTCACTCCATTGCGCTCGTATTCGTAGTCGTATGCCGCCGATAAGCCGGGCGCTGCGGGACGCGGCACTCGCGTCTCCTTGACTTGCTGTTTGCTCGTCTCATCCATGCACACCAGAACCTCATTCCCATCGTACGGCCGTTGGTAGACCTCCAGTACGTCTTCCATCGCGCACACAAACTCCGCGCTCTGACCGGGCGGGATGCACCAACTCTGCTTCAGCCACGGCTTCAGTTCGTTTTTTTTTAAGCGCCTGGCGAACCGTCTCGGTGCTAATGGTCCCGACTATCTCACACTCGACCAACTGGTCAGCCAACAGCTTCAGGGTCCAACTGGCACGCCCCTCCGGCGGTTCCCCGCAGGCCATCGCTATCAACCGTGCTTCACCTTCGCCGTCCAGTCTCTTTTGACGCCGACGCAGTTGCTTTTTGCGATTCAGCGCAGACTCGACCCCCTCCTCCACACAGCGCTTGCGTATTCGCTCGACCGTTGACTGTCCCACACCGAGCGCGCTGGTGATGTCCGCGTCCTTCATTCCCCCGTCCGAGCGTGACTCATCGCTCATCAGCAGAATGCGCGCATGGGTCTGTTTGTACGCCGCAGCCCGACCGCGTGAGACCAAGGCGTTGAGTTCCTGTTGTTCGTCGGTAGTCAGTCTGATACGGTACTTCTTGGTAGACATCATGGTTCCTCCTCGGTTCAACGTTACGATTGAACCCCCAAGAGGAACAACGACTATCATGGTATTCATTTCAATGATGTTGGACCACTAGTACCTGTTGACGGGTCCGAGATCGGCGAAAGGTCATTGCCAATGGCTCAAGGTTTGGCACAATCATCCGGCGGGACAATTCATCTCGTTCAGGTAATATCGCGAGAGGCGGAGTTACAGGCCCTTCGCGGCGGCGGCGGCGAATCTGTTCAGGAGATGGAAATCGAGCGTGATATCGCGCGAAATCTGATCGAGACTCGTACTACCAGGGGGAAGGAATACCTGGAAAGCCTGGCGTCTCGGCTGCAAAACGAGGGGATCAAGGTAGCAACTGTGATACGTGAGGGCGCTGCGGATGCGAACATTGTCGACTACGCCAGGGAGCAAGGTATCGACCTTATCGTCATGAGCACTCACGGTCATGGAGGCTTCAGGCGGCTCCTTCTCGGAAGCGTAACAGACCGTGTCATACGCTCCGGGGCGATACCGGTTCTCGTACTGCCCGCCTCGTAGCCAGCAAGATAATATCGCATTCAATTTCAAAGAGGAGCGACCAGGGAATTTTGCCCTTCATTGTCGCTGGTAAATTACGCTGGCGTTTCCTTTGCCGACCTCTTGCTGAAATATGCAGTATGAGAGTGATGAACAACCCCAAGGATGGTTTCGCAGTGGGGGCAGATCACAATGAGCACGTCTACCCCTTCTATACAGGCGTCCCGTCCGCCAGGGGAGGAAATCGTCCTTTCGCAACGAGGGCATTTCATGTACATACCTCCTGAGTAAGACTAGCGAGGCCGATTGATGAATGCAAACTGATATACGAGGCCGGCGATGGCACCTTCTAGCAGTGGGCCAACCCAGTATATCCAGTGATCGATCCATTCGCCTGCGACTAATGCTGGCCCGAAGCTGCGAGCCGGGTTCATCGAAGCCCCCGTGATGGGCACTGCCACCAGGTGATCTACTAAAACAGTCAGGCCAATGGCAATAGGTGCAAGGTTGCCCATGCCACCTGAATCTACAGCTGTAGCAAAGATAACAAAGACCAACGCAAAGGTAACAACGATTTCCATTAAGAGACCCATCCCGATTGATACGCCTGGGCCAAGAGCGTGAGCTCCCAAATTAGTGTCAGCGGCATCGGGTATGGTGCCCAGGAGCAACAATACGCCAACCACAGCACCGACGAGTTGAGACCCAACGAACATCAGCCCTCTGGCTGCGCTTATCTTCTTTGTTAACATAGCTGCGAACGTGACGGCTGGATTTATGTGTCCACCGGAGATGTGCGCAGTGGCAAATACCAAAAGAGTGATCGCTAATCCGTGAGCAAGAGCAATGGTAACTAGCCGTGTAGCAGTTAGCTCTCCGCTTGTAAGGTTTCCAGTTATAACTACGGCCCCTGCGCCGAGGAAAACGAATAAAAGAGTGGCGATAAATTCGGCAAATGCAGTACGCCACGCCTCTAACGATTTGAATTCGCTTTTGCTGACTTCCAACACCTTAATCGGTCTCCGTTCAGTTCATCTTGTGTTTGTTTGTCAATACGCTAATGCATCAAGAGTACATACGTCAACTTGCATCAATGCTCTACATAAACTTGCCCGGACGTAGAAAAGACGCTGTTATCGTTTGAGTCGCCAAAAAGTATGAAAACTTCAGCTAAATCGGCGTCCAAAGCCTTTGAACATGCTGATTTTTTTGACATGATCTGTATGCTCACATATGGAATCCGCTTTTTGTTGTCCAATGAGGGATTTCTGATCCAGCAGCGTTTGAAAGGGGAAGGCAGCTATGAGCACCAATGACAAGACATTAGCCATGATTGCGGAAGCAACCCAATTACTTGATCAACGAAACTATGCTGATGCCATTAAGAGCGTCTAACAAAACCATTATTGGAACAGAAAGCGAGAGCAGATGATGGCACAACCTATGGCCAAGAAAGCCTCATGTATGTCTGCCCTGCGCTCATATCGAACCCGTAAGCGTCGGAACTGATGAAGCCAACTCAGGCTTCTCTCAACCACCCATCTATGCACACCCAACCCGCTGCCATGCGGCTCACCTCGCTTGGCCAGCAGCGGCCAGATATGTCGCTTCTTCAACTCCTTGCGAACAGGCTCAGAGTCATACCCTCTGTCTCCCTGCGCCTGAAGAGGACGCTTGCGAGGCCTGCCTCGCTTGCCCTTGACAGCAGGTATGGCATCCACCAACTCAAGGGCTTGGGTGACATCGTGAGCGTTCGCGCCAGTCAACCTGACCGCCAGTGGAATGCCCTGGGCATCGGTTATGATATGATGCTTGCTACCCGCCTTCGCCCTGTCCGTGGGGTTGGGGCCTGTTTTCTGCCCCCAAAAACTGCTCGCACTGAAGCACTGTCCAGCACTGCGCGAGTCCAGTCTATGCGCTCAGCTGCTTGCAGGCGCTCAAGGCATACCAAGTGGATGCGCTCCCAGACTCCCGACTGGTGCCAATCTCTGAGGCGCCTCCAGCAGGTCATCCCACTGCCACAGTCCATCTCCTTGGGTAGGTCTTCCCAGCCAATGCCTGTCTTTAGTACGAACAGTATCCCACTTAGGACCTGTCTGTCAGGTATCCTGGGCCTTCCTCCTTTCGGCTTCGGTGGTTGTGGCGGCAGTAAAGGTTGCACCAGTTCCCAGAATTCATCGCTTACAAGGGGCTTAGACATTAGGTCATCCTCCTCCAGAGAATGTCCAGATTCTAACCCCTTTTATTAGGTTTTGTTAGACGCTCTAAGTCTCTCACCCCACTTGTTTCAGAGCATCCTGATAGCAATAGTCATGGCTTGTTGGCTCTCGCGTATTTTCAACTGGGACAATATGACTCGGCCGCCGAGCATTACAAGATTGTCCTGACGTTTGATCCAGACAACCAAGATTTGAAAGAAATGCTCGAATCTGCCCAGAGAAACGCCATTGCTGAAGTTGGTGTGTTCGTACCTGATGTATACCACTTCGAGCGTGCCAAGCTGCTGGCTCCGCCAATAGTGCCAGAAGGTGCGTTGCCTTCCTCACCACCACCCGCGCCCTCACTCGGGTTGGTCAGGCGTTTGCGCCGTGTTCTCGGAAACGGATTGGGGATAGTCGCTACAGTCTCGATGGACATGTTTACAAAGCTAGTGGGCGCGGTTTTCGGTTACCGCGATGAGGTGTGGACGAACTGGTACCGCAAGCGCTTTATACTTGCCGTACTGACCCTTGCTTACATGCGCGAACGGCTAAACAAGAACAACCTCAAGACCGTATATCCCAAAGGTACGCTTGTAGGATTTCAGACAGAGGGTCAGATTCCGCCAGAAGGCGTGACCCATTATCGCACTGCGGATGGTACCTGGAACAACCTGTCGGACCCAAAGGAAGGGGCCGCGGGAACCCGATTCCCAAGAAACGTGGAAAACAATGTCATCCGTCCGGAAACGGGAACGGAGCTAATGACTCCTAATCCGCGAGAAATTAGCCGTATATTTCTAACGAGAGAAGGGGAGATGAAGAAGGTCCCGTTTCTCAACATGCTAGCGGCCTCGTGGATTAATTTCCAGAATCACGACTGGGTACATCACGGTGAAACACTTCTCAGAGATGTTCACGAGGTCCAACTTGCGGAAGACGATCCTGCTCGCAGGAAGTACCGTCAGGCGAATATGTTCGTGCCGAAAACCCAACCCGACCCAACTCGTATGCCAGATAAGGAAGAGACTCCGGTTACCTTCATCAATGAAGTCACTCACTGGTGGGACGGGTCGCAGATCTATGGCAGTGACCACGAGAGTCTGAACCGTGTTCGTAGCGGCGTTGATGGCAAGTTGAAAGTAACCCAAGAAGGGTTATTGCCCGTTGACAAAAAAGGTATTGAAGAGACCGGTTTTACCCGGAACTGGTGGGTGGGACTGTCCATGCTACACACCTTGTTCGCCAGAGAACACAACGCTATTTGTGATCACCTGAAAGAAACCTATCCGGATTGGGACGATAACCGGCTGTTCAATGTCGCACGCCTGATCAACGCGGCAATCATGGCTAAGATTCATTCCATAGAGTGGACGCCAGGTATCCTTCCCAACCGTGGTCTCGACTCAGGACTTAACGCGAATTGGTACGGCCTCTTAACAAACCTTCTGAGGGTTGGCAACGACAGGAAGACTGTCGCCGACATCAACGTGCGAAATCCAGAGATGGGTGGAGTGGTAGGAAATCCGATCAACAAGCATGGTCAGCCCTACGGACTCACAGAGGAATTTGTCGAAGTGTACCGGCTCCACTCGCTTTTGCCCGAGACCATCGATATTCGGCATCTGGATGGGGATGATGATATTCAGGAGCAGGCACCCTTCGTAGAGACGCGTCAGGCGGGTTCTGCGAAAGTGACTCAAAGGGTAGGAATGGCAAATCTCTTCTATTCCTTCGGCACGCAGCATCCGGGGCAATTGGTTCTGAATAATTTCCCAAAGTTCATGCAGGAATTAAGTATTCCGGGCAATCCATTGTTCGACATGGGAGCTGTTGATATACTTCGGGCGCGTGAAAGGGGCGTACCCAGGTACAACGAGTTCCGGCGACCACTAGTGGTCCAACATCATTGAAATGAATACCATGATAGTCATTGTTCCTCTTGGGGGTTCAATCGTAACGTTGAACCGAGGAGGAACCATGATGTCTACCAAGAAGTACCGTATCAGACTGACTACCGACGAACAACAGGAACTCAACGCCTTGGTCTCACGCGGTCGGGCTGCGGCGTACAAACAGACCCATGCGCGCATTCTGCTGATGAGCGATGAGTCACGCTCGGACGGGGGAATGAAGGACGCGGACATCACCAGCGCGCTCGGTGTGGGACAGTCAACGGTCGAGCGAATACGCAAGCGCTGTGTGGAGGAGGGGGTCGAGTCTGCGCTGAATCGCAAAAAGCAACTGCGTCGGCGTCAAAAGAGACTGGACGGCGAAGGTGAAGCACGGTTGATAGCGATGGCCTGCGGGGAACCGCCGGAGGGGCGTGCCAGTTGGACCCTGAAGCTGTTGGCTGACCAGTTGGTCGAGTGTGAGATAGTCGGGACCATTAGCACCGAGACGGTTCGCCAGGCGCTTAAAAAAAAACGAACTGAAGCCGTGGCTGAAGCAGAGTTGGTGCATCCCGCCCGGTCAGAGCGCGGAGTTTGTGTGCGCGATGGAAGACGTGATGGAAGACGTACTGGAGGTCTACCAACGGCCGTACGATGGGAATGAGGTTCTGGTGTGCATGGATGAGACGAGCAAACAGCAAGTCAAGGAGACGCGAGTGCCGCGTCCCGCAGCGCCCGGCTTATCGGCGGCATACGACTACGAATACGAGCGCAATGGAGTGAGCAGCCTGTTCATGCTGTTTGCACCGTTGGACGGATGGCGCCGAGTCGAGGTCAGAGAGCGTCGCACGAAGGTGGACTGGGCGCATGTGATAAAGAAACTGGTCGACGAGGACTACCCTGACAGAGACCGGATCGTGCTGGTAATGGACAATCTCAACACTCACAAGCTGTCCTCGCTATACGAGGCATTCGAGCCTGCTGAGGCGAGGCGTATAGCTGAGCGACTGGAGATACACTACACTCCCAAACACGGGAGTTGGTTGAATATGGCGGAGATAGAGATCGGTGTGCTGGCTCGACAGTGCCTGGACCGACGGATTGCCAATCAAGACATCCTGCGCGGCGAGGTCAATGCTTGGCAGAATCAACGCAACCGGGATGTGATACGAGTGGATTGGCGCTTCACTACCGAGGATGCGCGCATCAAGCTAAAGTCACTCTACCCATCAATACAAAAACGTTGAACCACTAGGCCTCAATCCCATTCGCTCTTTCGAAGACCTCTCAGACTCCCCTGAAATGGTGAAAAAGCTGAAGCAGGTTTATGGAGATCAGCCAGGAGATGTCGAAAAGCTAGACTTGATGATTGGCACGCTAGGCGAAGAGCACCGACCTACCGGGTTTGGGTTTGGAGAAACACTATTTCAGATCTTCATTCTGAACGCTACCCGCAGACTTCAAGCCGATCGCTTTTACACCGATAACTACAACGAAGAGACATATACCAGGGAAGGGCTTGAGTGGATCGATAAATCGAGTTTGAAAACCGTTCTACTCCGACATTACCCTGAACTCGCTCAGACTGGGTTGGCGAACATCAAGAATGCATTTGAGCCTTGGGATACAGAGGAACGACTCGATCCGCTCAGACACCCCCTGCGTGCATTTGACGCAAGCTAAAGCGAAACCCGTGGCTGGGGGATGCATACAGAGCTAATGAATAAGTACCTAAAATGGTTCAGCATCAATATCAATTAATCGGTCATTAAAAGCTGCCTGATACGCGATTGTCGGGGTGCACAAATCTTACCCGACCGGTGTCAAGATAACATCACTTTGTCTAAAGTTGAGTTTCGTTAGGCACTCTAGATGATAGCCCCTTGTTCCTTCATGTTCGTGATGTCGTCCCAGGTATAGCCTAGTTCCAGTAATTTCGCCTCGGTATGCTGGCCCAGTTCAGGGGCGGGTGTCTTGGCTTCAGCCGGAGTGCGCTGAAAGCCCATCGGCGTGCTAACTATCTCGAAGTCGCCTTCTTCTTGATGCTCCAGAGTAGAGAAGCAGCCGTTTGAGCGCACCTGAGGGTCTACGACGACCTCATCAAGGGTCTGCACTGGAGCCCAGATACAGTTTTCCTCGTCTAATAGCTTGGACCACTCTGGCCTGGACTTGGTAGTGAAACGCTCCTCAAGAATACGGAAGAGTTCCTGGCTGTGCTCTACCCGATGGAAGTGGTCATCGAAGCGAGGGTCATCCGCGAGATGTTCCAGGCCAATAGCACGACAGAAGCCCGTCCAGAACCGCTCGGACTCTACCATCACAAGTTGTATCCATTTGCCATCCCTTGTCTGATAGAAGTTGAAGAGCGGATTCCCGGATTTCTGCCTCGTATTACGCTGCGCAGCCTGCCGATAACGCAGGGCGGCAACGACATCTCCGCCGATCACCCACAGGCCTGTGTGAAGGAGTGAGCAGTCAATCCGCTGGCCTTTGCCGGAACGCTCACGCTCATAGAGGGCCATGCCAATGGACGCGGTCATCGCAAGCGAAGTCGTCTGGTCTCCCATTCCGGGGCGCTGTTGCACAGGCGGTTCGTTTTCTTCCCCAAGGGTGCCCATGATGCCAGAGCGTGCCCAGAACGCGGAGTAGTCGAACCCCGAGCGGTCACGCTCCGGGCCGTTCATGCCATAGCCCGTCAGAGCAACGTAAATTATGCGAGGATTCAGAGTGGAAACGTCTTCGTAGCGCAGTCCAAAGCGTTCCTGGCGGTGAGGTGTCAGGTTGGTCACCATAACGTCGCAGCCTGCGGCAAGCTTTTGGACTACTTCCTGGCCTTTAGAACTCCTCAGGTTAATTCCCATGCTCTGCTTGCCACGATTGAGGGACTGAAATATCAAATTCAATCCATCAGTGTGAGTGTCAACCCCCTGCGTGTTGATGGCGAGGCTTCGGACAGTGTCCCCGGACTCAGGGGGTTCTATCTTGACAACCTCGGCTCCCATGTCAGCAAGCATAGCGCATGTGGATGGGCCAGCCACCCAGTTGGCTACTTCCAGTACTTTGATCCCTTCAAGTAGTCCGGGCATCAGCCCCTCCAAAAATCAGTGTAGGCTTCGATCCGAGGCGGCAACAGTTGCTTGGCTTTCGGCGTCAGCAGCGTATGGCCCCTTTTTTCGCATATTATGTCCTGCCTGCGGATATTCCACCATCTACCATGTAAACGCCACCGGTGCAGAAGCTGCTGTCGTCGCTGGCAAGGAATAGCATCATCTTGCCGACTTCCTCCGGGTCGCCATAGCGTTGAAGCGGTATTGCGCTAGCAGTAAGCTGTTTGACATCATCCACCGTTTGCGGCCCGTCATCACTCGATGCCACGCGCATCTGTTCCAACGAACGCATCATTCTCGTTTCAATCGGCGCCGGATTAACCGTATTAACTCGAATTCCCAATGATGAGCACTCGAGCGCTGCCGTCCGCATTAGACCGATTACAGCGTGCTTGCTGGTCACATAAGGGGCCAGCTCCCGACTGCCACGAAGTCCCGCGGTCGATGAAGTGATTATGATGCTGCCACCACCACGTTCCTTCATTACGGGAATCACGTACTTTAGCCCCAGCCAGACGCCCCTCACGTTCACCGCCATGACCCGATCAAATTCCTCGACTGGAGTTTCAGTTATCGGATTGATTTCGCCTTCGATACCGGCATTGGCCAAAAAGATATCTATCCCACCATGACGCTCAATAGTAGTGTTAACGAAATGTTGTACCTGATCGGGTTGTGTGGTATCGGCTGCTACATAGCTTACGTTCTCGTCGCCAATGGCCTGAACGGTTTTCTGAAGCGCCGATTCGTCCAGGTCGACGAGCATTACATGGGCACCTTCTTGAGCAAAGAGTCTTGCGGCGGCACTTCCAATACCTCCGGCTCCTCCCGTTATAACGGCTACCTTATTCGTAAGTCTTGGCATCGTTCCTCCTGATAACTTTACATGAGCAATCTTCCGGCATATTGGAACTTTGAATATTACAATCTGGGCCAATAGGCGCATTTGAGCAGAAACCTACGGTCTGTTTACCTCACAACCGAAGTCTCTGCATAAACATCATAATTGACGGTCCCTATGTAAGGGTTGGAATGAAGTTAAAGGAATTGCACCTGGTATCCTCAGAGTCGGTTGCACACTTTACCTATAACGCAATCGACATCTCCGCCCTCGGAAGCCCCGGTCGGTGGCATGAACCATACTCTGACTATCGGGCACGAATTCTCCGTTGAAGTACGCAATTAGTTCAGTCATGGCTAACCTCTGTAAGAACAGGTCTGCGGCCCCGGCTGGGCGAAACAGCCTCATAGCCATGGGCGATCTGAAAGAGGACCTCTTCCTCGAATGGTCGCCCTATTAGCTGAAGACCGATGGGCAGGCCCGCCTCAGTGAAGCCACAAGGCACGGACATCGCTGGCAATCCGGTAGCATTGCTGGGCCAGGTGCATCTGGCCGTCATACCTGAACCTGGCCCTCGTACTGGATACTCGGTGCCACCAAGAGTGACGGTTTCCGAGTCGATACGCCAGGCTGCTATAGGGGATGATGGAGTTACCAGGAAGTCCACGTCTTGAAGTACGCGAGCGTACTCCTCTTTTATTAGCCTCTGAACCTTAAGGGCCTTGGAGTAGTCTCGTCCCAGCACGAATTGTCCTGCTAGTGTGCGGTCAAGAACGGTGGGGCCATAGTCCTGACGGTGCTTCTCGAGATAAGGCTCGTGGGTGACAACGCCGTCAGCCAAGCCAGCTATTCGCAGCGCTCCGGCATACTCCATACTCGGCAAGGCCACGTCCCTGGCTTCGACTCCAAGCTCTTCGAGGGCGCTGATGGCCTGCCGTACTGTGGCTTCGACTTCAGGATCTATCAGGTCGAAGTAATAGTTGGTGGGAATCCCCATCTTTAGCCCACTCAAACTCTTGCCAAGCAGGGACGAGTAGTCGGAGACGGGCACCGGAACCGTGCTGGGATCCAGGGGGTCGTAGCCCGCTATAACCTGAAGAACCAGCGCGCTATCGCTAACCGAGCGAGTTATAGGGCCGATGTGGTCGCCGTTGAAGCTGGTCACAAGAAGCCCTCGCTGGCTCACTCTTCCGAAGGTCTGCTTCAATCCTACTGCACCACAGAAGTTCGCGGGGCCTCGCACCGACCCACCCAGATCGGTGCCCAAAGAAGCGAAGGTTACACAGGCCGCCACATTCGCTCCACCTCCTCCACTAGACCCACCCGGGATATGGTCAAGATTCCAAGGATTGTGCACCGCACCGTAGTGGAGATTGTTGGAGGTCGATCCTGCCGCGAACTCCTCGAGATTCTCCTTGCCGATGATGATTGCCCCGGCCTCTCTGCACCGGCTGACAACGTGTGCGTCCTCTTCAGGAACGTAATCGGCCAGCACCTTGGAGCCGACGGTCGCTCGGATGCCGCCAACCGCAATATTATCCTGATACCGATTGGCACGCCATGCAGCGGCCCACGGTACTCGCCTCGCATTAATGCCGCCTCCTGATCCTTGGCTTGACTCCTAGCCTCATCATAAAGGACGGTGATGAAGGAGTTTAGAGTAGGCTGAAGGCGATCCACCTGCTCCAGGACAGCCTCGGTGACTTCAACAGGGGATACTTCCCTGGCTTTGATCTTCGGCGCAAGCTCGGATATAGTGAGTTTGACGAGGTCAGAATTTGCCATCAGAGTTCACCACCTTCCTTCGCCTGTAAGAGGCGGGACGACATCACGCTGGAAAGATCCAACTCGCGAAGTTTCTCTACTTCTGCCAGATAGCTGTCCAACTCGGGTTGGACAAGCTCAAGCTCTTCATCTGTAAGGTCAAACCCCTGAAAGTTGCGAATCATCGCTTGGAGCACATCTTTTGGGATTGTCATTTCCTTCACCTCCTGAGGATTGGAATCTTATCCATCTAGTGCAACCCGAATAACACTACCCCACGGCAAACTGCTTGTAGAAGCCCGAAATAAATTCTGAGATGAATCAACGACGCCTCGCGCGTTCATGGGAAGGCTGATTGCGAAGGATATGCTCATTGCACCAAATAGACCTTGTCTTGTCAATCCCATCTCAGGGTTAATAACGGTTGCCGCTCTCACCACGTCTTTACGGGAACGCATTGAAAATCATGATACGAAGGCAGTTGGTGCGTCCCCAATCCTAGTTCTTTCTGGCGACGTTCCTCATCTGAGTGCTGTGGACTGGAGGCATCGAAGAAATTGCAGATAGTATCACTTACGCTGCTGTAGTAGCGATGAAAATAGGGACTCAGACTCAGTCCTACAACCGACTGAAAGGTGGTATTGCCGGAAAGTGCATCAATCAATTCCATCGTTGCATCAGCGCGGAGGTCAAAAATCTGGTAGACTCGTTGGCGAAACTGCCCGAGTCGAATGATCCCTTGTTGTGCATTCATAATCCCCGATCTATAAATCTTTCATCATCCGATGCTCATATTGTCCAAAGTCCAAAACAAGGCCAGGACAGGATTTACTAATGGTACTCACATGAGGGAATTAGAGCGAGGACGTGCCTAAGGGAGGTTCGTCATGCCGGTCGGATTGCGCCGAGAAATTATAGCCGGTGGCGCGGCGGGCTTCGTAGGCGGTCTCGTATTCTGGTTGGCCGTGTTGGGTCTAGGTATGACACCGACTATAGCTGGCCTCCTGGGGTTGAAGCTATCAGGCGGATGGTTTTTGCTGCACTTGATGGCAGCGACCCTGGCCGGGGCTGTCTTCGGAGCGTTTTCGAGCTATCAGCCCCTCGGTTATGCGGCGAGTATCAGCACAGGGCTGCTTTACGGGTTGTTCTGGTGGATTGTGGGGCCTCTGACGCTGGAGCCTCTGTTCTTCGGTGATGGCCCAACATGGACGGTAGATGGGGCGAGCGCAGCATTTCCATCCGTATTCGGGCATCTCCTTTACGGCGGCCTGACCGGATTCGGCTATCACATAAGCCTAACTCTGTATAACAGAATACGCCATGAGACGACCATCGTCGAAGACGAAACGCCCATTACCCGTATTGTCATACTGGGGGGCGGGTTTGGTGGAGTCAGCACTGCCCACGCGCTAGAGCGCATATACTGGCGCGATCCGAGTATAGAGATCACGCTCATTAGCCAGAGCAACTACCTGCTCTTCACTCCCATGCTTGCCGAGGTCGCTGGCAGTGCGCTGGAGCCACAGCACATGTGCGCTCCCATAAGGGCATCACTTCCGCACGTCAGGTTTTACCGCTCAGAGGTCGAAGAGATTGACAGCAAAGCCCAGGTCGTGCGTATATGCGAAAGCGCCTCTGTGCCCCCTCAGACTTTGCACTATGACCATCTGGTACTGGCGCTGGGTTCGGTTCCCAACTACTTTGGTCTTCCTGGTATGGAGGAGCACGCATTCAGCCTGAAGACTTTGCAGGACGCAACTGAACTGCGCAACCACGTCATCTCCCAGTTAGAGAAGGCGGACGTCAATCTCGACGAACAAGAACGTCGGCGTCAGCTAACCTTCGCCGTCGCGGGAGGTGGCTTTGCCGGGACGGAGCTGATCGCCGAGATGTTTGACCTCGTGAATAGTGTGAAGCGCTACTACCCAAACATTCGTGCGGAAGAGCTGCGCTTCGTACTGATTCACTCCCGCGACCGGATTCTGCCCGAGCTAGGAGATGAGCTGGCCGACTACGCGCTGCGCAAAATGCGGGCGCGTGGCATCGAGTTTGCGCTGAACGCGCGCGTGGCGGGCGCTACACCCGATAGCGTTTACATGAGTGATAGCCAGGAGATACCCACACGCACCGTTGTCTGGACGGCAGGCAGCCAGCCCAACCTGGTCCTCAAAACACTGCCTTGCGAGAAAAATAGGGCTGGGGCGGTAGTGGCCGAAAGCAGCCTTCAGGTCAAAGGCTTTGCGAACGTCTGGGCAGTGGGGGACTGCGCGGAAATTCCGGACCCGAACCATGAAGGTCAGACATACCCACCAACGGCGCAACATGCCATTCGAGAGGGTAAGGCTCTTGCCAAGAACATCGAAGCCACTATTAAAGGCAAGCCCCTAAAGCCATTCCGATTCCGCGTCCTTGGCCTGTTGGTGCCGCTGGGACATCGCACCGGAGTAGCCGAAATACGCGGCGTACGCTTTTCCGGCTTTTCCGCGTGGCTGATATGGCGGGTGATTTACCTGAGCCTGTTGCCTGGTCTGGAGAAGAAAGTGAGGGTATTTCTGGACTGGGCGATTGACCTGTTATTCGCCCGCGACATCGTGCTCACCACCGATTCGAAGACTTCGACTCATCCAGTCGCGTCTGTAGATAGGTCTGGTGTTGATTCCACACAGCCATCACCCAAGGAAGGAAAGGAGCAAGGCTTGTGATTGCGTCAAGAATCATGGATGAGGTGCGCTCGGTGAGACGCTCAAGCGCCATCTCTGACGGAGTGATACCAGGCGCGATAGGCGGGGTTGTTGGTGGACTGGTCTTCGGAGGAGCGATGTTGGAGCTAGGCCAGCTCCCATCGGTCGCGTCGCTGGTGCGCCTTGAATCGTCTGTAATTGGCTACCTGGTGCATATGGCGATTGCCGCGATTGTGGGTACTGGTCTTGGCCTGTTGGTATGGCACCAACGACCAGGCATTTGCGAAACACTATTCTGGGGAATGGCGTATGGAATGTTCTGGTGGTTCATCGGGCCTCTCACGCTTCGCCCCCTGATTCTGTTCGAAAACCTGGCCTGGAGTGTAGAAGCGGCCCAATCGGCCTTCCCTGCCTTGATTGGGCACGTGCTGTACGGAGCCAGCGCAGGGTTGGCGATAGTCTTACTGCAATCCATACGCAGCAGAACGCGCGGTGAATCTGTGAATGTCGCAGTTGGGCCAATCCTCAGAGGCGGTCTGGCTGGCCTCATCGCAGCCTCTGCTGTCGGGGGCGTGCTAGTGGTCCAACGTCATTGTATTGATGAATACCAGTGACTTTAGCTTCATACGCAGCATCCTCAGTGAACGCGCGGTGAATCTGTGATTGATGTCATGCATGTTGGTCCAGGCACTGTCGAGCCAGCCAATCCTGTAGTGTATCTCCAACGCTCAGCTATACGGAGGCGGTCGAGGGCTGGCCTCATCGCAGCCTCTGCTGTCGGGGGCGTGCTAGTTGGCGATCAAGGCGAATCACGCTCTGCGGAATCCGTCCAACGGTGACAGCGTCACTCCATTGCGCGCTCGTCGTGCGAGACGGGCGCTCAAGCACTCGCGTCTCCAAGACTTGCCGACGAATCGCACCTGAATTTCACTGGTGACCGGGCGTACTGGCCGTTCGGGCTGATTGGGACTATCTGGACTCGGCTTCGGACGCCCCTCCGGCGGTTCCCCGCAGGCCAGCGCTTTGACGCTGACGCAGTTGCTTTTTCCCCGTCCCTCGGGCAGTTGACTGTCCCACACCGCGCGCTGGAGCAGGAATCCCCCGTCCGAACTGAATACGAGGCGCATGAGTCTGGTGCATCCCGCCCGCGTCAGAGCAAGGCGGAGTTTTTGCGCGCGATGGGCTTGGTACATCATTCCGCTGACCCTGCTTCCTCTGACCACTAGTGGTTCAATGATTGACGTAGCACAACTTGATGCGCGCTCCCTTGGGGGCCAAGACGAAGTGCGATTCTGCCGAGAACTATTCCAGGCACTTTCGAGCCAGCACACCGATCTCTATCTCCGATATCAACCAACTCCCGTGTTTGGGAGCGTAGTGTATGGAGGAGCTATACGCCTCGCCTCAGCAGGCTCGGATATCTGTTTGCGAGGACCGTTGGAGTGTTGAGATCGGCGCCTCGGTCTCTGTCATTTGACCTCGACTTCAATGTGCATAAGCATGAAAACTCCTGGCTAGGATATGCTGAGACGCGGCCTTGCTGTAATCTTCTGACCTCCTCGAGGGCATCGATGCACCAACTCTGTGGGTAGCGACAAGCGAGGCTGTTGGAACTCAGGGTCTACAGAGCAACTGGTCCGCATACAGCTTCAGGGCGTGGCATCGGTCCAGTGCTGGCGTGACGCAGTGCCTGGGGCCTGATCGATTCGCGTATTCGCTCGAGGCGCGGCGATGTCCGCGTCCTTCAATGCTGTCCGAGCTGACTCATCGCTCAACAGCAGAATGCGCGCATGGGATGTTTGATCGACCGCGTGGACCAAGGCGTTGGCCTTCACGGTACCAATGTCGCCATCATGGCTGTTCAACGTTACGATTGAACCCCCAAGAGGAACAATAGGACGTTGGACCACTAGTGGCGCAAGGCAATCTGCACACGTTCGTTGCGAGAACACCCGACGAATCGCACCTGGTTTCATGGTTGATCGTACTGGCCGTTGGGCTGATTGGGGGATTCGGCTTCTCAGCGCTTTATCCCCGTCCCTCGGGCAGCGCAGGAGCAGGAATAATACGAGGCGTTGCCTACGGATTTTTGGCATGGGCCATCATTCCGCTGACCCTGCTTCCTCTGCTGAACGGCACAACTCTCCCTTGGGGGCCAAACGAAGTGCGGGAGAACTTTCCCGCCTTTCCCGGATATCTGCTTTTTGGCGCGGCGCTGGCTCTATTTTTCCAGTGGCTTGATATGCTGACGCGCCTCTTCTTCGAGGACATCATGGTGGGTAGCGACAACGAGGCTGTTGGAACTCAGGGTCTAAGAGCAACCGGGCGTGGCATGGTTGCTGGCGTGGTAGGGGGCCTGATATTCGCGGGCGTGATGCTACAGATCGGTGCCTTAACCAATGTCGCCAGCCTGATAGGAGTTACATCCCCCATCACCGGTTCTTTCGTGCACATGATGATCGCCGTAGTTATCGGCACGAGCTATGGGCTGCTCTTCCAGCGAGAGAGCTATGATATAACCTCCGCTCTTGGCTGGGGCGCTTCCTACGGCTTTATATGGTGGATGCTCGGCCCGCTTACTCTGTTTCCAACCTTCCTGGGCTTTACACCGCTCTGGACATCGGATGCTGTAGCCCGAACCTTCCCCAATCTCGTAGGTCACCTGCTGTATGGCGCAGGTCTGGGGATAACGTTGCATCTGCTGGAAGCTCGGTACAGCCCCTGGTGGGTACCACGAAGGCAGGCGCAGTCCGCGCGAGTGGCGCGTCGCAGAGAGCAGGTGCTTACCTCGGCTCCGGCGCTTTGGACGTTTATCGTTGTACTTGCACTGACGATTCCGGTGCTCCTCGGAACAGAATCAACGACCGAGCTTCCCGGAATATACTGAGGCCCAATATCAAGAGTCCCTGGCTGAGGACGGCTTTGCATATTAGCAGCCGACACAGAACGCTTTGTCAGAAGAGATAAGCGAACACCTTTCAGAGGAGGAAGGACTTCGGTAAGTTGGTTTTTCGGACTCAAGCGAACTCGATGTCACCCCTTATTCCCTGTACCAGCGTGGTGGTTCGCTGCTTTCAAAATCGTGCGTGGACAGTATGTCCTCAATAAGCCCCCGGAAGCGCTCGGTATCCTCGGGCCGATACTCGTGTACCCAGACGAGGCTGCTATACAGGCTCATCGCCACGTAAAGATTGTATCTTCGCCAGAAGTCTACCACTCCGCCGTCCGAAAGGTACCCCTGAACCTGCCCACTCGCAAAGGCTGCACTTACCGGAACGCTGAACCAGGCCAGTTTATAAAAATCCTCTACAGGGTCGCCCCAGTCGAAGTTGGTAAAATCTATGACGCCAGCGAACTTGGCGTCGTCTACTATCAGATTTCCAGGGTAATAGTCGTCGTGTTGGAAACGGACAGGCGCATCGTCCATCAGTCTTAGGTTTGCCTCCACGTAGTGCCCTACCTCCTCCTGTCCATCGAAATACAGTCCAGCCTCAGACCCCCTCTCAGCGTATCTTTTATACTTTGCCACCCGTCTTGTCGGCCAGTCGTATGACGGATCGGAGTGGTGTAGACTGTGTAGCTTGCGGAGTTCCAGACCAGCCCTGAATCCAAGCTCGGTCTGCGCCGCCTCAGTTAGCTTTGGCAACGCCTCATCAGCGCTTTCGCCTGGGATGTAGCTCAGAATCTGGTAGCAGACTTCACGACTGCCAGCAATTCCGAGAGTATAGGGTTTTGGGCATTTCACGCCACGCTCGTAGTGCTTGACCATCATTTCGAAGTCGGCCACGCGGCGCTCCTGGAGTTTAATATCTGACAATCTTAACAAGAATTTTGGAGCATCACCTTCCCACAGGACGTACTTCTTGTCAGGCGAAAAGCCTTTGTCAAGGAGTTCAACCCTCGTCACTGCTCTCAGCAGCAGCAACGAGGCGGCTATGTCCTTCGCAACATCGATGTTCATAGAATTTCTTCCAATGAATTCGCCAGACCCATCAGGATAAGGCAGCCATGTATGTTTGAGCTGTTGATGACCAACGCACAAATATTATAACTTCAATTAAAAGAAAAGGCCCCGATGTGATCGGGGCCTTTTCTATGATGATGAGATTCCAGACTAAGGTTGGCGGCCCATCATGCCTATTAGTTTGTCCTGGCCGCTTGCGTCGCTGCTGACCGATACCTCTGCCCCAAAGAGACCACTCTGTCGTAAGCCATCCATTTGCGGCCCGAATGCTTGAGATAATATCTCTACACGCTCTGCGTTTAGAGAGGTATCCTGGCCTGTAGCCTTGGCAAGATCCCACCCGTGTACTACGGTGTCCATGAAGGCCCCGAAAATCACTTCTCCTCCAGACATCTCGCCGAATGGTGTAGGAACCCGCCTTTCCAGGTTCGAGGGATTACTTGCCACCTCTACAACCTTGGAGGTTAGAATGCCATACGTTTCAGCAAGGCTGTCGGCCTGAGGTGGCCCTGATGGTTCCTCGCCTGCGAGACTTGCGGAAAAGAAAGCGGCGCCGCCGATAAGATGCTCTATGAGGGCCTTAACGTCCCAATCGCTGCATGGCGTGGCGCTTTCGAGCTGATCGGGTTTTATACTTGCTATAAGCTGTTGGGTTGCCTTTGTCGCCGTCTGATATAGCTCTACTGGATTAGGCATAGCCTGTTCTGTCACGATTCTCTCCTTTTTGAGAATTGGTTTTCGTAAATCTACAGTTGATGTTGTGTACCTGCGGCTAGTTCGTGCCAAAAGGACTAGAGTATAGCCGTCCCATTGCAATATAGGCCAAGTGTCGAGAAAAGTGCTTGTGGAAGCCCTGCCCTCGGCTTTGCTGTCAATACTTGGCGGGACACCTAGTGGTCCAACATCATTGAAATGAATACCATGATAGTCATTGTTCCTCTTGGGGGTTCAATCGTAACGTTGAACCGAGGAGGAACCATGATGTCTACCAAGAAGTACCGTATCAGACTGACTACCGACGAACAACAGGAACTCAACGCCTTGGTCTCACGCGGTCGGGCTGCGGCGTACAAACAGACCCATGCGCGCATTCTGCTGATGAGCGATGAGTCACGCTCGGACGGGGGAATGAAGGACGCGGACATCACCAGCGCGCTCGGTGTGGGACAGTCAACAGTCGAGCGAATACGCAAGCGCTGTGTGGAGGAGGGGGTCGAGTCTGCGCTGAATCGCAAAAAGCAACTGCGTCGGCGTCAAAAGAGACTGGACGGCGAAGGTGAAGCACGGTTGATAGCGATGGCCTGCGGGGAACCGCCGGAGGGGCGTGCCAGTTGGACCCTGAAGCTGTTGGCTGACCAGTTGGTCGAGTGTGAGATAGTCGGGACCATTAGCACCGAGACGGTTCGCCAGGCGCTTAAAAAAAAAACGAACTGAAGCCGTGGCTGAAGCAGAGTTGGTGCATCCCGCCCGGTCAGAGCGCGGAGTTTGTGTGCGCGATGGAAGACGTACTGGAGGTCTACCAACGGCCGTACGATGGGAATGAGGTTCTGGTGTGCATGGATGAGACGAGCAAACAGCAAGTCAAGGAGACGCGAGTGCCGCGTCCCGCAGCGCCCGGCTTATCGGCGGCATACGACTACGAATACGAGCGCAATGGAGTGAGCAGCCTGTTCATGCTGTTTGCACCGTTGGACGGATGGCGCCGAGTCGAGGTCAGAGAGCGTCGCACGAAGGTGGACTGGGCGCATGTGATAAAGAAACTGGTCGACGAGGACTACCCTGACAGAGACCGGATCGTGCTGGTAATGGACAATCTCAACACTCACAAGCTGTCCTCGCTATACGAGGCATTCGAGCCTGCTGAGGCGAGGCGTATAGCTGAGCGACTGGAGATACACTACACTCCCAAACACGGGAGTTGGTTGAATATGGCGGAGATAGAGATCGGTGTGCTGGCTCGACAGTGCCTGGACCGACGGATTGCCAATCAAGACATCCTGCGCGGCGAGGTCAATGCTTGGCAGAATCAACGCAACCGGGATGTGATACGAGTGGATTGGCGCTTCACTACCGAGGATGCGCGCATCAAGCTAAAGTCACTCTACCCATCAATACAAAAACGTTGAACCACTAGTTTTCAAGGGCCTTCGCAATCGGCTCCCAGTAGTAGGTGCGCCATCCATCGTTGATGGAGTCAAACATATCCGATGGGACACCAGCCTGAACAAAGCTGAGTTTCGTCTGCCCATCAGATTCTTCCATAAGGAAAATAGCTGTTGAGTAGTGGCCTTCGGGCCAGTCGGCGGCCCGCCACGCTTGGACTATCTTCTTGTCAGCGATTAGATCAAGGGTTTTGCCGCTCAGACCGCCGTCCATGATGGAGAACTCTCCACCAATCTCAGAACTGATTTTAGCAGGGGCACCTGTAAACTCCGAGTGCTTCTGCTGGTCCATAAGCATTTCGTAGATTTCGTGAGCGCTCGCATTGAAGGTCACGGACTGGTCTATGGTCTTGTATTCCATATCTACCTCCTTTGATTATTTAGGATTCCAATACCTGACCGAAGCGATTGTCTAGCATCATAATCCAGCCTTGCCTGTGCTGTTCGCATATTTCCGCTGATGGGAAGTATTCATGGGTAAGTGTAAGCTCTGTGGAACCGCCTAAATCTCGGAAGGAAACTGTCACAAGAGTCTCAGTCTGTTCCTGAAGCTCCATGCCTTCGTGTTCGAATGCCCAGGTGTAGACCAGTCTCTCAGGTGGACTGACCTCTCGAAAAACACCGCCAACAACGTGTAGTTCGCCATCATCAGGGGGTTGCATACCGAGTCGGTACCTGCCTCCGACCCTCAAGTCAATTTCGACGATTGGAGCAGTGTATCCGGCACTCATTCCCCACCAGTTCCGCATATGTTCGGGCTGTGTCCACGCCTCAAACACCTTCTCCCTGGGTGCGGCGAATGTTCGGGTCAAACTGAGCATAACCCCAGTGTCTGTGCCAGGGTTAACCATGATTTTCATCCTCCTGATTCTTTGGATGGCTCAGATATTCGTCGAGGGCTTTGAGCTGGTTTTCCCAGAAGGATCTGTAGAGAGAAATCCATTCGGCTGCGTCTTTCATGGGTTCTGCTGTCAGAGTGCAGCGACGTACCCTGCCATCTTTTTCTCGCACAAGAAGCCCTGCATTTTCCAGCACTCTAAGGTGCTTGGAGATGGCCGGAAGCGACACATCGAAAGGCTCTGCCAGTTCTGTAACAGATGCCTGTCCTCCTGCCAGCCTCTCCAGAATATCCCTACGTGTAGAATCGGAGAGCGCGGCGAAGATTCGGTCTAGATCGCTCTTGGTATTATTAAGTCCAGTCGTCATGCTCTCAGGGATGCCAAACACTTAACCACTTGGTTAAATATTAATCGATAGAATATTTGTTTGTCAAGCGGATGTCGGAGGAATTGTCGGGTATCTTGAAAGGAGTCTACTGGTCATCGACAGTTAAGACATACCCGGCTGCAATTGGTCAATGCGTTTGGCGAGCTCATTAATGTCACACTGCCACGAAGCAAAGAAATTATATACGTATCGGAATCGTTCTCCCTGCTGAAAGCCAAACACGTTGAGTTTGACGTGCCGAGTGTCGCCGCCAGATGAGCGGACCGATGCCTCGCGGGACGATGCACAGTTGATAGATGTCAGAGTGGGTTCGTTGTTGCTTCGTGAATAGAGCCTACGACGCCAGGCCGCCCGCTTCAAGGGACCCTCCCCCGATATTTAGCACTCTCCCTTCTATGGGCGCTACGAGTTTGGCAGTTGATTAGAAGTTGTCGACATGAATGCGATCTTTCAGGAATTGGCCCAAATGCAGGTTGCTACTGAGCTAACTTCGACTACTTAAACTTCTTTATTTCGCCTTTTCGAGAGGTTGGGCAAAAATACCCTACATGGCTTATCAAGCGTTGAGAGTCACTTCATTAATGGTACAATTCCTTAGATCTGCGAACTGTGATATTATTGCCGCCATGCGGAAATCCTCATATCTGACATTCATCGATCCTTCAAGAAGCTTTCAGGGCATCATACCCCTGATCCCTCAACCGGTGTGAGAAGGTGTGATCAGGAGTATAATACGATTGAGTTGGTCATTTTGCCTACACCCTGTGTTAGCTCGACAATCGATAGCGAAATGGAACCTACCAAGGCCGCTAACCCTCAAGACACCTATCACGCCTTGGAGGCTATAGCCGCGTGTTTTGAGTATCCCGACGGTGTAGACTACCTGCGCGTCGGCATGCGCGCGACTAGCGGCAAAATATCAGCAGCATAGCGGAGACAATTATGGCATCTCTCAGTCGGCAACTTGCGCAGTGGGTCGTAGGCCTGCGCTATGACGATCTCCCGCCCGCAGTGGTCGATCGCGCCAAGGGCGTCACGCTTCACAGTCTCGCCTCCGTGCTCCTCGGCTCTCAGGAACCGGGCGGCCAACAGGCCGTTCAGCTCATCACCGCAGAAGAATCTGGTGTGGGCCACGGCGCGACCATCATGGTGTACGGCACCACGGTGACCAAGGGCGGCGCCGCCTTCACCAACGCGGAGATGGCCATGGCGGGCGGCAAGCTGGATTCCTTCCGTATGCTCACCCACCCCGGCACCAGCATACTCCCGGGCGCTTTTGTGGTGGCGGAAACTGTCGGCGCCTCTGGCCAGGACTTCCTCACTGGCCTTGCCGCCGGCTACGAGGTCATGGAGCGGATGGCGGCCGACTTCATTCCGACAGTGATGAGCCGCGGCTTTCACGCTGGCCCGGTGTTTGGCATCTTTGGCCCAGCCGTCGCTGCCGCAAAGATCCTGAACTTTACTGAGGATCAGGTGAATAGCACGATTGCCCTCTGCGTGCATCTGGCGGCAGGTAATCTCGAAGGGCCTCGGAGCGGTGGTTTCGCCCTGCGCGAGGGCGCCGCGGTGCGCAACGCGATGCTTGCAGTGGCGCTGGCGCAGCAGGGACACGTGGGCGGCGAGACCGTCCTCGAAGGCGACGCGGGCTTCTATCACGCCTACGCGGGCAACAACAAAGGCCAGCTCACCTACAGCTTTGTTGGTGCTACCCAGACCAGTCTGGACAAAATCACCACAGCGCTGGGGCAGGACTGGTTGTTCCTCGAGACTCTCTACCGCATCTACTCGACGGCCGGCTACAACATTGCCCACGTCGACGTTACAGCGCAGCTCTGTGCCGAGAACAACATCCGATATGAGGACGTCGAGCGCGTGGAGGCCGTGGTGAACTGGCTCGAGACCCAGTATCCCAGCCCGGCCTTCCCGAGCCGGCGGGAAGACGCGGCGCCGCGGCCGGGAAGCACGCCCTATTACACCGCGTACGGTATTGTCCAGCGCGGATTCCCTGTGCTACGGGGCCAGCAGTATGACGCGGCGGGTGCCAACGACCCGCCCGAGGTGCTGGAGCTAATGCATCGGGTGACGCTCATCCCGTCGCACGAGATGACGCTTTTCGGGCCACGCATCACGATCTACACCAGAGATGGCAAGAGCTACACGAAGCAGGCCACCGGCCGCGAATTTATGTGGGACTTCGATGAGGAGGCGCGCCGGATTCGCGACGTTATCCCGGGTCTGCCGATACCGGCGGCGCGTTTCGAAGATCTCATTGCGACCTGCCGCGACCTCGACCGCCAGGACCGGGCCGACAGGCTCATTCAGCTCACTTTGAAGCAAGGATAGTTGCATGTGATGTCCGCTCGATGGGAGTTGCGTGTTCAATGACCGAAGGGTCGATGTTGTTGTCTTTTGGATTACAGAAGTGGGAGGCTCAGGGAATCTATCTGGCCTGCCATTAGATGATACAAGCCATGAAAAGAGCCAAGTGGTTGCAGCAGTTCAACTAGGCGTGCAGCTCGCTCATAGGATATTTTTACACCAATAGCGACGTCTTTCAATACAGAAAACCTCATTGGTAGTAAACGTGGCTGGACATGGTGTTGGAAAGCCTATTTCAATTGATTGAAACGTTGTGGGAGCGCACCGCCGTATTCACCACAGGCTCATGAAATCACTTGCATCAGAACGCCAATCACTACATGGTCATAGTCCGAATTCTTGACAGCGCCATCACATATATTTAGAGTTACCTGGAAAACATGTAGTATCCAATTCACAAGAGAGGGAAAATGTTCTACGAGCTTAGACAATATCGAACGAAGCCCGGCCAGCGAGATAACTGGGTGAATTTCATGGAAGAGGTGATTATCCCCTTTCAGGTTTCCAAGGGTATGGTTATCGCTGGCAGCTTCGTAGGGCAGGAAGAAGACGACTTGTATGTATGGATGCGCCGGTTCGACGATGAAGCCGACAGGGTGCGCCTGTACGAAGCCGTTTATGAAAGCGACACGTGGAAAAATGATATCGCTCCCAAAATTGGCAAGATGCTCGAACGAGAGAAGATGGTGATTACACGCATTGAGCCTACTCCCAAGTCGGTCATCAGTTAGTCCAGCAGTATTCTTTCATCGAGAGCATACAGAGGCCCCGGCAATCTGGGGCCTCTGAAACACCTCCATTGCTTTGAAGATGTCATCGCCTAGACTTCGCCCAGACCTCGTAATACTCAATGCCAACGTGATTACGCTGAACGACCATCAGCCCGCAGCGAATCTTGTAGCGATCGAGGACGGCAGAATCGTGTGGGTCGGGCCGAATGATGACCTTGCTCGATTGGAATGGCGCGGCGCAAGGGTAATTGACTGCGAGGGCCAGACCCTTGTTCCGGGCTTTATTGACGCTCACTGCCATCTGATGGCTTACGTATCAAGTCTGCTGGCTGTCGATTGCAGCCCGACCTCGGTGGATTCGATAGACGATATCCAGCAGGCTCTTCAAGAACGCGCGGACAACACTCGTCAAGATCAGTGGATAAGAGGCCGTGGCTACGACGAATTCGCCCTAGCGGAGAAGCGTCATCCCTCGCGTCAAGACCTGGATGTTGCCGCTCCTGACCATCCTGTAAGGCTGAATCATCGCTCCGGCCACGCTTGCGTTCTCAATAGCGTGGCTCTGGCTCGTGTTGGCATATCGTCGGATACGCCTGATCCGGTTGAAGGCGTGATTGAGCGCGACCCGACCATGGGCGAACCCACAGGTCTGCTAATCGAGATGGGAGATTTCTTGGATGGCCTGATTCCCCCTCTCAGCGAGCAAGAGTTCCAGGGTGGTGTTCGGCAGGCCAGCGAGCGTCTGCTTTCGCTTGGCATAACGTCGCTGCAGGACGCGACGCACTCCAACTCAATCGCACGTTGGGACACCCTCAAGGGGCTAAAGCGTGACGGCAGCCTATCGCCAAGAGTGACGATGATGGCAGGCTCCTACCATCTGGATGGGCTTCTGGAGAGAGGGCTGGCGTTTGGTTCGGGCGATGACGACATTAACCTTGGCGCTGTCAAAATCATGCTGACGATGACGACAGGGGCTATGCATCCCTCCATAGACGAGTTGCAGGCGATTGTGCTTCGGGCGCATGATGCCGGGTTTCGGGTGGCGGTCCACGCTATAGAGGCAGAGGCCGTCGAAGCTGCCGTCGACGCGCTAATCAAGGCACAGTCGCAATCTCCCCATGCCTACCGAGACCGCATCGAGCATTGCTCCGAATGTTCTCCCGAAGGCCTGAGAAAGCTCGAAGGCTCTGGGATTCTGGTAGTGACTCAGCCAGGATTTCTATACTATAGCGGTCGGCGATACCTGTCTGAAGTGCCAAAAGATGCGCAAGTCTGGCTCTATCGCCTGCGTTCGCTTCTTGATGCGGGCGTCAATATTGCCGCAAGCTCCGACGCCCCTGTCATCGAGCCTAACCCGCTAATTGGAATATACGCCGCCGTGTCCCGACGTGCGGATTCGGGCGAGACCATTGGTGGCTCGGAGGGTGTATCAGCATATGAGGCACTGAAGATGTACACGCTCGGCGGAGCGTATGCGTCGTTTCAGGAGGCGGATAAAGGCTCGATTGAGGTAGGCAAGCTGGCCGATTTTACGCTGCTAGATCAGGATCCCACGTCAGTGGAAACTGAGCAAATACCTCGAATCAAAGTCACGATGACCATAATAGGCGGGCGGGTGGTCTGGCAGGTCTCGTAGCAGCAGTTAACGGTGGCTATACACGCCTTTTCAGGACGTATCCGACCAGCTCTTCGAGCGAATCACGGGAAGGGTTCTGGGGAAGATCGCTGAGGTTAACCAGCGCTTTGTGACAAAAGTCGTTGGCAACGGCAAACGAGTCGTCTATCACGGACGAATTTAGGATCATGTCAACGGCGCGCCTCAGATGCTCCGGGTCCTGGGGTTGCTGGAACAGAGCCGCGATGGGATTGTCTTTGGGCTGACGCTCCATCGCAATTATAGAAGGCAGCGTCATGATGCCGTGCGAGAGATCGCTTCCGACGGGCTTGCCAATCTCTTCTTCAGTTGCATCAAAGTCCAGGATGTCGTCTACAATCTGAAAAGCCATGCCTAGATTGTAGCCATAATCCCTGAGCTTCTGTACTACGTCTTCTGACACCCCGCTGAGTATCGCCCCTGACTGCCCCGCTG
The DNA here is from genome assembly GCA_965206395.1 of Dehalococcoidia bacterium. Lineage (GTDB taxonomy): Bacteria > Chloroflexota > Dehalococcoidia > Lucifugimonadales > CATOSD01 > CBDBJK01. The sequence continues at coordinate 578,945 of CBDBJK010000038.1, forward strand.
TTGTGAATAGAGACGCCGTTTTGTTATAGATGCGCTCTAGGTATTGCTCCATAGTCTGGTTGCAATTGTAGGCGTCGGCCATCTCCTGCAACTCGCCGCTGGAAAGCTCCATGATAGTCTCTGAGAAGCGACGAATCACCCTGATGTCGTCGGTGTCGCACACAAACGTAGCAGACTTCGCGAAAATGTAGTCGCCCGCAAGCACCGCCGCGTTTCGCCCCCATATGTGGCTAATGGTAGCCCTGCCGCGACGAACGTCCGAGTTATCCACCGTGTCGTCGTGGATGAGCGTGGCGATGTGCAATATCTCGACTGCCGCCGCCATGATTTCGGGCTTGGCTTCATCATGAGGATTGAAGTTCGACGCCAACAGAGTTATGGCGGGCCTCACCATCTTGCCAACGGTGTGGAAGACGTGCTCCAGAAGCTGCGACAGGAAAGGCGAGGGGATATCGGACAGCTTTCCCAGATTATCCTGGACTCGCGCCAGTCTATCCTGAACGGGTTGGTATATTGAGGTAGCTTGCAACCGGTTGTTCTCCCGAAAGTCGACTACGGATAAATCGGATTCAATGGCCTATGCGTTGAGTCTCTGCCTCGATGATTTCCTCGTCGAGCTTGGCGAACAAAGGCTCAGGCTTTTGGATCTTCTGCCCTGGTTTTAGCGCACCCTGCTCCCACTTCCAGCCGTCATCCTGAATGGTTCCCTGTAGCCCAAGCATCTGGTGCAGCTTCTCGGAGCTGAAGGGAATGAACGGGTACAGCAGAGTTTTGAGGCAGTTAATCACCGAGAGGCTTGTCCACAGAGTCATGGCTGCGTCATCTAGGTTGGTCTTGACGGCCTTCCAGGGCGCTTTCTGGTCTAGATAGCGATTGGCCGCCTGCGCGAGGCCCATAGCCGAGTTCAAAGCCAATCGAAACCGCACGGCCTCCAGGCTCGCGTCCACCTGCTCGAAATGCTCGCGGGCTTGCACAAGAAGCTCTTTGCTGAGGTCGTCCAGCGTGCCGGGTTCCGGGACGCTTCCATCGAAATTTCGGTTGACCATGCTGAGCACGCGATGCACCAGATTTCCGTAAGTAGCCACAAGCTCGTCGTTGTTGCGCCGGACGTACTCGCGCCACGAGAAGTCGGAATCGCTCGTCTCAGGCATGCTGGCCGCGATGACGTAGCGGATCGGGTCAGGTTCGTACTTGTCGAGGTACTCAGGCAGCCAAACAGCCCAGTTGCGGCTCGTGGACAGTTTGAGGCCTTCAAGGTTCATGTACTCGTTTGCGGCCACATCGTAAGGCAGATTCAGCCCGCCGTAGCCCATCAGCATAGCGGGCCACATGACCGTGTGGAACGGGATGTTGTCCTTGCCCATGAAGTAATAAGCCTTGCTGTCCTTCTGCCAGAAGTCCTTCCATCTGTCGGGGTCGCCGATACTCTGCGCCCACTCTTTGGAAGCGGAGAGGTAGCCGATTACGGCCTCGAACCACACGTATATTCGCTTGCCTTCGTAGCCCTCCAGAGGCACAGGCACGCCCCAGTCGATGTCGCGTGTGATGGCTCTGTCGCGCAGGCCGCCCTCAAGGAACGCGATGGTGAAGTTCTTGACGTTTGGCTTCCAGCGAGACTGCGCGCGCGCCCATTCCAGCAGGCGCTCCTCGAACGCGGTGAGCTTGATGAAAAAATGCTCCGTCTCTGTGAAGATGGGCGTGTTCCCACATATGCGGCAGACGATGTTGATTAGCTCTTTAGGGTCGAGAGTGCGGCCACAGTTATCGCACTGGTCGCCGCGAGCGCCGTCGAAATCGCAGTGTGGACACGTGCCCCCGACATAGCGGTCTGCGAGAAAGCGACGGTCTGTCTCGCAGTACGGCATCTCCATCGATTCTTTGTAGATGTAGCCATTCTCGTAGAGCTTCAGGAAGATGTCTTGCGAGACCTCGGCGTGGTTGTCCGTGTGAGTCGTCGTGAACAGGTCGAAGCTGATGCCGAGCCGCTCCCAGTTGTTCAGAAACTCGGCCTGGTACTCGCTCGTCACCTGTTCAGCAGAAACGCCGCGCTGCTCGGCGGTCAAAGTCACCGGCGTTCCGTGCGCGTCGCTGCCCGACACCATGAGGACATCGTTGCCCTTCATGCGGTGGTAGCGCGCGAAAATGTCGGCGGGCAGATACGCGCCCGCAACCTGGCCCAGATGTATTGAGCCATTGGCGTAGGGCCACCCAACGGATACGAGTATGTGCTCAGGCATGGGGTCTCTCTGAAACTAGTCTTGATAGTAAATAGTATCACAATTGCGGGTGGAGCGAGTGACGGCCGAAGGGCAAGCAATGGTTGAAACAGTTAAACCTGTATTCGCCATAATCTGATGGCGCATCAACCAGACCTATCTCTTCTTCAATTCCTCAAGAATCCTTCCCTTAGCCTCTGGGTTGTTGTTGTTCTCGAATTTCGGAGGTTTATCGTAGCTCCCTTTCACCCATATTACTTGAACGAAACACGCCAAGATCAGACCAGTTAGGCTCGCAGCCGTTACAATCCCGGCGACCAGTAGAGTTAAGGATGCATTCAAACTTGAAAGCTTGAGAATCCATATACTCGACAACCCGAACATTACTGCTGAGATGACCCCATTCATGAGTCCAACCATCTCCACATTGCCGCCGTTTTGCAGGATAAAAAGTCTTTCAGAGCGCCTACGATCCATTTCTCTTACCAGTTCTCTTTCAGGACTGAATGCTAGGTAGTCCTCAATGCCCTCGTCCTTCGAGAGGAAGTAAGCTCTGATTTTGTCCAGGACCTGAATATGATCGTCTGTGACTATTTTCCGGCGAATCATCTGCTGTAGGGTGCATATTCCAAATAGCAGCAATGCTACTAGACCCAAGAAGAATACCGGAACGTTTTCTACGCTCATAATCGAAACTTTTCCTGTAGCAAGCGCCACTGTAGCGGCGATGACCGCGGCTGTAACGGTTACGAAAAAATTCACACGCCTATCGCCACGTTCTTCGTTTTTCCAGATTGCCTCGCTCATGTAGCTGAACTCGGCTCTTAGGAATTCGTTAGATACACTCTCCTGGGATCGGCGCTGTCGAACAGAAATAAACTGACCTTCGCGGGTTCTTGGTGTATATTTGCCACGGGGATTAGCCGATGGAATCCGGTGATACTGGTTAATCATTTCAGCCTATGCCCCCTCGAGAGAATTAACCTTGGTTGTGACGTTACTTACCCAATCCTACAAAGAGTGTCCAGGCCTTACCTGACGAAAAGCTGACGGAATCCTTAATTGTTCCTGACGAAATTCATATGGTGCCTTCGATTGCTTTCGCCTGCCAAATTACAGACTATTCAGACCAACACCGTCCCTCAAATCGGGTGGTGTCTGTTGACACTTCATTCTTGACTACTATCATCGGTTCGATTTCCCCTGGTTTCCAGCCACAGGCGGTATGCCCTACGCCGGGGTATTTCGAATTGCCGCGCCACTTGCGCCACCGCTTCTTTCGCGCCGACGCCTTCCCCTCGCAATCGAGACAGCATTTCGCGGGCCTCAGCCTCTTGCTGCGACTCATCGGGTTCTGCCTCTGCGCCGCCCTCTATGACCAGCGTGAACTCGCCCCTCGGCGAATCGAAGTGGGTCAACGCCTCAGACACCACGCCTCGGAATATCTCCTCGTGCAGCTTGGTAAGCTCCCTGCAAATGGCAATGCGACGGTCTCCCAGGGCTTCCAGGATGTCTGTAAGGGCGGCCTTGAGTCTGTGCGGCGTCTCGAAGACGACCAGCGTGGATTTTTCAGAGGCCAGCGACTCTAGCAGCCGTTTTCGCTCGGCCCGCTTCCTGGGCAGGAAACCCAGATACGCCCATCTTTCTATGGGCAGACCTGATACGGCTATGGCGGAGGTCACTGCCGACGCGCCTGGCATGGGCACGACGCGCACGCCAGCGTCTACTGCCGCGCACACCAGTTCATACCCGGGGTCGTTGATGCCGGGCATACCCGCGTCCGATACTAGGGCGACATCTTTTTCTGCTAGAGTGTTTAGCATCATAGGCAGCTTGGATAGCTTGTTGTGTTCGTGATAGCTTGTGAGCGGGGTAGTGATGTCGTAGCGATTCAGCAGTTTGCGCGTGACTCTAGTGTCCTCGGCGGCGATGAGGCCGACCTCCCGAAGCACGCTCAGGGCGCGCAGCGTAATATCTTCGAGATTTCCAATGGGAGTCGCTACAATGTAGAGGATTGGCATAACAGGGCGACATCCTATTCTGGTTGTGACGAGGAGGCAGTCCTCGCAAAGAATTATGATAATGAGTTGGCTCATCCAATCCCCAGAGGACTCTCAAGCGTAATCTAAGGATAAGCCTTATTTCTGAATATCAAGGTGAACGTATGTCGGGGCAACTACCAATAGAGGATAACACCGTCCCCATAATAACAGTAAGAAAGGGCTTTTGGTTCGGGGCCGTTGCTGGCTCGGCTATGGTGTTCTTCATCATAACGATGCGAACGCTGGTAAACGCCCAATCTCTGCCAGAACTCGCTGCTGATTGGTTCACCGTGTTCCTCCCCGCAACTCTGCTCGACTTCCTGCTTGAGACCCTCGTGTTTTCGGCCAAGCCCTTGATGTTCGTGGGACTGCTGCTCGCGCAGATCATCGTTGGGGGCTTGCTTGGCGTGCTCTACACGCGGGTTGCGGGTCGATGGCCGACCACTGAGAATGGAGAATGGAGGCGTACTTTAGGATTTGGCATCGCGCTGTGGCTGCTCACCATGCTCACGCTGGTTCCGTTGTTTGGTGGAGGCTTCTTCGCCACTAATGTAATTGGCGGGAGCATGACGTTTATCCTGACATCCTTCGGGGCATTTGCCTTTTACGGGATAACCCTTGGATATTTCTTCAGTCAGGCGACTCAGAGTAGGTCTAAGGCCACCAGCTACTCTTCAAGGCGTGAGCTTATTAAAACGGCGACTACATGGGTGGTTATCGGCGGTGGGGCATTGCTCGGTGTGACGTTTGTGTTCGACCGACTGAGATCACAAAGCTCAAGTGGCTCGTTCCGTACACCAGGCGTCCTGTCCACAGAGGTAACGCCAAACAACGAGTTCTACATCGTGTCCAAGAATTTCATCGACCCAGAAGTTAGCATTGAAGGATGGGCTATCGATGTTTCAGGGCTGGTCGAGGAGCCGTTCGTGTTAACCTATGATGAGCTGGTCGCCATGCCATCGGTCGAGGAATTCGTTACGCTTGAGTGCATCAGCAACTTTGTCGGCGGCGATCTCATCAGCAACGCGAAGTGGAAAGGCGTACCTCTGAAGCGAATCCTGGAGAGGGCTAAGCTAAAGCCGGGCGTAATCGACATATCCTTCCAGGCCACCGATGGTTACAGCGAAAGCATTCCGATGGAAATGGCGTTGAGGGACGAAGTGATCGTGGCCTATCAGATGAACGGGGAGCCTTTACCGTTCAAACACGGCTTCCCCGCGCGGCTCATAGTCCCCGGCTACTTTGGATTGAAGCACGTCAAATGGCTCGCCACCATCGAGCCTATAGACCGCAACTTTAGAGGCTACTGGCAGCAGAGAGGCTGGACTGACGAACCATACGTCAAGACATTTTCAAGGCTAGACTTGCCCCGGTCTCGCACAGAGATAGCGGGCGATTCGGTTATGCTGGGAGGTGTGGCATTCGCAGGCACTAGGGGCATCTCAAAGGTCGAGATTAGCGTCAACGACGGCGCGACGTGGATGCCCGTGGACCACATCAGCGAGCCATTGTCACCATATACGTGGGTTATTTGGACGACAGAGATTGCGTCGCAACAAGAAGGTCGGACATTAATCAAGGTAAGGGCGACCGATGGCGAGGACGAAATTCAAACGGCAAGGACGCAGGGGTCTCTGCCCGATGGGGCCACTGGGCATCATGGCATTACTCTCTTTTTCGGGCAGAATACAGGTTAATGGATTTCCTGGGGCAAAATTAAAAGGGCGACCCATCGGGTCGCCCTTGAGCGTTACGAATCTTGCAATCCTATTGAAATTGGCCGAAAGCGTTGCCGCCCTTTTTGTTAGACTTGTCGGATTTTCCGAACATCGAAGGAGTCTTCATTTTGAGCTGTATTCCGCCGCCGCCTTTTCCTGAAATTGCCTTCGCCAGGTTGTCCTGCTTTAGGCCAGTGGCGATAAGGGTCATTCTCACGGTGTCGTCCAGGCTATCGTCGATTGACATGCCGAAGAAGATGTCAGCATCCTTTCGGACGGACTTGGAAATAAGCTCTCCGGCGGCGTTAACTCCACCAAGGGTAAGCTCCTCTCCGCCCTTGACGGAAAAGAGGACTCCCTTTGCGCCCTTTATCGACAGATTCAGGAGAGGATTCGCTATCGCCTGCTTTGCGGCCTCAAGCGCGCCCATGTGTCCGTGTCCAGTGCCTATAGCCATCAACGCGCCGCCGGGGTTGGACATTACGGTCTGAACGTCGGCAAAGTCAACGTTGATCTCGCCAGGGACGTTGATAAGCTCAGAGAGGCTCATGATGCCCTGTGTTACCACCTCGTCCGCTGTCCTGAAGGCTTGCAGCATTTCAGCGTCATGGTCAACGAACTCAAGAAGGCGGTCGTTATGGATGACGATGAGATTGTCTACATATGGTCGCAGCCTCGAAACGCCCGCTATGGCGCGATCCAGGCGGCGACTTCCCTCGAAGCTGAATGGCGTCGTCACAACGCCCACGACTACCGCGCCCATCTCTTTAGCCAGGTATGCTACGTAAGGCGCTGCGCCAGTGCCAGTGCCGCCGCCCATGCCTGCGGTAATGAACACAAGCTCGGCATCTTTTAGTGCTCTGCGAAGTGTTGAGGAGGATTCTTCGGCGGCCTTGACTCCGAGTGAATAGTCACCACCAGCGCCCCATCCTTGGGTCGACTTCTGACCAATCTGAATGATCTCTGCGCCCTGTTTCACAGTCTCAAGAGACTTGATGTCAGTGTTGACGACGACGAATTCAACGCCCGGAACCGCTTCGTGACCAAGCATCCTTCTTACGCAGTTGCAACCTCCGCCTCCGACTCCTATAACCTTGATGCGTGCGGGGGCCTGGTCCCAAGAGAGATCGGGGGCGGCGCTGCCGTCGATAAATTCTTGTACCGTCATGTGCTCAACTCCTTTTCTCTATCCATGAAGCGTTGTTACCGGGAGTAGTCGCCGGGCAAATCCAGATTAGCAACTCAGATTGAGTAGCACCGATGATGGCAATCAAGAGACCTGCGGCGAGGCTGAATCATGACCCATGTGGGGCTGACCAGGGTCAATGAAATAACTATGGCGGTTTTGCACTACGTTCATACGGTGAGTGCTATATCGCACGTTATACCCTCAAGTCTAGCGAACGCGCGAGGATCGTAGGTGAGGGGAAAGTGTGAGATTCGATTGTTTTTTGTTTGATTGCCAGGGCTGCATCAAGCGTTTGATTATCGGCAATCGGCGATTGTGTAAGTACAATCCTGCCTCCGGTATAGATGAATATGGATTGCTGAGGCAAAATTCCTAACTCAATGTTATGATTAACAGGAAGGTTAGTTAATTTTAAAAGGTTCTGCGCAATAGTCTGCTCTTACAGAGCAGACTTGTTGTTCGTTGCGCAGGCCTCACAAGTGGATACGGATTCGGAGAAATATGGAAGACTACGCCAACAATGGCATTCGCAATCTCGCAATCATAGCTCACGTCGACCACGGCAAAACCACGCTAGTAGACGCCCTTCTAAAGCAGGGGCAGGTCTTTCGCGCCAACCAGAAGGTTGGAACCCTTATCATGGATAGCAATCCGTTGGAACGCGAGAGAGGCATTACGATTCTCTCAAAAAATACCGCAGTGACCTACAAGGGAGTGAAGATTAACATCATTGACACTCCCGGCCACGCAGATTTCAGTGGTGAGGTTGAGCGGATCATGAATATGGCTGACGGCTGTTTGCTGCTTGTGGACGCTGTTGACGGACCAATGCCCCAGACTCGCTACGTGCTGCAACAAGCCTTGCATCAGAACGTCAAGCCTATGGTCGTCGTCAACAAAATCGACCGACCGGAGGCTAGGGTTTCCGAGGTAATCGAACTGATACAGGACTTGTTTCTGGAGCTTGCAACCAAGTCAGAGCAACTCGATTTTCCAATCCTATTCGCGTCAGCGCGTGAGGCTTACGCCGTGACAAACCTCGATGACCCGCGAGAGGACATGAAGCCGCTGTTTGACGCCATACTGGAAGTTATCCCGCCTCCTACTGGCGACCCGGAGGCGCCGTTTCAGATGCTTGTTGCCGCCCTGGACTATGACAACTACCTTGGGCAGGTGGCGATAGGCCGCGTGTTTCGTGGGAGCGTCCACTTGAGGGACACGATAGCCCTGATGGGCAGAGACGATCAAAGCCGGTCGTTTAGCTTGGAAAGGGTGTTTGTGTTTCACGGGCTAGAGCGTTTGGCGGTCTCGGAAGCCAAAGCCGGCGACATAATTGCTGTAACTGGCATCGAGGGTGCTTCAATTGGAGATACCATAGCTGCAGTTGATCATCCTGAAGCACTGCCGTCCATCGAGATAGACGCGCCAACCGTCAAGATGACGTTTGGTGTGAACACATCTCCGTTCCTGGGTCGGGAAGGTACCAACTGTACGTCACGGGCGTTGCACGAAAGGCTGCTCAGGGAGCTTCGAACGAACGTAAGCCTGCGCGTGGAATCAACATCGAGTCCAGACGAATTCCTCGTCTCAGGGCGAGGGGAGTTGCATCTTTCCATACTTGTGGAGACGCTGAGGCGTGAGCAGTTCGAATTTCAGGTCTCCAGACCAGAGCCAGTGACCAGGGAGATTGACGGACGCATTCACGAGCCATATGAGCATCTAATTCTGGATACTCGTGAAGAGTTTATAGGGTCGTTGACCGAAAACCTGTCCGGTCGTCTAGCCGAACTCACGAATATGCAGAACGATGGCACTGGCAACGTACGTCTTGAGTACAGGATACCCACTCGCGGGCTGATTGGCTTTCGTGCCTTTTTCCTGCGCTCGACTCGGGGCAACGGAGTTATGAACAGCATATTCACCGGGTATGAGCCAATGGTAGGAGAATTGAAACCAACCACGACAGGCGTATTGGTGGCGTCGGAAACGGGCGTGGCGGTCACCTATGGCCTGCTTAACGCTCAGAACAGAGGCATCACATTTATCGAACCCGGAACACGCCTGTACGAAGGCATGATTGTCGGTATGCATTCCAGAGAGGAAGACATCGTAGTCAACGTTTGCAAAGAGAAGAAACTAACAAACATGCGGTCGGCGACGGCGGATATTATCAAGCGCCTAACTCCTTCAGCCAAGATGAGCCTTGAGGAAGCACTGGACTTCATCTCCACCGACGAGCTTGTCGAGGTCACACCTCAGAACTACCGGCTTCGGAAGAAATACCTGTCCGGCAGCGATAGGCACCGTAAGCGCCGCACTGGAGCCAAGAGCTAACAGCTCGAATGCTAATCTGGATTTTGTCCGCCCTCTCCGTCGGACGGAGAGGGCGGCGTGGCTAAAGGAGCTTTTTCATATGCGACGCTGCGACGACTGATGTTCATAGGAATCGCCGTACCCCTGGCCTTCGTAGCCATCTACACCTACTGGCTGCTCGCCCGGCCTGCCGCCCTGCGGCTTTGGCGAGCTGGATGCGCTGGCTGACCGGCTCCGCAGGGGATTTTAGAGGAATGATATACCTGGCATAGCGCTTTGTTAAAGTCTGCTCTGTACAATGACACCTCAAGACTTTTGCAGAGCAGCAGCCTTTTCCGCATCACGCGCAGCGCAGCGTTCCCAGAGTTCTAGCGTTACCCTCGCCCGTTCATCTACTGGAACGTCGATCATCATGGTTGTGCCGGGATAGGGGATTGCTGCGGTTCCGCGTGCGATACCTTCCGCGAACAGACGCCGCGTCTCTCTGTAGAAGTCCAATCGCTCCTCTGTGGGAGTTTGGGCGTGGTTGACAGGCTCGACCCACGAGGGATAAGGGCAAATCGTTCCTGCGAAGCCCGTGTTCTTTCCCTTGAGAGCGAGGCGATAGATTTCTTCCTCATCGTCGGACTGCGGCAGCACACCATAAGGGTGGCTCATTCCTACCGGCTGTACTTTGGCAGCCCGACCCTCGACGATAATGCGTCCCTTTGCGTAAACGAAAGGATCGAAATCCGAGGTCGGGATGATACCCATGTTGCGGCACAGGTTGCTCTCGTCCAGACCTACAGAAGATACGCGGGAACTGGCTTTGACGATTTCCTGAACGTTCCAGACTCCCTTGCCGGAGTCCAGCAAGACTATTATCTGCAAGGTGCTGCTGGCTATGCCTCGGCGTCTTTCCATTTCCTCAAGTAGAGAGTCCGCCTCCTCGATGTCCGCGCGTGACTCTGCGCTGTTAAAAACGATGCCCGTCAGCCCGGGCCACACCGAAGCCTCGATGTCGGCGTACGCTAGCGTCTTGTTAATGCGGACAAACACTTCAGCGCCGCCCCTGGAAGCGATTGGAATGGATTCCTTGACGAGGCTTCGAGCGTCTGCTTTGGCCTCTTCCGTCGCAAGATCGGCGAGGTCTAAAATTACAGCATCAGCATTATGAGTCCAGGAGGCTTCTACGTTCTCTCGATGGAGGACTGACACAATGAGATGGGAGCGTCGCACGAAAGGCTCCATTTGGCTTCCCCTTTCAGATCTTTGTACGGAAGCAGGGTAACACCTGACGCTCGGCAGGGTCAACGAAGCACTTGCCATATGGAGGAATCGGCGTGTGTGTTGCCATGGGAATAAGAATATAGCCCGACTTCGTAGCATTATCTTCATACCGCTAAATTGGTGTAGAATGGCAACCCTCGTGAGGGAATCTAATTGACCCAGCATAACGCCACGTCTATACTTCGAAATGCCCCCCACGACGGAATGAAGAATTCTGCGCGGCTGCCATCCTATCTATCAGGAGTTTTATGAAATGAAAATTACCGACGTTACAACGACGGTGCTTTTCTACCCTCACACCAGTGCTATTCAGGACGCGACGATACTCCCGCCTGGCCCCAACGCAGGCGGGCGCGGTCAGCTTTTCGTCCACATTTACACCGACGAAGGTTTTGAAGGACTGGGCATCGGCCAGGGTTCTCCGGGCGTTCGTCAGGTGATTGAGGCCGACCTCAAAGGGCTGCTAATCGGTCAAGACCCGTTCAACATCGAGAAGCTCTGGAACGATATGTTCTGGCGAGTGCGAGGCTACGGACGCAAAGGCGTCGCGTTCTGCGCGCTGTCGGCTGTGGACATAGGTTTGTGGGACTTGAAGGCGAAAGCCTTGGGATTGCCTCTCTACAAGTTGCTTGGCCCGTTTACCGACTCAGTGCCTATATATGGAAGTGGCGGCTGGACGAATCACACACAGGAAGAACTGATCGCTGAGATGGCAGGGTATGTCGAGCAGGGCATCAAGCGCGTCAAGATGAAGGTTGGCAAGGACTTCGGCAAGTCCGAACGCGAAGACCTTCAAAGGCTCGCCGCCGTGCGCAAGGCTCTGGGCGACGACGTGGCGATATATGTAGACGCCAACAATGGCTACTACTCCAAGCAGGCCATATACATGGCGAAGGAGTTCGAGCAGTTCCAGGTCGGCTGGTTCGAGGAACCCGTCCTTGCCGACGACATAGGCGGCCTCGCCGAAATCAAGCACGCGACCAGCATCCCTATTGCCACAGGCGAGCACGAGTACACCAAGCACGGCTTCCGAGAGCTAATCGCCGCCGGAGGCGCGGACATCGTGCAGCCTGACGTTGGTCGGGTAGGGGGCGTCACCGAGTGGATGAAGGTCGCGCACATGGCCCACGCCTTCAATTTGCCTGTCGCTCCTCACGCCGTGCAGCTTGTGCATCTTCACGTGGCATGTGCGACGCCCAACCTCAAGGTCGTCGAGTACATGAACATCGGGTTGGAAGGCGACAGGGTGTGGTATACGGAGTTCCCGCAGCAGAGTGACGGCATGTGGTCGCCATTTCCCGACAAGCCCGGTCTCGGCCTAGAGCTAGACCCTTATGCTGTCGAGAAGTGGGCTGTATGACTGCTCCCAAAAGTCATGCCGCCGCTGACGTAGGCTCGACGGGGAACTGGGAGCGCCAGGCGCTGAACCCTCCTTCGAGCGCCATCGCATCAAAGCCCAAGCCACGAAGTTGCTGCGCCGCACGGACGCTCGTAGCCTCGTTCGGTCAGGTGCAGTAGGCGACGATAAGCCTGTCCCTAGGCTGATCTTTTGCCCACTCGAGAATACGGTCAGGCAATGCACGCACGCCGCCGGGAATCTGCGCACCGTCGTGCTCGTAGCTGGAACGAGTGCGCACATCCAGAATAATTGGCGGCTCTGACTCGGTAAGGAGGCCGTCAAGCTCCTCGACAGAGATGCGCCGAATCTGGTTATTATCGTGTTCGAACAGCCCTGCGACTGTGCTCTCCCGCTCCTCGGCCAGGGTTTCTCGTGCAGCCCTCCGACCGTACCACGCGCCGAACGGAGTCGCCGTCGCGCCGTGTATCGTCACAGACGCAATTACAACGACGCCGACGGTTGCCAACAGAAGCTCCGAACCGGGGATTCCGGCTTGCACAGCAAGCAACGCTAGCAGGAGTGAGTTAAGTCCGCGAGGGCCGAACCAGCTAACGAAGAGGTGTGCCTCCCAACTCATATGTGCCCTTGCGAGAACGAGGCCAAGCACAGACGGGCGAATAATGAATATCACTAGCGCCGCCAGAATCAGCGCAGGGCCGAGCGACACGGTATTGAGGATGCCTGAGAGGACGACTCCAAAGAGGACGAACGCCAGAAGCATCGCCATCTCCGCTGTCACCTCGCCATAATCAAGGAAGCAGTCGCAAAGGGTCTGGTTCAGCAATACGACGGCAAGGCCAGCGGCGAACGCTCCAAGGAAGCCGTCTCCACCGGATGCGGTTGCAGCTGCATAAGCCGCAAGCACCAGACCAATGCCATACAACGCCTGATGCTCAAGACGAATGCCCATGCCAGCGTCCACCCTGGACATGAGCCATGCTCCCGCGCCGCCTATTGCGAAACCGATTGCCGGGCCAAGCAACAAGAGCTTTGACATAAACACAGCCCAGTCACCCGCTCCGCCGACCTGCGCGCCAGCGACCGCGATCAGCACGAGGATAACCGGGAGAACTACCATGTCGTTCATGCCAGCTTCGATTTTCAATATCTGGCGCACGGAGCGCGGAATGCGTTGATCGCGCACGATTTCTCGAAGCACGACCGGGTCCGTCGCGCGCCTCCGATGAACGCCATAATCCATCCGAATCCAAGCAAGAGCGCAAGGGGAATTGCGCCCAGGGCGATTATCAGCACGGTGCCAGGCCCCAAGATGAGCAGCGGAACGAGCCAGCGTTTGCCAAGCTCTTCTATCTGCAATTTCACGGCGTCGAGAAAGAGCACGAGGGCTAGAGTAAGAGTGGCTACGATTTCAAGGAGGCTGCTGTGCGGCCCCATCTCGATGATGCCGAATCCGTATTTGCCCAGCAGGAATCCAAGCCCAAGGAACATAAGCGGGAACGACAGAGGCGACCTCTCGACAACGCCCGATGCGAGAGCCGTAACGGTGAGGACAACGGCGATTATGCCAAATGCGAGCAAAAAGTCAGGCAAGAATTCCTCCGCTTTTTTAAAGTGCCTGGCAAAACCTATCAATTGACTAACTCGCACCCCCGTCCTAACCTTCCCCTCCTTCCGCGGAGGGACAAGGGAAGGGATATATCTCCTCCCCCGTTCTTCCGAACGGGGGAGGATTAAGGAGGGGGCCGTCTGCGTCACTTTTGAAGTTTTGTTAGGCGCTCTTCAATTTGAAGACTACCACCCGATAGCATGGCAAGCTCTCCTTGGGTCGCTTCCAGCGCTGAGGACGCCGGTAGCAGGGTCGCGGCGGGCTACCGTCGCGCCCAGACCGCATACTGCGCTCACCGTAGGCTTGTGTCCCAATGCCTTCAGCGAATCGACTGTATCCGCCGGAATTCCAGGCTCTACGGATAGCTGGCCAGGATAATGAGTATGCGGGAAGAAGGAGTTAACGGCACTGTCTGTAGCGAATCGAGGGGCTTCGATGGCCTCTTGCGGATTCATGCCGAATACAAGCGTATTCAGAATGAGCTGAAGGTTGCCTTGTGCCTGATGGTCGCCTCCAGGACAGCCGATGGTCATTACGGGCCTGCCGTCTCTGGCAATTATGTAGTTGATTAGAGTCGTCCGGGGGCGCTTGTTAGGATTCAGCACGTTTGGATGGCCTTCCTCGAAGTTCAGCATCTCCATGCGAGTGCTCAAAGCGCAGCCCAACTCTGGGAAGAACGCAGATTTGGCAAAAGCACCACCGCTCGGCGTAGCGCACACCATATTGCCGTCGCGGTCCAGCACCGATACGTGGGTAGTGCCACTGTCGTCGGCGGAACCGTCTCCGGCTGAGCCAACGGGCGCTGCTGCCAGTGTTTGCGGCATGGTAGCTTTCGAGTATTTCCAAGGGTCGCCTGCAGGCGGCAGGTCAGGAGTGGCCTTGCTGGGGTCTATCAAGCGCGCTCGCTCGGCAGCGTACTCCTTGGACAGCAAGCCGTCTATGGGTATCGTCGAGAAGTTCGGGTCGCCGTAATACGCCTCTCTGTCAGCCAACGCCAGCTTCATCGCCTCGGCGACGGTGTGTATGTACGCGGGCGAGTTGTGGCCCATATCCTTGAGATTGAAATGCTCCAGTATGTTCAGGGTCTGCATTAGTGCCGGGCCTTGAGTCCACACTGACTGACCGTGGATTTCGTGTCCCATGAAGCTAGTCTTTAGTGGCTCCTCGAACTCGGCGTGAAAGCCAGCAAGGTCTTCTAGGCTGAGAATGCCGCCAACGCGCTGGGCGCATTCGACGATGGTCTGCGCGATATCGCCCTTGTAGAAGGCGTCACGTGCGGCGCGGATTCCTTCCCGTCGGTGTCCCGGCCCCGCGTTCTCCGCAGCGACCATCCTCTTGAATACGTCCGCAAGACCTGGTTGTACGAGCATCGAGCCTGGTCGCGGTAGGTTGCCGTTATCGTAAAAAATATCCCTTCCACCGGGCGGATAGAGGTCGAACTGGTCCCTGGTGGACTGGTTTTTCATTCGTTCAAGCATATACTCGTAATTGGGTATGCCGTATTCGGCGTAGTGAATCGACGGTGCAAGCACCTCGCCGAGAGTCCGCGTGCCGTAGCGTTCCAGCAGCGCGAGGAATGCGTCAACGACGCCCGGAACTGTGAAAGACAGGTGTGCCTGAGACCCGGGGCCTGTGGGAATTTCTTCGAGGCCCTGAGACTTGTAGAAATCGACGGTGGCTTTGCCGGGCGCGGTTCCCTGTCCGCTCAGCGACAGCAGATCACCGCTTTCGGCGTGGTACAGCATGAAAACGCCCTCTGCCGCCAGAGAGTACGAAGCGATAGGCTCGACGACCGCGGCAGCGAATCCCGCGGCGACGAGTGCGTCAAATGCATTGCCTCCGCCAAGGAGCATCCGCATCCCCGCCATCGAGGTCAGGTAGTGACCGCTGGATATGACGCCCTGCGTGGCGTACACCACAGGTCGACCTGTCGGAGGTCGGTTCGGATCTCCCTGTTCAAGCGTATACTCCCTTTGAGAAGTGGTCATTTGTGAGTCTCCTTTGCGTTATTGCGTTAGTCTACGCCCACAACGAGGGCATTCAGCGATGGGCGAGCGCGCCTTTAGTCAGGTCGATTGCGACTACTATAAACGCTGTGCGGCTGTATGGCAACGTCACGCCGCTCGTATACAAAAGGAGGTAGTGAGCATTCCAATCAGCTAGAGGAAAGTTGCACGTCGGCGTGCGTCCTAGTTGTTGGGCGGCGTGGTGGTCGGCGTTGGGAATAGCTCTTGCAACGCTTCTATGGATGGCGTACTCGAAGAAGGAGTCCCGGTGTTCACTGTGTCGTAGGTGAAACACGGCGCTCCCTCAGCCGTAGTCAGCGCAGTCAACAGCCAGATTTTTCCTAGAGGCGGAAGCGGCATGCTAGCGTAGAAAGGGATTTGTGGAACAACGGCTGAGGCAGGAGCCGACCGGAGTGGAATTAACTGTCCGGATGCCATTAACCAGATGCTCCAGATAGCTGGCTCAGCAGTACCCAATTCAAATTGCATCGTGAGAGCGCCATTCTTATATCTGAGATCGATGTCAAGGGCGCAGCCAGATACGGTTGTCGTGACATAGATCGGTGTCTTTGTAATTGAGGTCAGGTCTCCCAGGATTGGCCCATAGGGATCATCGTCATCAAGCTGGAACACGTCCAGGAGAAGTCTAGGGATGCTCTGAATAAGTCCCGATGGCTTGTGGGATAGTAAAATAGGGCCAAGGCCTGAAGACGGGGGAGGAGAGGCAATGAACCAGCCGACGTTTGCGGACTTGGACTACGAGAGCAAGAAGCGAAAGACTCGCCGGGAGAAGTTCCTTGAGCGCATGGATGGACTGATCCCTTGGGAAGAGTTGGAAGAGCGCATTCGACCGTTCTATCCCAAGGCCGGTCGTGGTCGGCGGCCCTACGAGTTATCGGTGATGCTACGGATACACTGCGTGCAGTTGTTTTACAACCTGAGCGACCCTGGGATGGAGGACATGCTCTATGAGGTCGAATCGGTGAGGCGGTTCGTAGGGCTGAGACTGCCTGGGCCGCTGCCGGACGAGACGACGATTCTGAACTTCCGCCACCTGCTGGAAGAGCATGAGTTGGGCGCGGGTCTGTTCGAGGAGATCAACCGCTATCTGGAGTCCAAGGGTCTCCGTCTTCAGGAGGGGACGATAGTGGACGCGAGCATCATAGCGGCGCCCTCATCGACGAAGAATCGGGCTAAAGAGCGCGACCCCGAGATGCACCAGACGAAGAAGGGTAACGAGTGGCACTTCGGGATGAAGGTGCACATCGGTGTGGACTCGCAGACGGGAGTGGTGCACAGCATGACCACGACATCTGCGAACGTGCATGACCTGACTGAGTTGCCCCGGTTGCTGCACGGTGGGGAGTCTCAGGTGTGGGGAGATGCTGGGTATCAGGGAGTTGACAAGAGGCCGGGGAACCGGGGCTTGGACGTGGAGTGGCAGGTGGCGATGAGGCCCGGCCAGCGTCGGAAGCTGGAGCCTGGGAGCCCTGAGGCGGTGTCGGAGAAGCGCAAAGCGTCGGTCAGAGCTAAGGTGGAGCATCCGTTCCTGTACATCAAGCGGCACTTCGGCTACGCCAAGGTCCGCTACAGGGGGCTGTCCAAGAACACGCAGCGGCTGATGACGCTGCTGGGGTTTGCCAACTTGATGAGGGCCGAACAGTACCTGGCGGCGTGAGACCTTGTATAAGTGCGCCCAAAATCAGGGCTAAGGGCGGCGAAAGGCCCTGTCAGGGCCGGTTGTAGGCCGACAATAACCCTCACCACGGTGCCATGAGGCAATTTAACGCCCCCAAAACCACTCCGGTCAACTCGGCCCAGCCTGAAGCCGATTGTTCAGAGCATCCCTAGTCCTGCCGATGTCGGTGAGGCGCAGGCTTATAGTCGCCAGCACTTCATCGGTGACGACCCCCTCTATTTGTTCGAGCATGTCGGGCACAACAAGGGTAATTGATGATGTTGGAAACCCTTCTGGGCCGATGAACATGTCCATCAGGAGTCCGGCGAACAAAGGATCGATCCATTCTGGAAACTGCAGGCCTACGAACTCGGCAATATCTAGGTCTTCTACTGCCATCACCATACCGATTCCTGAAAATCCGCTGCCCGTCGGGTTGGAGAAGACCACGTCAGCCGTGACGACTTCCCCTTCAATGCCCTGTATCTTCTGTATGGCAATCGTAGGAGTGGAAACTAACGCAGGCGTGGCCCTCGACGAGTCCCCGGTATTGGTGACGGTAAGATCAGCCGCCCGCGCCTGTTTTGGAAAGGCCGTCATCGCAACAAGTAACGCAAGCCCGAATAACGCAAAAGCTCTGAGTCGCATGGTGAGCCTCTTAAACAACAACGATAGCCATCTCTCTGGCGAATGCTTGAGAGCCGGGCAATTTCAGATCAGGCTCCTGTCAAAAGAAACGCTAATCTGAGTCGTGTAGCATTATACGCCTGGATAGCCAGCGTGTCTAACTGCGCTAGGGTCAATTAATGGGCACCGCCATGCTAGGCCCCGACGTCACCTCACGTAACTCTGACACTGACGGCATAAATGATGGTGAAGTGCCCGTGTCTACAGACTCAGAGTCGAAACACGTCACACCCTCTGAGGTTGCTAACACAGTCAAAAACCAGACCTTTCCTAAAGATGGGAAATCAGGGATTGATACCTCGAAGTGCTCTGGCGGATCGATAGCTTCAAGCGGCTCAGACCAGATTGGAAACGCAGGGAAGCCGAGAATGAATAGCCACGTCACCCAGAGGGCTGGTTCCGCTGTGCCAACGTCGAAATCCATAGTGAGTGTGCCGTCCGCATAGTCTAGCGTCATGTCTAGCTGACAAGGCGCAACTTCATACGCCCCGATGTCACTGGCCGCATTCTGAGGCCGAATTACGCCCCGTTGATCTGTGGGAGGGGCGGCATTATCGTCGCCCGCATCGATAGCTGGACTGCCAGGCGCAAGGGAATGGGTCTTCGTTGGGCCACTGTTGTTCCGCAAAGGGCCGATTAGCGGGTCGGTGTTGGGCAGGTCTGTCGGCTCCGTGAGACCACAAGTTTCGTCGCTAGCCAGGTTGTGGCCGCCGGAAGTGAAGGTAGCGCCCGGTACCGAAATGCAAGCAGTGCCACCAGGGTTCGTGATGATCGTATTGACTAGAGTGACCGAACCAGCGAAGGCAAAAATTGAACCGCTGACTGTAACGTTGGTGAGCATGATCGTGCCGCCGCTGCCGTTGTTGCTGATCCCGCTGCTGTTGCCGCTCACAGTGCTGTTGATTGCGATTAACGAGACGGTATCGCCGTTGTTGCTAATTCCACCACCGGTAGGTGCCCCTGACGTGTTTCCGCTGACAGTGCTCCGATCCAGCGTCAGTGAACCCGCACCAAAATTGCCTATGCCACCGCCGAGGAATTCAGCCGTATTGTTGCTGACGGCACTGTTGATCAGAGTCAGGGTACCTGCATTGAATATGCCGCCGCCCATGCCGGAGTCATTGCCGTTCTGGATTGTTACGCCTGAGATGTTCACAAGGCTGCCTGGGAGAATTTCAATCACCCGTTCGAGACCGCCACCGTCAATGATGGTGATGCTAGGTCCAGCGCCAATGATGGTCAGGTCGTCGGCAATGTCTAGGTCGCCGGTTTCTGACGCATCGTCGCCTGTCCCGGCAATGGTTAGGATGTAAGTGCCCGCCGGAACGGTGATGGTATCGACACCAGCCAGGGCGTTGGCCGCGATGATGGCCTCTCGCAGGGAGCAGTCTGCGTCGCATGCGCCGTCGTTGGTGTCAGCCGTCTTGTTGACGATGAACGTAGCCGCATGCACCTGACCTGGAAATGCCGTCAGCGCAATCAGTATCGCAAGCCCTAATATCGTAAACGCCCTTAGTCGCATCACAAGCCTCCTCCTGGTAGCCGTAGCTTCCCCAGGTGAATGGCATTATACGCCTGTCTAGTCGTTATGTCTAATTGAGACTGGAGTATGTCAGTTATTGGGCAGCGCGACGCTCGGCCCTGACAATATCTCCTGCAATTCTGACGCTGATGGTATGGCTGACGATGGACTGCCGGTGTCGACGATGTCCCAGTCTAAACAGACTATCCCTCCGTCTGGTGTCGTCATAGTCACCAGGCCTCCAACGCCTCCTAAGGAGGGCAGTGGGAAGCTCAGAGGGATGTTAGTAGATGGAAGATTCGCGGGTAGAGGTATTAAGGTGGACCCCATTATTAAGACAGCACGAGGGCTAAATTAAGAGAGTCTCCCACCCCTGCGCTAGGTTTCACCAAGCCCGATGGCAGCCCTGCTTCTTCAGCTGCTGCTCCCCTTTCTTCCTGGCCATGTTGGTACACCTCTGCTGGGGTCCGGTAGCCCAAAGCCTGGTGAGGCCTCTGCCGGTTGTAGAACTCCAGGTAGGCATTGATCCCAGTTCGGGCCTCGGCGACGGTCTGGTAAGCTTTCAGATACACCTCCTCGTACTTGATGCTCCGCCACAGCCGCTCCACGAAGATGTTGTCCAGGTACCTACCCTTACCATCCATGCTGACCTGGACCCTCTGCTCCTGCAACGTCTGGGTAAAGGCCTCACTGGTGAACTGACTCCCCTGGTCGGTGTTGAATATCTCCGGTCGTCCCTTACCCAGGGCTTCCTCCAACGCCGCCACGCAGAAGCTGGTGTCCATGGTGTTGGAGAGCTTCCAGGCCAGCACGTGCCGGCTGTGCCAGTCCATGATGGCCACCAGGTACAGGAAGCCCTTCGCCATGGGGATGTAGGTGATGTCCGCGGCCCAGACCTGGTCGACCCGATTAACCTCCACTCCCTTCAGCAGATAGGGAAAGATCCGGTGTCCCGGCGCTGGTTTGCTGGTGTTGGGACGCCGGTAGATGGCTTCCAGACCCATCAACCGCATCAGCCTTCGAACCCTTTTTCGGCTCACCAGATAGCCCTGTTGCAGCAGCCAGGCCTTCATCTTCCTGGAGCCGTAGAAGGGGGTCTTCAAATACTGACGGTCCATCAGGGCCATCAACTCCAGGTCTTCTGCCCTGGTCGGTACCGGCCGGTAGTACACCGAGGCCCGGCTGACGTCCAGCAGGATACATTGACGCACCAAAGACAGCTGCTGGTGGTCTCGGTCTATCATGGCTCGCCGTATGCTGCGACTCATAGACCGGACCTTTCCGACAAAAAATCGCGTTCCACCTTCAGCTGGCCGATGTGCCGGTAGAGGTGGTTAATCTGAGCTTCCTTGGCTTTCTCCTGGGATTTCTGATTGGTGGCAAATAGCTCCGGGGCTCCTTCCACCAGGGCCCTTTTCCAGGCGTGAATCTGACTGGGATGGACCTCAAATCGGCTGGCCAGCTGGGCGATGGTCTCTTCCCCTGCAAGGGCGGCCAGGGCCACCTTGGCCTTGAACGCCGGACTGTGCTTATTCCTCGTCTGCTTCATGTCCTGCTCCTTCACGTCGGTTAGTTTAAGGTGGACCCCATTATTAAGACAGCACGAGGGCTAAATTAAGAGAGTCTCCCACCCCTGCGCTAGGTTTCACCAAGCCCGATGGCAGCCCTGCTTCTTCAGCTGCTGCTCCCCTTTCTTCCTGGCCATGTTGGTACACCTCTGCTGGGGTCCGGTAGCCCAAAGCCTGGTGAGGCCTCTGCCGGTTGTAGAACTCCAGGTAGGCATTGATCCCAGTTCGGGCCTCGGCGACGGTCTGGTAAGCTTTCAGATACACCTCCTCGTACTTGATGCTCCGCCACAGCCGCTCCACGAAGATGTTGTCCAGGTACCTACCCTTACCATCCATGCTGACCTGGACCCTCTGCTCCTGCAACGTCTGGGTAAAGGCCTCACTGGTGAACTGACTCCCCTGGTCAGTGTTGAATATCTCCGGTCGTCCCTTACCCAGGGCTTCCTCCAACGCCGCCACGCAGAAGCTGGTGTCCATGGTGTTGGAGAGCTTCCAGGCCAGCACGTGCCGGCTGTGCCAGTCCATGATGGCCACCAGGTACAGGAAGCCCTTCGCCATGGGGATGTAGGTGATGTCCGCGGCCCAGACCTGGTCGACCCGATTAACCTCCACTCCCTTCAGCAGATAGGGAAAGATCCGGTGTCCCGGCGCTGGTTTGCTGGTGTTGGGACGCCGGTAGATGGCTTCCAGACCCATCAACCGCATCAGCCTTCGAACCCTTTTTCGGCTCACCAGATAGCCCTGTTGCAGCAGCCAGGCCTTCATCTTCCTGGAGCCGTAGAAGGGGGTCTTCAAATACTGACGGTCCATCAGGGCCATCAACTCCAGGTCTTCTGCCCTGGTCGGTACCGGCCGGTAGTACACCGAGGCCCGGCTGACGTCCAGCAGGATACATTGACGCACCAAAGACAGCTGCTGGTGGTCTCGGTCTATCATGGCTCGCCGTATGCTGCGACTCATAGACCGGACCTTTCCGACAAAAAATCGCGTTCCACCTTCAGCTGGCCGATGTGCCGGTAGAGGTGGTTAATCTGAGCTTCCTTGGCTTTCTCCTGGGATTTCTGATTGGTGGCAAATAGCTCCGGGGCTCCTTCCACCAGGGCCCTTTTCCAGGCGTGAATCTGACTGGGATGGACCTCAAATCGGCTGGCCAGCTGGGCGATGGTCTCTTCCCCCGCAAGGGCGGCCAGGGCCACCTTGGCCTTGAACGCCGGACTGTGCTTATTCCTCGTCTGCTTCATGTCCTGCTCCTTCACGTCGGTTAGTTGCCGGTTATTTTAGGAGCTGGACTCTCTCTTAGCCAGTTGTCTAGTTTTTGGGTACCACCTCAGTTGCCGGTTATTTTAGGAGCTGGACTCTCTCTTAGCCAGTTGTCTAGTTTTTGGGTACCACCTCAGACAGATGAAGAAACGATGCGGCTTACGAAGCAGTAACAGAGAAATACACGCGATTATCTTCCAAGAATACGATGAAATGTAAGGAGACAGAAATGAATAAGAGGTTTATCATATCGCTAGCGCTCGGCGTGATGGCAGTGACTATTATTGGGGGTGGCGCCCTGGCTTTCGGAGGCAGAACCGATGGGGAGTCCAGGCTGAGCAACTTTTCGGAGAGGGTGGGGCAAATACTCGGACTGGACGGTGATGACGTCCACGATGCGATGACGGAGGCCCGGCAGGATATGCACGAAGAGGCGTTTGTGGATAAAATCGACGCGCTGGTTAGTGCCGAGACGCTGACCACGGATGAAGCTCAGGAGATCACCGATTGGTACAGCGCCAAGCCAGCCGACATCCCAGTCTGGCTTACGCAGATGCACAAGATGGGGCGTGGAATGTTCAACATCGGGGCCGACGGTGACATCGAGAATAAGCTGGACAACCTGGTAGAGACGGAGCGCATTACTGAAGAAGAAGCTGTCGCCTACCTCGATTGGTATGAGGCCCGGCCCGAGGTGTTGACCTCAGACCTGCTGACCCTTGACTCAGGCTTTGGCGGTTTCCGTGGGCACGGTGGCGGTAAGTTCTTCCGAGGTGGTGGGGGACATGGATTCAACCATTCCATTCCTTCGCCCGAGACCACTACACCCGCACTCTCGGACGCTCCTGTCCTCTCTACCCACAGGCAGACTGGTTGGCACATGGTTCCGTAATAGGCCCGGCAGGATCATGGGGCTAACCAGTATGGGCAACAATTTCGGCGGGCTTGTGTTTCCCCTCATCGCTGGCTCAGTGCTATCTGCAGCATCCTGGCAATTGGGATACATAGTATTTGCAGGTATAGCTTTCTTAGTGTTGGCCTACGCGCTGGTTGTAGTGCGTGAGTCTCCACCTAGCAGGGACAAGGAACCCCAACGACCAGCCCTCTCCATTCTGACTGGCTGGACAGACAAGCAGGCCTTGCGAAGCAAGGTTTTCTATGCCATCACGCTAGCGATACTGCTGGGGAATTTCACTTATAGCGCTGTGCTCCCCCACGTAGCAACACATCTGATCAACGAAGGCGTCTCCGTGACGATGGCATCATTAGCTCTGAGCGTCCTCGCGGCCTTCGGCATGCTTGGCAAACTGGTCATGGGCTACCTGACCGAGCGGATCACAGCGCGCTATACTCTGATGATAGACCTTTGCGGGCAGGCCATCTTTCTCATACTGATGCTGTTTGCCGGTTCCTCTACGATGATATTGTGGATTTCAGTTATCCTGTTCGGCTTCTTCTTTGGGGCGTTCGGCGCTCTATTACAGCTTATCGTCCACGACACCTTCGGCATCCGATTCTACGGCAGCATTATGGGCATCATCAGCTTGACCACTATGTTATCTTTTGGCGTCGGACCAATACTGGCGGGGGCTTCCTTTGACATAACCAGCAGTTACCGTATGGCCTTTATTATCGCTGCGGCCTTGTTCCTAACGGGTGCACTCTCGCTGACTCAGGCCCGCGCAACCCAGCCACAGGCGTCAGCGTCGGTTGGTTGAACATACGAGAAAGGCATAGATAGACACCGAATAATGATATCGCCCTTAATCGTGGCAGGGCCTTCCAATAGGGGTCCAAGGCAGAATATTCCCGAGATCCTGCGCTAAGGCTATTGTGAGAGCATCGTAAAGAGCCTTATAAGGGTACCCCTTAAAGAAAAGAGCCGATGGAACGAGGTACTCTGCACCTGTTAAGAGTGCAGAGTACCTATGGCATTAACACTGCTGCTTAGTCAGATTCGCTGATAGTTCTGTCTATTTCGTACTCCATTCAACGCTTCCATTGCCGGCCCGTTCTAGATTGTTGGATAGCAGCCACAGTCTAGCAAAAGCATCATCTCGCAGATGAGCGTCGAGGAACGCGGCGGCGGCGGACGACAGCCAGTCTGTGAAGTCTTGGCACTTTAAGGGGTCAACTCCCTTGCTTGGGCAATTCTGACTCTTTAGCTCGAACATGGTATGAAAAGTGTCACTGTCATCTATGAACATTCGGTACTTGTCGCCATCTGGCATCAAGTCGAAAGGAGCCTTGCGATTCGACGGCGAGTCGCCGCGTTCGCAATAAAACCGGTTCGGCTTGCAGCTATTGTCACCCGCTCCGGTGCCCATTAGCATGGGACGGTCGATGTTCATCCAAGACGTTTCGGGTTGCCCGGAATCCTTATCGAAAAAGCCGTCGGTGCCCGGCCCTTGCAGAGAGAACGCCATGAAAGCGATAGGCTTGGGGTCGTCGATAAGAACAGGTGCGCCTCCGAAGCTGCGGGTCGCCCCGGCCACCATCATTGCTCCCCCTGCGCCAGCCGAATGGCCTGCTACCGCGATAAGGCTCGTATCCAGTCGATCTTCCCATTCCGGTGTTTGAACCATTTGGTCAAGTACATCTAGAAGGACCCGTATGTCTTTGGGACGGTCAAAGTTAAGATCCTTGAGGTCGTCACACTCATCCGGAATTACGAGATTCGAATGAGTGCACAGTGCTTCCTTCTCGAGCGGATCGCGCTTGTGGTGGGCTACGCTGATAGTGAAGTAACCCATCGACGCGGTCAGATCGCTCCACTCCTCCAAGCTGTAAAGCCCGTTATTCTTGCCTCCTGATCCTCCATGCATCCATATAACGATGGGCATAGGGCCATCAACTCCGACTGGTTCTCGCATGGCCCAGCTGAATGTTCGAGGATTGCCGGTTACATCGGTGTAGCTGATGTTCTGATTCGGGGACACGGTAAAATCGACAATGTTATCGGGGACGTAAAGACAGTCGTTTGCGTAGCCCTGATTGCAGCTTTGCGCGGCGTGAATGGTGTTTACCGCCAGGGCCACGATGAGAATGGCTGCTGCGATCAAGAGATATTTGGATTTCGGAGAACTTAGAACGATTGATACTCTAGACATTTTCCCTCCTCGTGCGTACTTCGTGAATTCATTAAAGCCGAGAAAGGAGCTAGAAACCTGACGTCAACCTATGGAGATGCTGACTTTTCGCTTACACCATGAGAGGAGATCATGGCAGAATGTTCCCGAAATCCTAGGCCAGGCGATTGTTGGGGGCGGCATCACCTGGCGCGTCGCGACGGCCTTACCCGAGCATCAGGGCCGCCGTATTCGGAGTTTACGCCGAGAGGGACAATCGCATCAACTCTGGCAAGGATGCGCTGTAACAAGCAAGGAATCTACGCCTGTTCAGTTTTCTGTCAACATACGCGTTTGGCTCATTAACTTCCGAAACTTCTCCTTCCAAGCGAAGGGCAAGCTTGAGTTGCAGGCTTACCTCCCCTTCGTGTTGTGGTGCACTCCAAGTCTTGGACACATGGCTGAGTGAAGCATCATGTCAAAGAGCGGAGAATTGAGCGTGTTGGGTGGCAGTTGACAGCATCAGCAGGAGGTCATATAGTCTGTGCTATCTCAGGCTGATGTGATTTTCGCACTTTGCTCAAACCCTTCCAACACCGAAATACCCCTGATGAGGAATACCCGCTTGCTGAGTGAGCACTTTGACGTACTGTTTAAGCGCCTCGTTGCCACATTGAGTACAGCCCTCGCGGTATTGGTACTTGTCGCGGCTTGTACGAATTCGAATGACGACGAGTCAGCGAATCCCGTGGTGGCACAGGACGTAGTCACGTCTGAGGTGGCAGAATCGGAGCAGGCGAACGAAGAAGGTGTGTTCTTGCGGGTAATCGCGCCGCTTGATGAGGCACGAGGTTACTGTTTGGATATCCCAGGCCACCTTTCGAGCGTGCAATTAGATAGTCAGATGCAAGTGCATACTTGTAAGCACGGGATATGGAACCAGGACGGACGGTTTGACATAGCCGCTCTCGGGAATGGTGTATTACGCATGCCCCACTATGAGTTGTGCTTGCAGGCCGAGAACACCTCGATCGGGGCCTTGCTTTTCCTAGCGGAATGTACCAACGCAGAACTCCAGGGCTGGACACCGCAAGACTCAGGCCAAATCGCGTTGGAAGCGTTTCCACAAAGGTGCATCACAGTCAAAGAGGGACCGGGTAGAGACGCGGGTGGCCCACAATATCGGATGAATGGCGTTGGACTTGACGCTTGTGCACAGCAGGCCAGCGATCGCCAACGATGGACGACGGTGATACCCCGATAACTCCTTCGTCAGGAGCCGTGAACCGTGGCTCTAGTGATACGAGTCAATACCAAGGATACATCGGGGACACATAAGGGATTTGCAGATCACCTCAGATACCGCCAGTGGTGAAAGAAAAAAGCAACTGGCGGATGGGGGTTGCCCTACCTTAGAGCATTCGATAAGCCTTGTAAAGAAAGGAGAGGCTATGCGTGAGGCGACGCAATAAGGCAGGCGCGTGCCACCCTGGAGGCTTCTTCACTCAGGTTAGATTCCCCTGAGTGAATTTTCAATAAGGCGCTGTCTTTGTCGCACAGTGGAATCGACTGAATCACATTGCCGGGATGTCGTATGCCTTCATCAAGCAAACCCAAGATTTGAGGCTCATCTCCATCCGTCGAATTCTCAAAGCACGCTCGGCGTCCCACAGTTTTGGATCGACATCGTCTGGGCGCTGCCCAGCATACCTGGTCTGTTGCCAGTTGGTCGGGCTATGGTATCCGGTCATCAGCAGGATTTCGAGAGGGTTCGTTGCCGCAATGGTCATCCATAGCCCGAGAATACAGGCGCCCTGCGACTCGATTCGCGGCCAGATTCCGGCCTCAGAGCAATGCACGAACTCATCGAGATTACTCATTTCGATCACGAATCTTCTGTACCCGTACACCGCCCGCCTGTCTTCAATAGGAATGACATCTTTAGGCCGAGCCGATATGGAGCGCATCAGTCGTGTTTTTTCACATTCAATGTAAGACACGGCATCGGCTGCCTGTTCGGATTGAGCCAGCGACCACGCTTCGAGATCAGGAAATCGGGTCATCTGCACGAAGTGGTTAAGTGGGTCGCCTATCATGCCGCCAAGGAGGGCGACCGGTACTGCGCCGTGCTTGGCAAGCGACGGCCAGTATTTGTTATTGCAGTAACTGGCATACTCTGCCTCGCTGCCCTTTGAAACCAGTACCGTACGCTCTTCGTATATCATCGACCCATTCCATCGTGCTCCGCCGCCGATTTTATGCCATCGAGGGTTGACATCATGTTGCGACGATGTTCGCTAACACGAGCCGCAACTACCTCCTCTTCCCGTTCAGGTATTTCGTTGATGCGGTGTGTCAGGCCAGATGGCCCCGGGCCGAGTTCGACTCGCTGGTGAACTCGAGTTCCGGTTCCCTCAGCGATGAGGTCGAATCGCCAGGTGGCTGCCGCATTGTCAGGGTCACCAACAGCCCAAGCGAATGATTTACCTGCCTCAGCCTCGACAACGGTTGACACACTCTCCCACTGCCTATCTCGTCGTTTGTTTTGGCCCCTAAAGCGGGCTCCGACGGCGACGCCGGTCGCTCCATTGAGCCATATACCCCCTTCGTATTCTGGGCTCCACTGCCCCATCTCGACGATGTCAGTAACCAGTTCCCATACGCGTGCGGGTGTAGCATCTATGAACATCTCCGCTTCTACGGTTGGCCGATCGCTCATACGCATGATGTCATCTCCTAAACTTTGACAACCCTAAGCCCTCAGTATCTCCCAGCTTGACGGCGCGCGCTCCATGAGCGTCCTACTCCGCTGTTATCCCCCCATCGATGACTAACTCAGCACCGGTGACGAAAGAAGACTCATCGGAGGCCAGGTAAACCACGCCGTAAGCTACATCATCCGACGTTCCCAGCCTCCCCAAAGGTATTTCTGCTGCGCGCTTTTCAGGATCAACGGGAGCATCCTGGCGACGGAGCATTGGTGTATCAATGGGACCAGGATGGATTGAATTACACCTGATGTTGTCTTTTGCATACTGAACGGCAGTCGCTTTGGTGAACACCCGGACAGCACCTTTGGACGCGCTATAAGCAGGAGACGCTAGTGGTTCAACGTTTTTGTATTGATGGGTAGAGTGACTTTAGCTTGATGCGCGCATCCTCGGTAGTGAAGCGCCAATCCACTCGTATCACATCCCGGTTGCGTTGATTCTGCCAAGCATTGACCTCGCCGCGCAGGATGTCTTGATTGGCAATCCGTCGGTCCAGGCACTGTCGAGCCAGCACACCGATCTCTATCTCCGCCATATTCAACCAACTCCCGTGTTTGGGAGTGTAGTGTATCTCCAGTCGCTCAGCTATACGCCTCGCCTCAGCAGGCTCGAATGCCTCGTATAGCGAGGACAGCTTGTGAGTGTTGAGATTGTCCATTACCAGCACGATCCGGTCTCTGTCAGGGTAGTCCTCGTCGACCAGTTTCTTTATCACATGCGCCCAGTCCACCTTCGTGCGACGCTCTCTGACCTCGACTCGGCGCCATCCGTCCAACGGTGCAAACAGCATGAACAGGCTGCTCACTCCATTGCGCTCGTATTCGTAGTCGTATGCCGCCGATAAGCCGGGCGCTGCGGGACGCGGCACTCGCGTCTCCTTGACTTGCTGTTTGCTCGTCTCATCCATGCACACCAGAACCTCATTCCCATCGTACGGCCGTTGGTAGACCTCCAGTACGTCTTCCATCACGTCTTCCATCGCGCACACAAACTCCGCGCTCTGACCGGGCGGGATGCACCAACTCTGCTTCAGCCACGGCTTCAGTTCGTTTTTTTTTAAGCGCCTGGCGAACCGTCTCGGTGCTAATGGTCCCGACTATCTCACACTCGACCAACTGGTCAGCCAACAGCTTCAGGGTCCAACTGGCACGCCCCTCCGGCGGTTCCCCGCAGGCCATCGCTATCAACCGTGCTTCACCTTCGCCGTCCAGTCTCTTTTGACGCCGACGCAGTTGCTTTTTGCGATTCAGCGCAGACTCGACCCCCTCCTCCACACAGCGCTTGCGTATTCGCTCGACCGTTGACTGTCCCACACCGAGCGCGCTGGTGATGTCCGCGTCCTTCATTCCCCCGTCCGAGCGTGACTCATCGCTCATCAGCAGAATGCGCGCATGGGTCTGTTTGTACGCCGCAGCCCGACCGCGTGAGACCAAGGCGTTGAGTTCCTGTTGTTCGTCGGTAGTCAGTCTGATACGGTACTTCTTGGTAGACATCATGGTTCCTCCTCGGTTCAACGTTACGATTGAACCCCCAAGAGGAACAATGACTATCATGGTATTCATTTCAATGATGTTGGACCACTAGCCTGCGACCTACTATGCCGGCGATGGAGGATATGTTGATTATGGAACCTTTACTCGCTCGCCGCATGGCAGGAATAGCATGTTTGGTACCTAAAAACACTCCCTTGGCATTCACATCCATAATCTCGTCCCAGTCTTGAGTAGAGATATCTTCCAGGTCATGGGTGCGAGATATGCCAGCATTGTTCACCAATATGTCCAATCTACCATATTTGGTTTCTGCGAGTTCCACCGCTCTTTGCCAGTCGTCTTCGCTAGTTGCATCTAAGTGAAGGTAGGTGACTTCTCCGCCAAGTTCACGGATCTGCGCTTCTAGCTTGCGCCCCTCCTCGTCCAGGACATCACCGAAGACCACCTTGGCTCCCTCTTTAACGAATAACGCGGCCTCGACAGCACCTTGCCCTCGAGCACCACCACTTATGATTGCTACTTTGCCGTCAAGTCTACCCATTTCTGTCTCCTGCTATCGTTTTATTCAGATAATAGCCTCTGGAATAAGGTCAGGTGTGCCTGGAATGCCATAGAGTTATGAGCCGGTTGATGACGTGAGATGCAACTGTTTGATGCCGGACGCGCCCTGGCTGCGCTAGCTGACTTTAGAGCAATTGGCAGAAGACATCTTGTTGATTTTATTCCGACGCTACAGCACCGACGCTACAGCCGCGCGCGCGCAGTCCTCATCCTCTTGAGACGTTCCGCCTCCCACACCGCACGCGCCTATGGTAGCTCCGTTCCGTATCAATGGCACGCCGCCCTGACTCGGGATCATGTGACCGCCTTCAGCCGCGCCAATCCCGCTAATGATAGCGCTGTTGGCCCGTTCCTGAAGCTCGCCACTCGGTCTTCCGAACGCGACGGACGCGACGGCTTTCCCCTGGCTTCCGTAAGCACCTGCCCATATCGCACCGTCCATCCTGTTAAATGCGACAAGCCTCCCGCCCGCGTCACAGACAGCGACGTTTATTTTGATGTTGAGTTCTTCGGCCTTCGCTATAGCCGCCTGCACCATGCGGTTTGCCTCGTCGAGTGTAAGACTCATTGCCTAGCCTCCTTTTGGTCTGCCAAGTTTCTTTAAGTACGGTCCAGCCAATTCATCTGGATATTGAAGTAATCGCGCTCACTGACGCATCGGGGTCACGGACAACGAAATTACTTCGCGGCAGTTGACCGATGTAGTCACCTCTCCCTATGCCGATAACGTCCGCGAACCAGTCTGTAAGCGACCCTCTCCGATCCGAGTTTGGAGAGGAAAGGTGCAATGAGCCTAAATGCCCTGCCACCAACGTCGGCCTTCAACGCGAACGAAACGTCCAAAGCCCGGATCCGGGAAATGACCGGCAGAAACCATGATTCCTTCTTTTTCCAGCATGTCCAACACGTCGTTTCGGGTCTTCCGTGATATTTCCGGTTGGATGTCGAAAATCGGGTTCCAGTCGGTGTAATGGGCCTGCGCTGGAGTGTGTGCTACGTCGCCGAGGATGTAGGCACGCTCGCCCTGCGACGACACGATGATTGACGTGTGGCCGGGTGTGTGTCCTGGAGTTGGCACAGTCCTCAGGTCGTCAGTTATGTTGTACTCATCGTCAACCAGGTCCAAAAGCTTGAGGTCGTTTAGTGGCATAACCTGGTTCTGAACGTGTTCAGCGTTTTCCAAAACGGATGGTTGTGACCAGTATTCGTAGTCGCTTCGTGGAGCAAGGTATCGAGCGTTCGGAAAAGTAGGCTTACCGTCCGACAGGTTCCAGCCCACATGATCCGGGTGGAGATGGGTGAGGAATACGATTTCCACGGCGTCTCGATCAATGCCTTTACTCTTCATATCGTCTAGGAGCTGGCCGCCTGGCTCGGTTTGCATGCCAGTGTCCACGATAACGAGTTTGCCTCCAGAGCGAACAGCTACTGTGCCGTATCGTGAAATCTGCTCGTCGTTTTCATTCAGTAAACCAGGGAACTCTTTCCACTGTTCAATCTTGGTATCAGGAAATGGCATGAGCGGTGATCTAATCGGAAACCCATCATTAACCGAGACTAATTCTACATTCCCTACGTTGATTTTATAGGATGGCATTTTGGTGTTCCTTTCTACGACTAAGCATCCTGAACTGATATTTTCCAGATGGATTTCAGTGCTTTCATGAATGCACCATTCTGAGATAACACAGACAATACGACCACATGCTCATGTTGTCAACCGCCATCTGAAGTGCTCAACGTTAGCGATTCATAATCGAGGCCCCTGGGCTGCTGTCAGACGTATCTGAACTGCGGTAGAGTGATGAACCTGCAAATTGAGTGCGGTTGGTAGCAGTTGACAACTTCAGAAGGCGGTCATATAGTTCGTGCTATCCCAGGATGGTATGTTCATGAGAGCACCGAATTTTACCTGGGAAATACAGGCTCAATCCTCTATCGTAAGGGGAGAGGTGTCACTTTTGAATTGGCAGAGGTACTGCAAAAAGTTTGCGCCTGTTATATATGGTGGCTGGTGTAGGATAGGGATATGAACCTGGACCCAAAGGGCAAGCAGCCCATTTTCTACGGTTGGTACATCGTTGCCACCTGCTTTTTCATTGGATTCCTCACGGTAGGGTCGCGGAACGCCGTTGGCATCTTCATTATTCCGATGAGCGAGGAATTTGGGTGGAACCGGACCACCATTTCTCTGGCCGTGGCGCTGGGTTTCCTGGTCAACGGACTGACTCAGCCCTTCCTGGGCCACTTTTTCGATAGGTTCGGGGCCAGGCGAGTAATACTATTCGGCTTAGTGGTCATCGGGCTGGCCACCTTCTCTCTAAGTCTCACCTTCCATTTCCTCTACCTGTTATTCATGTTCGGGTTCGTTCTTTCGACGGCGTTGAGCAGCGCTTCGGTAACCAACACCATGGCCCTGACCTCCCGATGGTTCCGGCGGCGGCGGGCCACAGCGATGGGTTTCACCTCCGCGGGCACTCAGGCTGGCGGAATGCTTCTGATACCATTTGCTATGTACCTGCTGCAGGCCACGAACTGGCGGGTGACCTGGGCTGCTCTGGGTCTGTTAACGTTGGTGTTGGCGGTCCCTCTGGCCTACATATTTATCCGCAACGACCCCTCGGAGAAAGGGCTCCAACCCGACGGTGACAAGGAGCTGTCAGAAGGTGGAGTGGTCGGACCGCCGGAGCGTCGGCAGGGACTTTATGAAGTGGACCATTGGAAGGAGTCATTCCGGACACCACCGATGTGGCAGCTCTCCTCGTCGTACGTAGCTTGCGGGGTTACCACGGGTCTGATAGCGGCTCATTTCGTGCCCCTGGCGATAGATCGGGGCGTGTCGCCGGGTCTGGCCGCCACCATATTTGGTCTGATGGCGGGCTTAAATGTCTTGGGAGGCATAGTCGCGGGAATTTTGTCCGACCGGTTCAGAAGGAAGAACGTGTTAGCTGTAGTATATCTTGTGCGGGGCACCGCCTTCATATTGTTATTGATTGTGCCCGGCAGCATAGGGCTGTGGGCTTTTGCGTTGCTGGCCGGGTTATCCTGGCTGGCCAGCGTTCCCTTGACCTCCTCGTTAACCGCCGATGTTTACGGCCTGAAGGCCTTGGCAACCATATCTGGGGTGATCTTCATGTGGCACCAATTTGGCAGTTTCTCCATGATACTGCTGGCCGGATTTCTTTACGACCTGACCGGTTCTTACACAATCCCATTTGCCATCACCGGTGCCCTCCTATTCCCGGCAGCCATTGCCGCCTTCAGCATCAAAGAGGGCAAGTATTCAGCGCGTTACCAGGCCGTGCCTGCAGTAACAGCAAGCGCAGGGGACTGACAGCCGATGCTTTGGGCAACACTTTTGTCAGTGGCGTTTCACCACGGCGAGGTGGCGGACCCGACCTTACTGGAATGGATTAAAACCCGCCTGGACGACCTGTTAAATTTGGGGCCGTGGACAGTGGTGATCTTCTTGGGAATTGTGATTGCTGCGATACCTGTGGGCGTGGTGGCGTTCTACTTGTTGCAGCAGCGCCGTCAGGTAGGGAGGGATAACCGTCAGCCTTTACCCTAAATTATTTGGAAGCGGGTCTATTCGTCCGCTGTAGAACCCCCTAAATCCTGCTTTGCATGAAGAACTTTACTTACTCTTATACCGACTTCTGGTCGCAGATACCCAGCGCGGACGGCTCCAGATATACAACAAACTGAAAGGTTATCTAGACCCGCAGTTCAATTTGTAGGACAAGCGCCTCTGCAAAATGGGGCATTCGCTCCTCAACTGCTCGTCTCTTGCTACCACCGGATGGGGAAACACCATGTTGTTCCCGTAGCTGGCCCGATGCTTCAGATTGATTGGCTTGCAGTTGTTCAGGTACAAACGTTTCCTCGGGGTTGATTACAGTAGATCACCCTGGAAAATGGCGGACTGCTTGCGGAAAACCTGGAGGCGATGGCGGGCGGCCTCCACGACAAATATCCGGCCCTCATCATCGACTTCTACTGCGATTGGCCCCTGGAAAGCCTTCTCACGTTCGTGCAGGCCCTGTGCCATTTCCCGGCCTTTTACCGCTAACGGGTCCAACTCTACACGTTCTCTTCCCCACTTGGACATAGTTGCCTCGCCGGTTAGCTTAGTGATAAAGTTGCCATCCGCGTCGAACACCTGAAGCCGGTCGTTCTTGAAATCGGTCACGTAAATAGTTCCGTCCCTATCGACTGCGACTCCAGTAGGCCGGTTGAACTCCCCATCACCCTGCCCCGACTTACCAAACTTCATTAGAAACCGGCCGTCAGGCGCGAATTTCTGAATGCGGTCGTTTCGCCAGTCGGCCACGTACACATCGCCATTCTTGTCAATCTCTATGCCCCAGGGAGTGTTGAACTCGCCATCGCCATTGCCGCTTCGGCCCCAGTTAAACAAGAATTCACCCTCTTTGGTGAATACTTGGACCCGGTTATTCAGGCTATCCACCAGATAGAGGCTGTCATTCTCATCGAAGGCCAGCCCGGAGGGTCGGTTAATCTCGCCATCACCATCGCCCAATGTGCCCCATTTCCCGATCCATTCTCCATCTTTGTTGAACACGGAGATTCGGTTGAGCCACTCGTCGGCAACGTAGGCGGTGCCATCGGAGTCAAGCGCGACGGATGTGGGCCACATGAAGCTACCATCAGGGGCTTCAGCGTCGGCGTCCTCAGGGCTAACTTTGTGTCCGAAATCTCTGACTAATTCCTCGTCCACCGTGAATACCGTAACCCGTTTGCACGGAAAAAATGCCGGGGTCTCGGTGCCGCGGCTAAGTACGTACAACAAGTTTCCCTCGCCCCGGGTTATCGCCACCGGGTAAAAGAACCCGTTCCCACTTCTGACTTCTTGCCGTCCGATTGTATGACTATATTGAAATGTTACAGGTGCAATCTGAGTAACCATTTTTTTCCTCACATTGGTGTCTTGCTCACAAGTGACTGAACTCCAACTACCAGACGCCGAGGTCTCACCTAGTTACTTGATGAAGTCAAACTGCTCGAAGGATCCCCCAAGAATGGGCTGAGGGTCCAGCCCCATCCATTTCTCTAGTAACGTAGCGTAAGTGCCTCTGAAGTCGTTGTTCCACTGGAGGTCGCCTTGGTCCAGCTGACCCGGCTCCAGAGATGGATATTCTCCGTAGAGGCCGCCTTTTACATTGTCGCCAATCACAAAGGCCACGCTGCCCGAGCCGTGGTCTGTTCCTGAGCCGTTCTCCCGCACTCGCCGACCGAACTCGCTGAACATTAAGATCACGACCTCTTGGTTGGCATCGTGTTCTTTCAGGTCATGGTAGAAGTCGCTTACGGCGTTGCATACCTCGGCCCACAGTTTGGCGAAAGCGGTTGGCTGGTTGGCGTGGGTGTCGAAAGCGCCAGGGTTAAGCCCCGTGTAGAAAATCCTCGTTCCAAAATCTGACAGATGCACTTGGGCGATGTTTTTCACCCATTGAGAAAAGGGGTTTCCGGCGTACTCCACCGTGGAAGAGTACCTCTGAGGTGCCGTATTGAGAATATCGGCTCCTTTCAAAGCGTCAAGGCCTGTCTGAGACAGGTAGTCATTAACCGGTCCGGTGCCGATTGCCTGCGAGTACATTTTGGCAAAAATATCCAGGGCTTCGACCCTCTGGTCTTGACCCTCGATTCCGGTCAACACGCCATAAGTTTCGAGGTTGCCGACGGAGGCCACCGACACTCCAGATGCGGCTAAGGCCCTTGGGAGGCCACGACCGAAGTTCACGGCAGTAAGCACATTCTCCTTTTGGGGGTCCAAGTCACGGATGGCTTGTCCCAGCCACCCATCGGTGACCATATTCTCCGGCTCGGCGGTATGCCAGATATCCATGGAGCGGAAGTGAGAGCGAATAGGGTTGGGATAGCCAATGCCCTGAATGACGGCAACTTTCCCCTGGTCGTACAACTCTTTTACTGGTGCCATGGCCGGGTGGAATCCGACTTGGTCATCGATGGCCAGGACTTGCTCTGGCTCAACCCTCAAAACCGGACGGTAGTCTATGTACAATGGGTTGTTGTAGGGAATAATGGTGTTAAGGGCGTCATAGGCACCCGACATTTGTAGAACCACCAGCACCGGGTCTTTTTTGTTGGACGTCATGATTTTCTCCTTCCTAGATTGGGCGCTTATTTCTCATTCTCTTTGCGGATAAATCCAATCTCCCGAAGCCAGTTAGGCATAGACGTACTCCTTGGTAGCCACAATCATCTGAAGCATCTGGCCAACTTGCTCGGGGAACTTCCCAGAATCTGTGTGCAGTTCGCCATTTTTGCGGGCGTGATCCACCAGCATACGACGAGTTTCGTCGACCAATTCATAATGCCCCAAATTCCGGAGACAGCCGTCCACCAGGCCTTCTGGGGTGATAGTGGGACCTTCAGAAGCCAGAAATTCGATTATGTCCTGTATGCCAGGGTGGTTTACGTAACCCACGTAGTCGGCGGTATAGTTAATGCGCTCCACGAGGGTACCACCGTCGATCCACTCCTTACCAGTGTGCCAGCCTTCGACGGAAGGCGGGTTCAAGGGCTCCTGCCCCATATGTTTCATTTCGTCGAATATAGGCTCAAAGCCGGGCTTTGGCGTTGTCCAATCGCCCACCAGTCGCATAGTGCCTACCACCGTTTCAATTGGGCTCTTTACCTTGGAAAAGCGGGCGTTCTTGAAGGCGTCCGAGTTGAATAACACCCGTAGCATGGAACGAATGTTGTAGCCAGATCGGAAGTACTCATCTTCCAGCATCTTTATGGTCTCCGGGTCTTGAGGTGGGGTGTCCATCCATGACGGCACCTGGGAATCGTCAGCGACGAAGTAGTTGTACAGGTGGCGGGAGAGGAATCGGGCCGTGGCTGGCTGCTTGACAATGATGTCCACGATGTCCTCGCCATTGAAGCGTCCGGTCTCGCCAAGGAAAGTCTTCTCATCATCATCGTGGTCGGCGGGATTATATATGAACTGTGCAGCATATCGGCCATAGGGTTGCCCGGGGATGGCGTTGGTGATGGTCCAGCCGGTGAAAGCCCGAGAGCACTCCTTGACGTCATCCTCGGTGTAGTTGAACTGCCCGTCCATGCCCACACCCATGGAGAATAGCTCCAGCAACTCCCGTCCGTAGTTTTCGTTGATCGCACCTTTGTGGTTCAGACAATTGTCCAGAAAGAACACCATGGCAGGGTCTCTGGAAATCTCGACCAATAGGTCCCTGAAGCTTCCCATCCCGCAGCGGCGAAACATCTCCAACTCCACGTAGGAAGTGGCGTAGCTCTGTGTCTTGCTGTCAGCGGTGCAGAGGATACCGTGCCAGAAGAGGACCATCTTCTCTTCCAACTGGCTTTTCGAGTTTATCATTCGCCACATAAAGTATTCCGGAACGCCGCGAATGAAATGATTCCATTCGATGAAGTAACGTTCCGCCAGATCCAAATCCAGTTCGTTCGGGTGGTCTTCGGGATGAAGGAGCTCCTCCACCGTTGCCTCGTATCCCCTTTCTGCCCGGGCTTCTAGCTCGTTATACTGGGCTCCGAACCCGGCGCGCCGCATCAGATGAGCCATTAAAGCGATATCTTTATCTGCCATTTTTTCTTCTCCTCATTCTGAGCCCACCAATAATTGCCTTGTATTATAGCACTCCGAGTTTTCCCCTTGTCAAAATCGCATATCATTCTAGGCGCGTGCCAAGAATCATGCCAGACCGGACGAACCGTAGGCTTCCGAAACAATGCCCAGGGTTGAATTCCAGAACGCTCAAGCCTGGGCATTGACCTGATCGTGCATGTATCTTCATCGCGGGAGATATGGAAATTCCAAATGGGTAAGTATCAGTTGAGCGACACGGATTACCAGTCTACCCAGCCGCGTCGGGCGACCAGTTATAAATCTTCACGAGGGTTCCGCCCATGAGTGCGGAACGCTCTGAATCCGAGAGCTGGTCAGTAACCCGGAACGCCTCGACGCCTTGCTTGTAGGTCAACAATTGCACTGCCCGGGTCCAGTCGGTGCCCCACATGCATCGGTCGAATCCAAACGCGTCGAATACCTTGCCCAGAGGCTCCCAGATGTCGAGGTACGGGAATGCCTGATGGGACAGGGTACAGGCTCCGGAAATCTTGATGGCCACGTTATCGCATGCCGCAAGCGAAACCACGTTGTCCAAATCGGCGAACGGTTCTGACGGCGCTGGTGGTTCAAAGGGCTGGATCAGACCTACATGATCGACCACCACCTGGGTGTCTGGATGGCGGCGGGCCAGTTCACGTATGAGAGGCAGCTTGCCCGAACACATAACATTTACTGGAATACCAGCTTGGGCACCGGCGGCGAGTATTCGATTGAGACCCGGGTCGCCCTCTTCGAATGGTTGGGCCGCGAGCATGATGCGGATACCGACCACACCAGGTGTCCCTGCCCACTCAGCGATCTCGTCGGCGACCGCTTCCGAATGCGGATCGAACGGCTTGATCAAGCCGAACCGTCCCGGATGTGTCGCGTATACGTCTAGTGCATAGCTGGCATCGTAGCGATACATACTGAATGGCGAAACCAGCAAAGCCCCATCGACGCCGACCGCGTCCATCGCTGCCACCATGTCATCTCCGGTGACCTCATCCGGACCCTGTAAGGATCCGCTCCAGGGACGCTCAGGACGATTTCGCTCGTAGGCATGCACTTGTGAGTCAATTGTGGGAGTCTGAGTTGCCATCGTACTAACCCCTTTTCCTAGCCGAGATTTTCCATTTAACCCGCGCTCTCTATAAATTCTGCCCTTGCGATTGCCTGTTAGCAGTGTAAAAGTGCCATTTGACTCTGTCAACAACCCTACCAGGCCCCAGATGGGCGTAAAAGATGCCGCATCACAGCCAGTTTACTCTTCGCACTGTTCGGAGCCTGCCTATGCGTTCCAACATCTCATCGAATATATGCCCGCTAACCATAGCCTCGGCAAGCTGGAACGGACTGGGAGACTTCGATTCGAGCCTGGATAGGATCTGTGTCAGTCAGGGAATCGAGATCATATCGAGGCTGGCCTTGGTAAGGTGCGTCCTTCCGCGGAAGGATGGGGTGAGCTTGGGCTGAATGATCAGTTCAGCGTCTTTGTGGATGGTTTGGAGTGGCTGAATCACATTTTGAGGCTAAATGGGGCATTGTAGATGCCAATTGACAACATCAGCTAGCGGTCGTACAGTTGTGCCATCGCAATATGGTGCGTTTATGAAAGCACTGGATTTCATATGGGAAATACCAACTGAAATTATTTCTGTGCTGCATGAAATTGCCTCTATCAGCACTGCGGCCAACCAAAGATAATTTATCCGGTCGATGAATGCCAAATACCGGCCACCGGGTTAATCGATATCGATAAAAGGAGTACGACTATGCCAGACTCCCTGGGATGGCGAGGGAATTGGGGCGTCGTCGTCCCCTCTACCAACACATCGGTCCAGCCCGAGTTTGATGAAATGAGGCCTCGTGGTGTCACCAACCACATCGTGCGTATCTGGATTCCCAACGAACCAATGGCCAGCAATGATGATTTTGATCGACTGATGGAAAACATCCGCAAAGAGTGGGATAACGCCCTCCTTCGGGTCATGACCTGCAACCCAGATTACCTGGTAATGGGTATGTCGTCGGAAACGTTCTGGGGTGGCTTGAAACAGAGCCTGGAACTGAAAAAACATATGATAGAACTCACCGGCCGGAACGTTGCGATGGGGTCTGATGCCTGCCAAGCCGCGCTCCGATGCTACGGCGATATCAAACGTATCGGTGTGTTGACTCCTTATTGGCCGGTGGCCGACCAAAACGTGACCAAGTTCCTTGAGGATTGCGGATTCGAGGTCGTGGCTATCAAGGGGTTGTGTTGCGACAGTCCCACCGCTATGTCCCAAATCCCACAAAGGGAACTGATAGACGCTCTGCTTGAACTGAACGACCATAATGTGGAGGCTTTGGTCCAGTGCGGCACCAATCTGGCGATGGCCCGATTGGCTGGAGAAGCGGAGAAGTGGCTCAAAAAGCCTGTCATCGCTATCAATACCGCTACATATTGGTATGCCATGCGGGCCAACGGCATTGACGATGTAGTCGATGGCTTCGGGTCACTTATGACCGATTTCAAGGAACTTCCCACTAGCTACTTGAAGATTTCCTCCGAGCAGGAAGCCGCCGCCGCGGGTTGACGCGCTGCCCGACCGACGAAGGTTCTCACCACCGCCCGGTTACCGCTATAGCCAATAGGTCCTCAGTCGCAGCGGTTGCATAATATACCAGGAAGTGTTGGCAACCA
The DNA here is from genome assembly GCA_965206395.1 of Dehalococcoidia bacterium. Lineage (GTDB taxonomy): Bacteria > Chloroflexota > Dehalococcoidia > Lucifugimonadales > CATOSD01 > CBDBJK01. Next base: position 619,597 of record CBDBJK010000038.1, read on the forward strand.
GACGACCTGCCGTGGTAGCATCCCCACCAGCGAACAAATTGGTGCGGAGAATCTGGATTCAAACGAGCATGCGATTGTTTTTCGGAGGTAGAGAAATCAATCTCAAGTACTTTGGAAAAGCTCACACGAGTGGAGATATCATCATTCATCTACCTTTAGACATCGTCAAGGCGAGGTTAACCTGACACAATCCAGTCAACGACACGCTCGCCTATCATGACAACCGTTGCATGGGCACCGCCTGACCTTGGAATTTGCGGCATCACCGACGCGTCAGCCACCCACAACCCTTTTACTCCCTTGACTCTGCAGTATTGATCAACCACTGCCATTGGGTCTGAATCAGGTCCCATCTTACAGGTCCCGGAAACGTGTCTGGCTGTTCCCACGGTTTGGCGTATCCAGAGGTCCAAGGCGGCGTCGTCGGCCAGAATGTCATCCGTTGGGTGGATCCGGTGATCAGCTACGTCCTTATACGCTTCGGATTCCAGAAGTCCAGCCGCCAATCTTAGGCCTTCCCTCACACGTCGAATGTCGTCTGGATGCTGAAGATAACGGTAGTTAAAGGACGGCTGTACTCTGGCGTCGGCAGATGCCAACCTGACGTATCCTGAGCCGTCGGGCAATCCGAGAGTACACGATATTCGTGCCACCCGGTCAGGTGGAACTTCACCGGTCAGGGACCTCGTCCGAAAACCGGGGACGCGCTCCAGCCTTGCCTCGATTACTGGCCCTGACCTCATCACCATATCGTTGATGGCCCCTGAACCTTGGGAGGTGTAGTGTAAACTAAAGTGCACCGCATCAGCACCAGCAGCGAGGGTGACTCCTTCTTTGACCTTGAATGTAATCTGAGCACTCAGGTGGTTCCATAGGCTCTGACCTACTCCCGGCAGCTCATGAACCGCTGGTATCCCAAATAGCTCAAGTTGGTCCTTAGGGCCAATTCCCGATAGCATGAGCAAGTGGGGCGATTTGATGGCCCCTGCACTCAACACAACACGGTCTGATTCGACATCGAAGACTTCGCCCCCGCTTTCGATTTCCACACCGACGGCCCTTAAGTCCTTGAACAAGATTTTCCTGACGAAGACTCCTCCCCTTACCGTAAGGTTAAGATGGTGGCGCACTGGACTGAGATGAGTTATGGCAGTGCTCATTCTCATACCATCCAGGTTGTTCGTGGGGGGCACGCCAACGCCGGAAGGATTTGGGCCATTCGTGTCCTCCGTGGTGCCGAACCCCGCCTGCAAACAGGCTGCATGAAAGGCCTTCTGGATGTCAGGCCAGGGACCCGACTGACGTCGCCTTACTGGCATTGGCCCTTCCGTTCCATGGAAATCGTCCTGAATGTCGAGATCATGTTCCGATTTTCTAAAGTAAGGCAGTACATTGGCAAAAGACCACTCATAGTTGCCGAGAGAAGACCAGGAATCGAAATCCTCGGGGAATCCCCTTTGCATTGCCTGACCGTTGATGGACGACCCTCCCCCGATCACCTTACCCTGCGCTACATGGATCTCCCCTTGCTCCTCTGCGATTGTTCCCCGTAAAGCCCAGTTGTGCACCGAGTCTTCGGACTCCGCAAATCTCGTGTGGCCGAATTTTATTTCGTCCGGAAGGTTGGCTAGATCAGGGTAATCCGACCCAGCTTCCAGCAACAAAACGGAGGTATTCACGTTTTCAGCCATTCTTCCGGCCAACACCGACCCAGCCGCTCCCCCGCCGACGATAACAATGTCATATTTCATGGGGCCTCCGCAAAATGCCTAGGGATGCTCTGAACAATCGGCTTCAGGCTGGGCCGAGTTGACCGGAGTGGTTTTGGGGGCGTTAAATTGCCTCATGGCACCGTGGTGAGGGTTATTGTCGGCCTACAACCGGCCCTGACAGGGCCTTTCGCCGCCCTTAGCCCTGATTTTGGGCGCACTTATACAAGGTCTCACGCCGCCAGGTACTGTTCGGCCCTCATCAAGTTGGCAAACCCCAGCAGCGTCATCAGCCGCTGCGTGTTCTTGGACAGCCCCCTGTAGCGGACCTTGGCGTAGCCGAAGTGCCGCTTGATGTACAGGAACGGATGCTCCACCTTAGCTCTGACCGACGCTTTGCGCTTCTCCGACACCGCCTCAGGGCTCCCAGGCTCCAGCTTCCGACGCTGGCCGGGCCTCATCGCCACCTGCCACTCCACGTCCAAGCCCCGGTTCCCCGGCCTCTTGTCAACTCCCTGATACCCAGCATCTCCCCACACCTGAGACTCCCCACCGTGCAGCAACCGGGGCAACTCAGTCAGGTCATGCACGTTCGCAGATGTCGTGGTCATGCTGTGCACCACTCCCGTCTGCGAGTCCACACCGATGTGCACCTTCATCCCGAAGTGCCACTCGTTACCCTTCTTCGTCTGGTGCATCTCGGGGTCGCGCTCTTTAGCCCGATTCTTCGTCGATGAGGGCGCCGCTATGATGCTCGCGTCCACTATCGTCCCCTCCTGAAGACGGAGACCCTTGGACTCCAGATAGCGGTTGATCTCCTCGAACAGACCCGCGCCCAACTCATGCTCTTCCAGCAGGTGGCGGAAGTTCAGAATCGTCGTCTCGTCCGGCAGCGGCCCAGGCAGTCTCAGCCCTACGAACCGCCTCACCGATTCGACCTCATAGAGCATGTCCTCCATCCCAGGGTCGCTCAGGTTGTAAAACAACTGCACGCAGTGTATCCGTAGCATCACCGATAACTCGTAGGGCCGCCGACCACGACCGGCCTTGGGATAGAACGGTCGAATGCGCTCTTCCAACTCTTCCCAAGGGATCAGTCCATCCATGCGCTCAAGGAACTTCTCCCGGCGAGTCTTTCGCTTCTTGCTCTCGTAGTCCAAGTCCGCAAACGTCGGCTGGTTCATTGCCTCTCCTCCCCCGTCTTCAGCCCTTGGCCCTATTTTACTATCCCACAAGCCATCGGGACTTATTCAGAGCATCCCTTGTCCTTTAAGTTTCAGATAGTTGTTGGGGATGGACAACAGGCTCCTCTCAATATCCTCATAACAGGCCCGGCGCCCGAATTCGCTTGCGGAGTAGCCGCCGCTCGCTTGCCATTATAGTGGGATAATAATCTTAGAGGAATGATGGTGCCCTGGCCGAAATGACCGTAGCTCTGGAAGACACGCCCTATGCACACAACTATTATCAGGATTTTTGGCAATGGGAGTCACGGCAGTCGGCTGCTGTACCTGGTATCTGAGACTGATGACTCTTTCACTGGCCCTCTATCTGATAGACTATTTTTCCTCCGACCATGGTGAGCAAAGAGCGAAGCTCTGGAATTTCCTCATCATCAATGGTTAACAGATCTTTTGAAAGTACCGCTAGATCAGCCAGTTTGCCTGGCTCAAGAGACCCCCTGCGGTTCTCTTCAAAAGAGAAATAAGCCCCTCCCATCGTCATTGCCCGCAGAGCTTCCATGCGAGTTAGACATTGTGTGGGACCTATTACTCTGCCTGTTTTGCGTTCCCTCCGGGCGATAGCAGACCAGAGAGTAATGAAAGGATTATAAGGCTTGTTATCCGTGCCCAGGCCGAAATGGACGCCGTGTTCGATATAGCTGCGATGGGCAACGGAGCCGTCAGCCAATGCAGAGTCGTCCATGAAACTTGCTCCACGAAGCCACAACTCAGTCAGTGGTATCGTTTCCACCACAAGCCCCAGTCGTTGGATGTGCTCAAGCTGCTCTGGAGAAGTATGGAGCACATGGTTTATTACCCAGCGCTTCCCGTCTATAGGAATCTCCTTGTGGACTTCCTCAAATATGTCCAGTACTTCATCCAATACCCCTCTCACCAGGGTATTTACGCGCAAGCCATTTCTCGCAGCAACATGCGCTAGCTCGCGGAACCGATCGGGTGGATTGTAGCTTTCGGCAAAGCCTGCCCAGCCTGTGTATGGTAGTTCGGCAGAACGTGCCCTGGAGAGAAATTCCTCTCCTCTGTATTGGATGTAAATCCCTGTTGTTCTCAGCATCGAGTCCCCAAATCCTTGGCCCGAAGCGGAGTGCGCCCAGCGCACTATGTCTATCTCAGCCTCGCTAACAGAATCCCAGTACGGGCTAATCACGAGGTCGGCCCGTACAGTCATTTCGTTCGCATCCCAGACTTCCCTGTAAACCTTGAGTGACTCTGGGGCTACACCATGCCCTTCGTATATACCAGTAGTGCCGACGGAGTTATACGCCCGCATGGATTCCTTCAGAGCACTAACCCGTTGAGCATGAGTAAACCTGGGTACTACCTTCATCAGAGTGAATTCCACAGTGGGATAGCGATTGTTGTCGATGAAAACCCCATTGGGTTCACCATCAGCATTTCGTTCAATGATGACAGTCGGATCCGGTGATTGAACATCTCTATCAATTCCAGCCAATCCGAGTGCCATGCTATTGGCAATCGAGACCGATGGAGGTACGTTCCATGGCGTCCATATCCCCTTGATGTACACGGGGTTGTCAGGAGACACCTGATCCAGTTGCCAGCGTGTGGGCCAGTGACCCTCCTTGAGACTCTCGGGCATGTCCACGTAGTTGGGTGGGTCGCCTATCGGCATCATGACAACCCACTCTCCAGGCCTCTTGGTGGAAACCTCCTGCTTGATGATTGCAAGTATCTCGTCAATGGAGCAAGCCCCTTGAAGGGAAGGAAATATTCCCTTCAGCCCTTCTCTGTCCATATGAGCATGGATATCTATGATGCCAGGAATGATAGTTAGGCCTTGAAGATCGAATATCTGTGTGTCTGGGCCTGCCAGATTCAGAACATCACCGTCGGAGCCGACAGCCTGAATACGCTCTCCAAGTATGGCAATACTCTGATGGGTCGAATCTGTGGGATCGACAGTCAGCACTTTGCCGTTGTGAAGAATTACGTCTGTCGAATTATTTTCTCGGCTCACTTTTTCACCTCATGCAGAAGGCCGTGAGTAACTGAGGGAACACCGTCAGTACGACAGCAAATGTCAGAACACCGTCTATCCGCTCATACGCCCCTACGTCACCGAATGACTGTTTACCTGCATAGGGTTCCTTTCGGGTTATCTCCACTTCGACAACCGCCATCGAACTCTCCCTCCAGCGCTCTGAGTGCGCACTCGTAAATATCATTACTGATATAGGAATCGCCTAGTTCAACTTAGAGCGTCTAACAAAACCATTATTGGAACAGAAAGCGAGAGCAGATGATGGCACAACCTATGGCCAAGAAAGCCTCATGTATGTCTGCCCTGCGCTCATATCGAACCCGTAAGCGTCGGAACTGATGAAGCCAACTCAGGCTTCTCTCAACCACCCATCTATGCACACCCAACCCGCTGCCATGCGGCTCACCTCGCTTGGCCAGCAGCGGCCAGATATGTCGCTTCTTCAACTCCTTGCGAACAGGCTCAGAGTCATACCCTCTGTCTCCCTGCGCCTGAAGAGGACGCTTGCGAGGCCTGCCTCGCTTGCCCTTGACAGCAGGTATGGCATCCACCAACTCAAGGGCTTGGGTGACATCGTGAGCGTTCGCGCCAGTCAACCTGACCGCCAGTGGAATGCCCTGGGCATCGGTTATGATATGATGCTTGCTACCCGCCTTCGCCCTGTCCGTGGGGTTGGGGCCTGTTTTCTGCCCCCAAAAACTGCTCGCACTGAAGCACTGTCCAGCACTGCGCGAGTCCAGTCTATGCGCTCAGCTGCTTGCAGGCGCTCAAGGCATACCAAGTGGATGCGCTCCCAGACTCCCGACTGGTGCCAATCTCTGAGGCGCCTCCAGCAGGTCATCCCACTGCCACAGTCCATCTCCTTGGGTAGGTCTTCCCAGCCAATGCCTGTCTTTAGCACGAACAGTATCCCACTTAGGACCTGTCTGTCAGGTATCCTGGGCCTTCCTCCTTTCGGCTTCGGTGGTTGTGGCGGCAGTAAAGGTTGCACCAGTTCCCAGAATTCATCGCTTACAAGGGGCTTAGACATTAGGTCATCCTCCTCCAGAGAATGTCCAGATTCTAACCCCTTTTATTAGGTTTTGTTAGACGCTCTTAGTACGGCAGACTCGTAATTCGCGCTCGCTAGCTGCTCCTGGGGGAACATTCCCCAGTTTACCATCCAGCGATGAGTCCGCTCGAAGACCTCACGGGTGTAAGGCTCGAACACCAGCCTCTCGCCAATACCGCATTTCCTCACGTCGAGTAGTGGCTTGAACTCTGGACGCAACTCGGTCAGCAAATGGTGTTTGTAAAGCTCTGGTTCCACGTCGATGTCACGTTGGGCGCGTTGAAGAGCCTCGAAGTATCTATACAGGTCCTCATCCGAAGCATCCCCGTTGATCAGGAATCCGATCATGAAGCTGGTGTCCGCGATCTGACGGAACCCCTGCTGCTCCAGGATGTAGTACCCAGCGCCGAATACGTTAGCCGCCTTCACTCGCCGGTCCAACAAAAGCTGCAGCCTATCTGGGGGAGTGCCGATGAACTCTAACCTGATCTCTTCGGGCTTGAGGAACTTCTCTAGCGCCTGAAGAGCAGAGAAGTGGCTGCCAGAGTGATAACCGACGCCAACCGGGACGTTTGCCAGGTCTTCCGGTTCTTGAATGGATGAGTCTGGCGGCACCCAGATGGCCGAAGGCGTCACCGAGTAGGCGTGTCCCCACATACGGCCATGCTCACCGGACGCGGCCATAGCCACTGCCCAGTGGCACGCAGAGCTGATATTGCTACTGCGCCCCTCCTCCATCGACTCGAAAGCTCCCTGCTTCACCTCTGCGGGAGTCCCTTCGTCAGAGGTGACGGTAGCAGGCGCGGCTGGTCCGCTGATTAGCTGGTTGCTAATGAATTCGTAGTCCAGCCCAACGTCCTTGAAGTAACCCTTTTCCTCGGCTACCCACTCTTGCAGCCGACCGTGAGGCATGATGCGAAATTTGCTCATTTGCTCTTCTCCATCCTTACTCTCAGCCATCAATATGACATTTCTAGTTTGATTTCGTATCTGATTGGCCGTTGATTCTATGCTTTCAGGATTTCCGCAGAGATGAACAGAAAATTACTGAGCCGTGTAACCGCCGTCTATCACCAACTCGCTTCCGGTCATGAACGACGACTCATCCGATGCAAGAAATAACACCCCATATGCCACGTCCTCTGGCTGACCATACCTTCCGAGCGGCGTTCTTTCCACTGTTTTCTGTTGTCGCTCAGGGTCCAAGCGCCCGGCTTCGGTCATCGGGGTCGCTATTGGGCCAGGATGCACGGAGTTGGCTCGGATGCCCTCCTTGGCATATTGAATCGCAGTCGCCTTGGTCAGTAATCGCACCGCTCCCTTCGAGGCGTTGTAGCCCGGATGGATGTTATCCTGACCCACCATTCCCGATATAGAAGAGATGTTGACGATTGAGCCTCCTCCCGCCTTGCGCATCTGTGGTATGACAGCCTTCGTACCCAGGAAAACCCCTTTGGCGTTCACATCCATCACTCGGTCCCACTCCTCGGCGGTGGCATCGTCCTGGGCGCTCCATACCGCTATACCAGCGTTGTTGACGAGTATGTCCAGCTTGCCAAACCGGGCTATGGTCGCATCGATGGCCTTGTTCCAATCGGCTTCGTCCGTGACGTCCAGGGGAATGAAAAGGGCTTGCCCTCCGGTCTCGTTGATTTCAGCCTCGACCTTCTTACCCTCTTCGTTGAGCATATCACCGAAGGCGACTTTCGCCCCCTCGCGGGCAAACATGCGAGCCTCAGCCGCGCCCATGCCGCGAGCGCCACCACTTATGAAAGCGACTTTACCTTCCAGTCTCATTGACTAACCTCCTCATGATGTTTATCCAAAGACTGCTGAGAACGATGTTGTTTTGATGACAATGGCTGTGCCAGTTTTCAGCATATCCTGCCTTGACAGCGCCCATTTCTCCAAGCGCTTGTACCTTCGTCCGCCTGTTACTCTGCGAGAGGAACGGTAGCAGATACGCGAGGCTCGTTGCCTACCGCCCGTGTGGTATGGCCTTGACCTGTGAGGTCTTCAGCCAGCAAAACGTCACCTGGCCCAAACCGGTGCAGTGTTCCATCTGCCAGACCAATTTCCATCTCACCGGACAGGACTATGACATATTGACGTCTTGGGGCGTTATGCCAGTCGGAAAACTGGCCTGCCTCACTCCTGCGAAACTGGATTCCCTGGGTAGGTTGCATCGACGTCAAATCTGGATGAGAAGCTAGTGGTTCAACGTTTTTGTATTGATGGGTAGAGTGACTTTAGCTTGATGCGCGCATCCTCGGTAGTGAAGCGCCAATCCACTCGTATCACATCCCGGTTGCGTTGATTCTGCCAAGCATTGACCTCGCCGCGCAGGATGTCTTGATTGGCAATCCGTCGGTCCAGGCACTGTCGAGCCAGCACACCGATCTCTATCTCCGCCATATTCAACCAACTCCCGTGTTTGGGAGTGTAGTGTATCTCCAGTCGCTCAGCTATACGCCTCGCCTCAGCAGGCTCGAATGCCTCGTATAGCGAGGACAGCTTGTGAGTGTTGAGATTGTCCATTACCAGCACGATCCGGTCTCTGTCAGGGTAGTCCTCGTCGACCAGTTTCTTTATCACATGCGCCCAGTCCACCTTCGTGCGACGCTCTCTGACCTCGACTCGGCACCATCCGTCCAACGGTGCAAACAGCATGAACAGGCTGCTCACTCCATTGCGCTCGTATTCGTAGTCGTATGCCGCCGATAAGCCGGGCGCTGCGGGACGCGGCACTCGCGTCTCCTTGACTTGCTGTTTGCTCGTCTCATCCATGCACACCAGAACCTCATTCCCATCGTACGGCCGTTGGTAGACCTCCAGTACGTCTTCCATCACGTCTTCCATCGCGCACACAAACTCCGCGCTCTGACCGGGCGGGATGCACCAACTCTGCTTCAGCCACGGCTTCAGTTCGTTTTTTTTTAAGCGCCTGGCGAACCGTCTCGGTGCTAATGGTCCCGACTATCTCACACTCGACCAACTGGTCAGCCAACAGCTTCAGGGTCCAACTGGCACGCCCCTCCGGCGGTTCCCCGCAGGCCATCGCTATCAACCGTGCTTCACCTTCGCCGTCCAGTCTCTTTTGACGCCGACGCAGTTGCTTTTTGCGATTCAGCGCAGACTCGACCCCCTCCTCCACACAGCGCTTGCGTATTCGCTCGACCGTTGACTGTCCCACACCGAGCGCGCTGGTGATGTCCGCGTCCTTCATTCCCCCGTCCGAGCGTGACTCATCGCTCATCAGCAGAATGCGCGCATGGGTCTGTTTGTACGCCGCAGCCCGACCGCGTGAGACCAAGGCGTTGAGTTCCTGTTGTTCGTCGGTAGTCAGTCTGATACGGTACTTCTTGGTAGACATCATGGTTCCTCCTCGGTTCAACGTTACGATTGAACCCCCAAGAGGAACAATGACTATCATGGTATTCATTTCAATGATGTTGGACCACTAGGTCCAGCCCCTCCATATGTGATTGGCCGTCGTTCCCTGTATAGATTCTGATTATCGCCATCATTTTGCTCCTTTTATTATCGCACCATACTGGTTCTGAGCCATCTATACGCCTTCTCTTTCTAGTCTGCGTTCACCGCGCCATTAAAGGGCTTGCCGTCGATAATTAATCCTCTGATTGCGGCAAAAGAACCATTTGAACACGAAGGTTCCCAGTGTAAACTTGTTCTTGCAGACCAGCATTTCGACGATTATAGGCGCGCCCTTTGAACGGGTCAAGTTTGTTTAAGCAGACCCAATTGCGGGAAGCAATCTAATCGTTTGATAGCCATGAGTTAATATCCGGTCACGTCCAGAGGAGGCAACCACTGGCATCCGAGCAACCTGGGGAGGGTGCCCGGAAATGAGGCTTGCGTTTTCGTAACTATGCACTGCCGTGTGATAACATTACCAGGATTCAGCGATTTTTGAAAATCGAGGCTCTGCTCAGTTTCACTGGAGAGCTTCTTTGGTAGGGCGCCCCCATCAGACACACTTCAGGAGGAGAGAATGGGTATCGTGAATGGAAACTATCTCATAGCAAGGACACTGAAGGAAGAAGGGGTTGAGAAACTCTTTTACCTGATGGGAGGCCCCAATTTCGACCTCGTGATGTCTTGCCAGGATGTCGGGATCGAGACTATAGATTTCCGACACGAGCAGGCAGCAGCATATGCCGCCCACGCCTACGCCAGAGTAACGGGCAAGCCTGGCGTGTGTACCGCCGCATCTGGGCCAGGTACGCTGAACCTTCTTACAGGAGTCTACACCGCCTCCATCGATTGCGCTCCAATGATAATCCTCGGGGGGTCGAGCGCGGTTCGCGATTTTGGACGGGAAGCCTTTCAAGAGGTCGATCAGGTCAGTGTGATGCAGCCTCTGTGCAAATACTGGCATCGCCCTACCTCGGCGGCTCGATATCCAGAAATCGTGAGTACAGCTTATAGACAGGCCACGTCAGGGCGTCCCGGCCCGGTATATATAGACTGTGGTGGAGACGTGTTGTACGAAGAGTTAGAAGAGGATAGCGCAATTCAACCTACTCGAGCCTTGAAGCTCAGTAAACCTGCTGCAGAGCCGGGTATAGTCAAAGAGGCTATAGACATGCTCGCCAACGCCAAGCGACCCATCATCTTCGCTGGAGGCGGCGTGTTCTTCTCCGGTGGCGCGTTAGAGTTGGAGCGTCTGGTCGACATCACCAATACCCCCTTTTATACTCCACCGATGTCTCGAGGCCTCGTGCCCGAAGACCACGCTGTATCTTTTCAGGGAGCCAGAAGCACAGCTATGCGTGAGGCTGACTTGATACTGGTGATAGGCACGAGGCTCAACTGGATGATGCAGTATGGTCGCCGCTTCAATAGCGACGCAAAGATCATCCAGATAGACATCGAGGCCAGCGAGATAGGACACAATCGCAGCATTGACCTGGGTATAGTCGGCGATGCGAAAGCTGTTCTGGGGCAGTTCGCAGACGAGGCTGAGACCCAAGAATCCAGGTTTGCGAGTGCTCTGGAATCCCCCTGGGTTGTCCATCTGAGAGAGGACAACGACCGCCGGGCCGCTCAAATGGATCAATTGTTGAACTCAGGTCAAGCACCTATTCATCCACTGCGGCTCTGCAAAGAGATCCGCGACGTTCTGGACAGGGATGCTATATTGTGCGTGGACGGCAACGAAATCCTGCACTTTGGCCGACAGTCGATACCTACCTACCTACCGGGCCACCGGCTAAACTCTGGCGTCACTGGCACTATGGGGGTTGGATTGCCATATGGTATAGGGGCGAAAATCGCCAAACCCGATAAGCAAGTGATGGTACTGCACGGCGACGGCTCGATGGGGATGAACGCGATGGAGATCGATACCTGCGTGCGTTTCAACTTGCCGGTCGTAACTGTCATCAGCAATAACGCGGGTTGGACAGCCCGAACGCCCAAGCGTCGCAAGCCCGGTCGTGAGCTAGGATACACGGCCTTCCATGATATGGCTACTGCACTGGGGGCCTATGGCGAGAAGGTAGAAGACCCTGACGAGATCAGGCCAGCTCTTGAGCGAGCCTTCGAAAGTGGCAAACCGGCAGTCGTCAACGTCATTGTCGAGCCTACTGCTGAGGGGGTGTCCCGTTCCTGGGGCGGTTCTCGCATGGAGTGAGGCCACTGTCAATTTCTTGACGCCCTTACGCCAAATCTTTTTCTGACGAATGGAATCCAGGTGCTTATAGCCCGCCAGGGTGAATTGATGTCTGAATTTAGGCATTCATAAAATAGCGCCTGCATTTCGCAGCATTTCGATACCGTTCCAATCGTAGGCAAGTTCATCTATGAGAATTTCTTCGGTATGTTGGCCGATTTCGGGCGCTTCTCTCCAGATTCCAGCCGGTGTCTCACTGTATATATTGGGGTGATTGCACATCTTCACCGAGCCAATAGCCGGGTGATCGAAAGCGGTTATGTAGTCGTTAGCGACAACCTGGGGATCGTCAGTAAGCTCATCAATCCGCTGCACCTTGGCATAGATAAAGTCCCCCGCCTGTCGAAAAGCCGAGTCCCATTCGTCTACTGTTCTAGTGGCGAACCTCTCATCGAGTATTCTCACTATCTCACGAGAGTTCTCAGTTCGCACCTGCATGGTGGCGAATCTGGGATCATCGCCCAATTCTGGAATGCCGAGCACCTCAACGAAGGGCTTCCAATAGCGGTCTGCCTGCATGTGCATAAGCTGGAGCCAGCGGCCTCCCTTGCACTTGTATAAATTAGCAAGCGGATTCGTGGCAGCTTCGCGACTATATGGGCCAAATCTTCCTCCGCCTAACATCAGTCCCATGCTCACGCCCATCCCTTGGAGCCACATATTCGCACTGAGGTGAGAAGTCTCAACCTTTTGTCCAATGCCACGCTCGTTTCGAGCTACCAGTGCTGCGAGTATGCCAAGACAGAGGGTGATGGCCCCCATCTGATCAGAAATGCCTTGAGTGATGCGAGTCGGCTCGTCTGCGCCGACGGGCGTCGCCGACATCATAAGGCCGCTACGGGCCTGCGCACAGCCGTCGAAGGAAGGTAGATGTGAGTCCGGCCCGTTGGGGCCATAACCGGAGGCCGAGCCGTATATGAGCATGGGATTGATCTCCCAAAGGTTCTCGTAACCTAATCCCAATCGCTCGGCGACCCCCTGACGGAAGTTCTGGACAAAGACGTCTGCTTTTTCCACCAGGCTGTAAATTATCTCTTTGCCCTCTTGAGTCTTCAGATTGACCGCGATTCCTCTTTTGTTTCGATTGCAGGCTTCGAAATAGGCGCTGCGGTCGGCGGGCAAAGTCGTATTGAGGTTCGAGGCCCTCCCGAGACTACGACCGTTGTCTCCATCCAACGGTTCGATCTTGATTACGTCAGCACCCAGGTCGCCCAACATTGAAGTGGCGACCGGGCCAAACTGCCACATCGTCCAATCAAGGACTCTTATCCCTTTCAGCGGCCCGTTGACTCCATTCTCTACGTTAGACGTCATGCGTCATCTCCTGTTTCAAGGGTAGTTCTATTTGAGGAATACTGGCTGTGTCCAGGCTTGAGCGCCATTGGAGGATGTAATAGTGGCACGAAAATAGCGCTCGTCGCCGCGAGGAGAATAGGCGGCTTCTGTCCCAAAGGTTTCCGTCAGTGTCACCATTAGGATAACCAATCCTTGAGCCTCCCGCGTTGGTATGGGTGTGTATATTTCCTTTGAACCACTTCACTGTAGCTATCTATCCCTCCGACTAGAAATTTGCCTCCCTCATTATCGCCGCTATGTCAAGACATGCTGTTCTCTGACCCGATTCGAGGGTAATTTATAGCTTGCCTAACTCGTTTGACAAACTCAAGCCACCCTAATAGACTTCTGCGCAAGTAAAAGATACTGCCCGGGAGGTGATATGCAGGACCAGGCCCTCTCTGACATAAAGGTCCTCGACTTCACTAACTATATCTCAGGCCCCTATTGCACCAAAATGCTGGCGGACTATGGTGCTGACGTTCTCAAGATCGAGCGACCTGACGGTGGGGACGGGTCTAGACGCCTTGGGCCGTTTCCTGATGACGAGCCTCACCTGGAGAAAAGCGGTCTATTCCTCCATCTCAACACTAACAAGCGCAGCCTTACCCTTAACCTAAAAACAGAATCCGCTAAACAGGTTGTGAGAAGCCTGGTCAAAGACGCCGATATAGTTGTGGAGAGTTTCCAGCCTGGGACGATGGAAAAGCTCGGTATGGGCTATGCTACCCTCAGTTCAATCAACCCTGGGCTGGTCATGACATCGATCTCGAACTTCGGTCAGACCGGCCCATACAGAGATTACAAAGGCTCCGACGCGATATTTTATGCAATGGGCGGCGAGATGTATTCCACTGGCGTCGAAGAGAGAGAACCCATCAAGATGGCAGACGCCGTCGTATTGTATCAGGCGGGAAGTACCCCAGCAGTCGCCACGATGGGAGCCTTCTTTGCGGCCCGGCTCCAGAAGATTGGTCAACACGTTGATGTATCGATAATGGAGACGCAGATAGGAACTATAGACCGCCGAATGAGTATGCTTATTGCATACCAGTACACCGGCGAAATCAGCCGTCGTAGGCCACTTGAGAACACTGGAGGCTACCCGCAGGGTGTCTTTCCCTGTAAGGATGGCTATGTGGAAATAACAGGTGGTGGAGGTTACTTTCCCAGAACAGTGAAGATGCTGGGAGAACCCGAATTCCTTGAAGACCCAAAGTGGCACACACCAGAAGCCCAGAGTGACCGTAATCTTCAGGCAGAGTTCGAGGAATATTTCCTGCCCTGGATTCTAAGCCGAACCAAGCAGGAAGCATGGCACGCGGCCCAGGAAGCCCGCGTAATCAGCGCCCCTATAAACACTATAGAGGACCTCAACAACGACGCCAGCTTTCAAAAGCGGGGAGCTTTCGCCGAAATCGAGCACCCGGAGGCAGGATTGCTCAGGTATCCTGGCAGGCCATTCATTATGGAAGACTCTCCGTGGTCGGTTCGTCGCCCGGCGCCTCTTCTTGGTCAGCACAACGGAGAGATACTTACATGCCTTGGCTACAGCAAGGCCGACATCGTAAGGCTGATGCAGCAGAACGTCATTTGAGATACTACCCATTTCTGCATAGGAGCGATTAGGTTGTGTTGACATTTGGTGCATAATGGATACATGTCAACGACTGAATTACGCAATGAACAATGGTCGAAAATCCTTGAATTTCTGCGCTCATGCCCAGACCTCTACGTTGGAGAGGAGGACGATTGCAGGCGCTACGTCGAGGCCATCCTGTGGATGGCACGAAGTGGTGCTCCTTGGAGACTGCTGCCTGAGCACTACGGTCACTGGAACAGCGTATATAAGCGCTTCGCACGCTGGTGTGAAAAGGGTGTATGGGAACGAATGCATCAGCATTTTGTGCAAGACCCCGATATGGAGCATGTCATCACTGTGATAGCACTGTGATAGCACTGTGGTTCGCGCTCATCCCTGTGCTGCTGGAGCCTCCAAAAAAACGGTGGCCAATCGGCCCAAGCTCTTGGCCGGAGCCGAGGCGGGTTCAGTACCAAGATCCACGTGAGCGTGGATGGATTGGGCAACCCGTTGCGCTTTGAGCTCACAGCAGGTCAACGTCACGACATCACCCAGGCACAGGCATTGATTGCTGATTTCGAAACCGAGCATGTGATTGCTGATAAGGGATACGATTCGATGGATTTTCTCCAATGCATCCTGGGCAGGGGCGCGTTACCTGTGATTCCACCTCGGTCAAATCGAAAGACGCCACGAGAGTATGATGAGTACCTTTACCGAGAGCGCCACCTTGTGGAGTGTTTCATCAACAAGATCAAGCACTACCGGCATATCTTCTCTCGCTTTGACAAGCTGTCATCGCGTTTCCTGGGATTCTTGAACTTCGTCGGTGCTCTCATATGGCTCAGATGAAATGTCAACACAACCTAATAACTCTCGTATAGATGGCGAGCCTTTCGCCGTCAACACGACACTCTCGTCATTATACTCAAGGCGTCAACAGTGGCCGTGCGTTCGCGCCAGGATGTGCCGCCAGCGGGTTGTGCGGCATCTCCCTTATCCCTGGCAAACAGTGGCTGAAACGAATGTTAATGAATCTGCGTGAATTGGCTGAAAAGCACTTGACGAGCTAATGGCTGTAATCTATAATTTGTTTTTGGTGAAAGAATCAAAACTATGAAATTTACCTTCACCTAACATAAAGACCGAAAGGGTAAGTCTTGGCAACGGCTGGGATTACCTAGCCGTCTTTTTTTGCACCTTAACAACTGAATCCTGTCAAAATATCGAATTAAACGAGCCTTAATGTGGGTCAAGTTATTAAGGGTCTACGGTGGATGCCTTGGGGCCAAGGGCCGAAGAAGGGCGCGGCAAGACTGCGATAAGCCTCGGTGAGCTGCCTAGCAAGCTTAGCCGGGGGTTCCCGAATGGGGAAACCCATCCTGGGTCATACCAGGATACCCTGACACGTCAGGGGGGTAAGTGGGAGAACTGAAACATCTAAGTATCCTGAGGAAAATAAATCAAACGAGATTCCCCTAGTAGTGGCGAACGAACGGGGATCAGCCCAAACCTAGCGGGCTTAGTGGACTGAGGTCCTATGTCCGTTGGGGGTTGTAACACACGTCTGCTCCAACCTCAGCAAGGGGCGAGAAGTAAAAAACCTTCAGCTTAGCCGAACGAACCTGGAAGGGACGACCGAAGAAGGTGATAGTCCTGTAGGCGAAAAGGTGAAGGCTTCTGATGTGCTGTTGAGTACCACGGGACACGTGAAATCTTGTGGGAAGCTGGGGGGACCACCCTCCAAGGCTAAATACCTTTGGCCACCGATAGTGAACCAGTACCGTGAGGGAAAGGTGAAAAGAACCCCGGGAGGGGAGTGAAATAGACCTGAAACCGTAGACCTACAAGCCGTGGAAGTCCTTCTGAGGAAGGGTGACTGCGTGCCTATTGAAGAATGAGCCGGCGAGTTAATTTAGGCAGCTTGGTTAAGGAATAGAAGTTCCGAAGCCGAAGCGAAAGCGAGTCCGAATAGGGCGTTACCCGGGCGGAAACAAAGCCGACGGCGGACACCTGAATGCCTCTGCGCTGATTGGAGCGCTCCTTCGGGAGCAAACCATGATGCAACGATAATTTCAGGAAGAAGCCTGAGACGGAGTTTCCATTATGTCTGGAATGTTGTTTGGATTAGACCCGAAACCGGGTGAGCTACCCATGGCCAGGTTGAAGTTCCGATAATATCGGAATGAAGGACCGAACCCGTGTACGGTGCAAAGTGCTGGGATGAGCTGTGGGTAGAGGTGAAATGCCAATCGAACCCGGAGATAGCTGGTTCTCCCCGAAATGTATTTAGGTACAGCCTCAAGGCAGTCTTGGGGAGGTAGGGCACTGGATGGGTTAGGGGGCGTGAGCTTGCCAACCCCAACCAAACCACGAATGCCTCAAGATGATCCTTGGGAGTGAGACAGTGGGGGATAAGCTTCATTGTCGAGAGGGAAACAGCCCAGACCGCAGGCTAAGGTCCCGGAGTGTGGACTAAGTGTGAAAGGAAGTGGGATTCCTAAAACAGCTAGGAGGTTGGCTTAGAAGCAGCCACCCTTTAAAGAGTGCGTAACAGCTCACTAGTCGAGGGGTCCTGCGCCGAAAATGTAACGGGGCTAAAGTCCACCACCGAAGCCGCGGGATTCGCCTTGTATCTAGGCGGATCGGTAGGGGAGCGTTGTCAGTGCGGTGAAGCTAGACCGGCAAGGTCTAGTGGAGCGCTGAGAAGTGAGAATGCCGGCATGAGTAGCGTTAATTCTGGTGAGAATCCAGGACACCGAAAGCCCAAGGTTTCCTACGCAACGCTGATCGACGTAGGGTAAGTCGGGCCTAAGCCGTAGCGAGCAAGCGAAGGCGATGGACAGCAGGTTAAGATTCCTGCACCGCTGATAATTTGTTATAAAGCAAAGGGGGGACACGGGAAGGTAGGCGGAGCGCGCCCATTGGACATGGTGCGTTTGCCCCTGTAGGCCATGCCAGGATAGGCAAATCCGTTCTGGCGTTACGAGTTGAGGGGGGTGAAAACTTTAGGGCTTACGCCCTGGGGGATTCCGTTGATCCTATGCCGTCAAGAAAAGCCTCGTTGCAAGAATCATTGGCGCCCGTACCGCAAACCGACACTGGTGGGCAGGGGTAAATATCCCGAGGTGTACGAGAGAACCCTCGTTAAGGAATTCGACAACTTAGCCCTGTAACTTTGGGAGAAAGGGTGCCTGTGGGGTGATAGCCATTTACTGGCTGGATGCCTTGCAGGCCGCAGTGAAGTGGCCCAGGCGACTGTTTACCAAAAACATAGGTCTCTGCTAAGCCGAAAGGCGATGTATAGGGGCTGACGCCTGCCCAGTGCCGGAAGGTTAAGGGGACGGGTTCGTCCTTCGGGACAAAGCTCGGAACCGAAGCCCCGGTGAACGGCGGCCGTAACTATAACGGTCGACCGCGCAGCACGAGACGCTGAAGTGCAAACCTCAGCATATACCTCGAACTGCGTAGGCCGTTGTAAAATCTGGCTATATGCTGGAAACTCCGAGTATCCGGCGCTACCTGCCTTCGGGCTACCAGCCCTTGGGCGGTAACAATGCGTCCGGTGCGGACAATCAGCAGGAAAGGCCTGAGAGGGGGTGACAATGATCGCTGAATTTATTGGCGAGCTAATCACCTCAGTGCGTTAGACGTAGCATGGCAAGGTAAACCCTTGATTACTCTAGCCCAAATAGGCGAGAGCGGAAGCTAGCAACAGATTGCTCCGCCCGCGTCGATACAAAAGACTCTCAGGAATCCTCAGAGACCATACGCCAGACTCGCTAGCGGAACAAGCGAGAAGATATGGTCCGACCTGCATGGCGACATGCAGAGGCTGGCAGAAATGACCAGCCCTCTCCGATAATGCGGAGAAGTAACAAAAGTGCCTAAGGTAGCGAAATCCCTTGTCGGGTAAGTTCCGACCCGCACGAATGGCGTAACGACCTGGGCGTTGTCTCAACGAGGGGCTCGGTGAAATTGCAAGGCCCGTGAAGATGCGGGCTACCCGCGACAGGACAAAAAGACCCCGTGGAGCTTTACTCTAACTTGGCAGTGGACTGGGGTCATAGATGTGTAGGATAGGCGGGAGACTTTGAAACCCCCACGCCAGTGGGGGTGGAGTCAACCTTGAAATACCGCTCTTCTGTGATTTTGGCCCTAACCCCGACAACATCGGGGGACCCTGCCTGGTGGGGAGTTTGACTGGGGCGGTCGCCTCCTAAAAGGTAACGGAGGCGCCCAAAGGTTCCCTCAGGGTGGATGGAAATCACCTTTAGAGTGCATTGGCATAAGGGAGCTTGACTGTGAGACCTACAAGTCGAGCAGAGACGAAAGTCGGGCAAAGTGATCCTACGGTTCCGAGTGGAAGGGCCGTGGCTTATCGGATAAAAGCTACCCCGGGGATAACAGGCTGATCTCGCCCAAGAGTTCACATCGACGGCGAGGTTTGGCACCTCGATGTCGGCTCGCCGCATCCTGGGGCTGAAGAAGGTCCCAAGGGTCCGTCTGTTCGCCGGTGAAAGCGGCACGCGAGCTGGGTTCAGAACGTCGTGAGACAGTTCGGTCTCTATCCGTCGTGGGCGCAGGAGATTTGAGGAGAGCTTTCCCTAGTACGAGAGGACCGGGAAGGACGGACCTCTAGTGTACCGGTTGTTCCGCCAGGGGCATTGCCGGGTAGCTACGTCTGGATGCGATAAGCGCTGAAAGCATCTAAGCGCGAAGCCAACTCCAAGATTAGATCTCCCATCCTGATTTCGGTCAGGGGTAAGGTCCCCCGTAGACTACGGGGTTGATAGGCCGCAGGTGTAAGGCAGGTAACTGTTTCAGCTGAGCGGTACTAATAGACCGAGGACTTGACCCACATTAAGACTCGTTTATTTCAGTCTCAATCCCCCTCCGCACGTAGGGTAGGAAGACTTGGAGAGACAGGATTCAGAAGTTAATAGAACCTCGATACGTCGCGGGACCGAACAGCGGTCCTTCGGCAGAAGGATTGGACTCATAACCCACACACAAAATTGATTCGTCGCGGGGTGGAGCAGCGGCAGCTCGTTGGGCTCATAACCCAAAGGTCGCAGGTTCGAGTCCTGCCCCCGCAACCAGCACTTTACCCGCATTTAGACTATTAAACAGGCCCAAGGGATATAAATTCCTTGGGCCTGTTTTTTTGCTTTCGCTAACACTTTGCTAACACCAGCCCGCCATTCGAGTTTCTTCCTTCCTTTCCACTCAGGCCCGCGCAATAGAACAAGGTATAGTAAAGCGTCTCTTTCACAGCATCCAACACGTGTCTAAGTCCAGTCTCGCCAAACGTCTTCATTTCCTTGCGTTTATATTTCGGCGCGCCACCTGCGTCAGCAGGGTTGATGGCCAGGCGACCTGACTTTACAGCAGTTTGTAGTGCCGTTCGCAGGGTTATGTAGTGGTGTCATACGATGTGGGCGACATCAAGAGTGAGGTTCGGTCTGAACACGCCATTTCGACGCTTCTGTGGTCAGTTATGATTGGTGAATGGCGCTATGAGGCTAAATAGGATATTTCGAGTGGTGATTGACAACATCATAATGTGGTCGTATAGTCCGACCTATCCAGGGGCGCTGCGACTATGGATGAAATGTAGGACATTAAGAAGCGGGCCTCGTTGTTCGGGTAATAACAATCCAATTATGGTAGACTCAGCCGAGAGTCCCAAGTCAACCAGTAAGGAGAGTGTGAGATGTCAGAATTTGTTCTCATAAATGGCCGATTAATAGATGGCACTGGCAAGGAGCCTTTGGATGGCTGCGGCATTGTAGTGAAAGGTGCCAGTATCTCAGCGGTCGGCCCCTCGCAATCGCTGCCCGTTCCAGCCGACGCTCAGGTGATTGACGTTGGAGGCCGAACTATCATGCCTGGCCTCATTGACGCTCACACACACCTGACCTATCACGTCAGCGAGTACGGCCTGATGCTTCAAGCGATGAACGAGTCCCTGGAAATGAACGCCCTCAAGGCCGCGGAGAGTGCTCGTGTTATCCTGGAGACGGGATGCACTGCCATCGGTGACGGAGCGAGTCGCGGCAAGGTTGGCATGGCGATACGCGATGGCGTGAAGCAAGGACTCATCCCCGGGCCAAAGGTAGTCGCTGCGGGTCAGATCATATCGGGTTCCGCTGGCATAGGAGACCATACTTCAGAATGGGGCTATTTCGACAACGACGTGTTTCTCGGAACTGCCGTCAATGGCCCTCAAGAAGTGAGGACTATGGTCCGAAAACAGATTCGTCAGGGTGTGGACTATGTGAAGGTCGCGGCCAGCGGCGTTCCTGGCAACAAAATAATGGATGGTCGCACACAAGACCTCTCTTACGAGGAGTTGGTAACCGCCGTTCAGGAGGCCGCCAAGTTCGGTAAGAGGGTTCACGCCCATGCTCATGATCCCGCGGGCATAAAAGACGTGGCACGTAGTGGCATCATGTCCTTGCACTCCGGGGAATTTGTGGACGAGGAAGGGCTGCATGTCATGAAGGAGATGGACTGCGTCTTCGTGCCCACCATCGCTTGGCTCCACTTTCGGATCAAAGAAGAGTACGCGAGAGAATACACACGAGCTTACAAGCCCACAGAGGATCAAGTGGCTTGGTTCATCGAGGATTGCAGACAGGCCTACGAGTCTTGCCGAGAGGCTATCGTCAAGGCCTATCAGATAGGCACACCCACGGCCATCGGATCAGACGGTGCTCATGTCTTTCCACCTTTCGACGTTGTCTACGAGATGGAATACTTTCAGGAGCTTGGTGTCTCCCCACTACAGATCATCACCGCTGCAACGAAGATGGCTGCCCAGGCCATTGGTCGGCAGGACGTATGGGGAACCCTCGAGCCTGGCAAGGCGGCTGATATTCTGGTAGTAACAGGTGACCCATCCGAGAACATAAGCGTCCTGCGCGACAAATCCAGCATCGTCATGATGCTTCAGGACGGGCAAGTGGTCAAAGATGTAATGAGCAAAGAGCGAATCGCAGTATAGGGTGCAACATGAGTTACGACACGTTAATCAAAGGAGGCCTGCTCGTAATTCCCGGTCAGGGAATCCGAGAGGCGGATCTGGGCATCAGCGGTGAGCGAATCGCCGCCATACTGGAGCGTGGAGCGCAGGTTGAGGCGGAGACTACTATCGACGCCACCGGGCTTCATGTTCTTCCGGGCGCACTGGATACTCATACTCACTGGGGGTACAGGGGCGATTTTGGCGTCCAGTGTGAATCGGACAGCCGGGCCGCAGCCATAGGCGGAGTGACTTCGGCGCTACTGCTGCAACGCATAATACCAGGCCAGTTTGCAGAACTAAAGCAAATAGGCGAAAATCGCTCCACCATCGATTTCATTTTCTCGCCATCAGTAGTCGATGAGGCTAGCGCCGCCTTCGTCGAGGAGTCCATCGAACAGTGGGGCTGTCCCAGCTTCAAGTTCTACCTTTCGTACCGCAACCTCGCGGGAGCGCCGCCAGGGGACGACTGGAACGAGTTGACTGACGGACTCATGGTTGACACGCTTCATCGCATGGCAAAATACGAGGGAACGTTGGCCTGTGTCCATGCGGAGAACTCCGAGATAATCAACCGGGCCATGTCTCAGGCAACGCATTCCGAGCATGATGGCCTGGCAGAATGGGAGAAGGCAAATCCCGGAATTGCGGAGGCAGAGGCGATTCAACGAGCGGCATTCTTTGCGGAGCAGGCCGATGTGCCGGTTTTCATCGTGCATATGGCGGGACGAGAGGCCCTTGCCGCTCTGCAAAATGCCAAAACTCGCTGGCCCAAGACCTATGGCGAGACCTGCCCTCACTATCTGTTCCACAATGTTGAGACTTCGGAGGCAGCCGTGAAATTCAGTCCGCCTGTACGCCATAAAGCCGACAACGATGCACTGTGGGAAGCACTGGCTTCGGGGCTGGTGGACTGTGTAGGCTCTGACAACTCGCCAACTCTCTGGGATGCCAAGAAAGGCAGCGTATGGGATATCTCTCGCGGCGGCCCCGGGACTGGCGTGTTACTGCCACTGGTTCTGAGTGAGGGAGTGAACAAGGGGAGGCTGACGCTTGAGAGGGCAGTAGAGGTCACCTCGACTAACGCGGCGCGCATCTTTGGCTTGTACCCAAAGAAGGGTGCCATTCAAGTAGGCTCGGACGCAGATCTGGCTATCGTCGATATGGGCCTGGAGAAGACGGTGAGCCACGAGCTTTTCGGAACCTGGTCAGACTACAGCCTTTACTCAGGCGTTACATTGAAGGGATGGCCGGTAGTCACGATGTTGCGTGGCCGCATTGTGGTAGCGGATGGCAAAGCCAGCGTGGAACCAGGATATGGGCAATTCATGCCGAGGCCCGTGAATCCACTAGCAACCAAATAGCAGACGCCAGTCCAATGCACGAGCGTTATTCAGTAAATTGTAACTTGCCAACGAGATCCGCAGCAGCCCGAACAGTGGCCTTACGGTCACACGTATGTCTGAGAGTGAGAAACTGCCGTAGTCCTTTTACAATGACTAACCCCTAGGAGGAGAAATCATGGATCGAATTGGGATCGGCTTTTCAGGTGGCCTATCGCCTATGGAAATCGTGGAGTGTGTGCAACTCGCTGAGGAGTTAGGCTACGACTCGGCATGGATGGCGGAAGCCCACGGTGGCGACCATTTCTCCATCCTTACCGCCTGCGCCATGGCGACGAACACCATCAAACTGGGAACCAACATTAGCAGCGTTTTCGTCAGAAGCGCTCCTACGATAGCAATGGCGGCTGCGTGTGTAGACTACTACTCTAACGGGCGCTTCATATTGGGTCTGGGGTCGAGCCACAAGGTGCAGGTTGGGCCAGAGCATGGTCAACCCTATGTTGAACCGCTTCAGAGGCTCCTGGAGACTGTTGACATCGTTCGCGCTCTATTTCGAGACGGTGTTGCCTCATACCAGGGAAAAGTAATAAACATCGAGCAGTTCGATTTCTGGTTCGAGCCTCTCAGAAATGAAATACCGATCTATCTGGCCGCGGTGCGTCCAAGGATGACACAGATTGCTGGCGAAATCTCGGATGGTGTGCTGCTTTCCGGGTGGGGAAATCCGCAGCAAAGCAAGGAGGCAGCAGAGAACGTGGCCATAGGTGCAACAAGCGCTGGCCGCAACCCCAATGACGTGGAAGTAGCCAAAAGCATCTCCTGCATCATATCTAACGACAGACAGAAAGCCAGAAACACGGTACGTAATTCCACTGCATCCTACATCGGTTTTTTCCCTCGCTATCGCAAGATAATGGCGGAAGGCGGCTTTCAAGAGGAAGTAGAGGTTGTGAGGCAGGCTTGGGCAGAGGGAGACAAGGAGAGGGCGGCCAGACTTGTACCCGAAGCCTTGATAGACTCTATTACCATGACGGGACCGCCAGGAGAGTGTAAGGAGAGAATTCAGGACTTTCGGGAGGCAGGGATTACTCTGCCTATCGTCTCTCCAAGAGTGGCTGCACCTGGGGTTCTAGAGGCCGACGCAAAAGAGTTAGCGATTGAAGCCATCAAGGCGTGTGCCCCGTAGGGTAATCTGGTTGTTAGCTGAATCAATTAAGCCAAATGGAATTGAGAAGCGGGTGCTGTCATGAAGGGCGTTCCGAAGGCGCACAGCCGCCAGTAAGTCGGCCATCGCTCTACGGCTGTCGAGGTGCGCCAGAAGTCATTCTGAAATTGTCGATTGCGAAACTTTAGTATTGAGCATTTGGGGTAGCAGTTGACAGCATCGGCAGGCGGTCGTATAGTCGGTGCCATCGCAATATGGTGTGTTTATGAAGTCACTGAATTCCATCGGGAAATATCGGATCAGGAATAGGGAGGTAGGGCTATGGCATACTCTTTGAACGATTTCGTAGCAGATGTGGATAAGGCCCTCACTGAGAAGGGCGAGACGATGGAGATGGAATGGTCTCTGGGGCCTAAGCTCCAAAGGCTTGTGTCGGAAGGCGGAGACCTGACGCTGCAAGGTGAACCCAGCGGGGGAAGCTCTGGCCTGGGTGGAAGGATACTCCACGTTGACTCTGACAAAAGGTTCCGGCTGGTCGTCGCAAGGTTCGCATCCGGCGAGCCTACGCCGGTACATGCCCACTACAGATGGGGACTGGAATGCGGAGTATCCGGTAAGGAGAGGTTCACCGTCTGGGAAAGGGTAGACGATGGAACCAATTCTGAAAAAGCCGAGCTTCAAGTGTTCTCAGACCACCACATTGAGCGCGGCGATCTGGCATACTGGTACGATTCCCCGAGGAATATCCACAGGCAATGGGCTGAGGGCGACGAGCCTTCGTGCGTGGTGATCCTCATGGGTGGCGACGGCGGACGAGAGCACCTGTTCGACCTGGACAGAGGCACGTACTCCAGCGCATAGTCTGTTGTGCTATCTCAGCATGGCGTGTTATGAAAGCACTGAAATCCATCTGGGAAACGCCTGTCGAGACCTTTTGACATATAGTAGCAATGGGAATATCGTTGACCAGGTAAAGAACTTCACTTTCAATTCCACTCTGGAAATTATCAAAAATAGGGGGTTGTATGGCAAAGCAGGGTGTGGAACCCGACGAGTTGACTAAGCCTTTCTGGGACGCCGCCAACGAGGAGCGGCTGATAATCCAGAACTGTAAAGCCTGCAACAGGCTCCAGCATCCTCCGGTGCCGACGTGTAATCAATGTGGCTCAGGGGACAACTTGGAATGGAGGGAGATGAGTGGGCGAGGCAAGATATACAACTACGGGGTCGTGTACGACTGCCCTGTTAGACTGCTTCAGGAGGATCAACCGTTCAACGTCGCGGTGATAATGATGGACGAGGACCCGGGCATCCAGATGTACTCCCACCTCCCTGGAATTCCGGTGGACGAGGTCCCAGTGGGCGCCAGCGTAGAAGTGATATTCGAGGCGACCGCAAACGGCCAGAAAGTCCCCGAGTGGCGTGTAATAGGCTAGACCCACTTATTATCCCAAGTATGTTAAAAGCTAAAAGATAGGAGTTAACAATGACCACCCAGAATGCTCCGGCTTCCATGCATCGAACCACAGAGGGATTGGGTTTATGGGAACACAGAGGGAAGGTAGCAGCCGTCGGTGTCGGGCACTCTCCGACGGCCCGGCGCTGGGACGGAAAACCCGAGACGACTGTGGGTGCCTGGAGTATCCTGGCGCTCAGGAGAGCCATAGAGGACGCGGGTGTCTCCCCAGACCAGATTGACGGCTTGGTTCTCGACAATGTGACTACCACAGGGGCCTTTTGGCAGGAAGAAGACCCCATCCCCATGGACGTCGTCAACGCCTTCAATCCCACTAACGACCCCCTGGACGGTATCGCCAAGCTGAGCGCTGAGTGGATCTTAAAAAACATGCCAGAGCTGGAAAACGTCAAGTTCACCATGTACGGTTCGGGATGTATGTCTCACGCCATCGTCGTTGCCGCCCAGGCTGTGGGTGAAGGACGCGCTCACACCTGCCTGGTGCTCAAAGGTTGGCATAACTTTGAAGGCCGGTACTACCAGGGAGGGGCTAATGCTGATGACGCCATTCCCGGAACTAGCGCGGTCAGCCGTCTTTGGGGTACCCCGGCGTCCTATGGAACGGCTCTGCAGTTCGCCGAGTACTGCCGGAAGTACGGCAAGACCCACGACATGATGGCCCCCTTCATGACGAATTCAAGAAGGAACGGCCTCATGTTCCCTGAGGGGTACTGGGCCCAGCACCGGCCTGAGCAATTGACGGCAGAGGACTACAATTACGCGCGGTGGATTGCCAAGCCAGCAAATCTCTTCGATAACGATATACCAATCATGGTATGCGCGGCCTACCTCTTCACGACCGCTGAACGGGCCAAGGACATGAAGCAGAAGCCCGTCTATATCCTCAACCACGCGACGAGCAATACCACACCCAGGAGTCTCACTCCCACCCTGGATGAGGTCGAGGAGGATACCGCCAGAACCGCGAGGAAGCTCTATGAGGGCGCTGGGATAACTGCAGCCGATCTCTCCTTTGAAAACATGTATGATGGCTTCACTCTGTTCCACCAATTCCACATTGAGGGCCTCGGCTACCGTGGCATTAAATTTGGAGAGGCCCTGGATTTTTACCAGACGGATATCAGTATTGAGGGGCCTAACCCCATTTTACCTAGCGGCGGCAACATCGGGAGCGGCCGCAGCCGTTTCTGGATGCACACCGACTCCATCCAGCAGCTACAGGGACGGGCGGGCGCTCGACAGGTCACGGGGGTAAAGCCTGAGATTGCTGTCTCCGGTGGTCCCATGCCGTTGGGCGGCAACTTTACAGTGTGGAGCGCCACTCCTGACTAGGCCCTGGGGGAGCGCCTGCTGCATCGCTTACTCTTTAGAGATTACTCAACTAGGACACATCAAGGAGAGAGGAACCTAATTGGTGATTTTGATAAGTTTTGACATAGACGGTACTTTGGAAATAGGAGACCCGCCTGGAATTCTGACCATGGATATGGTGAGAATAGTCCAAGAGAAAGGCTTCTTGATTGGCAGTTGTTCTGACCGTCCAATGAGCGCACAGCAGGCCATCTGGGACCAGTACAACATTCCGGTAGACTTTGTTGTCCCGAAACATATGCTCCCTGAAGTAAAGGCGAAGTTCGAGGCGGATGTTTACTACCATATTGGCGATAGAGAAGACCTGGACAAGAAGTATGCACTAGAGGCGGGATTCGAGTTCCTTTGGCCACACGAAGCTATAATAATGCCCTGGTTCCTCTCAGACGGCGACCCTGGGAACCCATAGGAATCTCTGGTTCCTCTCAGAAACTGGTATCCTGGCATCATCAGGATGCCAGTTTCTTATCATCAGCATTGCTACTCTGGCCCGTATATGATGCGTCCCTGGGCGCAACTTTCATAATCACCTTATGGCAACTAGCCATATCAGGATTCCAACTACCACAACCGCCGCAGCTAGCGGAACCAGGCAGCCAATGACAAATGCCAACCCTCTGGCAATCTTGACTGGCAATAGCAAGAAACCAATCAGGAGACTGGCTAGTTTGAACGGCAACCGGATTAAACTAAGAATCAGACCTATCATTCGGTGAACCTCGGCGTCGGCCCCTTAGGGCTTACGGTCAAAAAAGTGCAGATTCATTGCGTCGGCCTGTGGTGTGCTATGTACCCTACATCGTTCATCCGTGAAAACTGAATGCACGATGCCCCGTTCAAGGATTCCATTACCTCTCCTCCCCTCCTTCTTTAACACGGACTTGAAAGAAGTCATCAAGCTTGCGCCGACTAAGTAGCGTCACTCACTTGTCTCTGGGGTCGTCATAGGCTTTCAGCGTGCTGCCCTTGACCATGCCCTATAGCTTATTGCGGCTCACGCCATATTCTAGCACCGCATCTGTCAACCTAATGAAATCTGTCGATGCCATCTGACTATGCCCTCGAAAACTAGAACGACATCGTACCACAGAATGTCGGGACACGTTCTTTTGTGTATTGATATTTGTTCATGTCCAGATGCTCAGAACCGCACGAAACTGACCAAGAGACCATGCAAACACAAGCTAGCAGATTTGGTGTACCGGAAGCAGTTACAGAAGCACAGGAGAAGAAGGCAGCTCAATGAAAATCGTCGCGGGTGAAATATCGTGGAAACCTGGACACCGGCGATGCAACACAAACACTGGAAAGAGGCATCTGCTATGTCCAATAATGTCGAATCCTGCCATTCTGGATTCGCTCTCTTCATCCAGCTCCACCCTTAGGCCCTTGTCACAGGCGTTTGCTGCCGCTTCGTTTGCAAATGACTTGCTCTTTTCTTGACATATGTGGCACAATGCGCGAATCTACTCGCACGACTGTCTACACGCACGGATGAAGGAGAAATATCATGGATAGGAAGCCTAAGAGATGGATGGCGCTAGGAATTGGGGTCATCACAGTTTTCGTGTTGGGGATATCCTTGAGCGCGGCAGTGTCGGAGTTTGTAAGTGCACATGGAGGAGGCGATGGCAGTAAGGTTCACGTCTGTCTCAACCAGAGCAACGGGCTGATGCTCAGAGTTAGCCGCAACAATGATTGCAGCAATTTTCCTTCAGAATGGGTTCCTGACCACTGGGCCGAGTAGGGGCCGCCTGGGCCGCCTGGTGAAGGCGCTGTGCCATCTGGCGCGGTGATGTCCTTTAATCGCGAATCCTGCCCAGATGGATGGTCGGAGTTCGTCGATGCCAATGGGCGAACAATAGTAGGCGTGGATGGAGGTAAGCTTGGAGGCACCGTGGGGCTTCCCTTGGGCAACCTTGAGAATCGGGAACACACCCATGGCTCGCAGCCACTCTCCACGAGTAGTGACGGGGAACATAATCATCAGTGGTCAGAATACGACGAAGATAAAAATAATTGGTCGAGCTTTAACAGGGACGGTGGATTTGACTTTATCATTGGACTGAACAAAGGTGTTGACAACTCTGGTGGTGGACTTATTTTAAGCCACTTAGCGTATTGGAGTCACCTTTCTTCCCTCCTCGCATTGTTTCCTTATACACCGATAACGATGGCGCTCACGGCCATAAGGTTGTCATACCTTCCGCTTCTACTTCAGATGTAATGCCGTACATCCAGCTTCGGATGTGTGAGAAACAATAGCTAGTCGGAACTTGAAGCCCGGTTTGACCTTTAGTTTCGCCACACTTTTGTTATGAGGCAGAAAAAGCCTTCTGATACTTACTCCAGAGGGCTTTTTCTTTCGCTATCTATCGCCTGTATGTATGCTGAAGCTCTGCCAATTCCTGCATGTTGTCCTGAGACTCAACCAGGCTGAATTTCATATGCAGAGTCCCAACGCCGCTATTGAATGACGCTTGAATCTGCGTTGTCGCTCTTGGAAAGGCTTGGCTGTCCTTGGATTGAACTATTTGCGGTGCATCTATTCGACATTCGTAACCGCCCTTCGACAGCATAGCCACGGCGTTGCCAGATATGATGCTGGCTAGCTTCCCTAGAGCGGAAAACGCCTCATCATCAAGTTCGTCGACTTCCCGCGACACCAGCAAGCTCGCAACGGATTTTGCGGTCTCTGTGTTGAATCCATAGAAAACCTCGCCATTCAGAGATCCTCTGATGGGTGTGATTATCGTGATGTCCTCGGTCGTGCCCTGTCCAGTCGTTTTGAGAGTCCCAAGGGGAAAGAAATTGAGCCCCAGTATGTCCTCCCAAGCGCGCTTGGCATGGGCAAGGAACGGCGTCACATATATGTCTATATTCACGTTGGCCTCCTCTGGTTTGTCATGCTCGCCATATGCAGGGAAAGCGAGTGCAATTTGTGTGCTGCCGGTGTGATTTCATTATCTGAAAACCGAATGCCGAAAACGACGAGGGACGTATCCAGATAGCCTGAGTGAATATGCTCACCGCCGTAAATTTCAATATGGGTGTTATCAACACCACCAGGAACATGGCGCGGTGTGCATGCGATGCGAGTAAGGTGAATTTGTGCCAACATTTTCAATGATGCCAGCGCACCGACCATGAGCTTCTGTTGACGGCGTTTGGGGCCGCGCCTATAATCGTGCTGATGTTAGAGACGACTCGTATCAATCCGTTTCGCGTCGACTGGCGTTTCAGAGAATCTAAGGATGTATCGTAATGAAATTCGGAATCTTCGACCACATCGAACGGCGACGTGATGTCCCCACCGACCAGCAGTATCAAGAGCGGCTCGAATTGATAGCTCAGGCCGACCAGGGAGGCATCCACTGCTACCATCTCGCGGAGCATCATCATTCCCCGCTCTGCTTGGCGCCCAGCCAGTCAACGTTCCTCGCCGCCGTCGCGCAGAGAACGGAGCGATTGCTGTTCGGCCCGCTAGTGTACGTGCTGCCGCTGCATCATCCGATCAGGCTGCTTGAAGAGATATGTATGCTGGACAATCTGAGCGGTGGTCGGTTCCAGATCGGCTTCGGCAAGGGCGCGCCCGTAGGCGAAGAGCTTCTTATGTGGGGCGGCGACCCGAATGAGACCACCGAACTTTTCGACGAGGCCTTCGAGATACTGATGCTCGGTCTCACAAACGACTTCCTCACGTTCAGGGGCAAACACTACAATTTCAGAGACTTGTGGATGGAGCTGAGGCCAAAACAGCAACCTCACCCGCCATTCTGGTACGCCGGAAGCCCCGCAAACGCTGGTCGATACGGCGCCAACTTCATTGGTCGCGGCACAGTCAAGACTCTGCCAGATGTCGCCACGAGCTACCTCGAAGCGTGGGAGAAGAATCGAGAAGAGAACGACCCCCTACCCTGCCTCACCTGGCCGAGCCGTTGTACGGAGCTTCCAAGCGTGTGTACGTCGCGGAGACGGACGACGAAGCTTTAGCCCGCGCTCGCACCGCCTACGAGGTGTACCGAACCAACTTCGCAAAGCCCGTGCCCGTCGGCGCGGAGCCTCATCCAAAGCCAGTGCCTCTCGTCCCCGGTGCAGCGCCTTGGGAGCCAGAATTCGATGACACTCTTCATAGCGAAGGCCTGATCGTTGGATCACCCGAAACCTTGAAGGAGTATATGGAGCGATACGCGAACGAAAGCGATTGCAACTACTTCGTGGCGTCGTTCCAGTGGGGCGACCTCACGCACGAAGAAGCGTCGCGCTCGCCGAGGCTGTTCACAACCGAGGTGATGCCGCGTTTTGTCGATTCTGCCGTTGAGATTAGCGCGGATTGAGCGACCAGTCAGATATCTAGACAACCAGGAGCCATTGATGAAGATTGCCATCGGCTCAGACCACGCGGGCTTCCTTTATAAGGAGGAAATCATCCAGCGCCTGAAATCGCTGGGACACGAAGTCAAAGACATGGGCACTCACTCAGAGGAAACTGTAGACTACCCTCTGTTCATACGGCCCGTCGCGGAAGCGGTCGCAAGGGGTGAGTTCGAGCGCGGAATCGTCCTTGGCGGGTCGGGCAACGGCGAGGCCATCGCAGCCAATCGTGTCCCCGGAGTACGATGCGCGCTGTGCTGGGACACCCGCACGGCTAGCCTCTCACGCGAGCACAACGACTCTAACGTGCTTTCTATTGGACAGCGCATGATAACGCTGGAGATGGCGCTATCTATTCTCGACATCTGGCTGACTACGCCCTTCGAGGGCGGACGCCACGAGCGAAGAATCAAGCAGATAGACAATCCGTAACCAGACAGGGGTCTGGGGGTTAGGGGTTGGGAATCTAAACCCTAAACCCTGTACCCTAAACCCCTGTTAAACCCCTTATTCCGAGGTGAGTATGGAATTCAAAGATGTCAGGCCATTTATGGAAACCAATCATCGGGGCGTGATTACGACTCGGCGAAGCAACGGGGCGACGCAGACCAGCATCGTCGTCTGTGGCGCTTACAAGGGCAACGCCGCCTTCGTGTCGGTGCGTGGGAGTTCGGCGAAGGTCCGCAATCTGCGACGTGACCCGAATTGCACCGTGCTCGCCGTAACAGATGACTGGCGCAGTTTCGCCGCCGTCGAGGGTCAGGCCAGGCTATTCGACGCTGCTAACACTGACGCGGAGGAGCTTCGGGTCTTGCTGCGCGAGGTGTACCGCGCCTGCGGCGACAAAGATCATCCCGACTGGGAGGAGTACGACAGCGCTATGGTTCAGCAGGATGCCGTGGTCGTGCTCGTGAAACCTGAGCGCGTGTATGGCCTCCTTCGATAATTGGAAACCGAGGCGTGAGGAGGGCATAGAATATGGCTGAGTACGACGTTGTGATACTCGGCGGCAAGATCGTAGATGGAACCGGAAATCCCTGGTACAACGCGGACGTTGGCATCAAGGACGGAAGGATTGCCCGCATAGGTTCGCTCAATCGTGCTGACGCGGAGAAGTCTATAGACGCTAGTGGCCTAATAGTCTGCCCAGGGTTCATCGACATGCACACGCACAGCGACCTCACTCTGCTCGCCGACGGCGATGGACACAGCAA